>NZ_QEOL01000011.1 GCF_003096715.1 Paraburkholderia silvatlantica
TCGAAGGCGCGGTAGCCCGTGCCCATCACAGTACCGCTCGCCTGCTTAAACGCGCTAAAGGCGGGACATCTTGATCAAGACCTTGAAAGGGCTGGCCCTGAGACCCGCAATGCCTGGGGGATTACGGGTCTTTTTGTTACCGGAAATATTTCCGACAAACGGGAAACACTTTGCAGCGCGAGCACGAGGACAGTTCGGCGGGCGGCGCGGGATTGACGTAGAAGAGGCTGTGCGCGAGGCTGCAAAAGCCCGGGTTTTGGGCGTTTCACGGGTTGCAGGCCTTTGGTGAAGGCCACCCACCGACTTCCGCCATCGTGGTGCAGATCGAGGGCTCGTCGTATCGCCTGCGCGAGCACGCCGATCTGCTGCCCGACCATCTGCGCAACCGGTCGTCTTCCCTGAACCCCGTGCCCGCCGAACCCGCTCGCTGGCGACTGGGCCGTCTCCGTAGGAGCTCACCCGATCACGAGGGCTCTGGTGCAAATAGGTGTGGTCTGGAAGAGATGAGGCCTATCGAGAGGATTCCTATCGAGCAGACAGGACAGCATTCCGGACGACGGGCGCACCGGTATCTTTGAGGCCGAGCTTCGCGGGGTTGAATTGGCCCTTGCGAATGCGATGCATCAGCTCAATGCCTGCAAGAGTGATTGCAGCGTTCCTGAACCGGTTGAAGCCGAGCATGACGTTGGTCCGGAACTTGACGTGACGTCTTCGTCTTTGCCATCATGCTTCGCCGTGCGTTGCGGTTCGACAGACTCTACGCGATCGCGTTAGTGCGACAGAACCCGGTTTGCCCTATCTCGCCGTGTCCGATCGAAAGCTGAGGCAGATGTTCTGCGACGTTCCATGAGGCCTGCGCCGATTGCTTTTTCGTGTTAGCTAAGCCAAACTAGACTCACATCGATGGAGGGTGCTATGCAAACCGTGAATATTCATGAGGCAAAGTCGCAGCTTTCGCGCCTCATTGAGGCGGCCCTCAGTGGAGAAGAGGTTGTTATCGCGAAGGCTGGAACCCCGGTGGTTCGCCTTGTTTCTGTCGAGAAGAAGCCCAAACTTCGCTTCGGTCTGATGAAGGGGAAGATCAAGATTGCTGATGATTTCAACGCGCCGTTACCCGACGATGTTTTGGCGACATTTGAGGGTCGGTAATGCGCCTGTTGATCGATACCCACATTTTCCTTTGGGCCATGAGCGGCGACAAGCAACTCACGAAGAATGCCGAGGCCATCATGTTGAGCGCAGAAGCCGTTTTCGTCAGCGCCGCGAGCATTTGGGAAATTGAAATCAAGTCTGGAATCGGGAAGCTGGACGCAGACGTGAATGAGCTAGTAGCTCGCATGGAAGAAGCGGGCTTTCGCGAACTGCCCGTGACGGTGGCACACGCTGCCGCAGTTCGCGATCTGCCCGATATTCACCGCGATCCGTTTGACCGGCTACTAGTTGCGCAGGCCATTACTGAGCCATTGCGATTGCTAACCAATGATGACACCGTAGGGCGCTACTCCGAGCTTGTAATCACAATCTAATTTTTGACTAACCGGAATACATGGCAACAGGTGAGCGATGCTGAAGATGATCATGGATCGAATCAGCGTGTTCGGGATCGCGCGAAGCCTTTTTCAGCAAGGCAATCAAACATCAGGGCAAGCCACCGAAGACCATCACGCTCGATGGCTATGCTGCCTCGCACCGTGCTGTGCGGGAGACGAAGAGCGACGGTGTGCTGCCGGAGGACACGAAAGTCTGATCCTCGAAATATCTCAACAACCTGATCGAGGTGCGACACGAAGTCGCTTACAGAAGTTGTTCGCCCTTCGCGCCGCATAGAAGGAGTGAACCACCGGTGTCACCCGGTGAACCTAGGAGCCTGAATCAAGAACGGCTCTGACAACGCAACGAAGCGCCGCAAGGCGCGGGGTACCCGACCAGGACCATCGTGCCGTCAAACGCATTGTCAAGCCGATGAAGGGTTTCAAGAGTTTCCGGTGCGCGCGCATCATTCTGTCCGGCATCGAGTTGATGCACATGATTCGAAAAAGGCAGATGCACGACGAGCGAAACATCCGAACTGCGGCCGGGCAATTCTACTCGCTGATCATGTAAGCATTCCTATTCATACCGGAGTGCGTACGCCTCACTTCTCTTATCGCGACACAACCACTTCACTTTCTTTCCCGACGTCGTCGACAACGTCGGGCTGGACGCCTGGGTGCGTTGCCAGTCGGAGGTACCTCAAGATATTTCGTCCACCTGTCCCAAAGTTGCGGCTCGTTTGGCGACGTGTCGCGCGGCCAGCTATTATCCCACCTCACCACCCATTCCCACTGCAGGGCCTCCCTCTCCGCGAAGGGTCCCGAGCCGACAATGCCGGTATAACGCTCCTCGGGATCGTCGACTTTGATGTGGACGTTCTTTCCCACGGCATTAAGATTTAGCATATAACCAATTGGTTTTTGCGTTAGATCTGTACTATCGTTTGCCCTGAACCAGCCTTTCGCCGTCATGGGCGTCATGCCCATGCCAGCCGTGCGCCGTACAAGTTCGATGAATCGACCACGGTTCAATTTCTTTTCAGGACTAGCGATATCTTTCGCTATCGCGTACGGATGATGAATTCTCCCGGGTGCCAGCCAGGCCGGCGCTTTCCTAGAGCTTCCAGACGTAGTGTCCGTTTGTCCGCACCGCACGCCACGGCGACCAGCAACACAACGAAATATGATATCGGGGCATTGCGCGCCATCATGTGATCGAACAATCGAAGAATTCCCATCGTTTTCCGTTTATCGGCTCGCGCCGTGATTTATTTAATCAACTGCATCCCGGCAACCTTCGAGGCCGTCACGTCGAAAGTAGCGGTGTACTCGCACTCGGCTACGTACCCGGACCGCTCGATCAGGCAGTCCACGAAATCCGCTTTCGCAGATGCGACGAATACGCGAAGTGCCTTTCGCACCGTGTCCGCACCTTCGATGACCAGTTCCTTGGTGCCGATCATCGAGTCGATGAGATCCTTCATCTGCTCGCGCTCGACACCGTAGCACCGCCCGAGCACCCACACGACCTCGACCAGCGCGACCTGTGAAACGTACCCCGGCCGCTCGGCCGACAGGGATTCCATCAGCGCGGTCGCCTTCTTCGACTGCACCGCATCGTCCTGTGCGAAATAACGGACCAGCACATTCGTGTCCAGTCCGATCATCGCGCGGATGCCCCCTGCTCGGCGATCGCCCGGTTCATGTCCTCGACCGACACTGGTTTCGCCGGCTTCTTCACGATGCCCTTGAGGGACGCAAGCGACCGCGTGGCCGGATAAACCTCATACCGGCCCGTCGCCTCGTTGAAGCTGAATTCGATCCGGTCGCCGGACTGCAAGCCAAGCTGATTCCGCACGTCCACAGGGATCGTGACCTGGCCCTTTGAAGTGATAGTTGCTGCTGTCATGGTGACACCTCCGATCCTCCTTACTTTAAGGTAAGGAGGATCGGAATGCAAGGGCAAGGGCGCACGCGCTACACGACTAACGACACCCCACCTTGGCACGCGTCACTCGCCGAGATCAATCGCGGCGACAGCCTCGCGCTGATCGCGTTCGGACACTTCCAAATATGGCGAAAGGTGATCGAGTTCCGTTTTTATAAGTGGCGAATATCACAATCTAGGCGGGGACACGGTTGGCCGATATGATTCTCATATTTCGCATGCGCCTTCCGTGGCTGATGCTGACAGTCGTTGTTGCGTTGCGGAGATAGAGCGGGCGCGTCCGCGTCTGCCATCGGGCCCGGTCCTCCCCACAGCGGTCAGTCAGTAGAATCAGCGTGTTGCGGACTGGAGCACCATAAAGCGGCCGTTGGCGACTTCACCCAATCGGCCAGTTTCTGACGCTCGCTGGCGAATGCACACGGACGGTCGAACGGCCGCTCAGCGTTTGCCAACCGACCTTCGAGGGATCTCCTGATTTCTTCTGCATCCAACGCTGCTTTCAAAGCATCAAAGCCCAACTTTCTCGGCGCTCGTATATCAGGGGCTAGCCATTTCGGCTCTTCAAAATTCGGGACGACATCGCCATCGCGGCGATCCTTTCCCTTAATCGATGCCTGCAGGGACGCAAGGACGATCACCCCGCCACCAGTTGGCGTAAGCAAAGATGCCCTTTCCCCAAGCCATACGCTTGCAAACAAGGCACCAAAGACGGGTTCGCTGCTCATCAGCAGCGCAACGCGTGTCTGGGTGCTACGGCTGACCGCCTGGTTTTGCACGAAGAGTGCGTGAGCGGACAGGATCAGAGTTCGAATCGCTGTGAGCCGCGGGGCTGGCGCGTGCGCGTCACGAAACCGCCGGTGTCATGGCCAGTCCGTCCCGGATGGCGTAGGCGGTCAATTCGGCAACGTTGTGCAACGACAATTTCGACATCAGATTCTGTCGGTGTTTGCGCACCGTCAGCACGCTCAGATCCAGTTTCTCAGCGATGTCCCGGCTGGAAAGTCCCTTGGCGACCAGCACGAGGATTTGCCTTTCCCGCGCCGTGATCGATTGCGCAACGCTGTCGTGCACGATCTCCAGCGTATGCGCGAGCGCCTTGCTCACATACCGGATGCCGGACAGCACCAGGGAAATCGCATGAAGAAGTTCGTCGCCGTCTTCATGTTTGAGCGTGTACCCGTCCACGCCAGCCGCCATGGCAGACCTGACTTCGGAAGCACTCTGGTTGCCCGTCACGACCAGAATTCTGGTCTGCGGGAATTCGCCCCTGATCTGTTGCGCCAGCTCGATGCCCCGGCAGCCCGGCAAATCGAGGTCCAGCAATAACAGGTCCGCCTGTGTATCGCGCACGAGCTGACCGACCATCCGCCCGTCTCCTGTCTCGCCCACCACGCACCAGCTGCTCCTCGTCATTAGTAGCAGCTTCATACCGTCGCGAATCATGGCGTGATCTTCGGCAAGCACGATTTTTTTCATTTTTCTTTCACCATTTTCTGGGGCCACTCGATATCTCATTCTTTTGCGACAATGCCGAGCAATCGCCGGTGCGGCGCATCGTGCGGCGTAACGGGTTTCCCGAGAACCTGACGTTACACAAGATCAGACGCGCGTGTTCAAGATGGCAAACAGAATACCTCACGAATATGGCGACAATGTGCGCCTGGCGCTGGTCAACACGTTATATCGTCAGTCGCCGCCTATCCTTTTCGGCAATATCGCCGTGGTCAGCCTGACGGTACTTCTGCTGTGGAACGAGGTTCTGCGACGCGATCTGCTGGCGTGGGCGACTGCCATCTATGTGCTGACCGGCATGCGGATCGTGATGGTGTGGCGCGATGGTCGAGCGCCTGAGCACCCTGTCGCGACAGCTATGCGTCGCGTCCGGCGATACATGTTCTTCTCGGCCATGTCCGGCTGCCTGTGGGGCTCCATGGGGATTCTGTTCTTTGCGCCGGACAACACCGTCGTGACAGTACTGACCTGCATTGTGCTGGCCGGCATGACGGGGGGATCGGTTGCTTCGCTGTCCTGCTGGTGGCCGACCTATCTTGGCTTTGCCGTGCCGACCGTGCTGCCGTTCGCCATTCGCTCCTTCATGTATGGCACGCCGCTGTTTTCCGTGCTGGGATTCCTTTCGCTGTTCCTGCTGGGAGTCAACATCGCATTCAGCCGGACCCTGCAACGGACGGTGCGCGACGCCGTGTTGTTGCGTTTCGAGAACGTTGGCCTGATCCGGCAACTGACCGAGCAAAAGGAGCGAGCCGAGATCGCCAACCGCAGCAAATCGCAATTCCTGGCTGCCGCGAGCCACGACCTGCGTCAGCCCGCCCATGCGTTGGGCCTCTACATCGCAACGCTGCGCGCCATGGCCGGGGCACCGACCATCGGGCGCGCGGCGCTCGATGAGATCGCCGAACGCCTGCAGACGGCGCTGAAAGGCATGTGTCAGTTGCTGAATGTATTGCTGGACGTCTCACGGCTCGATGCGGGGGCGATCGAAGTCGAGCCGCGCTGTTTTCCACTTCAGCAGGAACTGGACGCGCTGGAAAGCCAGTTTCTCAGCGCCGCCTCAGCGAAACGGCTGACACTGAGATTTCGCCCGACCGCAATCTGGCTGGATACCGATGCAGTTCTCCTGCGCAATATCCTGACCAACCTGGTGTCGAACGCGGTGCGTTACACGAACCATGGAGGCATCCTCGTCGCTTGCCGGCGCCGCGGCGCGGACGTAGAGGTCCAGGTATTCGACACCGGCATCGGAATCGCATCCGATCAACTGCCCAGTATCTTCAGGGAGTTCTATCAGGTCGACAATGCAGCGCGTGATCGGGAACAGGGCCTGGGGCTAGGCCTCGCCATCGTGCAGCGAACGGCCACCCTGCTCGGTGCGAGTGTCCAGGTGCGCTCGCGGCCTGGACGCGGCTCGCTCTTTTCCATCAGGCTGCCGGTCATGCAAAACATTCGTCCATCCGGGACCGGCGAGCAAGTGCAACAGGCACCGGCGGTCTCCGGCGGCCCAAAGAAGACGATCCTGGTCGTGGACGACGATCGTGACGTGCTGGGCAGCATGGAGACCCTGCTTGGAGCCTGGGGACACACCGTTGTCACGGCGCAATCTCTGGAACAGGTAATGTTGGTAGCCAGGTCACATGGCTCCCTGCTGGAATTTGTCGTGACCGATTACAGGCTGGCGAGGCACGTGACGGGTGTCGACGTCATCCGGGCGATAACCGACTCGATCGGGCGCCCGATACCGGCGATCATCATTACCGGCGATACCTCGACCGAAGGAATCAATGCCGCTTCGTCGAACGGATATCGCGTTATGCACAAGCCGCTCGATCCGCACGAAATGCGGGCGCTGATCGAGATGTAGCCTGCGTGAAGGCGCGTGGGTGACTACTGCATTTGCAGTATTTACCTCGACCGAGCCCATGCGTTACCGTCCGCCAATCGGGGATTTCTGAATTTTTAAAACGGATTTGGCGGCATAACGGCGTGCACGGCAGGTATCGGGGAAAGATAAAAATGAATCAGGCGTACCGGGTGGTTTGGAACTCCACACACAGGGTGTGGCAAGTTGCATCAGAACTGGCCCGATCACGGGGCAAGACATCGAGCAAGGCCGTGGCAACCGTTGGCTTGCTGGTTTGCGGAATGCTGTCGCCAATGGAGGGGGTTTATGCCCAGGTGTCTCTGCTAGTCGGTAGCGGAGGAACCGGCGGCACCAGCACCACGGGCGGCAACGCCGGCGGCGCTGGTGGCCTCGGCGGCGGCGGCGGGGGAGGCTCCAACGGCGGCGTCTTCGGCACGGTTTATGGGGGCGGTGGCGGTGGCGGCTTCGGCGGCGGCGGCGGCGGTAACATTGACCTCTACGCGACCCGTTTCGGCGACATTGGCGGCAACGGTGGCGGCTCGGCCGGTGGTAGCGGTGATACGACCGGCAATGGGGGCGGTGGAGATTCAGGCGGGGCGATCGGTGGCAATGGAACGAATGGTACAGGTGGCAATGCGGGTGCCGGGACGGGAGTTGGAACCCTCGCGACGGTAACAAGCCCGGACACCATTTCCACTGGCTCAAGCCAATCCAACAGCTATAGCTACGCCGGAGTCGGTGGCGGTGGCGGTGGCGGTGCCAGCTTCGGTAACAACGGCGGTACAGGCACCGTCGGCTCTCTCACCGTTACCGGTAATGGCATCGGATTGACGCTAACCTCTGGCATGTTGGTTGGAGGCGGCGGTGGCGGTGGTGGTGCTGATGGCGGCTCGGGCGGTTCTGGTGGTGCTGGTACGGTCACCATTGGTAGCACTGCAACAGTGACTGCGACCACCTTCCAGGTGGGTGGTGGTGGTGGTGGTGCTGGCATCGACGCTGGTGCCGGTGGTGCCGGCGGTGCTGGCACGGTCACCCTTAACAGTGGTGCGACACTTTCTGCGACGACCCTGCTGGTGGGGGGGGACGGCGGTGGCGGTGGTGTCACGAACAACTCTGGCAGCGGTGGTGCAGGCGGTACCGGTACGGTGACCGTAACGGGAAATTCGACGGCCAACGTTACGGGATCGCTCGTCCTGGGTGGATATGCCGGTACCTCCGGTAGCTTTGGCCGTGCTGGCGCAGGCGGCACGGGCATATTCAATCTGGGGGGTGGCAGCACGCTGAACCTCGCTGGCGCATCGTTCACCATCAACAGCAACGGGACGTTCAACCTTGGTGATGCAACGGTCAATGACACGACGGGCGGCACGATCACCGGACTGAGCAGCCTCGTGAACAACGGCCAGATCAATTTCAACCAGACGAATACGTCCACGATCTCGGCCAACATCAGCGGAACTGGCAGCGTTAGCCAGAACGGTAGCGGCACGACGATCCTGACCGGTAATAACACCTACACGGGCGGTACGACCATTGCTGCGGGTGGTACGTTGAAGATTGGAAACGGCGGCGCGGGCGCATCGCTCGCAGGTAACCTGATGGACAGAGGTACGCTGGAGTTCAACCACTCAGATAACTGGACTTTCTCGGGAACGATTTCCGGCAGTGGTTCAGTGACGCAAAGCGGCATGGGCACGCTGACGCTCTCGGGTGCCAACGCTTATTCAGGTACGACGACGATCACCAGCGGCACCCTTGATCTGACGGGTGATACGTCGAACCTGAGCGGCAACATCGCCAATGGCAGTGCGCTGATTTTCGGTCAGTCGGCCAATTCGAGATATAGCGGCGTCATTTCCGGCAGTGGATCGGTGACGCAAAGCGGCACGGGCACGCTGACGCTCTCGGGTGCCAACGCTTATTCAGGTACGACGACGATCACCAGCGGCACCCTTGATCTGACGGGTGATACGTCGAACCTGAGCGGCAACATCGCCAATGGCAGTGCGCTGATTTTCGGTCAGTCGGCCAATTCGAGATATAGCGGCGTCATTTCCGGCAGCGGATCGGTGACGCAAAGCGGCACGGGCACGCTGACGCTCTCGGGTGCCAACGCTTATTCGGGTACGACGACGATCACCAGCGGCACGCTTGATCTGACGGGTGATACGTCGAACCTGACCGGCAACATCGCCAATAGTAGTGCGCTGATTTTCGGTCAGTCGGCCAATTCGAGATATAGCGGCGTCATTTCCGGCAGCGGATCGGTGACGCAAAGCGGCACGGGCACGCTGACGCTCTCGGGTGCCAACGCTTATTCGGGTACGACGACGATCACCAGCGGCACGCTTGATCTGACGGGTGATACGTCGAACCTGACCGGCAACATCGCCAATAGTAGTGCGCTGATTTTCGGTCAGTCGGCCAATTCGAGATATAGCGGCGTCATTTCCGGCAGCGGATCGGTGACGCAAAGCGGCACGGGCACGCTGACGCTCTCGGGTGCCAACGCTTATTCGGGTACGACGACGATCACCAGCGGCACCCTTGATCTGACGGGTGATACGTCGAACCTGACCGGCAACATCGCCAATAGCAGTGCGCTGATTTTCGGTCAGTCGGCCAATTCGAGATATAGCGGCGTCATTTCCGGCAGTGGATCGGTGACGCAAAGCGGCACGGGCACGCTGACGCTCTCGGGTGCCAACGCTTATTCGGGTACGACGACGATCACCAGCGGCACCCTTGATCTGACGGGTGATACGTCGAACCTGAGCGGCAACATCGCCAATAGCAGTGCGCTGATTTTCGGTCAGTCGGCCAATTCGAGATATAGCGGCGTCATTTCCGGCAGTGGATCGGTGACGCAAAGCGGCACGGGCACGCTGACGCTCTCGGGTGCCAACGCTTATTCAGGTACGACGACGATCACCAGCGGCACCCTTGATCTGACGGGTGATACGTCGAACCTGAGCGGCAACATCGCCAATAGCAGTGCGCTGATTTTCGGTCAGTCGGCCAATTCGAGTTATAGCGGCGTCATTTCCGGCAGCGGTTCGGTGACGCAAAGCGGCACGGGCACGCTGACGCTCTCGGGTACCAACACCTATACGGGCGGCACGACAATCAGCAACGGTACGCTCCAGATCGGCAGTGGTGGCGCAACCGGCTCAATCTCGGGCAGCGTGACCAACAATGGGACACTCGCATTCAATCGTTCGGATAACGTAACGTTTGGCGGTGCCATTTCAGGCAACGGCACGGTGCAGCAAAGCGGCGGTACGCTCACGCTGTCGGCCGCGAATACGTACACGGGCAGCACGCGCATCAACGGCGGCGCGACCCTCGCACTATCCGGTACCGGCAGTGTGGCAAATTCCAGCGTCGCCGACAGTGGCACGCTGGATATTTCCGGTACCAGCGGTACATCGATCCAGAGCTTGTCGGGTAGCGGAAATGTCGTACTGGGCGGCCAGACGCTGACGCTCTCGAACGCTAACAGCACCTTCTCCGGCGTAATCTCCGGCAGCGGTGGATTAACGATTGGCGGGGGTACCGAAACGCTTACGAACGTGAACACCTACACGGGTACCACGACAATCGGCAACGCTGCAACGCTCATCCTGTCGAGTGGGAACAATATTGCGCTAGGCAATGTCGTGAATTTTGGCAATCTCCAGATTTCCGGGTCGATGGGCGGCCTGTCGGGGACAGGTTCGGTCTCGGTGGGTGCTGCCGGGTTGGTGCTAACGGGTTCCGGGTCGTTCGGGGGCGCGATATCGGGAGCCGGTGGCCTTACCCTGTCGGGCAGCAATGAAACGCTGTCGGGAACGAATACCTACGCGGGTGTCACGACCATCGATCGCGACAGCGCGTTACTCCTGTCCGGGACAGGCAGCATCGCACAATCGAGCAGCGTCACAGCCAACGGCACCCTGGATATCTCGGCAACGACGGCCGGTGCAACGATCCAGAATCTCTCGGGCACGGGTAGCGTGAAACTCGGCAGCCAGTCGCTGACGCTCTCCAGCGCGATCGGCAGTTTCTCCGGTACGTTTAGCGGGTCAGGTACGCTTGTCAAGCAAGGTAGCGGCACGTTGATCCTGGACGGCAGCAGTTCGTCGTTCACAGGCACGACCGAGGTGAATGCTGGCCTGCTTGAAGTGGGCGACATCAATACGCCTTCGGCGTTGCTGGGCGGGAATGTTTCCGTTGATGCAGCGGGTACGCTGCGCGGTCATGGTACGGTGGCGGGCGACGTGAGCAACCAGGGCGTGGTGATGCCGGGCGGCTCGATTGGCACGCTGACTGTCGGTGGAAACTACACGCAGGCCAGCAACGCGACGCTTGCGATCGAGGTCAGCCCGACGCAGGCCTCGCAACTGAAGGTGGGCGGCAGCGCGGCGCTCGCCGGCACGCTGGCGATTACGTACGATCCGGGCACTTACTCGGCGAAGACCTACACGCTGGTGTCGGCCAACAGCATCAATGGCAAGTTCGCCAGTGTCACGAGCGCTGGCGCATCGAACCTCGGCGCCCTGACGCCATCGCTCGACTACGGTGCCAATGCAGTCGATCTCGTGCTGAGTGCGCCATTCACCCCGGCGGACCCGTTGGTGATCGCGCCGACCAACACCAGCATCTACACAGCCGTGGGCACGTCGGCCATTCTTGGCGCGCAGGCGCAGGGCACGGCGCTGCTCGATCGTATGGTTCAGGTCTCGCGGGCCACGGCCGCGCAGCCCTATGGCTGGATCAACGCGACAGGAAGCTGGACGAAGGTCGGCGGCACCCATGGCGAACCCGGCTTCCAGGCCAACCGCTATGGGTTCCTTGCGGGCCTCGACAAGCGCTTCGGCGCGGGCACGGCAGGCGTGGCGATCGGCTACGACCACACGGACATCAACGAGCAGAACACAGGCGATTCCGGCACGACCGATACGCTACGCGCGGCGCTGTACGGTACCCGCAATGTCGGACCGGTGAACCTTGCCGCTACGTTGGGTGCGGGGCTCGACTTCCTGTCGCAGAAGCGGCCATTCGGCGCCGCCACCACGGCTGAAGGCGATCACATGGGCCAGGAGTTCAGCACGGGCGCCCAGGCGAGCCTGCCGATGACGTTCGGTAGCGTGACGGTGACCCCACGTGCCGGGCTGCGCTATGCGTACTTCCATGCGAATGGTTTTGGCGAAAGCGGCGCCGGCGGGCAGGATCTGAATGTCGGCACGGATAACGTACACAGCCTGCAACCGTATGTGGGTGTGACTGTCGACCGGGCATTCGGCGATGCATTGAAGCCGGTCAACGCGGAACTGCGTTTGGGCTATGCACGCGAGCTGCTCGACGCGAATCGCGCGATTAACGTGGCGGCGCAAGACGGCACGGTGTTCGTCGCGCCGGGAACGAGCTTTCCGCGCGGATATCTCACGGCGGGTGCGAGCATGACGCTGCATCCGCTGAAAAACCTCGATGTCTCGCTCAGCTACGACACGGTGATCAACACCACGCACGCATCGGCGCAGCAGGGCAACCTCCGCGTCGGGTATCAGTTCTGATCTGGCCTATGCGGCCGGTTGAGCTCACAAGCCGGCCGCTCGATTCTCTGAGCCTGGCAGACCGCCTGATCGAGAGCCATGCGCAGAAAACACCACTGTTGTATTCAACATTCAAGACGAGGACCCCATCATGCCTACGCCTGCAGAGCAACAAATTAAAGCGCAAATCGATTTGCTCTTGGACTTGAAACTGGTTGGCATGGACCCTGTCGACAAGTCGAATTTGGAAAGCAGTATCGAGCGAATCCAAACGCAATATGAGTTGGCAGTGGAAAAGGGAAAAACATCCGCTCGCTACAAAGACCTCAGCGACTCCATCGCAAAGAACCTCCCGGCTCTCGTGAATGGCATTTACGCAGCCGACAAGGCGTTCAAGAAGGGCGACTATATCTCGGCCTCCGCGTCGATGATGAGCATCTGCGCGAGCGTACTCCCGATTTTGACCGCAGCGACGGCAACGAGCGGGCCCGTCGGTGTATTGATCGGCGCACTGCTCTCGGTTGTGGCGCAGATTCTCAGTTTTTTCGCGCCGCAGCAGCCCTCGCTTGAAAGCAAGATCCAGAAGATGCTGGATCAGCTCAAGACCGACGAGGAGATCGAGTCGATCAAGGGTTTCGGTCACAGTATCAGCAGCTACACATCGTCGTTGCGTTCGAAATGCGAGGGTGAGAAGAAGTGGATGGCGGCAGTCGCGCTCCCCGGTACGGTCTCCCTGGCAAATGATTCAGAAAATGTCGTCGGAATCGGTACGAACTTCAGCACGACCGTCGAAGTCGGTCAGTGGCTCACGTTCAATTCGGAGGCGCCGACAAAGCCCTACCAGGTGGAGAAGATCGGCAGCGATACGAGTTTGACGCTGGCAACGAAATATGCCGAAAAGTCGCTGACGGGCGGCACATGCGAGTACCGGCGTCGGAAGATCGCGAAAGGAAGCATCGACGAAATTCTGGGCATGCCCCTCACGAACGAGACCGAAGCCGACGCTTTCTTGACGGAGTTAATCGCACTCGGTTGGGGACTTGGGAGGGATCAGGCGAAACTCGATGTCCCGGTTTTCTTGAACTGGAAAGTGGCGGCATATCTCAAGAAGCCGTCGAATCAGAGCAAGGACGGATGGCCTGAAGTCCTCGGCGTGTGGTGCCAGACTTATATCGAATTGCTGACAGCAAACACGATGCTCAGTTGCATGATCAGTCGAGAAAAACTGGAGGCGGTGTTGGCCGCTACTCGAAAGGAGAACAAGACAAGCCCTCTTTCCGATGAGGTCCGGAGTCGGTGCCATGAAGCCGTGCTTTATCTTGCGGCACTCGTGAAAGTACTTCCCGCTTCGTGGGAAGCGGATAAAAAGGAAATGCTCAAGATCGTGACAGCCGTGCGGCCTGTTGCGCGTGAGCGTGGACTCTACCTGCGCGTCGGACGTCGCGGGACCGGTCTTGGACTGTATGTCGCCCGGGGTAACGGCAAAGCCGCCCCTCTCGCGTGGGACTATAAGAGCAACACCGGTTGGCTTGGTAGCCTCTCCATCCACACCCCCAAGGCCCAGATTGACTCGTTCACCCCCCAATATGAACTTCTGGCGGTAGAGGACGGGCCGTCCCGTGTTTCGCACTTTCTTCTCGATTCTGTTAGTGGCAACCTGTCCGACACCGGTCCCGTGATCGGCGACGATTTCCAGGGTGTGAGTCACCCGGAAACATACCTCGACGTCAGCGGGCTTGCGTTCAACGGTGGCACATTCGGTATCGAAGACACGCCCCCCAAGACGCTCGTTTCGCTTGTGGTCGAGAACAGGGACATGGGCCGTGCGCGCTACGTGAATTACTACACGATCGGGAAAGACGGGAAGAGCACCCGGCTGAACATCCAGCTTAATCGGGCCGACCTTGCGGAAATTCGCTCCGTGTATGTTCCTGCGAGTGCTTTATCGGATGACCCGGACGGCGACGCCCTGACCGGCCACAACCAGCGCAAACAGAACTCGGTGCTCACGTATGGCGGGATCCGCAACACAAATCGGTTGTATGTGGCGGAACAGGCTGAGCCGTTCACCGTGGAAGGTCCAGAAGGCTGGACGAGCTACAACGCGATCGAGGTCGATGCTCACTATGTGTGGCTATTCGGAAAGGGGGGCATCGCGTGCGCGACGCATGCCTCTATGCTCAAATGCCGAAGAGGCAAGATCGCGCGTCCGTCGTGGATCTATCACGATTTCGACACGCAGTTCAATCGCCCCGAGGTCGCCAATATATACCCGTGTGCGGACGGGACGCTGCTTGTGGCCATGCTGGGCAATATCTACACGGCCGACTACAGGATCGATCGCAAGGCGTCGCGGGTTGTCACCAGTTCGTGGGTGAAACGGGGCGGCGATGCAACCCAGGTCGTGAAGATGCCAATTCCTTGCTGGTCGATACTGGAGCAATTGAATGCGTGTTTGCTCGAAGAGTAGCCATCGCGGAATCCAGGGCTCGTCGTCGCGCGATGACGAGCCCGAGTTAAGGCCGCCACCGGACACGCCTGCGGTCCCGCTCATGAGCTTGCGCGGCTTTGGCGGGCGACCGTCAACTGAAGCAAGAATGGGGCGGCTCTGCTCGCTCCGAGCCGCTCACGCAGGCTTTTTGGGATTTACCGAACGATCGCATGCGACTAAGCGAGTGCCCCCGTGGATGGCGCCGCTCTGGCAGTTACTCAGTCGGCTAGGGATGTGGTGGCCGCTGCAGATAGAGGGATGACCGTTGTACCGCTCAACACGGTCGCACAGATAGCGCCGGGTTCTACGTCTCTTGTGGGTCGGAACCTGTCGCCTGGGTGTCGTCGTGCCGCGGGAGCCCGCGAGACGGTGTCGCGTCGGGCCGGGCTGACTTTCCCCCTTATTTTCAGCCGTATCGACAGTGCCATGGGTGCATGGGAGGGAGGCCGCATCCGCCGTTCCCCCGGAGCCCTGAATTCTCCAGTCGGCAGCATCGCCATCTTGCCGTAATGACGCAGTCATTACGATTCTGTTATACTCTAGCCTTCTTCAGTTTTTCAGGGAGGCCTCTATGCCTACCCCACACGCTGTCGCTCCAAAGCGCGAGGCGCTCAACATGCGAATCACGTCCGACGAGCGCAATCTGATCGACCGGGCCGCTGCTGCTCGGGGCCAGACGCGCACCGACTTCATTCTCGCGGCAGCGCGCGCCGCGGCTGAGGAAACGCTTGTCGAGACGGCGCTCGTCCGAGCGACACCCGAGGTCTTCGCCGAGTTCATGGCGCGCCTCGACGCTGCGCCTGCGCCGAACGAGCGCCTCAAACGCACCATGCGCACACCCGCACCCTGGGACGCTCCCAGCGGAGCGACATGACGCTGCGCGCACCAGAGCCCCTCTATAGCCACCATGTGCTCAAAGCCTTCGAGTCGGGGGAACCGAGCCTCGATGAATGGCTGAGGCGTCGCGCGCTCAAGAACCAAGCGAGCGGCGCCACGCGTACCTTCGTCGTCTGCGACGATGCGGGAGTGATCGCCTACTACGCGCTCGCCTCGGGCGCTGTCGATGTCGACGCGGCGCCAGGCCGTTTCCGCCGCAACATGCCTGATCCTATCCCCGTGGTCGTGCTCGCACGGTTGGCCGTCGATCGGGCTTGGCAGGGTAAAGGCGTGGCTCGGGCACTGATGCGCGATGCCGGCGCGCGCATCGCGCAGGCAGCGGACGTAATAGGGATTCGCGGCGTCATCGCGCACGCGCTCAACCAGGACGCGCACCGCTTCTATCTCGCGCTGGGCTTCGAGGTCTCGCCGCTTGCACCGATGACCGTCATGATGACGCTGGCGGACCTGAAGGCCGCGCTCTGATCCAGCGCGACACAAGCCTCTTGGGGCTGTGGATGACCATTTGGCGACGTGATCGGTTAGAGGTCGCCAGGAAGCGACGGTCGCCCATCTCAGCGGTTTGCCCTTCGAACGACAGCTTCAGCCTCGGCAACAGTCGTACGTCACGGGTCCGACAAGTCAGACTGGCGGACGTCACCCAGGGTGCTTCGTCAAGCGCCGGCCGAACGTCTACAGCAAGCGCCCCACAGTCAGCGACCGCCAGGGCTCACGCTTCGGCCCCGTAAAGCAGACCGTATTTCCCCCTCGTTCGCGTTATCCGCGCGAAACCGGCTTCGCCCAAATGCATGCCGGCGATCAGAAGCCGCTCGGAACTAACCTGGTCCAAAAGCCGGGCTCGTGTGGTCGCGGCCAAAGACGCGTCCTGATCGAACGCAATCGATACATCCGGCCGCTCAATTTGAATGTGAGGAAAGTGAACCACATCTCCCCAAACCAGCAGACCCGTATCGCCGGATTCGAGGAGATAGCCGGTGTGCCCGTCGGTGTGTCCCGGAAGTGACATCGCCCGGATACCGGGAAGCACATCCCCATCGTCGAAAGTACGGAGCGTGTCGCTGTAGCAGTCGAACACTCGGCGCGCGATAAGGAAGTTTCCGCGCGCCCGCTCGCTGGCTCGCGCCAGATTGCCGTCGTCCTGCCAGAACGTCACCTCTCGCTCGTGAACGACAAGCTGTGCGTCCGGAAAGGCCGTCTCTCCGGCGGCATCCAGCAGCCCCCCGACGTGGTCAGGATGGGCGTGTGTGAGCAGGACGGTGTCGATCGTGGACGGTTCGATTCCGGCAAGCAATAAATTGGGCTTCAGGCGACCGCCCCATTGCTTGATCCCACCAGCGCCACTGTCGATAAGCACGGTGCGGCCCGCTCCGCGCACCACGTAGCAGTTGATATGTACGGCAGCGGGCTCCTTCTGCCCCGCGTCGCCCTGCATTCTGGCGGCCTCCGCGACGTCGATATTCGAAAGGTAGTCGAGGCTGGCCGTGAGATAGCCATCGCTGATGGCGGTAATCGTGAAGTCGCCGACTTGCTGACTCGGAAACGTAAGGGTGGGCACCATGCTTCTCCAGACCAATTAATTTCGGGCGTGAATGTTCGACGCGGCGTAGCCGAAACAACGGATGCGCGCCGTGAAACCTGTGCGGCAAGCGATGGCGCTCTCGAGCGCTTCCATGAACCAGTTCATTACTGCCGGCGTGCGAAACATCTCAAGGCGATATTGGACTTCCACGAAAACGGGATGTCCGTGCCCATGCCGAACGTCCACATAGACGACGTGAACGTTTTTGAGTTCTGCTTCGAGTACGTTAGTGCAGAGTCGGACACAGTCGTCGGACAGGTCGGCAAGCTGTTCGTCGGACGGCACTTTCCCCGCGTGAAAGTAGAACGTGACGTTTGGCATCGCTGACTATCTTTCCTGCGCGGTCGAAGCCGTTCGAGCGCTGGTCAGTTGTTCCGTCATCGGCGCGTAAAGGTGAACGCCCTCAAGACCCTCGAAAAGACGGGCGTCGCCCAGACGCAGTTTTGCGAGCCAACGACGTTCCGGAAACTTCTCCAGCGCAACTGCTTGCATGGCCAACGGGTCGAGGCCCATTCGGATCAGCGAATCGGGGCCGCTTGCGCACAGCGCGAGCAGTTCGTCGGCGTTGACCGCGGGTGCCATACCAATATCGCTGTAGAGATTTCGATGCCAGTCGGTGATGTGTTGCTGCCACCTTGCGAAATTACCGCCGCCCTTGCGGCGATATTCGTCTCCCGTCAGAACGTCGAGACTGTCGATCGTGTGGACGGCCAGGTAGACAGGGCAACCATCGCTTGTCGCCTTGAAGCGCTGCGACGTGTGAAAGCCAGTCACCGAGATAAGAGCAGGCAGCTTTTCGAGACTATAGAAGTTGTTCCATTCGGCCTCGCTGGTGGGATCGGCGAAGCTGCATTCCACGGTGTAGATCATCGGATTGTCCTTGGTGGCGGATGCGCATCTCGCTGCAAGCGCCACTTTCATTGCGGTAAAGTAATGCTAGTCCGATGTTTCCCCCGTGGAAATCGAAATAAAGTCAGCCTTCAGTGACTTTTACTCAAGTTGCCGTCCATCCAATACCTCGGCCAGATTCCAGTGCGACGCAAGATCCCAAGCAACTCGGCGCTCCTGGCCTTCGAGGCAGCGGCGCGACACGGAAGCTTCTCCCGCGCCGCTGAGGAATTGGCGCTCACTGAGGGCGCCATCAGTCGTCAGATTGCTCGGTTGGAGTCGTTTTTGGGTGTTGCACTATTCGAGCGAGTCGGAAATCGCGTGCGGCTTGCACCGAATGGCACGCGATACGCAGTGCAGGTTCGTGAGAGTCTCGATCGGCTGGAACGCGACAGCCTGTATCTGATGGGGCAGCCCATCGAGGGCGCGAGCATCGATATCGCAGCCATTCCGACCTTCGCAACGCGTTGGCTCATCCCCCGGCTGAAGTGCTTTCAGGACAAGCACCCGAACATCACCGTGCATATCGCAGAACGGATGGACCCCTTCCTTCTTGCAGGTAGCGGTTTCGACGCAGCCATTCACTTCGAGCATCCCGCATGGGCGGGTATGCATTTGCATCACCTGCTCGAGGAGGTGTTGGTGCCCGTCTGCAGTCCGGCGCTCCTCGAGGACGCCGGCGCGAACACGCCGCTGGATGAACTGCCACGCCTTCACAGGCGGCAAAATCCGGACGCCTGGCAGCTTTATGCCCAAGAGTCCGGCATCGTGCTGACCAACTCTGCGATCGGTGCCCGTTACGATCTCCATTCCATGCTGATTGAGGCGGCGCTAGCCGGCTTGGGCGTGGCATTGGTGCCGCGCCTTTACATCGGGACAGAGCTTGAACAAGGCCGTTTGGTTGCGCCCTGGCCGGTGGGTAAAGGGGTCGCCAAAAACTTCAGCCTCGTTCTTCCCGAGCCAATCGAATTGAGTGCGGGGCCACTGCAGGCATTTGCGACATGGATTCTCGACGAAGCCCGAGGCTTGGCGCTTCAGGGCAGCACCTGAAGCTCATCGCAAACCGCGAACTCGCCAGGGTCTGTTCGCCAAGTGGTCGCCTCTCTTCGAACTGGCCTCCGCTCACCGCGACTCAACGAACGGCCGTTGTATCTCGCAAGCGGCCAAACGGGTCCGGTTGGGTCCAAGGGCTGCTTCGGGTCGCAAGAGGCTCGGCTCAACCCTACGGGGACAGTCGCGGCGTTTTTCCGAACGTCCGGTGCACGCGTCAAAGCCGCCGCCTGACAGCCACTACGAGGAGCGTACGAAACGCACGCCAAACTTTACGTTTGAGACGAGGAAGTCTCCTTCAGGCGTAATCACAAGGTTAGTGATGTTCTCACGCTGAAAGCTGTCGATCCGCGATTGGTCGTCAACACCGAGGCTGACGGTAAGCGCGCCACCCTAGTTCGCGGTCTCTTTGTAATCGTAGTCGACCGTCGATCCATAGCACGCGATCTCCCCGCCCGAGATAATTAACTCGGACGAAAAGTCATCTGCATCCACCGAACGCCCTCGCATTTGCGGCGGCAGTGGCAATTCATGCGCAACTCGACCCATTTTCTGTTCCTCCGCCGACACGTCTGTATTGCCAACGTCTCGTTTGGACTAACGTGCATGGTCATCATCTCGCACGGAGGCACCGGATCAGCCGGGCCGGGTGCGTCCGCGCGCGTTCCCTCAAGCCTCGTAATTCGTGCTTCTCGTAAGATGCTCCCACGTGTCGAAGTCGTGCTGCAGGTCGTCGAGCTTGGCGCGGACGAGATCGAGCGCATCGCCTCCGATGACGAGATGCAGCGGCGGCTGATCCGATTCCAGCGCAGCGATGATGGCTCGACTGCCGCGCATTGGATCGCCCTGCTGTTTTCCGTGCCCAGTGAGCACGCTGTCACGAGTCTTGCCGGCCGTGCTCGCATAATCTTCAAGGCGCATGCCGGACTGTTTCATCGATGCGCCCCGGAAATCGGTCCTGAATGCGCCCGGTTCGACAACCGTCACGCCGAGGCCTAGCGGACCGATCTCTTTCGCCAAGGTCTCGGAGAGTCCTTCGACAGCAAACTTCGTCATGTGATAGAAGCCTACGCCCGGGAACGTTGTCAGGCCACCAACCGAGCTGATGTTGACGATATGCCCTGCCCGGCGACTGCGCATGCCAGGCAGGGCCGCCTTGATCATGTTCCAGGTTCCATAGACATTCGTCTCGAACATCGCCTTGACATCGCTGTCCTCGCCCTCTTCGATCGCGGCCAGATATCCGTAGCCGGCGTTATTGACGAGCACGTCGACGGCGCCGAACCGTTCGTGAGCGGCGGCAACGGCGGCCTCTGCCTGCTCCGGGCGGGTCACGTCGAGCCTGACGGTCGCGACAGCGTCGCCATACTCGCGGCCGAGGTCCCCAAGGGCTGCCGTATCTCGCGCGCTTGCCATCACGCGATACCCCGACTCGAGCGCGCATCGGGCCAATGCCCGTCCCAGCCCTTTCGAACATCCTGTGATCAGCCACACCGCATTTTTCTTCAACATATTCGCTCCGTTCGTTCGCCGCGTTCGCCGTCGTCCACGAACCGGCATCCCGTGCCACAGCGGACTGCCGCAGCACCTTGACTGGATTTTAGTTACGCATATCCTTTCAATCATCCCGCACAATTCGAACGAGTCATGCAATCTAATGGAAAGATCGCGCGAGGAAGCCTTAACGACCTGTCCGCCTTCGCGACGGTTGCGAGAACACGGAGTTTCACGCGCGCGGCGGCCGAGCTTGGGGTGTCGAATTCGATGCTGAGCTATACAATCAAGCGGCTCGAACAGCGGCTCGGCATCGTATTGCTTGGACGGACAAGCCGCAGCGTCGCGCCGACGGAGGCAGGCGAGAAGCTACTGCTGACACTCGAGCCGGCGTTACAGGCCATCAATGCCACGTTGAGCGAGCTGGGCCAGGCACGCGACCAGCTCGTCGGTACCGTCCGCATCACCGCGACAAGGCAGGCTTACGAGGCCGTTATCCGGCCCGTGCTCGACACGTTCTGCGAGACATATCCGGACGCAATTGTGGAGGTCGTCATCGATTACGGATTTCGCGACATCGTGGCGGACCGCTTCGATGCCGGCATCCGACTCGGAGAGAAATTGCAGAAGGACATGGTCGCGTTGCGCGTCGGCCCCGCACTCCGGATGGCAGTCGTCACATCGCCCGCTTACCTGGCGCGGCATCCCGCGCCAAGAACGCCACAAGACCTCGCCATGCACCGCTGCATCAACTACCGGATGGTGTCCGCCGACACGCTTTATGCCTGGGAGTTCGAACGGGATGGCCAGCCGTTGAAGGTCGCCGTTTCGGGGCCACTCACGTTCAACGAGCCAGACCTCATGCTTCACGCCGCAGCGGACGGGCTTGGGGTCGCTTACGTTCTGGAACACGAGGCAGCAGACTGGCTTGCATCTGGCCGGCTGGTGAGCCTGCTGGACGACTGGACGGCTCCCTTCCCGGGCTTTTACCTCTACTACCCGTCCCGCAAGCAGATTTCTCCAGTACTGGCAGCACTCCTGACCCTTTTGCGAACGCGGCAACCTTCGCGGTCTGAAGCGGAGTGAACACCGGGATCAGTGATCGTAACCAGCTGATCACTCGATGGCTTGAGGCTTTGCCGGTCGCTTCGCATTGGCGTTGCGTTTCGCGGACAACGCCACGACGCGGGTACGTTGCGGCGCATGTTCGAGCACCGCCGAGGCATGCAGATAACTATCGGGAATCACTGCGCACACGCGCGTGCCGGAACCGCCTTGCCGCGTGACGTAACCTTCCGCACGCAATCGGTCGAACACGCTTTCCACCGTACCGCGCGAAAGTTTCCAGCGCTCGGCCAGCATCCGGCTCGACGGTAGTCTTGCGTCTTCAGGCAGCAAGCGCTCGAGAATCGCGTCGCACAGCGCACGGTAAGCCATTTCGTGTTTCGTCATGGTGCCATGGCCATGTGATTCCACGCTCGCGGGCAGCGGCAAATCGAGTGGAACGGGAGTTTTACCTCGTGCCATAGCGGTCTAATCGTAATTAGTATTTGTGGTATGCGGTCGAGGAACAAGATGGCGCGCACACCCTGCCTGGCCAGTTCTTCCAGTACCGCCGGGTCGAGCCTGTCGTTCACGAAAACGCATACCGCATCTGATCCCTGCACGAGCGAGACCGTCTGGTCCGACAGCGACGCTTGCTGGTAGACGAATGTCGCGTTCAGCCCTGCTCCATGGTGCTCAAGCGCCTCGTCCAGAAACCGCTGGTCGTACGGTTGACTGCTAAAAACGGTAATCCGCCTCCCCCTCTCCGCTACGCATCGAAATGGCGCCCGCTCCACGCCTGGAGCTGGGCGAGATACTGCGCGCGCGTGTACGCCCCCGGGTCTTTCAGCCGTGCAAAGCTCATCGCACCGCGGATACCATCAAGCGATGCAACGCCACGCGTCTCAAGCCACTCATCCAGTCCACGCAGTATCCTGCTGAAGCAGCCAGGGCCGTCGCGCAATACCGCTGACGTCACCATGACCACATCTGCGCCCGCATACAGGTATTTGATCACCTGTTCGGCATTCCCTACTCCCGTGGACGCGGCGAGCGACGCCTGCACACGTCCCGCCAGCAGTGCGATCCACTGTAGCGGCAAGCGCATGTCGGCAGGCTGGCTCAGGACCAGCTCGCTCGACAGGGTGAGCCGGTGCAGATCGATGTCCGGCTGCACAAAACGGTTGAATACCACCAGCCCGGAGGCTCCGGCCTCCGCGAGACGTCTCGCCATATTGCCGACGTTCGTGAAGTACGGCCCGATCTTCACGGATAGCGGGATGGTGAGTTCTGCGTGGAGTTCCTGCACGATCCTGACATAGCGCATCTCGATCTCTGAACCGCTTTCCGAAAGATCGGTCGGTACCGCATAGAGGTTCAACTCCAGCGCGTGCGCACCGGCCTGCTGGAGCCGCCGCCCATGGTCCAGCCAGCCCCCGGGTGTCGTCCCGTTCATGCTCGCGACCACGGGGATCGACAGGCGGTCGCGCGCGCGATGCACCAGATCCAGGTAACGCTCAGGAAGAAGCCCGTACGGACCGGAGGCAATGTGCAGCGGCGGGAGATAGTGTCGGGGAGCTTCGGCGCTGTGATCGACACCCATCGAGAGGATCGCTTCCCGCCGACTGCCCACTGCTTCGATCTGCTCCTCAAAGAGCGACGGCAACACGACAGCCGCCGCGCCCGCATCCTCCAGACGCAACAGGTGGTCGAGTTCCGCATTCGCGGGCGATGCTGATGCCACAAGCGGGTTGCCCAGCACCAGCCCGAGCCAGGATGTTGTCAGGTCCATTGCATTTTCTCCTCGTCGTACGTCCGGGCGCGGCCTGCGGCCATCATGCGTCGACCCTGTCGGCATCCTTTATGGACGGCGCATTGCTCCAGAACCGGCTGCCGTCCCGGGCCGCAAGATCCTCGTACTGCCGAAACTTCTCGTCGACCCATCGTTGCGCAGCATCCAGCAGATGGGCGGCCGCGTCACCATCGCTTTCAGCCAGCGCGCTGTAACGGATCTCGTTGTACGCATAGTCTTTCAACGTGATGGAAGGCCGCATCGAGTCGAGCTGGAAAGGATTTGCGCCGACCTGTCGCATGGTCGGGTTATAGCGGAATAAAGGCCAGTAACCGCTTTCGGTCGCCAGCGCCTGCTGGTGCATACCCTGGCGCATGTCGATACCGTGCGCGATGCAATGGCTATACGCGAGAATCAGCGACGGCCCGTCGTACGCCTCTGCCTCACGAAACGCCTGCAGCGTCTGTTGTGGGTTGGCACCCATCGCGACCTGGGCGACGTAAATGTTGCCGTAGGCGATCGCCTGCAATGCCAGGTCCTTTCTCGGCACGCGCTTGCCGGCGGCCGCAAACTTGGCAACCGCCGCGAGTGGCGTTGCCTTCGACGATTGTCCGCCCGTATTCGAATACACCTCCGTGTCGAGCACGAGCACGTTCACATCGCGCCCCTGCGCAAGCACATGATCGAGACCGCCATAGCCGATGTCGTAGGCCCAGCCGTCCCCGCCCACCAGCCAGATACTGCGTCGAACCAGATGATCGACCACCGACAGCAGATCGCTTGCGCGCGCATCGGCGGGAAGCGCAAGCAGTCGGGTTTTGAGCAGTGTCACACGCTCGCGCTGTACGCGAATGTCGGACTCCTGCGTCTGGCGTGCCTCCAGAATGGCTGTCACAAGATCTTCGCCAACCTGTGGAGCAAGCTCTTTCAGCCGGCGGTGCGCGAGCGCCAGATGCTGATCGGCAGCGAGCCGGAAGCCCAGCCCGAACTCCGCATTATCCTCAAACAGCGAGTTCGACCACGCTGGGCCCCGTCCCTCCTGATCCTTCGACCACGGCGTGACCGGCAGATTGCCACCGTAGATCGATGAGCAGCCCGTGGCGTTCGCAATCTGCAGGCGGTCGCCGAAAAGCTGACTCAACAGGCGTAGATAAGGCGTCTCACCACACCCCGCGCACGCGCCCGGAAACTCAAACAGTGGTTGAAGGAACTGCACGCCCCGCACGTTTGCAAAGTCGACCCGGGCCCGATCATTGACGGGAAGCGACTCGAAGAAGTGGATGTTCCTGCGCTCCGTTTCCAGAACGGGCAGCTTGTCCACGATATTCAGGGCCTTCGTCTCGGGCTCCACGGCGCTGTATGCCGGACAGGCCTCGACGCACAGCCCGCATCCCGTGCAATCCTCGATATAGATCTGCAGCGAAAAGCGCGCCTCCGGATAACCGCGCGCATTGACAGGCGCGGAGGGAAATGAGCCAGGGGCGCCGGCCAGGCGATCTTCGTGAAAGTAACGGGCGCGGATCACGCCATGGGGGCACACGAAGCCACATTGCCCGCACTGGATGCACAGGTCGCTGCGCCACTGTGGCACCGTGTCGGACACGTTGCGCTTCTCGTAGGCGCTGGTGCCCGACGGAAACGTGCCATCTGCAGGCATCAGGCTGACGGGAATGGCATCACCTTTGCCCGCGAACATCATCGCGGTGACGTCGCGCACGAACTCCGGCGCATCGATCGGCACGATTGGGGGAGGCTCGCCCCCATCCGCCGCCTCCGGCACCTTCACCTGCTGCATTCGCGCCAGCGCGCCGTCGACTGCAGCGTCGTTCATCTGCACGACCCGCTCGCCCTGCCGTCCATACGTTTTACGGATGGCCTTCTTGATCGCCAGGATGGCCTCATCGCGTGGCAGTACACCAGACAGCGCAAAAAAACAGGTTTGCAGCAGCGTGTTCACGCGAAAGCCCAGGCCCAGTTCGCGCGCGGCAGCGGACGCGTCGATCACGTAGACGTTGAGCTTGCGGTCGATGATCGTCTGCTGCACCGGTCGTGGCAGGTACGCCCATACCGCGTCGGCAGCATATGGGGCGTTGAGCAGGAAAGTCGCGCCCGGCGCGGCATATTGCAATACGTCCACGCGCTCCAGGAAGTCGAAACGATGGCATGCGACGAAGCCAGCCCGGCTGATCAGGTACGGGGCGTGAACCGGACGCGGGCCGAATCGCAGATGCGAGACCGTCTGCGCGCCGGACTTGTGCGAGTCGTACACGAAGTAGCCCTGCGCATAGTTGCCGGTGTCCTCGCCGATGATCTTCACACTGTTCTTGTTTGCGCCGACCGTGCCGTCTGCGCCCAGTCCATAGAACACCGCACGCGTTACGTCATCCGGTTCGATGTCGAATGCTGGATCGTAGTCGAGACTCAGATGCGTGACGTCGTCCTCGATCCCCACGCTGAAGCTATGACGCGGCTGCGATTGCTCCAGCTCATCGAACACGGCCTTCACCATCGCCGGCGTGAAGTCCTTGCTCGAGATTCCGTAGCGGCCGCCGGTCACCAGCGGCAGTGATGCGCGCTCGCCGCGACTGAACGCGTTTGCCAGCGTCGCGACCACGTCCTGGTAAAGCGGCTCGCCCGACGCGCCCGGCTCCTTGGTCTGTTCAAGGACCGCGATACGCGTGACCGAAGCTGGGAGTTCCGCCAGGAGATGTGCGGCAGAAAACGGCCGGTAGAGCCGCACCTGAAGCACGCCCACCCTGCGGCCCTGCGCGACAAGCGTCTTGACAGTTTCCTGCACGGTTTGCGCGCCCGATCCCATCAGCACGACAACGTGCTCCGGCTCCGGTGCGCCTGAATATTCGAACAGGCGGTAGCGACGCCCGGTCAGGTCACCAAAGCGGTCCATGAGCTTTTCGACAATGCCCGGCACCGCATCGTAATAACGGTTCACCGCCTCGCGGGCCTGGAAATAGGTGTCGGGATTATGTGCCGTGCCGCGCACGAACGGCCGCTCGGGACTCAGGGCGCGGCCGCGATGCGCACGGATCAGTCCGTCGTCGATCATCGCGTGCAGGACATTATCGTCGAGCAGTTCGAGCGTGTTCAACTCATGCGACGTACGAAATCCATCAAAAAAATGAAGGAACGGCACGCGTGATTCCAGCGTGGCGGCCTGTGCAATGAGTGCGCTGTCGTGCGCCTCCTGAACCGATGCGGCGCTGAGCAGTGCAAAGCCGGTCATGCGCGCGGCCATGACGTCCGAGTGATCGCCGAAGATTGACAGTGCTGACGTCGCGAGTGAGCGAGCCGCCACATGAAAGACCGTAGAAGTCAGCTCGCCTGCTATCTTGTACATGTTGGGCAGCATCAGCATCAGCCCCTGCGACGCGGTAAACGTTGTCGTCAATGCGCCCGACTGCAACGCGCCGTGCACTGCGCCCGCGGCACCTCCTTCAGCCTGCATTTCCTGCACGACCGGCAGGTTGCCCCACAGATTTGGAACGCCCTCCGCCGTCCATTGATCCGCCAGCTCGGCCATCGGGGAAGACGGCGTGATCGGGAAGATCGCACACACTTCGTTCAGCTTGTAGGCAACGGTCGCGACCGCCGTGTTGCCGTCCATTGTGCTCCGGGTCATCGCGGGACCTCCCCTGCAGGTATAGCTGCCACGTCCGTTTCCGGCACCATGTCGATCGCGTGGCAAGGACATTGTTCGAAACAGACTGCGCAGCCGGTGCAGCGCTCAAGCTTGACCTCATAACCCCGGGTCGGCCCGAGCCGGTCAATTGCACTGGTCGGACACGCGGCGTAGCAGTTGTCGCACTCGTAGCAGTTCCCACACGAGAGGCAACGACGCGCCTCATGGCGAGCCTGGGCTTCGTCAAGGCTGCCAAGCACCTCCCCGAAACTGTCACGCTCGCCGACGGGCAGTGTCGGTTGCAAAGACGGCATTGCGTCGCTGTAGAGCGGCAGGTGCAGCGTATCGAACCCAACGATCGCGTGACGTTCAGACCTGGCGAGCGCTGCGCCGTTGAGCCACGCGTCGATGTTGCGGGCCGCGCGCTTGCCGTGGCCGGTCGCCGTCGTTACCGTACGGTTTGCCGGTGTCATGTCGCCGCCCGCGAAGATGCCGGCGCAGCCCGTCTGAAAATCTTCGCCGACGATCACCGTACCATCTGGCGCGAAGCCGATGCCCGGCACGTTGCGCAGGAATCCCGTGTCGGTTTGCTGGCCGATTGCGAGAATTAGCGAATCGGCCTCCAGCGTCTCGTATTGGCCGGTTGGCTGCGCGCGGCCGTGCTCGTCAAGACGCATCTTTTCTACCTGGACCGACGTCCCGTCAACCTCCCGGATGCTCGAGAGCCACCGGATGCGCACACCTTCTTCCATAGCCTCAGCAGCTTCGAAGGGCAACGCACCCATGTGCTCCCGGTCCCGGTAATAGACAATCAGTGCATCTTCCGCGCCCAGGCGACGTGCGGTGCGTGCCGCGTCCATCGCAGTGTTGCCGCCGCCATATACGACCACGCGCCGCCCCAATAGCGGCCGCTCGCCGATGCCGGTTGCGCGCAGCATAGTGACCGCATCGAGCACCCGTGCGGCGTCGCGAGCCGGGATGTCAATGTGCCGGGCCACCTGGGCGCCTATTGCAAGCAATACCGCATCGAAGTTGCCTGCAGCCTTTTCTGCTAGCACGTCACCCACCTTGCGGTTCAGCACGATCCGGATACCGAGCGACTCTAGCCGGCTGATCTCATGGCTCAGCACGTCGCGCGGCAACCGGTACGCAGGAATCCCGAAGTGCAGCATGCCGCCAGCTACCGGGCCCGCCTCATGGATCTCGACCGCATGACCGCGCAGCGCAAGATGCCATGCTGCGGAGAGACCGCACGGCCCGGCACCCACGATCAGCACGCGCTTGCCAGTGGGCGGTGCTGACGTGACGTGCCAGCCGTGCTCAAGCGCCTGGTCGCCGAGAAAGCGCTCTACCGCATGCACGGAGACGGCACTGTCGAGCGCGCCACGATTGCACGCCGTCTCGCATGGGTGATAGCAGACGCGACCATGGATGGCGGGAAACGGATTGTCCGTGACCAGACTTCGCCAGGCGGCTTCGTACTTCCCGGCCTGCGCCAGTGCGAGCCAGCCCTGGATGTCCTCACCTGCGGGGCAGGCGTCGTTGCACGGCGGCAGCAGATCGTGCCAGACCGGATGCTGCGTGCGCACCGGCCCCGTCGCCTGCCGACGGGTCAGGTCCACGGCTGGACTCATGTTTTCCAGACGGATGTTCATTCGAACCTCCATTCGTATGTAGGGTATCGGCGGATTCGCGCTCCAGTCTCTGTATGCCGGATGTCGCGACCCGTCGCAGAAACAAGAGCACCTATCTCGTGGTCCTCGCCTGTGGCCCGGTTTCCCTCAGAAACAGAGCAAGCAACATCGCGACGACAATGCCACCAAGCAGCCAGGCCCCGGCCTGCCGGAAGACGGGCAGACTGATCGGACCACCGGCAGCGTAGTGCGTGAGCAGCCGCCCGAACACTGGTGTCAGCCAGGCGCTGAAGGTGAACACCAGGAAGTTGATCGCCCCGGTCGCACTGCCCTTGACGTTATCCGGATTGACTTCCTTGATCACCGAGTACGGCAGCATCGCCGCACCCGAACCGACACCCAGCAACAGGCCGAGCACATAGCGAGGTGCAACGCCCGGCGGCAGATAGAGGATGGCCGCACCGGACGCGAGCATCAGCAGCGCACCCGCGAGCAGCACCGGCTTGCGGCGGCCGAAATGGTCGGACAGATAGCCCAGCAGCGGACAGCCGATGACCCAGCCGAGCGGCACCATGCTTGCGCGGTTCACCGCCTCCGCGTAGCTAACCTCCAGCCCGTTACGCAGAAACGGCACGCCCCAGATCATGTCGCCGATTGTCGTCGGCAGGAACAGCAGACCCGCGCAAAAGCCACACAGGTACGACTGCGGGTTGGTCAGCACTGTCCGGTAAGGGGCAAACATCTTCGCCCACGAACCCTGGCTCGCAGGGCCTGCGTCGTGACCGGCAGGTGTCGCGAGAAACACGAGCATCGCGATCACAAAAAGCCCTGCGCCCGACAGCCACCAGAACTGCTGCCACGTGATGAGGCCATGAATGATGGGGCCTACGGCGAACTGCCCAGCCGAGCCGCCAAGCATCCCGAAGCACTGCGTGAACCCGACTGCAGTTGCAAGGTAGCGCGGTGGAAAACCATGGGTCGCGAGATACACTGCCCCCGTAAAGGCGCAGGCGGACCCGGCGCCCTGCATGAGCCGGCCAATCCCTGCCGTCTGGACGCCCCCGATACCGAACAGGACCGCTCCAATGGCGACGAGCACGATTCCCACCGGAATCACACTCTTCCCGCCGAGCCGGTCAAGCGCTGCGCCCGCGATGATGGAAAACAGCGAATAGGTGTAGTAGTACAGGCCGACCAGTGCACTGACACCGACCGCATCGCGACCGAACGCCGCGGACAGCTCCGGGACCATTACGCCTGGCGCCGATCGCAACGCATACTGTACGAAGTAGAAGATGATGCAGAAGAGCCACGCGATCACGAAGCCAATATGCACGGGCTCACGAGCAGTCAAGGTCGGCGAAGAACGGGACGGTACACTGGCCATCGGAATCTTCCTGTCTTAGCGACTAGATTAAAGAGTCTGGGAGGTCTGCTTCTGTAACGGGCTCGCGTTACGCGGACGCGGCAATCCACGCAGCGATGCCGGGCCAGGTCTCTTTCAACGTACGCGAGCCCATGAAAAGACCGCCCTGCTCCAGCGGACGATCGCACCTTCACGATCAGAACAGATCAACGCATCAGGGCCCTGTTCGACGATCATCGTATCCAGTGCCACGGTATTCGCCATGATCGTGTCCTTAAGTTAAGGCATGGTTAAACATCTGATGGCTCGATCGCGCTGGGAGGGTCAACGGTCCGGTAGCCGGATCAGATCGAGCGTGACAAAGACCAGTATCAGTGCAGGGATGATAAGCGGCTCCGACACGAGACCTGCCACGATGGCCCCTACTGCGGCCGAGAGGCTATAGGTCAGCCACGCCAAGCCAGGTAGAAGCACGTCCGCCAGTGAAGGACGTTTCTCCTTCGTTTCTCTGCCACCGAAATAACGACCGATGAACGTGTCGGAAAACTTCACCATGTTGTTGGTCACGACCAGCGTCTGCAGGGAGACGGCGCCGAAGCGGCTGATGGTCTCCCCCTGCATCCCGAGCGCCAGTGCCAGAATCGGGAGCTCAACCGGCACCCGCAACGCGGGATATCCGCGCACGACACCGGCTATGACGAGCAGCACGGCCATGATGCACAGTTCGAGTGGCGGCCGCTTCAGGTGACGCCGGATCAGGCTCGCGATCATGCAGCCGATAAAGAACGCACCGATGGCAAACGCAAGCAGCGCAAAACGGGACCATGCCTGCTGCGCCAGGCTCCAGCCCAGTTGCACGGTGTTGCCCGTCATGATGGCAGGATAGATCCCACCCGCGTCCTTGTACCCGATCACCTCCACGAAACCGCAAACGGTGGTGAGCGCGACAACACGCCGTACATTGACGCGCAGCGGGAGTGCGGCCGGAGGCGCGACAGCCATGTCCATCAGGATCCTTCCTGCGCTGAAGAACTGGCGCCGTCTGTTTTGAACTCGGCGCGTAAGGCCGTGCCGTGCTGGTCCAGCGCTGGCGCACCGGGCCGCACCGACGGATCGGCGTAGCTGCTGAGCTTGATAGGGTTGCCTGGCATTTTCACACCGCCAGCTTCGATCACCATGTTGCGTGCGGCCGTCTGCGGGAGCGCGGCCGCCTCGGCGATGTCGAGCAGCGGTCCCACCGGCACACCTGCCTCATGGATCACCTGCAGCCAGTGGGCCGCATCCTCTGCGCGCAATGTTACTTCGAGCGCTTCCTTGAGCGCGGCGGCATGTTCCATGCGATGGTGATTGTCTGAGAAGCGTGCGTCTGTGATGAGTTCCGGCCGACCGATCGCGTTGCAGAGTTTCAGGAAGAGCGAGTCATTGCCCGCACAGATCACGAACTGCCTGTCCCGTGCCTCATAAATGTCGAACGGAGCCATGTAAGGATGGCGGTTGCCTATGCGCCCAGGCGCCTTCCCGGTCGCGACATAGGACATGAACCCATGCTCCAGGAACGCAAGCGTCGCGTCGAACATGGCAACATCGATATGCGCACCCTTGCCCGTCTTCTCGCGATCGTAAAGAGCGCTTGCAATACCGCTGAACATGAAAATTCCACCGCACAGATCAGAAAGCGATGTCCCGACGCGGGTCGGCGGACCGTCCGGAAAACCGGTCGCATCGATGATGCCACTCATGGCCTGGACGATCGTGTCGTAGGCAGGGTATGTGGCCATCGGCCCGGTCTGGCCGAAGCCCGAAGACGACGCATAGATCAGTCGCGGATTGATTCGCGACAGCTCCTCATAAGAGAACCCGAGTCGTTGCATCGTCCCGGGGCGATAGTTCTCCGCGAGCACATCAGCCTTGCGCACCATGTTCAGGAATATCTCACGGTCGCCTTCCGCTTTCAGATCCAGGACAATACTTTCCTTACCCCGGTTCACAAAGCTGAAATAAAGTGACTGGTCGTCCACGAAAGGGCCAAGGAGCCGAGTATCGTCACCATGACCGGGCTGCTCGACCTTGATCACTCGCGCACCCAGATCGGTCAGGATGTTGGTACCGAAGGGGCCGTTGAGCACGTGTGTGAGATCGATGACGAGCACATCGGAGAACGGGCCGTCCGGGCGGGTCTTTGCGGCTGACGAAGCATCCATTGTTTTTCTCATCACGATTTGATGTGACTGGCAGCCGGCCACAGAGGGACGCAGCGCACCCAAGCGATATGAGCTCGCACCATCCTACTTCGTCGCTGCGAGCGCGCTTTTCGGATTGAGGTTTTTCAGGTGCCCGCTTTCCGTGCCTGCATGTGGATCGATCACGCAGTTGATCAGCGCCGGTGCCTTTGCGTCCATAGCACTCGACAGCGCCGCAGTCAGCTCCTCCGGGCGAGTCACGTGATAGCCCCTTGCGCCGAAAGCTTCGATTAACCTGTCATAGCGGGCCGAGCCCATCAGGACCGTCGGCCCCGGGTCAGCACCGCCGCTGCGATTGACATCATCGCCGTGGTAGATGCCACCGTTATTGAACACCACGATGATGATCGGCAGGCGGTAACGGCAGATGGTTTCGATCTCCATACCGCTGAATCCGAATGCACTGTCTCCCTCAACTGCCACGACGGGCTGGCCGCTGGTCACCGCCGCGCCAATGGCATATCCCATGCCGATGCCCATTACGCCCCATGTGCCTGCGTCGAGCCGCCGGCGGGGCAGCTTCATGTCGATGATATTGCGTGCGAAGTCCAGTGTGTTTGCACCTTCATTCACCAGATAGACGTCCGGATGGTTCGCCAGAACGTCGCGCACCGCGCGCAGGCCGCTCTGGAACGTCATCGGATCCGGACTGGCCAGCAGGTTCGTCGCCATCTTTTCTTCGTTATGCTTGCGGCGCTCCCCGATGGCTTCCGTCCACGCCTTTGGGGTGTGCACCGGCGTGGAAGGCAATGCAGCCCTGAACGCCGCCATCGCCGAGGCGATGTCACCGGCCACGGGCGCTGCAATGGCCCGGTTACTGTCGAACTCCGTGGGCTCGATGTCGATCTGGATCAGTTTCGCGTCCGCAGACCACTGCGGCGCCTTGCCATGCCCCAGCAGCCAGTTCAGGCGTGCACCGACGAGCATGACGACGTCTGCCTGCCCCAGCACAAAGGAACGCGCAGCCGCAGCGGACTGGGCATGGTCGTCGGGGAGAAGTCCCTTGGCCATCGACATCGGTAGATACGGGATACCGGTCTCTTCAAGAAACGCCCGGATGGCATCATCGGCCTGGGCATAGGCAGCGCCCTTGCCCAGGATCACGAGCGGTCGTTGCGCGTTCGCCAGAAGACCGAGCGCCCGGCCCACCGACTCATGCGACGGAACACGTACAGGTGCTGCGTCGACAACCTTGATGAGTGACGCTTGCGCGGCTGTAGCGTCGATTGTTGCCGCGAGCGAAGCGGCCGTGAGATCCAGATAAACGCCGCCGGGTCGCCCTGAGACGGCTGCCCTGATTGCCCGGGCCACACCGATCCCGATGTCTTCGGGCCTGTTGATGCGGAACGCCGCTTTGGCGAAAGGCTTCGCGGCGTTCATCTGGTCAAGCTCTTCGTAGTCGCCCTGCTGCAGGTCGATGATGGCGCGATCACTGGACCCGCTGATCTGGATCATCGGAAAGCCGTTCGTCGTCGCATTGGCAAGCGCAACAAGCCCGTTGAGAAATCCCGGCGCCGACACAGTGAGGCACACGCCGGGCCATTGCTTGAGATAGCCCGAGATCGCTGCTGCATTGCCCGCTGACTGTTCGTGGCGAAAGCCCAGGTAGCGGATCCCCTCAGCCTGGGCAAGGCGCGCGAGATCCGTGATGGGAATTCCGGCAACGCCGTAAATGGTATCGATGCCGTTGAGTTTCAGCGCCTGGACCACGAGATGGAAACCATCCGTCAGTTCGGCCTGCGCAGGAGTATCTGCCATGTTGAATCCCCGTTCTGGTCAGTAGGTGGCTCGCTGCAAAAGAAAATCAGATCACTTTCTTTTCCCTGAGATCTGCGATCTGCTCCTTCGAGTAGCCCAGCTCCGTCAGAACTTCCTCATTGTGCTCGCCCAGCAGCGGTGACGCGGTGATGGTCGGTGTAAAAGCCGAAAACTTGGGCGGGCATCCCACCGTGTAATACGTTCCCCGCTCCTTGTGCTCGACGGCCACGATCGAGCCGTTGGCACGCAGCGATTCGTCATGCAGCAACTCTTTGGTCGTCAGCACGGGCCCGCACGGGATCTCGTACTTGCGCATGATTTCGACGACCTCGTGCTTGTCCTTGTCGATCGTCCAGGCCTCGACGGCCGCATAGACGTCAAACAGGTGCGGGATGCGTGCCTCGGGCGTCGCGAACTTTGGATCAGTGATCCATTCCGGCTTTCCAATCACATTGCATACATTCTCCCAACCCCAAGGCTGAAAGATCACGTAGACGTAATCGTTGGGATCGGTCTTCCAGTTCTTGCACTTGAGCATCCAGCCGGGAACGCCAGAGCCCGACGCATTCTCGCCTCGCGGGACTGTGTCGCCAAAGGGCTTGTGCGGATATTGCGGGTATTCGGTCAGCTCACCGTTACGCTCCAGCCGCTGCTGGTCGCGGATCTTGACGCGACACAGGTTCAGTACGGCGTCCTGCATCGACATGTAGACCTTCTGGCCTTCACCCGTCTTCTCGCGATGGAGCAACGCCGCAAGAAGACCGATCAGCAGGTGCATGCCTGTATTGGAGTCCCCCAGCGCGGCGCCCGACATGAGCGGCGAGCCTTCGACCAGGCCAGTCGTCGAGGCCGCCCCGCCAGCTGCCTGTGCAATATCCTCGTAGGTTTTCAGATCACCGTACGGCGAGTTTTCGGGAAAGCCCTTCACGGTCCCGTAGATCAGGCGCGGATTCAACTGGTGCACGTGATCCCAGCCAAAACCCATGCGCTCGAGCGCCCCTGGTGCGAAGTTTTCAACGAGGATGTCTGCCTGCTTGAGCAGTTTGGTCAGGATTTCCTTGCCTTCGGGCGTCTTGGTATTGAGCTCCAGCGAACGCTTGTTCGAGTTGAGCATCGTGAAGTACAGGCCATCCTTGTCAGGGATGTCACGCAGTTGCTGACGGGTCACGTCGCCCTTTCCAGGGAGTTCGATTTTCAGGACGTCAGCCCCGAACCACGCGAGCATCTGAGTACAGGCCGGCCCCGCCTGTACTCCTGTGAAATCGATAACCTTGATACCACTAAGTGGAAGTTCCATCGCTCAACCTTCGAAGTGTAAGAACACATTCGTTAATTAAGCGCCTTTTGAAAAGCAAAAGCATTGATCCAAATCAAAATCTGACCGCATCGCTACCCGTCGTTCGCGGATCACATTACGAGCTATTACCGTCCACCGTACGATTTGGAATGTTGTACAGGGGTAGGAAACGGCGATCGCCGTCCCCTCCCTCCGAACCCGGTGTGCGGTTTTCCGGCGACGGGCTCTCCAGTCAGTTGATTCCACATCGGGATTGGCGCGCCAATCGAAGGGCCTCGGACATCGTGAACAGCCCAAGATCAGTGAAGTAGGAATTTTGTCTCATCATACGGCCGCGTCATCGAATCAGGCGTGCCGGCACCGCGCCGCGCAGCGCGTTCGTCAGCATCAGGGCTTCGGCACCCTGCACGTCGTCGCGCGTGAGCACGCGCTCCTGTGCGCCGAACGCTTCGTCGTCGAGCAGCACGCCGCGCATCACGCCCGGCAGCACGCCCGAGGCGAGCGGCGGCGTGTACCACCTGCCGTCGAGCCTCACGAACACGTTCGAGCGGCCGCCTTCGGTCAACTCGCCGCGCTCGTTGAAGAACAGCATGTCGAAGGCGCCCCGTGCTTCGGCCTCGCGCCATGCGCGATCGAATTCGGCGCGGCGCGTCGTCTTGCGCAGCAACAGCGCGTCGGCGGATTCGACCGGCGCAAAGCCGTGATCCGGCGCAAGCAGCACGCCCACGGTGTCGTGCGCGAGCGCCGCGAGCGGCGCGCTCGCGAGTGTAGCCGCCCCGCTCTTGCCGAGCGCGAGGCGCACCCGGTGTGGCGCGTGATCGCTTGCAATCGCGTTTGCAATCGCGCCTCCAATCGCGTCCGCAAACGTGGCGCAGGTTTCGTCGATGCGCGCCCGCAACGCCTGAACGTCGCACGGGAAGCCGAGCCACGCCGCACTCGCGGCGAGCCGCGCGAGGTGACGCTCCACGTGGCGCACGCCGCCGGCGCGCGTCGCGTACATCGTTTCGAAGCATTCGATGCCGGGGTCGGCATCGGTCAGAAAGCGGGCTTTCAAGCGGCACTCCTCGTATTCGTCGGCGGCCACGCTGTCGAGCACGATGCCCGCGCCGACGCCCATCTCGCCGCGCCGCGTGGCGCCTGCGCCCCTCGCGGGCGCATCGAGTGTCAACGTGCGGATCACGACCGAGAGGCAAAAGTCGCCGCAAGCCTCGCCCTCCGAGGGCGCGTCGAGCCAGCCTATCGTACCCGTGTAAAGCCCGCGCGGCGCGTGCTCGAGCGCTTCGATCAGCTCCATCGTCCGGTGCTTGGGCGCACCCGTGATCGAGCCGCACGGAAAGAGCGCGCGCATGGCGTCGGCGAATGTCGTGCCTTCGCGCAGCGTCGCCTCGACGGTCGAGGTCATCTGCCAGACGGATGCGTAGGGCTCCACGCTGAAGAGCGCCGGTACGCGAACCGAGCCTGTCTTCGCGACGCGCGAGAGGTCGTTGCGCAGCAAGTCGACGATCATCACGTTTTCGGCGCGGTTCTTCGGATCGTTCGCGAGAAAACGCGCGGCGGCGGCGTCCTGCTCCCCATCGGCGCCACGCGCGGCCGTGCCCTTCATGGGTTTCGCGCGCAACGTCTTGCCGCGCTTCTCCACGAACAGCTCCGGCGAGCACGAGAGCACCCAGCGATCGCCCGGCAACGCGACCAGCGCGCCGTAACGCACGCGCTGACGCTCGCGCAAGCGCCTGTAAAGCGCGAGCGGCGAACCGTACGCCTCGAAGCCGAGCCGGTAGGTGTAGTTGATCTGATATGAGTCGCCCGCGCGCAAGGCGTCCCGCACGGCGGCGATGTCCTGCTCGAAGCGCTCGCGGTCAACGCCGGTCGTCACGCCCGCCACGCCTGCTGGCGCAGGCGCTTCATTGCCCTCCTGCGCCGCGAGCCATGCATCGGCCTCTGCGCGCGAGAGCTTTGCGCAGCGTTCGAACAATAAAAAACGCAGCGCGGCGGGGCCGTGCTGCGTTTCGATGGATGAGGACGCGTCGCGCCTTGCGAATTCGAGCGTGCGCCCGAACTCGTAGTCGCCGGTCACGAGGGCGTGAAGTCCCTTGCCCAGTTCGGCGTTCACCTGTGCGCACACCGCGTCGAGATCCGCCGCGCGCTGGCATGCAAGCTCGCGCACGAACCCCGTATAAAGGCGGCTCGAGCGGCTAAGCGCCGTCGAGTCGCCGTCGTCGAGCAGCGCGAAAGCCGCATCACCCACCGCGCCGCCGGAATTGACTGCCATTACGATCACTACCTGCTACTTGTCTTGCTGCATGGTGACGCCGGAAACGCGCATCAGTCGAAGAAGCTCTTCACGCGGTCGAACCAGCTCTTGCTTTGCGGGCTGTGGCGCGAACCGCCTTCCACGAGCGACTTTTCGAACTGCTGGAGCATCTCGCGCTGGTGTTCGGTGAGCTTGACCGGCGTTTCCACCTGGACGTGCACGTACAGATCGCCGGCGATGCTCGAACGCAGGCCCTTGATGCCCTTGCCGCGCAGACGGAACGTCTTGCCCGACTGCGTGCCTTCGGGCACCGTGAAACTCGCGCGGCCCGCCAGCGTCGGCACTTCGATCTCGCCGCCCAGCGCCGCCGTGGTGAACGGAATCGGCATCTGGCAGTGCAGGTCGTCGCCGTCGCGCTCGAACACCGCGTGCTGCTTGATGTGGATCTCGACGTACAGATCGCCTGACGGCCCGCCGTTGATGCCAGGCTCGCCGTTGCCGGCCGAGCGAATGCGCATGCCGTCGTCGATGCCCGCCGGAATCTTCACTTCGAGCGTCTTGGTCTCCTTCACCTTGCCTGCGCCGTGGCAGTTCGTGCAGGGTTCAGGAATGTACGAGCCGGTGCCGTGGCACTTCGGGCAGGTTTGCTGGATGCTGAAGAAGCCTTGCGACATGCGCACCGAACCCGAACCATGGCAGGTCGGGCAGGTTTCGGGCTTCGTGCCGGGCTTCGCGCCCGAGCCGTGACACACTTCACAGCCGCTCCAGCCCGGCACGCGGATTTGCGTCTCGTAACCGTGCGCCGCCTGCTCCAGCGTGATTTCCATGCTGTAACGCAGGTCCGCGCCGCGATACACCTGCGGGCCGCCGCGCGGGCCGCCGCGGCCACCCGCGGCCTGGCCGAAGATATCGCCGAAGATGTCGCCGAAAGCGTCCGCGAAACCGCCGAAGCCCTGCGCGCCCGCGCCGCCCATGTTGGGATCGACACCGGCGTGGCCGTACTGGTCGTAAGCAGCGCGCTTTTGCGAGTCCGACAGCATTTCATAGGCCTCTTTGGCCTCCTTGAAATGCTCTTCCGCATCCTTGTTGTCCGGATTGCGGTCGGGGTGATACTTCATCGCGAGCTTGCGATATGCCTTCTTGATTTCGTCGTCGCTCGCGTTCTTCGCGACGCCCAGAACCTCGTAGTAATCCCGTTTCGCCATATCGGTTCAACGCCGGCCTCGCGCTTCACGGCGCGCGCCGGCTCCTCTTGAATGCTGGATCTCGTGACCCGTTTGCCGCTCCCTCGAACATCCGCACAGGCGTTTCTCACGCCGCGGCGGCCCCTGAAAGAGAACGGCCTCCATAAAACAAATGTGCCCGGAGAGCCGGATGGCTCGCCAGGCGCTGCAATGCTGACACGCATCGTAACCGATGCGGCCGCCTTCGTAGCCGCTTTGACCGGATCACGACCGTGCGCTGATCAGGCAGAACGGTCGTGACCGCCACGAACCGGCTTAGTCCTTCTTGACTTCCTTGAACTCGGCGTCGACCACGTCGTCCGCGTTGTCCTGCGCGCCCTGCTCGGCAGCACCTGCGGCACCCGCGCCGGCTGCACCCGCCGCGCCTGCCTGCTGGGCCTGCATGTCGGCGTACATCTTTTCGCCGAGCTTCTGCGACGCTGCCGACAGCGCCTCGACCTTCGCCTCGATCGTCGCCTTGTCGGCCGACGAGCTCTTCAGCGTTTCCTCGAGGTCCTTCAGCGCGGCTTCGATCTTTTCCTTTTCGGAAGCGTCGATCTTGTCGCCGTACTCGGCCACGGCCTTCTTCGTGCTGTGAACCAGTGCGTCGCCCTGGTTGCGCGCGTCGGCCAGCTCACGCAGACGGTGATCTTCTTCCGCGTTCGCTTCGGCGTCCTTCACCATCTTCTCGATTTCGGCTTCCGACAGACCCGAGTTCGCCTTGATGGTGATCTTGTTTTCCTTGCCGGTGGCCTTGTCCTTCGCGCCCACGTGCAGAATGCCGTTCGCATCGATGTCGAAGGTCACTTCGATCTGCGGCACGCCGCGCGGTGCGGGCGGAATGCCTTCGAGGTTGAACTCGCCCAGCAGCTTGTTGCCCGCCGCCATTTCGCGTTCGCCCTGGAACACCTTGATCGTCACGGCCGACTGGCTGTCGTCCGCCGTCGAGTAGACCTGTGCGTGCTTGGTCGGGATGGTGGTGTTCTTGTTGATCATCTTCGTCATCACGCCGCCGAGCGTCTCGATACCGAGCGAGAGCGGGGTCACGTCGAGGAGCAGCACGTCCTTGCGGTCGCCCGACAGCACCTGGCCCTGGATCGCGGCGCCAACGGCCACGGCTTCGTCCGGGTTCACGTCGCGGCGCGGATCCTTGCCGAAGAACTCCTTCACCTTTTCCTGCACCTTCGGCATACGCGTCTGGCCGCCGACGAGAATCACGTCGTCGATGTCGCCGACCTTCACGCCTGCGTCCTTGATCGCCACGCGGCACGGCTCGATGGTGCGCTCGATCAGGTCTTCGACCAGCGCTTCCAGCTTGGCGCGCGTGATCTTCAGGTTCAAGTGCTTCGGACCCGATGCGTCCGCCGTGATGTACGGCAGGTTGATTTCGGTCTGCTGGCCCGACGACAGCTCGATCTTGGCCTTTTCAGCGGCTTCCTTCAGGCGTTGCAGCGCGAGCACGTCCTTCGAGAGGTCGACGCCCTGCTCCTTCTTGAACTCGCCGATGATGTAATCGATGATGCGCTGGTCGAAGTCTTCGCCGCCGAGGAACGTGTCGCCGTTGGTCGAGAGCACTTCGAACTGCATTTCGCCGTCCACATCCGCGATTTCGATGATCGAGATGTCGAACGTGCCGCCGCCGAGGTCGAACACGGCGATCTTGCGGTCGCCCTTTTCGGCCTTGTCCAGACCGAACGCGAGCGCGGCTGCCGTCGGCTCGTTGATGATGCGCTTGACTTCCAGACCGGCGATGCGGCCTGCGTCCTTGGTGGCCTGACGCTGGCTGTCGTTGAAGTAGGCGGGAACCGTGATCACGGCTTCCGTGACGGGCTCGCCGAGGTAGTCTTCAGCGGTCTTCTTCATCTTGCGCAGCACTTCGGCCGAAACCTGCGAAGGCGCGAGCTTCGTGCCATGCGCTTCGACCCATGCGTCGCCGTTGTCGTGCTTGACGATCTTGTAGGGCATCAGACCGATGTCCTTTTGCACTTCCTTCTCTTCGAAGCGGCGGCCGATCAGGCGCTTGACGGCGTACAGCGTGTTCTTCGGGTTGGTGACCGACTGGCGCTTGGCCGGTGCGCCGACCAGCACTTCGTTGTCGTCCATGTAGGCGATGATCGACGGCGTCGTACGGGCGCCTTCCGAGTTCTCGATCACCTTGACCTGATTGCCTTCCATCAGCGCCACGCACGAGTTGGTGGTGCCGAGGTCGATACCGATGATTTTGCCCATTTTTGTCAAATCTCCAGAATTTGGTCGCTGTGCGGACGCCGCTTTCGCGCTGCGCAGGTCAGCTTGCTCGAGCCGCGTTTTCCCTTGTGCGCGGCTGGCGTCCACTTCAATACGGAACTGCTGCCCAAATGAGTGCCGCTACGGCGATTTCAAGGGGTTTAGGCTATGCGTTCCATCATTTTTTTCAATCGCAGGGCCTTTTGGGATTTTCCTTTGGGTTCCTTCAGGCCACCGCGCTCCTTACATCTTTCTTACTTCGGTGCCGAAACGGTCACGAGCGCCGGACGCAGCACGCGGTCGGCGATCACATAGCCCTTTTGCAGCACGCTGACCACCGTGTTCGCTTCCTGCCCGGACGGCACCATCGAGATGGCCTGGTGACGGTGCGGGTCGAACTTCTCCCCCACGGGGTTGATGGCGAGGACCTTGCCCTTCTCGAGCGCGCCGGTCAGTTGCCGCAGCGTGAGCTCGACGCCTTCGTTGACCTTGGCGAGGTCGTCCGAGTTATGGGCGAGTGCGGCTTCGAGGCTGTCCATCACCGGCAGCAGATGCTCGGCGAAGTTTTCGATCGCGAACTTGTGCGCCTTGGCGACGTCTTCCTGCGCGCGGCGGCGCACGTTCTCGGTCTCGGCCTTGGCGCGGACGAAAGCGTCCTGCAATTCGGCGATTTTCGCCTGGGCTTCGGCCAGTGCGGCCTCGGCAAGCGCCGCAGCGTTCTGGTCCACGCCGCCTTGGGCTGCCTGCCCGGCCGCTTCAGCCGGCTGGGGCTGGGCTGCCTGCGACGCCTCGTCCGCGGGCGTGGTGTTCTGGCTCGTCGGGTTCTCTTGCGTGTTTTCCATGTCGCTGAACGTCGTTGAATAGTGAAAAAAGGGGACAAAGCTTCGGGCGCCCTTGCGCGCCCCGCTCTGCTGCGCCGGCGAGCGTTGTGCCAACGCGACAGAGGCTTCGTACATTGCGACAGCACTTGGGTGCCGGATCGCTTGTTTCAAGGGGCTCCCGCGGCTTTTTTATGCAGACATCCGGACCGCGAAATCGCTCGTTACAACCATTACTGCAGCGCCGCAAAAATGAAATTGAGTAAGGGACATCCCTGACCTACACTCAGGAACAGGTGCTGCTCATGGCGCGTTTACCCTGAGCCCGGCACCGCACCGAACGGGCCTGCGGTCAGCACATTTTTCAGCGGCATCGCCGCACATAAAGACGCTGACCGGGCCCCGAAACTGGCCGTTTTGCTGCAATCCCAAGGGGAGTACCGTGAAACTGACCTTTGCCATATCGGTGGTCGCGCTGGTACTCATCGCCGGAACTACGACCATCTGCATGTCGGGCGCCGTGAACGAAAACACGACGGAATACGGGGGCGTGCACGCCACGATGGAAGCGCTCTTCAACCCTCACGCGAAAATTTGTCGATAGTGCGGCGGTCGCGCTTGGTCGGCCTGCCCTGCAACACGGCAGCCGGTTCGCGAAAGAGCCGGCGCCGGTCCTGCTCCGCCGCGCGTCTCTGGCGCCCGGCTTCGGTTTCCGCATAGAGCGTCTGCGCGATGCTGGCGGGTCCGCGCACCTCGCAAATGCCCAGCACCTGCACCTCCCACACCACGTGATCGATCTCGATTTCGACGAGGTCGCCCACGCGCACGTCCTTCGACGCCTTCACGGCGTCGCCGCCAATGCGCACGCGCCCCTTGCCCACGGCGTCGGAGGCTAGCGAGCGCGTCTTGAAGAAGCGCGCGGCCCATAGCCATTTGTCGATGCGCAGCCGCGCGCCAGGTTCAGTCGAAATCTTGTAGTTCATCAGAAGCTTTCCGGATCGCCCAGTTCGCTGGGTCAGGCCACTGCGCCAGCCGGCGCCGGAGCCTGCACGGGCCAGCCCTGCAGGTGCTGCGCAACGATCTCGCCTAGTGCCGAGATCCATGCCGGCGAGGCATTCAGGCACGCAATGCGGTGAAATTCCTTGCCGCCGCCGTGCAGGAATTCGTCACGCACTTCCATGCCGATTTCCTCGATGGTCTCGAGGCAGTCCGCCGTGAAACCGGGGCAGAACACATCCGCACGGCGCACGCCGCCCGCGCCCAGCTCCCGCAGCGTGGGCGCCGTGTACGGCTGGAGCCACTGCGCCCGCCCAAAGCGCGACTGGAAGGTCACCCGGCATTCGACCGGCGTCAGCTCCAGCGCGTGCATGAGGAGCGCGGCCGTTTGCTGGCATTGGTCGTGGTACGGGTCGCCCAGATCGAGCGTACGGCTCGGCACGCCGTGAAAGCTCAGCACGAGCCGGTCACCCGCCGCGAAATCGGGTTTGCCGTGCGCATGCCAGTACTGGTGCACCTGGGCCGCGAGCGCCGCGATATACGCCGGATGGTCGTGATAGCCGCGCACCGTGCGGATTTCCGGCTGGTTGCGCATGCGGCGCAGCGCGGCGAAGGCCGCGTCGAACGCCGTGGCCGTGGTCGACGCCGAGTACTGCGGATACATCGGCATGAGCAGGATGCGTTCCGCGCCCGCCAGCTTGAGCTGGTTCAGCATCGCCGGGATGTCGGGCGTGCCGTAGCGCATCGCGTAATCGACGAGGACCGTGTAGTCGTTGATCTGCAGCAGATGGCGCAGGCCGTCGGTCTGCTTTTGCGTGTGCACGCGCAGCGGCGAACCCTCGGGCGTCCAGACCGCCGCGTACTTCCTTGCCGACGAGCGGCCGCGAAACGGCAGAATCAGCGCGCGCAGGATCACCTGCCAGACCGGCGCCGGAATCTCGACCACGCGTGCATCGGAGAGAAACTGCGCGAGATAGCGGCGCACAGCGCGCGGCGTGGGCGCGTCCGGCGTGCCCAGGTTGATGAGCAGCACGGCGACGCGATGCGCCGCGGCGGACTGCGAAGGCCGCTCCAGGTCGAAACGCATAGGCGATCAGTGGCGCCGCGCGAATGCGCAGCAACGGTTGCACGAAACAAGCATTATAGCGGGCGACCCTGGCGGGCCAAACCGGCCTCTGCGACGCGGCAACGCATCGCGCACTCATCGCGCGTTGGCCATTCGGCCGATGGCGCGCGGCACGCCTTTCGGGGATGATCGACGCAAAGGCTGGGGGCGCCCGCTGTGCGGCGCGGCGCTCAGTTCTGGCTGAGCGTGAGCGAGAGCAGGCGCGCGGTGATGTCGACGATCGGGATCACGCGGTTGTACGCCATGCGCGTGGGGCCGATCACGCCGAGCGTGCCCACGATCTTGCCGTTTACCTCGTAGGGAGCGGTCACCACGCTCATTTCCTCGATCGGCACGAGTTGCGACTCGCCGCCAATGAAAATCTGCACGCCCTGCGCGTGACTCGAGACGTCGAGCAGCTGCAGGAGGCTGGTTTTCTGGTCGAACACGTCGAATAGCTTGCGCAGGCGCGCCATGTCCGAGGAAAGGTCGGCCACTTCGAGCAGGTTGCGCTCGCCGGAAATGAGCACGGTGTCGCCGCTCTCGGGCTCTTCGGTGCTGGCGGTCACGGCCGCGTGCATGAGCGCGGTCATGTCGCCGCGCAGCGCGTCGATTTCCTCGCGCAGGCGGCGGCGCACCTCGTCGAACGACAGGCCCGCGAAGTGCGCGTTGATGTAATTCGAGGCTTCGATGAGCTCGGAAGGCGTGAAGTCGCGCTGCGTCGCCATGATGCGGTTCTGCACGTCGCCTTCGGGCGTCACGATGATGAGCAGGATGCGCTTGTCGGACAGGCGCATGAACTCGATCTGCTTGAATACGTGGCTGCGCCGGGGCGTCAGCACCACGCCCGCGAACTGCGAGAGGTTCGAGAGGACGCTGGCGGCGGCCGCCACCACTTTCTGCGGCTCGCCGGGGCGCAGCGTGGTCTTCACCGCGCGCGTGAGCGCGTCGTCGTCGGTACTGGGCTCGACGGTGAGCATGGTGTCGACGAACAGCCGGTAGCCGCGCGGCGTGGGCACACGCCCGGCCGAGGTATGCGGGCTGGACACGAGACCCAGCTCCTCGAGGTCCGACATGACGTTGCGGATCGTCGCCGGGCTCAGCTCCAGGCCGGAATAGCGCGACAGCGTGCGCGAGCCGACCGGCTGACCTTCGGCGATGTAGCGCTCGATCAGCGTCTTGAGGAGGGTTTGTGCGCGGGGGTCTAGCATGACTCAAAATTTTAGCCTAATGGCGCTTTGGCCGCGAGTGCGCCGCCAGGCCGGGCCCGGCGGCAGACGCGCAGCGCGGGCGGGCCTGGATCGGCCGCCGTCGCCGGCCGTATTGCAGGACACCGCGGCACGACACTGCGGCACGGCACTGCGGTATCGCACTGCAGCACGGCACTTCGGTACGTCACTTCGCCCGGTACATCGCGCGTTGTCATCGGCGTGTCACCGGCTTCGGGCTGAAAGGTGCGGCGCGCAAGGCCTGGCGGGCTGCGCCCGGCTTGCGCCAGGTTCTTTTCGCGACCTGACTATGGTGTAATGCCGGCATGCAGATCCAGAAGATCCAGAGCCAGTTCAAGACGGTTGCGCTCGTTGGGCGCAGCAATACGCCAGGCATTGCCGAGCCGCTGACAGCGCTCGCCCAGACGATTTCGAAGCGCGGCTTCGAGGTCGTGTTCGAAGCGCAAACCGCAGAGGAAATCGGCGCGCAAGGCTATCCCGCGCTGCAGCCTGCCGAAATCGGCGCGCGCGCGGACGTGGCCGTCGTGCTCGGCGGCGACGGCACGATGCTCGGCATCGGCCGCCAGCTCGCGCCCTACCGCACGCCGCTCATCGGCATCAACCACGGGCGGCTCGGTTTCATCACCGACATCGCGTTCTCCGAGATGCAGGAGGTCGTGCCGCAACTGCTCGCGGGTTCGTTCGAGCGCGAGGAGCGCTCGCTGCTGGAGTCGCGCATCACGCGTGACGGCGACCCGATCTACCACGCGCTCGCCTTCAACGACGTGGTCGTCAACCGTAGCGGCTTTTCGGGCATGGCCGAACTGCGCGTGAACGTGGATGGCCGCTTCATGTACAACCAGCGCTCCGACGGTTTGATCGTCGCAACGCCCACGGGCTCGACCGCCTACGCGCTCTCGTCGCAGGGGCCGATCCTGCATCCGCAGCTGCAAGGCATCGTGCTCGTGCCGATCGCGCCGCACGCGCTCTCGAACCGCCCCATCGTGCTGCCCGACGACTGCAAGGTGAGCATCCAGATCGTGGCGGGCCGCGACGTCAACGTGAACTTCGACATGCAGTCGTTCACCGCGCTGGAGCTGAACGACGTGATCGAGGTGCGCCGCTCGCGCCACACCGTGCCCTTCCTGCACCCGGTCGGCTACAGTTATTACCGCACGCTGCGCAAGAAGCTGCACTGGAACGAGCACCCCTCGCTGCAGGGCGATCCGGAGGACTAGGGCCACGTCTTCGCGTGAAGCGCGCGTCCGTTGCCACGCAGTTTCCACGCGGTAGCCACGCGGTTTCCACACAGCCAGCGGTCCCACGGTAATCAAGGGCAACCCAAAAAAAGCAGAACCAGACGCCATGCTTCGCCACCTCTCGATTCGCGACTTCGTGATCGTCGCCACGCTCGACCTCGAATTCGACAGCGGCTTCACCGTGTTTTCCGGCGAAACCGGCGCGGGCAAGTCGATCCTGATCGACGCCCTCGCCCTCACGCTCGGCGCGCGCGCCGACGCGAGTGTCGTGCGCACGGGCGAGAGCCGCGCCGACATCACCGCCGAGTTCGATGTGCCGGCGCATGCCGCGCTGTGGCTCGACGAGCAGGCGCTCACGAACGGCGACGGCGAGCACACGGTCATGATGCGTCGCGTGGTGGACAACGGCGGGCGCTCGCGTGCCTTCATCAACGGCACGCCCGCCACGCTCGCGCAACTGCGCGAGCTGGGCGAGATGCTCATGGACATCCACGGCCAGCACGCGCACCAGCTGCTCATGCGCCCCGACGCGCAGCGCGAACTGTTCGATACGCACGCCGGCCTCACGGATCTCGCCACCGCCGTCACGCGCGCGTGGCGCGAGGCGCGCGACGCACGTCTCGCGCTGCAAAGCGCCATGTCGCGCGACCGCGAACTGCAGCTCGAGCGCGAACGCCTGGCGTGGCAGCTCGCCGAGCTCGACAAGCTCGCGCCGCAGCCGGGCGAATGGGAAGAAGTGAACGCGGAGCACGTGCGGCTTTCGAACTCGGCTAACCTGATCGAAGGCGTACAAGGCGCGCTCGCGGCGCTATCCGAATCCGATGAGGCGATGCTCTCGCAGCTGAATTCGATCGTCTCGAAGCTGCGCTCTCTCGCCGAGGTCGATGCCGAACTCAACGATGCGCTCGCCGCGCTCGAACCGGCCGCGATCCAGATTCAGGAAGCGGCGTACTCGCTCTCGCATTACGCGCAACGTCTCGATCTCGATCCGCAACATCTCGCGCAGGTGGAACGGCGGCTCGACGCGCTGCATTCGACGGCGCGCAAGTTCCGCCTGGCGGCCGAGGCGCTTCCCGAGGAACACGCGGCACGCCGCCAGCAGCTCGCGGCGCTCGACGCCGCGTCCGATCTCGACGGCCTGCGCGCCGCGCAGCAGAAGGCGCAGGACGCCTATCTCGTGCAGGCGCGTCAGCTCTCGAAGGCGCGCGCCAGGGCGGCAAAGGCGCTCGGCGCGGCAGTCACGCAAGGCATGCAGGAACTGTCGATGGCGGGCGGCAGCTTCGAGGTCGCGCTCGTGGCGCTCGGCAGCAGCTCGACTGGCGAGCCGATCGGCAGCGCACATGGTCTGGAGCAGATCGAATTCCGCGTGGCGGGCCATGCCGGCGTGCCGCTGCGCCCGCTCGCGAAGATCGCCTCGGGCGGCGAACTCGCTCGCATCAGCCTCGCGCTCGCCGTGATCGCGAGCGCGGCGAGTCCCACGCCCACCCTGATCTTCGACGAAGTCGATACGGGCATTGGCGGGGGCGTCGCCGAAGTGGTGGGACGTTTGCTGCACCAGCTCGGGCGCGCGCGCCAGGTGCTGTGCGTCACGCACTTGCCGCAGGTCGCGGCGCGCGGCGACCATCACTTCCAGGTGGCGAAGTCCGGCGACGGCAACGGCGGCACGGTCTCGGCCGTCACGCCGCTAGACAGGGGCGGCCGCGTGGAAGAAGTCGCGCGCATGCTGGGCGGGCTGGAGATTACCGCGACGACGCGGCGCCACGCGAAAGAGATGCTGGCGGCCTGAGCGAGACTGCGCCTCGCGCATCGGGCGCATCAAGCGCACCGGGCACATCAAGCGCACCGGCCATCGACGCCTCGCGCTCGCGCGCTAAGCTTCCCCCCGCGCTCCGAACACGCGCTTCCACAGCGCCAGCACGGCCCCGCGCTCGCGCTCCACACGCGCCGGATCGACGCGCGCCTTCTCCATGCCGTCGAGCCGCAACTGGTGCTGCAGCTTGCGGTAAAGCCGGTACGCCGAGCCTATCGTCTCGGCCTCCTCCTCGCTCATGAGCCCGAAGCGCGACACTTCGCGCAGCAGCGCGATATTGCCCGTGTTGCGGATCAGCGCGGGGTCCTGTGCCGCGTGCAGCAGCACCCAGTACTGGACGAGAAACTCGATGTCCACCATGCCGCCGCGGTCGTGCTTGAGGTCGAAGAGTTCGGTGCGGTTCGGGTGGCCGTCTTCCACGCGCTGGCGCATCTCCACGATTTCCTTCGCGAGCGGTGCGGCGTCGCGCGGCGTGGTCAGCACCTGCACGCGGATCGCCTCGAACGCGCTGCCGATCGCCGCGTCCCCGGCCGAGAAGCGCGCGCGCGTGAGCGCCTGGTGCTCCCAGACCCACGCCGTGTTCGCCGCATCGCCTTCGCGCAGCTGGTAGCGGCGGAACGCGTCGAGGTCGGTCACGAGCAGGCCCGACTCGCCGTTCGGCCGCAAGCGCAGATCGACGTCGAACAGCGTGCCCGCGCCGGTGGCCGTGGTGAGCCATGTAATGAGGCGGCGCGCGAAGGTCGCGTAGATTTCCGAGGCGCGCTCGTCCTCGTCTTCGTACAGGAAGATGATGTCGAGGTCCGACGCGTAGCCCAGCTCCTTGCCGCCGAGCTTCCCATACGCGATCGCCGCGAAGCGCGGCACCTCGCGATGGCGCCTCGCGAACTGCTTCCAGACGGTCTCGATGGTCACGTCGAGCACGGCGTCGGCAAGCTCGGAGAGCCGGTCGCTCACGTGCTCCACCGAGAGCCGCCCCGCCAGGTCGTTGAGCAGGATGCGGAACACCTCGGCCTGATGCGCGTGGCGCAGCAGGTCCATCTGCTGCTCGACGTCGGCTGCCGCCGCGAGGCGCGCGCGCAGCAGGCGCGAGAACTCGGGCCAGTCGAAGGGCGACGCAACCGCCTCGTCGTCGAGCAGTTCGTCGAGCAGTTGCGGATGGCGGATCAAATAGCCCGCCGCCCAGCGCGAGCCGCCCAGTACCTTGAGCACGCGGTTGAGCGCATCCGGATATTCGCAGAGCAGCGCGAGATATGCGCCGCGCCTGATCACGGTTTCGAGCAGGTCGAACATGCGCGCGAGCGTGTCGCCGCGGCGCTCACGCGGCTCGAGCGTGCGCGCGGCTTCGAGCGCGCGCTGCGCGACGCTGTCGAAGCGCTCGCGGCTCTTCTCGGGCAGGCCCACGTAACGCGACGACTGCCAGAGTCCGCGCAGGCGCGCGAGCAGCGGCGCGGGGTCGTCGATGCCCAGCTCCGTGAGACGTTCGAGCAACGAGTCGCCGGCGCCCTCTTCCGTGAGCGCGCCGCTCCAGACCCATGCCGCCGCGCCGTCTTCGGACGCGCCGCAGCCGCCCTCGCCGCCCACCTTGTCGGAGAAGATCTGCACGAACTGGCGCTCGACGTTGTCGCGGTGGCCGTCGAGTGCCGTCATCAGCGCGGCGTAGTCGGCCAAGCCCATCGAGTTCGCGAGCGCCGCGCGCTCCCCGGCATCGACAGGCATGGCATGCGTTTGCGCGTCGTCGCGATACTGCAGGCGATGCTCGAGGTCGCGCAGAAAGTTGTAGGCGCGCGTGAGCTCGCCGCACACCTGCGGCGCGATCAGTCCGCGCGCGGCAGCGTAGCCGAGCACCGCGAGCGTCGGGCGCACGCGAAAGCCCGCATCCTGGCCGCCGCGAATGAGCTGGAACACCTGGGCGCTGAACTCGATCTCGCGAATCCCGCCGCGCCCGAGCTTGATGTCGTCGGCCTTGTCGGGGCGCATCATGGCGCGCCGCTGCGCTTCCTGGCGAATCTGCACGTGCAGCGAGCGGATCGCGCTGATCACGCCGAAGTCCAGATAGCGCCGGTAGACAAACGGCTTCACGAGCGAATCGAGCTGGCGTGCAAGACGCAGCGCGCTGTCGCTGTCGTCGCCGGAAACGAGCCGCCCCTTGATCCACGCATAGCGCTCCCACTCGCGGCCCTGCACGTAGAAGTACTCTTCGAGCATGCCGAGGCTGCACACGAGCGGCCCGGAGTCGCCGTTCGGGCGCAGGCGCATGTCCACGCGAAACACGAAGCCATCGGCCGTCACATCGCTCAAGGCGCCGATCAGGCGCTTGCCCACGCGCGTGAAGAAGTCCTGCGTGGCGATGGGCGGGCGCTGGCCGCCCGTGGTTTCGCCATCGTCCTCGTAGACGAAGATCAGGTCGATGTCGGACGAAACGTTCAGCTCGCGCCCGCCCAGCTTGCCCATGCCCACCACGCCGAGCGTGAGGCGCTCGCCGCCCGGGCCGCGCGGCTCGCCGAAGAGCGTCTCGAGGTCGGCGCTCACGCAGGCGAGCGCGCGCTGGATCGTGACTTCGGCGAGATCGGTCATGCTGCCGGTCACTTCGGGGACGTCGGCCACCCCGCCGAGGTCCCGCTCCATCACGGCGCAGATCACTTCCACGCGCAACTGGCGCAGGACCGTCTTCAACTGCTCGTCGTCGAGCGGCGCGCCAGGTGCGGCGTTTGCTGCAGCGAGCCGTTGCTCACTCAACGCGTCGAGCCGCGCGACGATGCGTTCGCGCGAGAGCGGCGCGGCTGCCAGCGCCTCGACCTGCGCCGCCAGGCCGGGGCGCGCGGCGTAAGCACGTGCTGCATAGCGGGAATAGCTGGAACTCAGAAGAGGGATGTCGGTCATGAAGTGCTGCTTGCCGGAAGGGCCCGCTGTTCGCTGTTGTTTCGCCGCGCGCGCCTGGGTTGATGACGTTGCCGGTATGACGATGACGATGCCGATACCGATGACTCGACCGCGAGGGTTCGCCCCGCGCCACGCATGCACCGCCCGCCGGCTCGCGCGGCCGGCCTCGCCGATGCGCCCGGCATAGCCGCCACTGCAGTGCAAGAAATCATGCGTGTCACGCGCCGCGCGGCCATCCCGGCTTCCCCGGATGGTCGTTCTGACAGCCCTCTGTGATACATTTCGTCGTTAGAACGCAACGCTACCATACCCCACCCGCCGCAGCATGTCCGAGCGAAACGATCACGCCGGCCTACCCCAATCTGGACATGCCAGCCAGGCTACCGAGCCAGGGGGTCCGCACCATCATCACCCGGTCCTGCGCCACACGTTGCGCGTGCTGGCGATCATCGCGCTCGTCCTGTATTTCATCGTCTCGGTCCTGCTGCTCGGGCTGCGCTATGTCGTGCTGCCGTACGTGGACAACTTCCGTCCGCGCATCGAGCAGATCGTCTCCTCGAAGATTCACGCCGAATTCCGCATCGGCAAGCTTGCGCCGCACTGGTCGGGCTTCCAGCCCGGCATCGACGTCACCGGTCTGACGATCCGCGACCGCCACGGCAATATCGCGCTCGACGTGCCGCACGCCACCGCCTCGGTGTCGTGGCGCTCGGTCGTGCTGCTCGAACCGCTGCTCTCGAGCATCGTGGTCGAGCAGCCCGACGTGCACATCGCGCGCGAGGACGACGGCACGCTCACCGTGGCAGGCGTGCCGGTGCCCACGGCACACACGGGCAATGCCACCTTCACGACCTGGCTCATGCGCCAGCAGGCCATCGTGCTGCGCGGCGGCACGCTGCGCTGGCACGACGCCACGCGCGACGTGCCCGACCTCGCGCTCTCGCATATTCGCCTCGCGATTCTCAACGACGGCTACGATCACCGCATCGCGCTCCAGGCGCCCGCCGAAGGCGCCGTGCTGCACGGCCCGCTCGACTTCCGCGCGCACTTCACGCACGCGCACTACGCGCAGGCCGGCAAGCCGATCAGCTGGACGGGCGACACCTACCTCTCGACCGGCCCCGTCGATCTGCCTACGCTCGCGCGCTACATCAACTTTCCGATTGCCACCTACGCGGGGCGCATCGACAACGCGATCTGGGCGCGCTTCTCGAATGGACGCATTCTCGAGGCGAGCGGCGCGCTGGAAGGCTCAAACGTTTCGCTGCGCACGCGGCCCACGCAGCCCCTCCTCGACATGCCGGTTGCGAGCTTCCACTGGAGCCTGGGCATCCAGCCCAGCGACTACACGCTCAAGCTGCGCGACTTCCACGCGGAACTGGGCCAGCCGCCGCTCGACGACGGCACGCCGCTCATGCGCTCGCTCGCGCTCACGACGCTCGACGCGCGCTTTCGTCAGCAAACACTCCAGCACGGCCAGTTGATGAGCGTGCGCGGCGACCGCATCGATCTCGGCATCCTCGCCGAGTTCATGCGCGCGCTGCCGCTGCCCGGGCGGGTGCAGGGCGCGCTCGTGCGCTTCGACCCGCGTGGGCTGGTGGCGAACTACGATCTCTCCCTTGAGCGCGCGAAGCCCGAGGCGGGCGAAGCGGCCGCCGAGCAGCGCTCCACGGGCGTCGAGCCAGTCACCCACTATCGCTTCAAAGGCGACCTGCAGGGCATCAGCGTGAACGCGCAGGAGCCGGGGCCGGGCCTCACGCCGCGCGGCCACCCGCGCGCGGGCCTGCCGGGGGTCGAGAACCTCTGGGGGCACATCGACGCCGACGAGTCGCACGGCACCATCGACCTCGACACGAACAGCGTGGCCATCACGCTGCCGGGCGTGTTCGACAATCCGCGCCTCACGTTCGACCGGCTCTACGGCGCGGCCAAATGGACCGTGGCCGCCGGGCGCGAACCCGGCAACCGGCTGAAGGCGTTCACCGTCGATGTCGCGAACCTGGGCGTCGAGAACGCCGACGCGCGCGCGAAGATGACCGCGCACTACACGAACCCCGGCAAGGGACGCGGCTCGCTCGACCTCGTCGCACATTTCGACGAGGCCAGGGTGAAGGCCATCCCGCGCTACCTGCCCACCGCCATCGCCGAGAAGACGCGCATCTACCTCGGCCACGGCCTGCAGGCGGGCCTGTCGAAGGGCGCGACGATCGAGATTCACGGCGACCTCACCCAATTCCCCTACTCGCGCAACCCCGATGCGGGCCAGTTCCGCATCGTTGCCCCGTTCACGGGCGGGCGCTTCGACCCGTCGCCGTTCCCGCCGCGCAAGATGCGCAGCGGCGCGCCGAACGTCTGGCCCGCTTTCGACGGCATCGACGGCGTGTTCAAGCTGCATGAGAACAAGCTGCGCTTCGACGTCGATCGCGGCCACTATCGCAACTTCGTGCTGCGCAACGTGAGCGGGCGCATCGAGGAGCTGGGCATCAAGGGCTCCGATATCGTGATCGAGGGCAGCGGGCGCGGGCCGCTCGCGGATCTGCTCGACTACGCGGAGAACAGCTCGATCGGTTACATGACGAAGCACGCCACCACGAAGGTGCGCGCGCAGGGGCAGTCCACGCTCGCGCTCAAGCTCACGATCCCGCGCCATCCGATGCCGAAGGTGTTGCTCGCGGGCGCCATCGGCTTCGAAAACAACACGCTCACGGCGAAGAACGTGCCGCCCGTCTCGAACCTCACCGGACAGGTGCGCTTCACGAACCACAGCGCCAATGTCGACCGGCTCACGGCGCGCTTCCTCGGCGGCGACCTGCGCGCAAGCGGCGCAATGCGCGACGACGGGCACTATGCGGTGAACGTGGCGGGCGACGTGGCGGTCGATGCGGCGCGCGGCCTGAACCTGCACGGCATGGCGGCGGCGGCGATCGGGCGCCTGTCGGGCGCGGCGCCCTACTCGCTTTCCGTGGCCGGCCAGCGCGGCCGCCTGCCCGACGTGAAGGCCAACGCCGATCTCACGGGCCTCGCGCTCGACCTGCCCGCGCCGTTCGGCAAGGCGGCCGGCACGCCCATGCCGCTGAACTTCGAATTGCAGCCCGGCACGGGCGCGCCCGCCGAATCCGCCACCGGCGCCGATGCGAGGGCCGACGACGCCGCCTTCGAACATGCGGAACTCACGCTCGGGCCGCTTGCCGCGCGTTACGTGATGCGCCGCCATCCGGGTCACGTGCCCGAAGTGGTGCGCGGTGCGATCGGGATGAACCGGCCCGCGGATCTGCCGTCGGAAGGCGTGACCGCCGCCGTCGACCTGCCCGCCTTCGACGCCGACGCCTGGCGCGCCGTGGTGCAGCAGATGCGCGGCACGGCAGCCTTGCAAGCGCAAGGCTCGGCGCCTGCGCGCACGGCGACGGCGGCGGCCGCGCCGGTTCCCCCGCCGCGAACCGCTGCAGAAAGGGCAGCAGAAAGGCAAGCTCAAAACGCCGCCCCACAGGCGGCCTCCGAAGCGGCGGCGGTCAACCCCGCTGCCGCGCCGCCAAGCCCGGCGTCGGCCACCGCGGCGGCAGCGGCCGCACCTGCCGCCGCCTCGTCGCCGCTCGCGCCCAACGGCGCGGTCGGCCAGTTCCTGCCGTCGCGCTTCGCGGTCCACGTCGGCATGCTCACGCTGCTCAAGCGGCACTGGGAGAACGTCGTGCTCGGCGCGTCGCGCACCGGCGGGCGCGGCAACGAATGGCAGGCCAACGTCGCCTCCAACCAGGTCTCGGGCCACGTCTCGTGGAAGCCGGGCGCCGTGCCGGGCGCACCCGGCACGCTCGAAGCGCGGCTCGCGCGCCTCACCGTGCCCGCCGCCACCGAAAACGACCTGCTCGGTGAGGCGATGTCGCAGCCCGCGCAGAACATGCCGTCGATCGACCTCGTCGTGAACCAGCTCATCGTGCGCGACCGCGACCTCGGCCGCCTCCAGGTGAATGCGCACAACTTCGACGACAACGGCGTGCCGGTCTGGCAGCTCGACCAGCTCGACATCAGCAATCCGGACGCGCACCTCACCGCCACGGAAAACTGGCGCGCGGTGGGCGACACGGCAGCCGGCGACGACTCTGCGGCCGCCGGGATGCAAACGCCGCGCCGCACGGCGCTCGACTTCCATCTCGACATCAAGGACGCCGGCGCGCTGCTCGTACGCGCCGGCAGGCCGCACGTGCTCAAGAACGGCTCGGGCACGCTCTCGGGCAACCTGGAATGGCAAGGCGGCCCCACGCGCATCGACTTCCCGTCGCTGAACGGCAACCTCGCGCTCGACCTGCGTCATGGCGAGATTCTCAAGGTCGATCCGGGCGTGGCAAGGCTGCTTGGCGTGCTGAGCCTGCAGAGCCTCGCGCGCTTTGCAACGATGGACTTCCGCGACATCATCGGCGAAGGCCTGCCCTTCACGAGCGCGACGGCCACCGCGCAGATCCAGAACGGCATTGGCAGCACCAACGACTTCAGGCTCGTCACCGCACCTGGGCGCGCGACGATGACGGGCAGCGTGGACCTCGCACACGAAACCCAGGACCTGCGCGTGCACGTGGTGCCGACGGTCAGCGCGGGCGCGGGCGTGGTCGCGGCGACCATCATCAATCCGCTCTTCGGGCTCGGCGCGCTGATCGGCGACGTCGTGCTCTCGCATACGCTCGAGCACGCGTTCGCGCTGGACTTCGCGATCACGGGGCCGTGGGCCAAACCGCACGTCGAGCGGCTGCATGGCGATCAGGGTAAGATGGACGCGCAGGCGCCAGCCGCAGCGCACTGACGCAGCGCACTGACGCAGCGCACTGACGCAGCGCACTGACGCAGTGCGCCGACGCAGTGCGCTGAATTAGGCGCCCAGTTGCCATTAAGTGCGCCGCGCCGCGGGCACGCGGCATGCGCGCCAGGTACCCCGAACCCATTCAAGATCTGCCGATGAGCGCTCCCTCTCCCGATCCGTTTCGCGTCGCCGCGCTGCAGATGGTCAGCACGCCCGATCGCGAGCGCAATCTCGCCGAAGCGGACCAGTTGATCGCCGAGGCCGCCGCCGCGGGCGCGCGCCTCGTGTTGCTGCCCGAATATTTCTGCTTCATGGGTCACAAGGACAGCGACAAGCTCGCGATCCGCGAGCCGCACGGCGACGGGCCCATTCAGCGTTTTCTTGCCGATGCGGCGAAGCGCCATGGCGTGTGGGTGATCGGCGGCACCCTGCCGCTGAAAGCGCCCGAGGAAACGCGCGTGCTCAACACCACGCTCGTGTTCGACCCGAGCGGCGAGGAGCGCGCGCGCTACGACAAGATCCATCTCTTCAACTTCGAAAAAGGCGCCGAATCATTCGACGAAGCGCGCACGATCCGGCCCGGTGCCGAGGTGCGCACGTTCGAGGCGCCGTTCGGCCGGGTCGGCCTGTCGGTCTGCTACGATCTGCGTTTTCCCGAGCTGTATCGGCGCATGGGAGACTGCGCACTGATGGTCGTGCCTTCCGCGTTCACTTACACCACCGGCCGCGCCCACTGGCAACTCCTGCTGCGCGCCCGCGCGATCGAGAACCAGTGCTACGTGCTCGCCGCGGCGCAAGGCGGCACCCACGAGAACGGTCGGCGCACATGGGGTCACAGCATGCTGATCGACCCGTGGGGCGAGATCGTCGACGTGCGCGACGAAGGCGCAGGGGTGGTGGCCGGCGACATCGACCCCAAACGCATCGCCAGCGTGCGCGCGAGCCTTCCGGCGTGGCGGCACCGCGTGCTCGACTGCGCATGACGCACGTAACGCATGCAACGCGCGCGACAACTGGCCCCGCGAATGAACGCCATCGAATTCCACGCGAGTTCTACGCGTGTTCTACGTTTAAGGCGCTTGATTTCGCAGCACCGCGCCCGAATCTCCATTGACAGACTCATCGATTGATCCCACAGAGCGCATGAACATCATCGAACCCGGCATCCGCAATCTGGCGACCGCGAAGGACCTGCTCCTCACGCCCTACGGCCTCGACGAGGCAGTGCTCACGCGCACGCTCGGCGAGATCTTCACGCATCGCATCGACTACGCCGATCTTTACTTCCAGACCACGCGCAGCGAGGCCTGGAGCCTCGAGGAAGGCATCGTCAAGTCGGGCAGCTTCAGCATCGACCAGGGTGTCGGCGTGCGCGCCGTGTCCGGCGAGCGCACCGCTTTCGCCTACTCCGACGACCTCTCGCCCGAAGCGATCCGCCAGGCCGCCATCGCCACGCGCTCGATCGCCAGGGCCGGCGGCGGCAAGCAGAAAATCCAGGTGGCGAAGTCGCTCACGGGCATTGCGGGCCGCGATCTGTACCTGCCGTCCGATCCGTTGAGTTCGCTCGGCGCCACCGAAAAGGTGAAGCTGCTCGAGCGCATCGAGGAGATGGCGCGCGGACGCGATCCGCGCATTACGCAAGTCATGGCCGCGCTCGCGGGCGAGTACGACGTGGTGCTCGTCGCACGCAGCGACGGCGCGCTCGCCGCCGACATCCGCCCGCTCGTGCGCGTGTCGGTCACGGTGATCGCCGAGCACAACGGCCGCCGCGAAATCGGCAACGGCGGCGGAGGCGGCCGCTACGACTACGGCTATTTCACCGACGACATCCTGTCGAAGTACGTGGACGACGCCGTGCACGCCGCGCTCGTGAACCTCGAAGCGCGCCCGGCGCCCGCCGGCGCGATGACCGTCGTGCTCGGCCCGGGGTGGCCCGGCGTGCTGCTGCACGAGGCGATCGGCCACGGCCTCGAAGGCGACTTCAACCGCAAGGGCTCGTCGGCGTTCGCGGGGCGCATTGGCGAGCGCGTGGCCGCGAAGGGCGTGACGGTGGTCGACGACGGCACGCTGCCCAACCGCCGCGGCTCGCTCAATATCGACGACGAAGGCAACCCCACGCAGTGCACGACGCTGATCGAAGACGGCATTCTCAAGGGCTACATTCAGGATTCGCTGAACGCGCGCCTCATGAAAATGCCCGTGACGGGCAACGCCCGCCGCGAGTCGTACGCCGCGCTGCCCATGCCGCGCATGACCAACACGTACATGCTCAACGGCGACAAGGATCCGCAGGAAATCATCGGCTCGGTGAAGAACGGTCTGTATGCCGTGAACTTCGGCGGCGGCCAGGTGGACATCACGAACGGCAAGTTCGTGTTCTCGGCCTCCGAAGCCTACATGATCGAAAACGGCAAGATCAGCTACCCCGTGAAGGGCGCAACGCTCATCGGCAGCGGCCCGGAATCGCTCAAGTACGTGAGCATGATCGGCAACGACATGCGCCTCGACTCGGGCGTGGGCGTATGCGGCAAGGAGGGCCAGAGCGTGCCGGTGGGCGTGGGTCAGCCGACGCTGCGCATCGACCGCATGACGGTGGGCGGCACGGTTTAAGACCCTGGCCCGCGCGCATTCCGTGCACGGTGATGCGGGAATTCCGCATCACCGTGCGGATTTTCTGCACCTGAATCATTTTTTTGCAGATAGTCCGCTTTTTTAGCGTACCCCGCTTGCCAGCCACGAGAAGGCCGGGTTATAAAGGCAAACAACCTTTTCGACGTAACGCACCGAAGTCACGAACGTTCCGACCCAGACCGCCATGTTCGCCACGAAGTTTTACTTTTACTTCTTTTGGTATCTCAGACCGCTGGCGGATCGAGAGGGTTGATAGTACGCGCAGGACCCCGAATACACGAGAAACCGCCAGCCAAACCTGGCGGTTTTTTTTCGCCCTTGTTTTTCGCCCTCACTTTCGAGCCTCACCTTCATCTAACCGAATTTGAAGCACCGTCTGAACGACGCACGCTACGCACCCAGGATCAGGAGAAAACAACCATGCCCCCGCACAACACCGACGATGTCCGCATTCGCGAACTCAAGGAACTCACGCCGCCCGCTCACCTGATCCGCGAATTCCCCTGCTCGGAGGCCGCCTCCACACTGATCTTCGAATCGCGCCGCGCCATGCACCGCATCCTGCACGGCATGGACGACCGCCTGATCGTCGTCGTCGGGCCGTGCTCGATTCACGACACGAAGGCCGCGCTCGACTACGCGAAGCGGCTCGTCGAAGAGCGCAAGCGCTTCAAGAACGAGCTCGAGATCGTGATGCGCGTGTACTTCGAGAAGCCGCGCACGACGGTGGGCTGGAAGGGCCTCATCAACGACCCGTACCTCGACAACAGCTTCAAGATCAACGACGGTCTGCGCACCGCGCGCGAGCTGCTCGTCTCGATCAACGAACTGGGCCTGCCCGCCGGCACCGAATACCTCGACATGATCAGCCCGCAGTACATCGCCGACCTCATCTCGTGGGGGGCGATCGGTGCGCGCACAACGGAATCGCAGGTGCACCGCGAGCTGGCTTCGGGATTGTCGTGCCCGGTCGGCTTCAAGAACGGCACGGACGGCAACGTGAAGATCGCCGTCGACGCGATCAAGGCCGCTTCGCAGCCGCACCATTTCCTCTCGGTGACGAAGGGCGGCCACTCGGCCATCGTCTCGACCGCGGGCAATGAGGACTGCCATGTGATTCTGCGTGGCGGCAAGACGCCGAACTACGACGCGGATAGCGTGAACGCCGCATGCAGCGATATCGGCAAGGCGGGTCTCGCCGCGCGCCTCATGATCGACGCGAGCCACGCGAACAGCTCGAAGAAGCACGAGAACCAGATTCCGGTGTGCGCCGATATCGGCCGCCAGGTGGCGGCGGGCGACGAGCGCATCGTCGGCGTGATGGTGGAGTCGCACCTCGTGGCGGGCCGCCAGGACCTGAAGGAAGGCTGCGAGCTGACCTATGGCCAGAGCATCACGGACGCGTGCATCGGCTGGGACGAAAGCGTGGGCGTGCTCGAAGGCCTCGCGCAAGCGGTCAAGCAGCGCCGCATTGCGCGCGGTTCGGGCAACTGAGCGCAGCGCGCGGCGCGCTCGCACGGCGCCGCGCGTGAATTCATAGCCGCTCGGCGCGCTCGGGCCGCACCGCGCCCATGCACAGATCGGCAATCCCGATCACGTTGCCGATGAGCCTGCCGCGCCGGTCGAGATGCGCCTCCGGGCGCACCGACTTCACGCAGTTCATGCTGAGCGCGCGCAGGATGTTGCTGGTCGCTTCCTTGCGCGACATCACGCCCTTGTTGCACAGGTACATCGCGTTGACCACCTGCGAATAGCCGAAGCGCCGGCCCGATACGCGCCCGCCTCGCAGCCCGAGGTGCACGCCCAGCAGATAGTCGCAGTACGCGACCGAGCCGCGGCGCGCGAGGCGCCGCGAGAAGTCCTTGTCCTCCAGCCAGCCATACAGCACGAGACGCTCGTCGAAGCGCAGATCGGCGATAGCCTGCGCGCGGCACGCCATGTTGCAGCCGTACAGTTCCACGCAGGGCCGCAGCGGCGGTCGCCGCATCACTTCGGCCTGCGCACCGTCCACGAGCGCAACGGCTTCTTCCCAGGAGATCGGCTGCGTGTTCGCGCCGTCGCGCAACGTGCGGCCGGAAAAGCCCACGAGCTTCGCGTCGCTCTCGAACAATTCCACGCACAGCTCGATCCAGTGACCTTCGGGCGCGAAGTCGTCGTCGAGGAAAATCACGACGTCGATGTCCGGCGCAAGCGCGTCGAGCGCGCGATTGCGCTGCACGCTCGAACCCGCCGTGCCGATGATTTCGTCCACGCGCAGTCCGTTGGCGTCGTAGGGTCCGATGTCGTCTGCGCTGCTGCCCGAGAGGATGATCTGATCCGGCCGCACCGTTTGCCGCGCGAGCAGACGCACGACCCACGCGGTGGCGCCTGGCCGTCCCTTGGTCGCGACGACCACCGCGACACGCATGCGCGCCTTCGCGCCCTTCGAGGCCATGGAAGACACGAGATCATCGGTCGTGCGCGTTGTCATCGGATTCTCCGCATTCCGGTGGTCGTTTCGACTCGAATCGAGGTTAGCACGAGGCCTTGGCTGCTAGTCGGGCCGGATTCAGGTTGTCCGAAACAATCTATTCAACGACTGATTCCAACTGTTTGTGAACGAGCACGCGTTGACAGCGTGCTTCGAACCTTTTACCGCTTCTCCTTTTCTGTGAATCAAATCCGCATTTACTGCACTATTTTTGCGCTTTTATCGATTACGCATCACCCATAGCGCAGCCCCGTCCGGTAAATCCGTCCAATAGAATTTTTCGGATTCCTCTTTTGATAAGACTCGCCTACAAATGCTAAAAGGGATTCGCGCAAATATGACCGACTAACCCGCCTCACCGGAAAGATCCTCCCAACATGACTGCGTCGACACGTCGAAGCCAGCCAGCGGAAGACGAGATCCTCTCTTCCGGGACAACGGTTTGCGAAACCGGACCCGGCACCCGGCTCGAACGCCCAGTGGTCTTCTACGTGCAGCCGTTGATCGCGCGCTATCGCATCGAAGTCATCGAGTCGCTCAACCGACTTTTCACTGTCAAGGTGTTTGCGTGCTCCAAGGGAGTCGAGGCCAACGGCTTTTCGCGCGAGAAGCCCGAGTGCGACGAGTTCGTCGAAACGCGTATCGCGAGTCTCGCGGGTCTGCCCTCGCGGCGCATTCGCATGCAAAGCCGCGTGCTGAGCCACATCGTTTTCGAACGTCCCGATGCAGTCCTGATCTTTGCAGACGTTCGCTATCTGTCGCTGTGGCTTGCGCTCCTCGCCGGACGCGTGATGCGCGTGCCCGTGCTGATTCACGGCCAGGGGCTCTACCGGCACGAGAGCGCGGGGCTCATGCGCACGGTCTGCTACCGCCTTGCAGTCGCGCTCGCCGTGCGCTACGTCTGCTATACCGAGGCTTCGCGGCGCTCGCTCGTCGCGATCGGCTGCCCGCTCGCGAAGCTTGTCGTCGCGAACAACGCACTCACGGTCTCGTGCGGTGTGGAGCCCGCCACCAAGACGGGCGCCGAGAGCGGCGTGCTCTTCATCGGCAGGCTGCGCGAAGGCTCGGAGATCGAACCGCTCATCGACGTGGTCGGGCAGCTTCATGCCGAAGGCAACGACATCACGCTGCACGTGATCGGCGACGGCGAGCACGGCGAGCGCCTGAAGCGCAAATACAGCGATCGCAGCTACGTGGTCTGGTATGGCGCGGTGTTCGACGACGACGCCATCGCGACCATCAGCCGGCGCTGCCGCGTAGGCTGCTATCCGGGCTCGGCGGGCTTGAGCGTCGTGCACATGTTCGCGTTGAGCCTGCCGCCCGTCGTGCACGACCGGCTGCCGCTGCACATGGGGCCGGAGCCGGGCTATGTCGAGGACGGCCGCACCGGCTTTTTCTTCGGGCGCGACGGCGGCACACAGGCGCTCGGCGCCACACTGCGGCGCATCTGGTCCATGCCGCCCGGCGAAATGCGCGCAGCCGCGGCCGCCGCGCACGCGGTGTACTGCCAGCTCAACTCGCCTACGCTCGGACATCAGCTCGCCGAGATCGTCGAAGCGGCGCTGCGGGCGTGAATCGCCGCTTCAATCCCGCTTCAATCCCGCTCGCCCGCCTTTGCACGCCGGCCTATTTCTGCCGCGAGACGCGATACAGCATCCACGCCGCGCACGAGGACAGCCCGAAGGTCATCGACCATGCCACACCCGTCACACCGAACATATGCAAGGAAGGCGGCACGGACACCACGAGCGCCACGACCTGGAGCAGCGATGCAACCGTGACGGCACGCGCGTCGCCCACCGCGCGCAGATACGAGGCGAGCACCGAATTCAGCGCGCTGATCGCCATGTTGATGACGAAGATGCGAAAGAGCGGCACGGCCGACAGCCACGCGGCGCCGAGCACGAGCGAAAAGAGCGGCTCTGCGGCGAAGCGCAGCACGATCACCACGCACGCGAGCCCCGCCACGGCCGCGATGAGATACAGCCGGAACAGGCGCGCGGCCGATTGCGGCCCGCCACGATGATGCGCGGCGAAGGTGGGGAAGAGATACTGCGACAGCGCGAGCGCGGCGTCGGCGAGCAGCATTTGCGCGAGCTTCGAGGACATCTGCCAGGCGCCGAGCTGCGTCGGCCCGAGCAGCTTGCCCACCACCACCTTGTCGAACTGGTTGGTGATGAGAATGATCACGCTGCTCGCCCAGATCCAGCGGCTGAACCCTACGTAATGGCCGATGCCCGACCAGCGCAGCCGGATCGGCGGACGCGGCGAGAGCGCGATCCACGTGACGACGCTCTTGAAGGCCTCGCCGATCATCATGCCGAGCAGCAGCGAGTACGGGCCCGCGCCAGCGAGTGCGAGCGCAATGCCGAAGCCGCAGTCAAGGCACGAGGACGAGATTTCGATCGCCGCAATATGCTGGAAATGGCGCTCGCGCTGCGTGATGAAATACGCGGGCGAGGCGAGCCCGCGCAAGAGCGGGAGCAGCGCGGCGAGCTGGACGAGGCCGATCGCGCCGCCCAGGTGGAACTGCGCGTCCATGAGCGGCGCACTCGCCACGAGCAGCAGACCGATCAGCAGGCCGCGCGTCGCGAGCGTCGTCCAGACGGCGCCGGCCTCCGCGCGCGTTGGCGACGACTGGCCCTGTATGACGGCTTGCGCGAGCCCGGTATCGGAGAGCGCTTCGGCAATCGCGACCGCGAGCAGCGCGACGCTCGCGAGACCGATTGCCGACGGCCCGAGAATGCGCCCGATCACGAGGAACTTGACGGCGACGAGGCCGCGCACGACGACCTGCTGCAGCAGCACCCAGGTCGCCGCTCCGGGTCCGAAGCCGGCCTTGATCGGTATGGCTGGCAGCCGCATTGCGCGCAAAATGCCTCTCCTGTTGTCGATCTCTGAGTCGGAGCGTCAGCCCTTTTCCCAGTTCCCCTCAAGCATGTTTGGGAACGCGTTTTCGTCACCCGTTCTGGACCTTACCGCGCGGCGGCGTCCACGACGCGCCATCTACCAGGTGGAATCGGACGGGGCGGCCATCCGCGGGACGGCCATGCATGAACCGACCCATCGCGAGCCAGCGATTCGTGAATCTTCAAGCGATCGGCATATCCCCAGGCTTTTTCGGCCATGCTGCCCCGCAATCTGGCGCATGCCGCTTGCGCACCACTGCTATTTTGTTCGTAATAATGCTCATCGGGCCTCCCGCATGGAAAACGCGTCGATCGCCAGATATCGCAATGCTGCCACTGACACCCCGGACGCCGCCGCACGCTCCGACACACTCGTCATGTCCGAGCCTCCCGGCACGCGCGCATCGGTTGGCGGCGACTGGATCGCCATTATCGAGCCGAACTTCACGGGTCACCGCTGGCGCTACGTCGAGTGGATCGCGCAGGCGTGCGTGGAAGCCGGCCACCGCTGCCTCGTCGTCACCGATACCGAATATGCCGATCATCCGCTCGCGCAGCGCATCGTGCGCGAAGCGCGGCCCGATCTGCGCCTCATGCTGCTCGACCTGCACACCGTTCCGCCCGGCCCGCATTTCGCGGCGAGCGTGTATATGCGCTTTCGCAACTTCTATGCGCGGGCGTTCCGTCAGGTGAGCAAAACGATGCACGTACGGCTCGTCATCGCACCCTACGCCGACTACTTCTTCTACACGCTCGCGGGGTTCGACTCGCCATTCGGCGAGACGCCGTGGATCGCCATCGTCATGGGCATGACGTTTCATCATGCGCGCATCGGCTTGCGCACGCCGCGCCGACGCTTCGTCGACATGGCCAAGTCGGCGCTGTTTCGGCGCGCCATGCGCTCGCGCGGGCTGCGCGAACTCTTCACGATCGACCCGACGCTGCCCGACTGGTTCGCGACGACGAAACCCCGGCGTGCCGCACCGCTCAGCTATCTGGCCGACCCGTTTCCCGAAATCGAAGGCATGGACCCCGCGTTCGCGCGCGAGCAGCTGAAGCTCGATGCGCATACGCGCTATCTGCTCGTGTACGGCGCGATCGGCGAACGCAAGGGCATTCGCGAACTGATGCTCGCGCTCGAGCACAAGCCCGACGCGCCGTGCCTCGTCATCGCGGGCCAGCAGGACGACGAAACGCGCGCGTTCATCGACGCCCACGCGCCGCGACTCGCGAGCGCGCCGGTGATCTTCAACCAGTTCATCTCCGATGAGATGGAGCGCGAACTCTTTTCCGCCTGCGACGCCGTATGGCTCGGCTACAAGCAGCATTACGGCATGAGCGGCGTGCTCGTGCAGGCGTACCGCTTCCGCAAGCCCGTGGTGGCCAGCGCCGACGGCCTGATCGGCTGGTATTGCCGCGACGGTGCGCTCGGCCCCTTGCTCGGCGACCTCGAGCCCGCCACGATCGCGCACGCGCTCGATGCACTCGCGCAGCATTGGCGGCGCGCGGGCCCAGGCCCCGCGCAGCCCGCTGGCGAACACCTCCTTTCGTGCAACACGCTCGAGCAGTTCAAGCGCACGCTGCAGGCCGCGTTGGCATGAGCGCCCGCGAAAACCTCATTCAATAGCAAGCAAGCCGAATCAGTCCGGTCCCGTCACAGAGGATCACGCAACGCCTTCGATCTTGTTGTCCGCCGCGCCCGTGTTGGGCCGCTCGGCAGGGACGGCCCCGCGCATGTCGGGGAACATCGCGTCGCGCAGGCGCAGGAACGGGAACTCGACGGCGCGCGTGGTGAGATAGCCCAGCACCGAGGCGATGAAGAACTGCGCGACGATCACGACGGGCCAGGCGGCGAGCGGCGGCACACCGAGCGCGCTTGCCTTGTGGATCAGATAATCGCCGGGCGCGAGCGCGAGCGAATGCCAGAGGTAGATGCCGTACGAGTACACGCCGAGCCACGCGAGCCCGCGATACAGCCACGTCGTGCGCAATCTGCCCGAATGTTCGAGCACGAGCATGATGAGCGCGCAAAAGCCGAGGGCCTGGATCGTGTAGCCGATGCTCTCGTCCAGCGCCACGTCGGGCGTCGCGAAGATGAGCCAGGCGAGCAGCAGCCCCACGACGCCGAACAGCCAGCGCTTCCTGGCGACGAGCGTGCGCCAGAGGTCGGGCTTCATCCAGTAGACGGTCGCGAGGATGACGCCGATGAGCAGGCTGTCCATGCGGTACTGCGTGTAGTTGAACGCCCCGACGAGGTCGCCGTGCGATACCGCGATGCAACGCGCGCTCAGGACGACCACGCAAAGGCCAGCCATGACGGCGATCAGCGCATTCGCGCGCAGCCGGAAATGCGCGAGCAGGATCAGGAGCGCGGGCAGGAACAGATAGAAGTGCTCTTCGACAGCGAGGCTCCACGTTTGCGCAATGGAGGTGCCGAAGTAATTCTGCATGTGCGTGAGGTTCTGCCAGAGGAACGTATCGGGCCGATGGCGGCCGGCCAGCAGGTGAAAAAAAATCAGCGCGTAGTACGCGGGCCAGATCTTGAAGATCCGCCGCACGATGAAGCGGCGCGCACCGATGCGGCCCGTTTGCGAATATTGGCGCAGCAGCAGCCCGCCCACCAGAAAGCCGCTGAGTGTGAAGAAAAGATTCACGCCTTCGTGGCCGAAGCTTTTTAGCGGGGACTCGAGCACGCTGACCCAGGGATGGCCCGTGCGCACCGTGTGGAAGTGATAGCCCATCACGACAAAGATCGCGATGCCACGCACGAAGTCGAGCTCGACGGAGCGCCCTTTCGTCGACAGTCTCACTCCGTGTAGTAACTTCATGACCTTTCCTCGCTTGCGTCCATGCCGGATTCTTGCGCAAGGCAGACGATGAAAAATTTACTCCTGCCGGTCTCATCATGAACACAGGCGCCGTGCAGCGTGCGCCAAGTTCCCGCCGTTCTCGGCCAGGTGTGTGGACGAAACCACACGCCAAATCAGAATTTTTTTCCTGCCGCCACAACCCAGCCGCTTCCCGCCACGCGCATGCGCAAGCCGCTTGCGGCGTTTTATATTGAGTCGAGCCAACGCGTGCGGCGCGCATGTATCTTGCGCAACGTATGCGACCCTATGCACCGCACCGGGAGAAACGCCGATGCGAAACAAACATGCTGCACTATGGCTATGGGTGTGCCTCGTGCCTCTCGCTTTCGACTACAAGGCACCGGACTCCCAGTTCGGCCACAGCGCGCAATGGCTGGCCGTCATTCCGGCCCTGACAGGCGCGCTCATTCTCGCGATGATCGGCCCGCGCTTCGCGCGTCCGACGCGGCTGCGCTCGTTCGTCACGGGCGCGATCGTGGCAAGCCTCGTCGGCAGTCTCATTGCGCAGGTGCTGCAGCACAATCCGATTGGCCAATACCTGCGCGTCATGCTGCCGTTCCTGCTGTTCGCGCTCGGCTACTGGGCGACGTGCCGCCCGTGGCACATCATTCGCGTCGTGCAGATGCAGCGCGCGCTCTATTATGCGAACGTGCTGGGCCTCGTGTTCACGTTCTTCTTCGGCTTGCTGGCAGTCGGCGGGCCGCTCGCCGACATCCGTTTTCGCATCGTCTCGCCGACCATGCTCGCGCTGCAGGCCATGCTGCTGCACCAGTTCATCGTCGCCCGGCGCTTCAGCATGACGATGGTACTCGTGTTCCTCGCCACGCTCGTCGTCGAATTGCTGAGCGTCACGCGCAGCCTGCTCATCGCGACCATCCTGCTCGCCATGTTTGCGGCGTGGCTTGCTTCGCCGTCGCTCAGTCATCTGATCAAATCGTTTTTCCGCACGGGTATCGCGCTTTCTTTCGTTGTCGCGCTGGGCGTGGGAACCGCGTGGCTCTTCCCGTCGATCACGGAACACTGGACACAGCGCGTGACGGCCGCGCAGAACGCGGAGTCCGACCGCGACCCGACCACGGTCACGCGTATTGCGGAGATGCGCGACCAGTACGACCAGGTCACCGAATCGGTGGAATCGGTCCTGTTCGGCAAGGGCTATGGCCACCTCTACCGCTATTCGCCCATCTATTACCAGTACGTGAACCAGACCTTCAGCAAGGACGACTACTTCAACACCAGCGACTGGGTGGCGGGCCACAACTTCTGGGTGTACCAGCTCTACGCCGAAGGTATCGTGTTCGGGGGCTGCATGCCGCTCGCGGTGATCGTCGCGCTCATCGTCGCGGGCCGCGCATTCAGACGCTGGCGCCGCATTGCGCCGCGCCACCCGATGCTCATGCCGCTCAGCATGGCGCTGCTCGTGCTCGGCGCGTTGCCGGGTGCGTCGATCGGCGGCAATCCGCTCGGCACGCGTTTCTCGGGCCTCGTGTACGGCCTCGCGCTCGGGCTGATCGTCGCTCTGTATTCGCAGCTTCATTACCGCATCGACCTTCAACGCAAGCGCCAGCGCCTGCACCCGTCCTACGGGCGCGAGCCTGCCTTGCGCCCTACGGCGCCCGCGGCGGTGCCGGTGCCGCTCAACACGTATGCGACTCCGGAGCCCCGATGAAAATCCTGCACCTCGTTTCCACGGTCGACCCGCGCTCGGGCGGCCCGATTGAGGGCGTTCGCCAGAGCGGTCTCGCGATGACGGCGCTCGATCACCAGATCGAAGTGGCATCGCTCGACCCGATCGACGCGCCTTATGTGCGCGAATTCCCGCTGCCGCTCCACGCACTGGGCAAGGGCCGCGGACACTACGGATACAGCCCCGGCTACGTGCCGTGGCTGCGCGCGAACGCGAGGCGCTTCGACGCGGCGATCGTGCACGGGCTCTGGCAATACCACGGTTTCGGCGCGTGGCGCGCGCTGCGCCACGCCCAGGTGCCGTACTACGTGTACACGCACGGCATGCTCGACCCGTGGTTCAAGGCCACCTATCCGGTCAAGCATCTAAAGAAATGGGCGTACTGGCCATGGGCCGATTTCCGCGTGCTGCGCGACGCGGCCGCCGTGATCTTCACGACCGACGAAGAACGCCTGCTCGCGCGCGAATCGTTCTGGCTGTACCGCGCCAACGAGCACGTCGTGCCGTTCGGCACCAATGCGCCCCGCGAGGACCCGGACACGTTGCGCGAAGCCTTCCTGCAGGAGTCGCCGCATCTGCGCAACAAGCGCATCGTGCTGTTTCTCGGGCGTCTGCATCCGAAAAAGGGTTGCGACGTGCTGGTTCATGCGTTCGCCGACCATGCGCGCGAAACGCCGGATGCGCACCTGGTGATGGCAGGCCCCGACCAGAGCAACTGGCAACCCGCGCTGCAGGCGATGGCGCAGTCGCACGGCATTGCGCACCGCATCAGCTGGCCGGGCATGCTGCAGGGCAGCCTGAAGTGGGGCGCGTTTTTTGCCAGCGACGTGTTCGTGCTGCCGTCGCACCAGGAGAACTTCGGCGTTTCCGTGGCGGAGGCGCTGGCTTGCGGGCTGCCCGCTCTGGTCTCGGACAAGGTGGGCGTCTGGCGCGAAATCGATGAGGACGGCGCGGGACTCGTTGCGCCCGACACGGTTGCCGGCACGCAGCGCAACTTCGCCTCATGGCGGGCACTCGATGAGCGCTCGCGCGACGCGATGCGCGCCCAGGCGCGGCGCACGTTCGACGCGCGCTTCGCGATGGACGGCATGGTGCGATCGCTGCTGGGCTTGTTGCAGGAACATCCGTTGCATGCCGGCGCGCGCTTTCACCGGGGGCGCCCGATGGGCGCCATGGCGCGGGGCGAACCCGCGGAGCAAACCGAATAAGCGAAAAAAGCGGCATCAGATAGCGGGAATGGTAGGGATTGGCAGGGGTGACGAAGCAACGCAGCTGACGTCATAACGAGTCGAACGATGAGCCCGCGTTGCACTTTCGTGGCGATGTGCGAATCCTGTTAGCAAGGGGGCAAGACTATGTTAAACAGCACACCTGATTGTTCCGGCGGCGAGACCGTCGACGTAACGGCGCCGCAGAGCGCGCGCAGTTTGCGCAGATTACCGGCTGGCCGCGCACGGGCGGCCCTGGCGGCGATGGCAACCATGGTAACGGCCGCGGCCCTGCTTGCAGGCTGCGCGCTCTCGCCTGGCATGCAGGCGCCGTCGAGTGTCACCCAGGCGAAGGCCGCGACCGACGCCGCGCGCTCGTCGGGCGCGAAGGGGGATCAACCGCCACCGGGCGCGCTCGTCGAGATCAACAACGAGCTCGTTGCGAAGGAAGCGGCGTCGAGATCGACGACCATCCCGGAAAATGTCGAGACGCTGTTCGGTACGCCCAAGCCGTACACGCTCGGGCCCGGCGACGTGCTGAGCATCGTCGTGTGGGACCATCCCGAGATGAATCTGCCGACCAACGGCGGCAGCGGCAGCAACGGGCAACAGGACCAGAGCGCGAGCCAGGTGCAGTCGGGCTATACCGTCGACTCGTCGGGTGCGATCCAGGTGGCTTACGTGGGTCCGATCCACGTAGCCGGGCTCACCGAGATGCAAGCCCGCGACCTCGTGGCGAAGAAACTCGCCTACTACCTGAACAAACCCCAGGTGACGCTGCGTATCGAGTCGTACCGCAGCCGGCGCGTGTACGTAGACGGCGAAGTGCGCACGCCCGGGCTCATGGTGCTCAACGACATGACGATGTCGCTGCCCGAGGCGATCAACCGCGCGGGCGGCTTCACGGCGGCGGGCGACCGCTCGCGGGTTAGCGTCACGCGCGGCGACAAGACGATCCTCGTGAACATTCCCGACATGATCAAGAAAGGCGTGAACCCGGACAAGATCCTGCTGCAGAACGGCGACCTCGTGCGCGTGTATTCGGCCAACGAAAGCCGAGTGTTCGTGCTGGGCGAAGTCGGGCATCCTGGGCCCTTGCCGTTCGATAACGGCCATCTCTCGCTGAACGACGCGCTGGGCAACGCCGGCGGCATCAGCCAGGGGTCGGGCGACGCTTCCCAGGTGTACGTGGTGCGCGGGCAGAAGGAAGGCCACCGCACGGTCTTCCACCTCGACGCCTCTTCGCCGGAAGCCATGGCCACGGCGGACGAGTTCGACCTGAAGCCGAACGATGTCGTGTTCGTCGATGCGTCGGCGCTGGTGAAGTGGAGCCGCGTCATCAACCTGATCCTGCCGAGCACACAGGCGGCCGCAGCGGGCCGGGCGGTGGGTTACGGCGGATACTAGCCGGTGGGGTTCGTCCGGGCGTGAGCAGGCCTTCGGGCCTGCGTCTGAACGGGAGCAGGCCAGGCCCTGCTCCTGGGTTGAATAAACCTGCCTGGCGCCTGGCACGAGCGAGCCTGGCGCCGCCTCATGGGTTGGGCGGCCTGTTTTCCTCGAAGCGCCAGCGGATGAAGCGGCACGGATTGCCGCCGTACACGCCGCCGGCTTCCAGCGAGCGATGCACGACCGAGAGCGGCGTGACGACTGCCGAGCGCCCGATCGTCACGCCCATCTGAACCACGCATTTCGACGAGACCCACGCACCGTCCTCGATCACGATTGGCGCGACGTGCAGGTCCATGTTCGTGCGCATGTCGTGCGAGCCGGCGCTGAGAAATGCGCCCTGCGAAAGGCAGACGTTCGAGCCGATGCGAATGGGCGCCTGGTTGTAGATCCAGACGTCGACGCCGATCCAGCAGTTGTCGCCCATTTCCAGATTCCACGGCGCCTTCACGCGCATGGGGTGCACGAGGCGGCAACCCGCGCCGACTTTCGCGCCGAACAGGCGCAGCAAGCCCACGCGCAGCGCGGAGAGCGGCAGCAGACGGTTGTCGAGCACGCAGGTCTCGACCAGATACCACGCAGCCTGCACGAGCTTGCCGCGGCGCGCGACATAGTTGCCCTTGCCGGCACGGCTCAAATCGATCACGCGGATTTCCGCGGCTCGTGCGTCATTGGCGGCTTGCGGCGGCACGACGCCCGCCGGCGGCGCTTCACCCGCCCCCTCCCCGCGCCCGGCCGCGCCGGCGTTCCCTTTGAGGGTCTCCATGTCTTCGACCGCTTCCGTCATGAACGCTCCTTGCCCATCCGGGTCGGTTCCCTGGTGGCTTCCCGCTGGTTGCGGGCCCTCACGGCCCGCACAACGGGACGCACAACGGGACGCATCAAGCCACGATTTCATTATCGGGCGGCCACCGCATCGCCTCGCACGCGTGGCCGACACGGCAGGGGTTTTGGCGCAGCGGCGCGACGCACGGTGGGCAACATGAAGGCTTGACGCCGCATCGTTCGCGGCGCGCGGGATCCATGCCATGTCCAGTTTTTTTCGTCATCAGCTTGCGCCCTTTGTGGTCGCCGCCGCACTGCAGGCCGCGTGCGCCGCATGGCCTTGCGCGGTGTTTGCACAAGACGCCCCGTACGGCGCCCAAACCAGTGGCTCGCCCGCAACCGCAGGTAGCCGGGCCGCCCAGGGCGGCGGCGGCGCCACCCGCCCCGTGGAGCGCCAGCAATCCGACGAACAGCGCCTGCTCGGCGGCCCGAGTATGTCGTCGGGCAGCCCGTACAGCGTGACCCCATACAGCAGCAACGGCGCCTCTCCGGACGACGCGGAAGACGCGCTGACGAACGAAAAGCATATGCATGTCGTGACGCCTGGAGATTACGCAGCAAGTGTGGCGACTGCCAACGGCGGCAGGGGGAACGACAGAAGCAGCGCTTCGGGAAGAAGCGGCACGGGCAGCAGGATCGGGTCGAACGGCAGGTCTCGCGCAGGCAGCGCAGTAGCGAGGAATTCGGCAGGCACCCCGGCGGGGGCGCATCGGTCGACCGCCGCCGGGTACGACTACGGCGCCAGCGCAACGTCTCCGACCGCCCAGGTCTACGGCAATCCGTATGCCAGCCCCTACGGGTCGCCGGACCAGCCCAACTCCGAACTCTACAAATCGCCCTGGTAAGCCTGGTAAGGTCTGCCAGCGGCGGCCGAAGGGCGCCCAAGGCCATAAACGGCCTTTAGCGACCTTAAGCGCCTTCGATCACACGTCGGACTGCTCGACTTCCGGCAACGTGGATCCGCCCTTACCCGCTCGCTGCACGGATTGCTGCGCACCTTGCTGCGCCGAAGCAGCGCCGCTTGCCGCGGGCTGCGGCTCGACCTGCATCTGGCCCGCCGGCTCGGCAACCTCGCCCGCGAGCCCGGCAAGCCTCGCTTCGAGCACGTCGAAGATCGCTTGCGGTGACAGCATGCGCTTCGCGTAGCGCCGCGCGGCACGGCCAAGCTCGGCGCGGCGCGCAGGGTCGCCGGCCAGATCGACGATCGCTGCGGCGAGCGCTTCGCTGTCCTCGGGCGGTACCACGATCCCGTGATCCGAGACCACGTCGGAGAGACTCGTGCCGGGCCGCGCCATGGCGAGCACCGCACGGCCGCTCGCGAGCATGCCGGTGAGCTTCGAGGGCATCACGAGATCGGCGGCGTCGGCGCGCTGCGGCAGCACGTGGATGTCGGCCACGTTCAGCAGCTCGTTGAGCATCGAAGACGGCTGCAACGGCAGCACGCGACAGTTGGGGAGCGGCTCGCAACGCGCCATCAGCTCCCGCCTGGCCGCGCCGTCGCCGCAGAACACGAAGCTGATATCGGGCCGCGCGGCGAGCGCCGTTGCGACGTCCGCGAGAATTTCGATGCCCTGCTTCGCCCCCATGTTCCCCGCATAGAGCACGACGGTATTGTCCTCCGGGATGCCGAGACGCCGCCGGAACGCGCTCGGATACGGCAGCGGAAAGATCGTCCGGGTGTCGACCCAGTTCGGCAGGCATACGGTGCGCGAGGCATCCACACCCTTGTCGATGGCGCGCTCGACCATGCGCGCCGATATCGACGAGACGACGTCGAAGCGCCGCAGCAGCCAGCGTTCTCCAGCGAGGGCTGCGCGCCCGAGACGCGACCCCTGGCCGCCGCGCAGCAGCCCCAGATCGAATGCCGCATCGACTTCGAAGTCCTGAATATGCAGCCAGCTGCGCGCGCCGACGGCGCGCGCGAGCATGAGCGCACCGGGCGCACAGAAAAGGGTCGGCACGATCAGCATGACGGCCTGGGGCCGCCAGGCCGCAAGCCGCGCGAGAAGCGGCAGCGACGAGAGCGCAAAGCTCGCCAGATGCACGATGCGTTTGAAGCCGCCCTGCTGCGCAGGCACCCACAGCGGCGCACGCCAGACGCCCACGCCGCACAACGTTTCGCGTCGGTAGCGTCCCGCGCGATAGCCTTCATGCACACGCCATTGCGGGTAATAAGGCGGCGCGCAGATCACGCGCACCTCGTGGCCGTGCGCCGCGAGCAGTTCTGCCATTTCGGCTGTGTATTTGCCCACGCCTGTGATTTCGGGCGCGTAATTCAGTCCGTAGATCAGGATTCTCATTGCGTGGCTTCCGTCCCTGAACTGCTGTGTAACGCTTCTAGTCGTCTCGCGCGCCGGGAGAAAAAAAGCGGGCGTCGTGCATCCGGTCCGCGCACGACGCCCACCACCAACCTGACGACGCTTGCCTTTCGTCCTTTTGAGCCGACCGTTTGCAGGCGATCGGTCCCGTCAAACCCAGTCAAGCCCGCATGCCCGCCTCGTACGCCGGCGCGGCATGGGTTTGAAGAAAATCGTCGTAGGTGCGGGCGAGCCCCTCCTGGAGGCCGATGTGCGCGTGCCAGCCCAGATCGCCCAGGCGCGACACGTCGAGCAGCTTGCGCGGCGTGCCGTCGGGCTTGGTCGAGTCGAACACCAGTTCGCCTTCGAAGCCCACGACGTCGCACACGCGCTGCGCGAGGTCGCGAATCGAGAGGTCCTCGCCGACGCCGACGTTGTACACGCCGTCGCCGGTTTCGTGCTCGAGCACGAAGATCGTCGCATCGGCGAGATCGTCGACGTGCAGGAACTCGCGGCGCGGCCTGCCCGACCCCCAGACGGTCAGCGTGCGCTGGCCGTTGCTGCGCGCCTCGTGCGCCTTGCGGATCAGCGCGGGCAGCACATGGCTGCTGCCGAGGTCGTAGTTGTCGTTGGGACCGTACAGGTTGGTCGGCATGAGCGAGACGAAATGCGTGCCGTACTGGCGGTTGTACGCTTCGCAGAGCTTCAGGCCCGCGATCTTCGCGATCGCGTACGCCTCATTGGTCGGCTCGAGCGGCGAGGTGAGCAGATAGGTTTCGCGGATCGGCTGCGGGCATTCGCGCGGATAAATGCACGACGAACCGAAAAACACGAGGCGCTGCACGCCCGCGTTGTACGAGGCCCGGATCACGTTGGTCTCGATTGCCAGGTTGTCCCAGGCGAACTGTGCGGGCTGCGTCGAATTCGCGAGGATGCCGCCCACGCGCGCGGCCGCGAGCAGCACCGCGTCGATGTGCTCGCCCTCGAAAAAGCGGTTGACCGCGGCCTGATCGGTGAGGTCCAGTTCGGCATGGGTGCGCACGACAAGGTTCCAGTAGCCGTTCGCCTGCAACGCGCGCACGAGCGCCGAGCCCACCATGCCCCGGTGGCCGGCCACGAAGATTCGGGAGTTCTTGTCCATGCGTTCACTCGTGGTGTTCGAGAGCCTTGAATCCGGCCAGTTTGACGAGCGCATCGCACCGGGCAGCCTGATAGTCGGCGCGCACCATTTCCTTGACGAGTGCGTGGAACGTGGTAACCGGCTTCCAGCCCAGCTTCTCCTGGGCCTTCGAGGCGTCGCCGAGCAGCGTCTCGACCTCGGTCGGGCGGAAGTATCGCGGATCCACGCGCACGATCACGTCGCCCGGTTCGATCCGCATGTCGCGCGAGGCCACATGCTCGACAATGCCGACTTCGTCCACGCCGCTGCCCTCGAAACGCACGGTGATGCCCAGTTCCTCGGCCGCCGCGCGCACGAAGTCGCGCACGCTGTACTGCACGCCGGTTGCGATCACGAAGTCTTCGGGCTCGTCTTGCTGGAGCATGCGCCACTGCATGTCGACGTAATCGCGCGCGTGGCCCCAGTCGCGCATGGCGGAGAGATTGCCGAGATACAGCATCTTCTGCAGGCCAACCGCGATGCGTGCGATGGCGCGCGTGATCTTGCGCGTGACGAACGTCTCGCCGCGCTGCGGCGACTCGTGGTTGAACAGGATGCCGTTGCATGCGTAGATGCCATGCGCCTCGCGGTAGTTGACCGTCGTCCAGTACGCGAACAGCTTCGCCACCGCATAGGGACTGCGCGGATAGAACGGCGTGGTTTCACGCTGCGGCACTTCCTGCACGAGGCCGTACAGTTCGGAGGTCGACGCCTGATAAAAGCGCGTTTTCTGCGTGAGGCCGAGAATGCGGATCGCCTCCAGAATGCGCAGCGTGCCAAGGCCATCGGCGTTCGCGGTGTACTCGGGTTCCTCGAACGACACCGCCACATGACTTTGCGCGGCAAGGTTGTAGATTTCATCGGGTGCAACGCGCTGGATCACGCGCAGCAGGGCCGTGGAATCGGTCAGCTCGCCGTGATGCAGGTGGATGCCGGGTTCCGGGTCGTGCACGTCGCGATACAGGTGATCGATGCGGTCCGTGTTGAAGAGCGACGAGCGCCGCTTGATGCCGTGCACTTCGTAGCCTTTGTTCAATAGCAGTTCTGCCAGATACGAACCGTCCTGACCGGTGATACCGGTGATCAACGCAACCTTGCGAGCCATCGCCATCGTTCTCTCCTCGCGTGAGCGAAATGGGATTCGGGTTTCGGTGGTTCCACTATCCGCGGCGGCCCCCCGGCCAACCGCAGATCCGCTGTCAACCTGCTGCTACCCTGCAATGCTTTCGTAACCGTAGTAACCGCCGCGATACCCGCCGCCGATGAACGCGCCGGTCTTCGGCACGTCGGTGAGCAGCACGCCACGCAGGTTCACGCCGCCGATGCGCAGGCGCTTGACCGTTTCCTCGAGCTCCGAAATCGGGTGGCGGCCGTGGCGGATCGCGAGAAGCGTCGTGCCCGCGTAGCGTCCGATCACCGTCGAGTCGGTCACCGCGAGCACCGGCGGCGTGTCGACGATCACGAGGTCGTAGCGCGCCCCCAGTTCTTCGAGCAGCGACTCGAAGCGCGGACTCATCAGCAGCTCGGAAGGATGCGAATGCAGCGAGCCCTTGGCGAGCACATCGAGTCCGGGGAGCACCTCGTGCTGGATCGCCTGATTCAGATCGGCGCCGAGCAGCACGTCGGAGAGACCCGGCTGATGCGCGATGCCGAAGTGCGAGTGCACGTCGCCGCGCCGCATGTCGCCGTCGACGATCAGCACGCGCTTGTTCACCGAGGCGACCAGCGCGGCGAGATTGACCGAGAGGAACGACTTGCCGATGTCGGGCCGCGAGCCCGTAAGCATCACGATGTTGTTGCGCGCGTCGTTGAGCGTGAGCTGCAGCGAGGTGCGCAGGCTGCGCACGCCTTCCACCGCGACGTCCTGCGGATTCTGCTGCGCGAGCACGTGCAGCCCGCGCCGGCGCGACGACACGTGATGCTGCAGCCGCAGCTGCTGCGGGCTGCGCGGCACCACGGCGAAGACCGGCACGCCGAGCGCGGCTTCGAGTTCGTCCGGGCGCTCGACGCCGCCGTACAGCGACTTGCGCACGAACGCGACAAGCACGCCCAGCACGAGGCCCGCGCCGATCGCGAGCGCGATGACGAGCAGCTTCTTCGGACGCACCGGATCATCGGGCGCTTCGGCGAAATCGACCACGCGCACATCGCCCACCTGGCCCGCGCGCGCCACACGCAGTTGCTGCGCACTGTTCAGGAGGCTCGTGTAAAGCTCCGTGCTCACATGCACGTCGCGCAAGAGGCGCACGGCGGACTGCTCGGTATCAGGCAGTTGCGCCACATTACGCGTGAGTTGCGACTGCGCGGCTTGCAGCGTGCCGATCTGCGCATCGAGCGCCTGCACGGCCGGGTGATGCTCCGTGAAACGCTGCGCGAGTTCTGCGCGTTGCTGCCGCAGGTCTTCGAGACGGATCTTGTTGTCGCTCACCTGCTGGAGCAGCAGCCGGCTTTCTTCGCCGAGATCGACGGTGCCGTGCTCGTTACGGAACTTGTTGTACTTCTGCTCGGCCGCATCGACCTGCGAGCGCAACTGCGGCAACTGGTCGTCGAGGAACGCGAGCATGTGCTCCGCTTCCGCCGAACGGCTGGCAATATCCTGTTTGATGAACTCGTGCGCCACGTTGTTGAGGATCGCGGCCGTCGTCTTGCTGTTGTGGCCTTCGAGACTCGCGCGGATCACGCCGGACTGCAGCCCGACCTCCTGGATCTGCAGCGAATTCTCCAGCCGGTCGACGGTGGTGAGCGTCGAGGCGCGCGTGAGCAGGAAAGGCGTTCCGGGCGGCCCGCTCAGACTGTCGACGTGCAGCGCGATCGGCCCGACCGACGTGTTGGCGCTCACGTCCTCGCCCACGCGGCCCTGCAGAAGCGGAATGCCGTCGGGGTCGCGCAGCGTGAAGGTGCCGGGCTCTTCGCCGGCGACAATCGTGAAGTCGCGCTCATACATCGCCTCGGGCGTGTCGAAGCGCGACACCTTGATGTCGCCGCCTCCCCATGCGTAGCCGGACGGCCTCAGGAACCCGGGCAGGTGCTGCGCCCAGGGCGCGCCCATGATGCCCGAGAGCATGCCGCCGATCACGGGCATTTCGCGCGGCCGCGCTGAAATATCGAGGTGCAGCTTGCGTACCGTTTCCTCCGTCACGTTGCGCGATTTCAGCATTTCGATCACGCCGTTCGCGGTCGACTTCTCGTCGAACATGCCCGTGAGCGGCGGCAGGCTGCTGTCCTTCTTGCTGGCGTCGCCCTTGTCGACGAGGTGGAACAGCACGTCGGCACGATAGGTCGGCGTAGCGAGGAATGCATAGGCAGCACCCAGCAGCGTGACGGCCAGCGTCACGACCGCGATGGCGCGCCAGTTCGCCACCATCGTTTGCAGGTAATCGCCTAGGTATCGCTCGTCGGCGCCTGCTGCGCCGTAGTAAGCGCCGTCATAATTCATCGCCATCTTGCTTCTCCCGAAACCTGGTGTTGCTTGCTGGTGATGCTTGCCCGAATGCGCCGCAGCGCTCAGTACGCGTTGCGGCCGACCAGCCCGTGAACGATCGTGGCCGCGATGATGCGCATGTCGAGCCAGAACGACCAGTGGCCGAGGTAATACAGATCGTGCGCGACGCGCATTTCCATCTTTTCGAGGCGATCGGTTTCGCCGCGAAATCCATTGACCTGCGCCCAGCCGGTAATGCCGGGCTTGATGCGATAGCGGTGGATGTAGCCCTTCACCACGCTCTGATAAAGGTCGTCGTGCTCGAGCGCATGCGGGCGGGGCCCGACCACCGACATGTCGCCGCGCAGCACGTTGTAGAACTGCGGCAATTCATCGAGGCTCGTGCGGCGCAGGAACGCGCCAAGACGCGTCACACGCGGGTCGTCGCGCGTCGCCTGGCTCACCGTGCCGGGCGCCTCCTTATGCTTGCGCATCGTGCGGAACTTGTAGATCGTGAACACGCGGCCATCGGCGCCCTTGCGGCGCTGTCTGAACAGCACCGGGCCCGGCGAGGATAACTTCACCGCAATCGCAATGCCGCAGAGAAGCGGCATGAGGCTCACGAGCGCAAGCGCCGCGAACACACGGTCGAACAACGCCTTCTTGAACTGCGCGCTCGCGGGCAGCGGCGAGGCAACGAGGTTGATCGCCGGCACGCCGAGCAGCTCGATCACCGTACTGGTGTCGAACAGCGCCAGCGAGCGCACGTCCGGAATGAAGCGGATGTTCACGAGGTCGTTGCGAAACTCGCTGACGAGCCGCACCACCGTGCGCTCCTCCGCCAGCGAAAGGGCGAGCCACAACTCGTGCACGTCGTGCTCGCGGATGTGCTGCGCAAACGCCTCGATCGTCTCGCACACCGGCGCGTCTTTCTCGCTCGCGGGCCGCGCCGTTTGCGGCATCGTGTTGTAAAGCGCGCTCGCGCGAAAACCGGAGCCCGGCTCCGCATCGATGCGCCGCATGATCTCGTCGCACTGCGAAGCGGAACCCGCAATGGCGACCTGATGAAGATTCATGCCCGCGCGCCGCATGTGCGAAAGCACGCCGTGCGCGAGGAATCGCCACGCAATGAGCAGGCCGCCTGCGAGCGCTGTCCAGTAAGCGAACCACAGACGCGAAACGACGTCGACATGGTGCATCGTCGAGTACATCGAGATCAGTGCGCAGCCCTGCACCACGAGCCAGGCAAGCGACACCTGGCCCGCGAGCAACGCTTTGGAGCGGCCGCGCCACGACTGGTAAAGCTCGAACGCCGGAAAGATCACGAGCGCGAAGGCTGCGGAGAGCAGCACGAAGGCTTCGTTCACGCCACGCGGCACGATATCTTCGAAGCGGATCTCCGAAGCCACGCTCGCGCCGATCATTACGGCAGATACGTCGAGCACTCTCGCCATCAGGTTTTGTAGCTCGCGCATGCTTTCTCCCTTTTTTCTCTCCCTGCAGGCCGTGCCGCTGTGCTCAACCGCAGCGGCCGTACGTATCGTCGAGACGGACGATGTCGTCCTCTCCCAGATACGCTCCAGACTGGACCTCGATGATTTCGAGCGGCACCTTGCCGGGATTTTCCAGCCGGTGACGCACACCGAGCGGAATGTAAGTGGACTCGTTTTCCGTCATAAGAAAGGATTCCTCCCCACGCGTGACGAGCGCAGTACCGCGCACGACCGTCCAGTGCTCGGCGCGATGGTGGTGCAGTTGCAGCGAGAGCCGCGCGCCCGGTGTGACGACGATGCGCTTGACCTGGAAGCGCTCGCCCGAATCGATCGAATCGTAGAAGCCCCACGGACGCTGCACCTTGCGATGCGAAGCCGCCTCGGGCGCGTGCTCCGCCTTGATGCGCGCAACCAGCCCCTTCACGTCCTGCACTTTCGAGCGGTCGGCGACGAGCACCGCATCGGCGGTTTCGACGACCACGAGGTTCGACGTACCTACGCAAGCCACGAGCCTGCCGTCGGAGTGCGCGTAAGTCGCGACCGCGCCTTCGAATACCACGCGCCCGCGCCCGACGTTGCCGTCTTCGTCCTTTTCCATCGCGGCCCACACGGCGTCCCACGAGCCGAGGTCGGACCATCCCGCATCGAGTGCGACTACCACGCCTTCGGGCGTCCACCCGTTGCTGGCCGACAGCCGCTCCATGACCGCGTAATCGATCGAGTCGGACGGGGCACCCCTGAAGGCATCGGCGGCCGGCCGGAATACGGGGCCGTCCTGCTGGCCATCGACGAATGCGGCAAGGCACGCCGCATGCATGTCGGGCTGCAGCGCGCGCAGCGATTCGAGCCAGACGCTCGCACGCATCACGAAGATGCCGCTGTTCCACCAGTAGCCGCCCTGCGCGACGTACTGCGTTGCGAGTTCCGGCGCGGGCTTTTCGACGAAGCCGTCGATACGGTGCGCGCCGTCGGCGAGCGCCTCGCCGACGCGGATGTAGCCAAACCCCGTTTCGGGCGAACGCGGCGGCACGCCCAGCGTGACGATCGCGCCACGCTGCGCATGGCGCGCCGCGCATTCGAGCGCGCGTTGCAGGGCGGCCAGGTCGGTGATCGCATGGTCCGACGGCATCACGATGAGAATGGCGTCGTCGCCGTTCGCGCACGCGAGCGCCGCGCCGAGTGTGAGCGCCGGAGCCGTGTCGCGCCGCGCCGGCTCGACCACGAGCCGCGCGTCCATGCCGCACGCACGCAACTGATCGACGATCACGAAGCGGTGTTCTTCACCACATACGACAATCGGCGCGTCCGCGACCTGCCACTCTGACGAAAAGCCGTCGAGTCGATGGACCGTTGCCTGCAAAAGCGTATCGCTGCCCACCACGCCAATTAGCTGCTTAGGGAAATGCTCGCGCGACATCGGCCACAACCGCGTGCCGGAACCGCCCGCCAGCACCACCGGCACGATGCGCGTGCAAGGTGTTGCGTCTTCGCGCGCTGGACCTTGCTCGCTTTCTGCACGGGTCTGACTTTGTCCCTCATGAATCGATGACCTTTCATTCATCTTCGGACTCCTTCATATCGGGCAGGATCACTTCGGCTCGCGAATAGCGACCCCCGTTTGTAACGAAGTGCGACCGTTGTTACCGCGGCGTTACGTGACAGCGACGCCGGCCTCGCGGCGGCTTTGCTCACGGTATTCGGTAGGCGAAATCATCATGCGCTTGCGAAAGATCTTGGCGAGGCGGTCGCCGTTGCCCATGCCGGTGCGGCGCGCGATCTTGTCGACCGGCAATTCCGAATCGGTAAGCAGGCTGCAGGTGATCGCGAGGCGCGCATGCAGTAAGTAATCAGATGGCGTAATGCCCATTTCCAGCTTGAAGCGGCGCAGAAAATTACGCTCGCTCATCGCGGCGACCTGCGCTGCGTCCGCTATCGAAATGGCCCGCTGACAGTTTTCCTGCAGCCAACGCGCGGCTGCACGCACTTTGTCTGCCGGTGCGCTGCCAAGCGCATCGCCGAGAAACGGCAACAGGTTGCCGCCCGAATCGGGCATGAGCCGCTCAGTCACGGCGCGCGCAACATCCACGCCCAGGTCGCGCTTGACGAGCGTGAGCGCGCTCTTCATCGATTCGAGCCGGTCGCCCGCGTCGCCGCCCGCTTCCTCGCGTCCCGTTTGCATCGCATACGAGCCGAATTCGTGCTGCGTGCGCTGGCCGCACAGACTCGCGGCTTCGAGCAGTGAACGGCCTTCACCAATCGGACGAATGGTGCCGGTATTCGCATGCACGCGACGCAGCCATGCGACGAGACGCTCGTCGTTGGCGGCCGCGAAGGCGCCCTTTCCACCCGCCACGAACAGCGCGTCGAAACCGACGTAGTGGCGTGCATCGAGTCCATCTGTCCAGACCCGTACAGACGACGAGCACGTCACGTTGCCGCCATCGGCCGAAAGGATGCTGACATCGTAAGGTGAACTGCGAGCGGTGTCTGTCGAGAGTTCGTTCGCTACATGAAACACTTCCGCCACGATACCGGCGCCGAGGAGCGAACAACCGTCGAACAGCAGGATTGCGATGTGACGCACCTCTCGACTGATGCCCGCGGTTACTAGATGCGGGCGACTGAACAACGGCAAATCCAGACTTGCGTACGCCATGCTTTTCCCCTAAACAATCCCCCGTACCAAGCGAAAAGTCCCGGTAATAGCATTTCGATAGCATTCCATGTGCAGTGCATCATAGGCAGAGAAATATTCCCGCAACGATGACTGACCGAAACTGGCGAGACATTGGCGCATTTAGTCCGGTCGAGGACCGATTAGAAGGTTGGGCGCCAGGTCAAATGACAAAAAGCAAACTGCGTGAAAGGCAAGTGGTTCGATTACATCGAATTGGCCAAAAGTGCCTGATAACCGGCACCGGCAGGTATATTCGCCTTTGTTACTACAAAATCATTCGATGCCTTCCGATCAATGCATATGCATGGGATGGAAGCGAATCGGGCAATAAAAGACGCCAAGGCTATTCGTCTGATTAAATGATGTTTAAGAAGCTTTGGGCTCCGATTTCGAGCATCCGCAGCGCATTTTAAACCCCTTAAATCCTGTTTGCGCCGCACAATAAAAAAATTCACAAAAAGCCGCTTTATATGATCGGGCTCCGCGAGCACTGCACAACTCTCGCGCGGCGCTCCCAGGAGAAATTGCGCGAAAAGCCTGGAGGCTGGCGTCAGATGACTTGCCCGAACAACTAGGCTTACCCTTTCATGCTGTGAGGAACCTGCCAATGAGATTGCGCCCAGCCCTTGCATCCGCACTTATGAATCCTCCTCCGGCGCGCGGCTCGCGCGCTTTTTCATGGGTGCCGGCCGCAGCGCTTGTGCTCGGCGTTCCCGGCGTGCTGCTCCCGGTGATGAGTTGCCGCGCCGCCGACGCGCCCGTTTGCAGGAGCGCCGCCGGCCGCGCGGCGACAGACGCAGGCGACGACCCCATTTCCGCCGATACGCCCGGCAGCGACGGAACACGTCTCTTTGCCCGCGGCAAGAGCGTACGTATCGACGTGACCACGCGCGCGACGCGCGACGACAAGGTGCAATGGCAGGTCGCGGATACCTGGAACCGCCCCCAGGCAAGCGGCAACTTCACGGTGGCAGCCGGCCCGCGCGTCACGTCGCTCACCTGCACGCTCCCGCTGGCGGGCTACTTCGCGTTCTCGGCGTCGCTGGCTTCGCAGCCCTCAACGGGTTTACCCCAGCGCGGCACCCGGCCGGCCGGCATCACCACGTTCGGCGTGCTGCCCGACGTAAGCGCAGCACTTCCCGCGCCCAGCTTCGCGCGCCAGGACCTGCACCGCTTCGGCGGGCAAGGCTCAGCATATATCGCGCCCGGACAGCACTGCTGCGGCGGCGACGGCCTGCGTCCGCTCTATACCGACCTCGGTCTGGCCTGGGCCAACGACAAGCGGGGCTGGTACGTCATGGAGCCCAAAGGTCCGGATACGTTCGACGCTGCGGCCTCCCAGCTCGAACTCCAGTTCAGGCCCGGCGACATCATGCGGCTGATCACGCTCGACGGCTTTCCCGGGTGGGCGAGTCCGAACGGCCAGGAAACCCACAGCTACGTGCCTTCGTCACTGGCCCAGTTGCGCGATTACATGTCGCGCGTAGGCACGGAGTCCGCGCGCATCCGGGCTCGCGTCTTCCCGCGCCAGGCGCACAACTACTATCAGGTCACGTGGGAGCCCGACAAGGACGGCGGGTTGCCCTGGAAAGACACGGATGCGCATTTCGTCGATCTCTACAAGACCGTCCATGAGGGCATCCATTCGACCGACCCCTCGGCGATCGTGATGGGCCCGACCTATGCAGGCGTACAGGAGAACACGGAGTGGCTCAAGAAGTTCGCACCGATTGGCATTGCTAAATATCTCGATGGCGTGACGATCCACGGCTACTACGATTTCGGCACGAGCCCTTCTCATCCGCCGGAGCGGCTGTACGGCGCGCCCGAAAAAGGCACGCTTTCGCTGCCCGAAGCCATGCGCGGGCTGCGCGCGACGATGCGCGACGTGCTCAGGCCGGGCGCCCCGCTCTTCGTGACCGAAACGGGTATTAGTTACGACATCGGTACGAACTACGCGACCGACTATCCCGATGCGCAAACGCTCTACGCGCAGGGCGCGGTCGTCGCGCGCGCGCATCTGATCCTGCTCGGCGAAGGCGCGGACACGACGTTCATCTTCTATGGCGCGGACATGCCGGAGACGACACCCGGCTACGGCGTGTTCTTCGAACTCGAGCATCCGAAGGGCATGTATGGCGCTTCGAACATCAGTCCGAAGCCGGCCGCGCTTGCGGTCGCGACCATGACCCGGCTGATCGACGGTACGTATACACTCGGGCCGCTGCGCGGCACGCCCGCGGGTGTCTACGCTTACGCGTTCGCGCGCCCGGGCGGCGGCAAGGTGATCACGGCGTTGTGGAGCCACGACAACGCGCGCTGGAGCGCGAAGGCCGGGTTCGACGCCACGCGCGCAGCGAACTACACGCTTCAGGTGGACGCACGTGGGCGCGCGGGCCAGGTTAGCGTATTCGACATGATGGGCAACCCGACCACCATGACTTACAACGACGGCATGCTCCCGCTGCGCCTGACCGAGTCGCCCGTCTATGTGGTGTCGGACAACGCCGAGGTCGCCAGATCGAATGCCGTCACGCCCGCGGGCTACATCGCGCCGAAGCCTTGAGGGCGAGGGTCGCGGCTCGCATCTTGGCCCACGATAGCGAGACTTAGGCGGCTCTGGACAGTGCAACGCGATTTTCGCCCGCCTAGACTGCTTGTGAACGTGCCGCGTGCCTCGCACGCGCCGTGTGCGCAGCGATTGCGCTTCGGACCATCTAATCGACACGACCGACACCCCGCGGATACGCTCGTCCATGCTCTCACCTACAGAATTCCTGGAGGTGGTGCGGCTCGCACCGCTCGTCGCGATCGACCTCATCGTCGCCGACGCTGACGGCCGCGTGCTCGTGGGCCAGCGGCGCAACCGCCCTGCACGCGGCACGTGGTTCGTTCCAGGCGGACGCATCCACAAGGACGAACGGCTGGACGCCGCGTTCACCCGCATCGTCGAAACAGAGCTCGGCATTGCGAGCATGCAGCGCTCGGCGGCGCGCTTCGTCGGTGTATACGAGCATCACTATCCCGACAACTTCGCGGCGGAGAACGGCATCGGCACGCACTATGTGGTGCTCGCCTATGCGTTCATGCTGGACAGCGCGGCGCCCGTCGGGCGCTTCGATCAGCATAGCCAGTACGCGTGGCTCTGGCCCGAGGAGCTACTCACGCGCGACGACGTGCACAACAATACGAAACAATATTTCTGCTGAAAACGCACAAGTACCCGACAGGCTCACGCGCTTCGCGCTGCCCAGGCGGCTTGCGTGAAGCTCACGCGTGACGCGCGTTCGCCCTTGTCCGTCCCGCGAAGACGGCCTGCAGTGCCCGACCTGCGCCAAACCAGACCGCCCCGGCCGCCCCGGGCATACCGAGCCATTCTGCCAACTTCTCGGCATTTTCAGACTGCGCCGTGCGCCAACGGCTCACCGGCCTATCATGAATCCCGAGAGCGTGATGTGACCGCATGTAACAGCCCCACGCAGCCGGACCAGGGCACGCGGCGCAAAAACGCAACGTACTCCTGCGAATCCTTTCTGCGCGAGGAACCGGCCATGCACATCGACAGGGTGGTCTGCCGGCAAACCGCTTTCCAGCCGCGCGGCGCTCACTTGAAGTTCGGACACGTGGCCAAACGCATAGGCATCCTGGTTTTCGAGGGCTTCCCGCTCGGGGATGTGACTTTGCTCGCCGATGTGTTCCGTCTCGCGAACGATGCCTGCGCCGACACGCTTCCTGCTTATTCGATCGTCATGCTTTCCGAGCCTGGCGGCAACGTGGCCAGCGGCTGCGGCCTGCGGATATGGTCCGAGAGCCTGCATGGCCCGCTGCGCAGCGGCTTCGACACACTGTTCATCGCCGGCGGCCCCGGTGCGATTCAGGCGCGCGACAACGCCCGGCTCATCACGCGGTTGCAGATGCTCGCACCGAAAGTGCGCATCATCCGCGCACTCGGTGAGGGACGCGCCGTACTCGCGGCCGCCGATGTGTCCTTCCTGCGCACGGGCGGCAATACGGCAAGCTCGGCACAGCGGCTGCGCCGTGCGCTGGAAGCGCGTAACGCCGGCGCTTCGGTCGTAACGCCTTCCGAGGCGCTCGTCGCCGCGCTCAAGGTAGTCAAGCGCAATCATGGCGTGGCGCTTGCACAGCGCGTTTCCGAGGACTCGATGCCGGGCTCGTGGGAGCGGCTCGGCCCCATGCTCGACGATGGCGAGTCGGATAGCGCGAACGGCAAGATCAGTTCGGCCGCTCACTGGCTGCGCGAGAACTATCATCAGCCGATCTCGGTGGCCGATGCGGCGCGCGTCGCACAGATGAGCATGCGAAACTTCCTGCGCCACTTCAAGACGCAAACGGGCCTCACGCCGTCCGAATATCTGCTGCGTACCCGGCTCGATGCCAGTTGCCTCCTGCTCGCGCAAACCAATCTTCCCATCGACGAGATCGCGCAACGCTGCGGCGTGCCGCGCGGCGAGCGTCTTGCGCGGATCTTCCGGCGCAGGCTCTCGATTTCGCCGTCGGGGTATCGCGCCGTGAACCGGCGGGCTTCGAGCGAGTGATGCCGGTCGCAATTCGATGCATGTTTTACCGATGCATACGCAAAACGCCGCGCTTTCGCGCGGCGTTTTTTCGTTCGGCGTACTCAGCATGTAATGGCAGCACGCCACACGTGCAGCGTTACAGCATGCCGGAGCCGAAGATCTCCGTGTGGATGCGCGAAGCATCGACGCCGCGAGCAACGAGCGCCTCGCGCTGTTCGCGCATGAACGCGACGGGGCCGCACAGGTAGTAGTCGGCGTCGGGCAGCAGCACATCCGCTTCCATGCGACCGATATCGACGCGCCCTTCGAAGTCGTAGTCCACGCCCTGACGGTCGTTTGCGCCGACTTCTTCGTAGAACACCGCCCGCTTGACGTTCGGGTACTCGGAGACGGCGTGACGCAGAAAGTCGCGGAATGCGTGCACCTTCGCGTTGCGGCACGCATGCACGAAGGTCACCTTGCGCTCGCTGCGCTCGGCGAGCAGCGTGGAAAGCATCGACTTCATCGGCGTGATGCCCACGCCGCCGCTCATCAGCACGACCGGCGACGTCTTCTTCCGGTCGAGCGTGAATTCGCCCATCGGCGCGCTCACGTGCATCACCGCGCCCTCTTCCACGCCGTCATGCATGATGTTCGACACGTGGCCCGGCTGCGCGTCGCCGCGGCCAGCCTCCCGCTTCACCGAAATGCGCAGCCACTTGCCGTGGGGCGCGTCCGAGAGGCTGTACTGACGCGGCTGGTCCACACCGAGCTTGTCGACGAAGCGCGTCACGCTCACGTACTGGCCCGGCTCAAAGCCGCCTGCGGACGCACCGTCGGCCGGCGCGAGATAGAACGAGGTGATCTCGTCGCTTTCGACTTGCTTGCGCATCACCCTGAACGGACGGAAGCCGCTCCACGAGGCGCCCTCGTACAGCTTCGCCTCGGTGCCGATCATGATGTTCGCGAGCTGCTCGTAGGCCACGGCCCAGGCGTCGAGCGTGGGCTGATCCACCGCGTCGCCGAGCACGTCCACGACTGCGCCGAGCAGATGGCGGCCGACGATCGGATAGTGCTCCGGACGGATGTTCAGGCTCGCGTGCTTGTGCGCGATATGCGTGACCGCGCCGCCGAGCGCGCCCAGATTGTCGATGTTCGCCGCGTAGGCGTACACCGCGCGGGCGAGCGTTTCGGGCTGGCTGCCGCTTTGCTGATGCGTCTGGTTGAAGATGTTCTTGAGCTCGGGGTGCGCGGCAAACATGCGCTTGTAGAAATGCCTGGTGATCGTGGCGCCGTGCTCGGCAAAAACGGGCGCAGTGGCCTTCACGCGGGCCATCTGGTCGGCGGTGAGCGCAGTCATATACGGCTTCTCCGTAGTAAAGATGCACTAACGATACATCTTTAATGCGACAGCCCGACCCAGGCATTTTGTCGCACCTCAGCAATTTCCGGATCGCGCCGGCCGTGAACACGCGGCAGATGACCATGGAGCGCGCCTCGGCGGAGCTTTTGCGGTGCGGGAAACAGTCTCTTGCCGACGATTGCGGCGCGGCTGGACGCTACGTCGGAGCGCAACTGGACGCTACGGTGGAGCGCCCATTGGCCGGCCGGCGCGGCGCTCGTTCGAGCCCTTTTCCCCTTACGCGCTCTCCCCTTACGCGCTCTCCCCTTCGCCCTCCCCCTTGCCCGCGCCCCGGTCGTGCCGCCAGAGCACGTCGCTGCCGCCCGCGGCCTGGTTGAGCACGCGCGCGAGCACGAACAGCAGGTCGGAGAGCCGGTTGACGTAGCGTCGCGGCGTATCTGCTGGGGGCGGGCCTGAGTTCGCCGAGGCGCCAAGTGCGACGACCGCGCGTTCCGCACGCCGGCATACGGTACGGCACACGTGCGCGAGCGCCGCCGCCCGCGAGCCGCCCGGGAGGATGAATTCCTTGAGCGGCGGCAGCGTGGCGTTGTAATGCGCGAGCCAGCCATCGAGCCGCGCAAGGTGTTCGTCGGCCACGAGCGTGTGGCCCGGTATGCACAGCTCGCCGCCGAGATCGAACAGGTCGTGCTGGATGGCGACGAGCGCCTCGCGCACGTCGTCGGGGAGCGTTTCGCACAGCAACACGCCGATCTGCGAGTTCAGCTCGTCGACGTCGCCGATCGCGGCGATGCGCGCGTCGTCCTTGCGCACGCGGCTGCCGTCGCCGAGCCCGGTCGAGCCGTCATCGCCGGTGCGCGTTGCAATCTTGCTCAGGCGATTGCCCATGTCGTGCTCTCCGCAGGTGAAAATTTGCGCAGGTCGCGCATCACGCGCGCCCGGCGCGGTCCAGGGTGCCCAGGTCCGCCGGCCATTATAGGTTTCGTGCACTGCAGCATGCGGAGCGCGGCTTTGCGGCGCAGACGTTCAGCGTAAAATGGTCCGCACCAGAAGTCATACCCATACGAAGGAGACTCCCGCGTGAATCACCCTGCGCCGCCGGCCCTCGCACGCCGCCCGTTCCCCACCGAACTCCTCGATCAGCTGCGCAGCGCGTTCGGCGAACGCGTCTCCACCTCCGAAGCCGTACGCGCCCATCACGGCCGCGACGAATCGCCGTTCGACCCGCAACTGCCCGACGCCGTGGTGTTCGCGCAGAGCACCGGGGATATCCAGACCATCGTCAAGTTGTGCGCCCGTCATGGCGTGCCGATCATTCCCTACGGCAATGGTTCGTCGCTCGAAGGTCACTTGCTGGCCGTGCAGGGCGGCGTGTCGATCGACCTTTCGCAGATGAACCGCGTGCTCTCGATCAACGCCGAGGACCTCACCGTGACGGTCGAGCCTGGCATCTCGCGCAAGCAGCTCAACGAAGCGCTGCGCGACACGGGCCTGTTCTTCCCGATCGACCCGGGCGCCGATGCGAGCATCGGCGGCATGACGGCCACGCGCGCCTCGGGCACCAACGCCGTGCGCTACGGCACGATGCGCGAGAACGTGCTCGGCCTGAGCGCCGTGCTCGCCGACGGTCGCGTCGTCAAAACCGGCACGCGCGCGCGCAAGTCGTCGGCAGGCTACGACCTCACGCGCCTTTTCGTCGGCTCGGAAGGCACGCTCGGCGTGATCACCGAAATCACAGTGCGGCTCTACCCGCAGCCCGAGGCAGTCTCGGCGGCGGTGTGCGCATTCCCTTCGATGGCGGAGGCCGTGCGCACGGTGATCGAGACGATCCAGATCGGCGTGCCGATTGCGCGCGTGGAATTCATCGACTCGCTTGCGGTGCGCGCGATCAACAAGCATTCGAACCTCACGCTGCGCGAAAAGCACACGCTCTTCTTCGAATTTCACGGCACCGAGGCGGGCGTCGCGGAGCAGGCGCAGCTCGTGCAGGAGCTCGCTGCGCAGCACGGCGGCGAAGGCTTCGAGTGGGCCACGCGCCCCGAGGACCGCAGCCGCCTGTGGAACGCGCGCCACAACGCCTATTTCGCGATGCTGCAGCTCAAGCCCGGCTGCCGCGCCGTGACGACCGACGTGTGCGTGCCGATCTCGCGCCTCGCCGAATGCGTCATCGAAACGGAAACCGATCTCAAGGCCTCGCCGCTGCCCTGCCCGATCGTCGGCCACGTGGGCGACGGCAACTTCCACGTGGCGATCCTGATCGACCCGGACAAGCCCGAGGAAATCGACGAGGCCGAGCGCCTGAATCGCCGCATCGTGCAGCGCGCGATCGCGATGGACGGCACCTGCACGGGCGAGCACGGCATCGGCCTGCACAAGATGGATTTCCTCGTCGAAGAACACGGCGCGGACACCATCGACACAATGCGCGCGATCAAGCACGCACTCGATCCGCACAACCTGATGAATCCGGGCAAGATCTTCAGCTGGGCGGCGTAACCGACAAGCGCGGAGACGCGCACCCAGGCGCAACAGACGGGAGGAGACATGAACGCACCCGAGGCGAACTTGCCCGAGCTGAGCCCGGAAGCGCTCGCGCAACGCCAGCGCGAGGTAGTCCAGGCGTTGATGGCCGTGCTGCCGGCGCATTGCCTGCTGCATCGAGAGGAGGACACCGTCGCTTACGAGTGCGACGGCCTTGCCGCCTACCGGCGGCTGCCGCTCGCCGTGGCGCTGCCGGAGACCGAGTCGCAGGTGCAACGCATCGTGCAGATCTGCCGGCGCCTCGACGTGCCGGTCGTGCCGCGCGGCGCGGGCACCGGTCTGTCGGGCGGCGCCATGCCGATCCGGCACGGCATTGTGCTCTCGCTCGCGCGCTTCAAGCGCATTCTCGAAGTCGATCCCTACGCGCGCACGGCCACCGTGCAGCCCGGCGTGCGCAATCTGGCCGTTTCCGAAGCGGCGGCGCCCTTCGGCCTTTACTACGCGCCAGACCCTTCGTCGCAGATCGCCTGCACGATAGGCGGCAACGTTTCGGAGAACTCGGGCGGCGTCCATTGCCTCAAGTACGGCCTCACGGTGCACAACGTGCTGCGCGTGCGCGCCGTGACGATGGACGGCGAGATCGTCGAATTCGGCTCGCTCGCGCCCGATGCGCCGGGCCTCGATCTGCTCGCGGTGATGATCGGCAGCGAAGGCATGTTCGCCATCGTGACCGAAGTGACCGTCAAGCTGATTCCGCGCCCGCAGACCGCGCAGGTCATCATGGCGAGCTTCGACGACGTCGTGAAAGGGGGCGACGCCGTGGCGGGCATCATCGCCTCGGGCATCATTCCGGCGGGCCTGGAAATGATGGACAAGCCGGCCACGCGCGCCGTGGAGGAGTTCGTCAACGCGGGCTACGACCTTGACGCCGCCGCGATCCTGCTGTGCGAAGCCGACGGCACGCCAGAGGAAGTCGCCGACGAGATCGCGCGCACGACCGCGGTGCTGCGCGAGCATGGCGCCACGCGCATCCAGATTTCGCGCACCGAGGAAGAACGCCTGCGCTTCTGGTCGGGCCGCAAGAATGCGTTTCCGGCCGCGGGCCGCATCTCGCCCGACTACTACTGCATGGACGGCACCGTGCCGCGCCGCGCGATCGGGCCGCTGCTCGCGCGCATCCACGAAATGGAACAGCAGTACGGACTGCGCTGCATCAACGTCTTCCATGCCGGCGACGGCAACATGCACCCGCTCATTCTCTTCAACGGCAACGACCTCGACGAATGGCACCGCGCAGAGGCCTTCGGCTCGGACATTCTCGAAACCTGCGTCGAGCTGGGGGGCACCGTGACGGGCGAGCACGGCGTGGGCATCGAAAAGATCAATTCGATGTGCGTGCAATTCTCGCCCCAGGAGCGCGACGCGTTTCATGCGGTGAAACACGCGTTCGATCCGGCAAGGCTCCTCAACCCCGACAAGGGCATCCCCACGCGGGCGCGCTGCGCGGAGTACGGGCGCATGCACGTGCGCGGGAATCTGCTGCCGCACCCCGAGTTGCCGCGTTTCTGACCGACGCGCAAGCACGCACGAGGCCCCGCGCCGTCTATGCATATCGCGTGACCCGAATGAGGGTCCGCTCCGGGTTGTCAGGCGAGGTTCGCTCAGTACAATCGAACGAACCATATAACGAACAAGCAACGAACAAGCGCGACCATCACGACATGGAAGAGGACGACATCGTCTCGGACTGGTCCGAACGCATCCGCGCGGCGAGCGCCGATGGGCGGGCGCTGCGCATTCGCGGCGGGGGTACCAAGGACTGGTATGGCCAGGCGCTCGAAGGCGAGATTCTCGACACGCGCGCGCACCGCGGCGTCATCGCTTACGACCCGGCGGAACTCGTGATCACGGCGCGCGCCGGCACATCGCTTGCGGAGATCGAAACGGCGCTTGCGGCCCACGGCCAGATGCTCGCCTTCGAGCCGCCGCATTTTGGCGCGCAGGCCACCCTGGGCGGCTGCATCGCCGCAGGCATTGCCGGGCCGCGGCGGGCGAGCGCGGGCGCACCGCGCGACTTCGTGCTGGGCGCGGTGCTCATGAACGGTCACGGCGAAGTGCTGCATTTCGGCGGCCAGGTCGTGAAGAACGTGGCGGGCTACGACGTCTCGCGGCTCATGGCGGGCTCGCTCGGCACGCTCGGCCTGCTGCTGGAGCTTTCGGTGAAGGTGCTGCCGGCGCCGCAAGCGGAAACCACGCTCAAATTCGACATGAACGGCACCGACGCCGTGCGCAAGCTCAACGAATGGGGCGGCCGCCCGCTGCCGATGACGGCGAGCGCCTGGCGCAACGGCACGCTCGCGGTACGCCTCGCGGGCGCGGAAGCCGCGGTGAAGACAGCCCGCGCGAGCCTGGGCGGCGAAGTGGTGGACGCCGTGGAAGCCGAACGCTTCTGGGCGGGCCTGCGCGAGCAGACCGATCCGTTCTTCGCGTCCATTGCGCCCAACGCGGCGCTGTGGCGGCTCGCGCTGCCCTCGATCGCTGAGCCCCTGCAACTGCCTGGCGCGCAACTCATGGAATGGGGCGGCGCGCAGCGCTGGTGGATCACGGAAACCGACGCCCAGACGGTGCGCATCAGCGCGAAGCAGGCCGGCGGTCACGCGACGATGTTCCGCACGGGGCGCGACTACGACCGCAGCGCGGGGGTGTTCACGCCTTTGCCGGCGCCGCTCATGAAGATCCATCGCGGCCTGAAGGCCGCCTTCGACCCGGCCCGCATCTTCAATCGCGGCCGGCTGTATTCCGACTTCTGACGACACCCACACGCGGCGATGCAGACGAACCTCGCGGAATTCATACGCAACACCCCCGACGGCGACGAAGCCGACGCGATCCTGCGCAAGTGCGTGCATTGCGGCTTCTGCACCGCGACCTGCCCGACCTATCAGTTGCTCGGCGACGAGCTGGACGGCCCGCGCGGGCGCATCTATCTCATGAAGCAGATGGTGGAAGGCGCGCCGGTCACGAAGAGCACGCTCACGCACCTCGACCGCTGCCTCACGTGCCGCAGTTGCGAGACCACCTGCCCTTCCGGCGTGCAGTACGGGCGCCTCGTGGAAGTGGGCCGCAAGCATGCCGAACAGATGGTGAAGCGTCCGCTGCGCCAGCGCGTCATGCGCCGCCTGCTCGCAGGCTTGCTGCCGCGCCGCGCCCTCTTCACACCGGCCATGCGCCTCGGCCAGCAGGTGCGGCCGCTTCTGCCCAGGCGCCTGCGCGACAAGGTGCCCGTGCGCCAGCGCCCGCTCGCGTGGCCCACGGCCAGGCACGCGCGCAGGATGCTGATGCTGCAGGGCTGCGTGCAGCCTTCGATGATGCCCAACATCAACATCGCCACCGCGCGCGTGCTGGACGCGCTCGGCATCGAAACGATCGTCGCGCCGCAAGCGGGCTGCTGCGGCGCGATCCGCCTGCATATGGGCTACACCGACGACGCGCTCGATGACGCACGCGCGAACATCGACGCCTGGTGGCCCTACATAGAGAAAGGCGTCGAGCAAGGCGTGGAAGCGATCGTGATGAACGCCTCGGGCTGCGGCGCGACGGTGAAGGAATACGCGCACCTGCTGCGCGACGATCCGGCCTATGCGGAAAAAGCGCGCCGCGTGGTCGAGCTCACACGCGACCTTTCGGAGCTGCTGCCCGCATTCGAGGAACAGCTCGTGGCCACGACGAGGCGCCGCAGCATCAGGACGGTGGCCTGGCATCCGCCCTGCACGCTGCAGCATGGCCAGCAGTTGCGCGGCGGCGTGGAACGGCTCCTCACCGCGCTCGGGCTCGACGTGCGGCTGCCCGCCGACAGCCATCTTTGCTGCGGCTCCGCAGGCACGTATTCGATCACGCAGCCGCGCCTTTCCTACACGCTGCGCAACCAGAAAGTGGACCGCCTGCAGGCGCTGGAGCCGCAATTGATCGTCTCCGCCAACATAGGCTGCATCACGCACCTGCAAAGCGGCACGGCGATTCCGGTCACGCACTGGATTGAGCTGGTCGAACATATGCTGGCGACGAATTGAGTCCATCGGGAACGGGACCAGCGTAACGGGACGCGCGGCGCACCAACACTCAGCCGATCGGTATAGCCTTTCTGGCCAGTATTTCGCGCCGTGCGCAGTCCGTATAATGGCCGTCGTTCTGTTCGTTTTGGATCCAGAAAGGCGGCGCGCGCCCTTTCACGTGCCGGCCTTCAAGCCCGATGACCGATCTTTCCCGCAATCTCGAAGTGGTCCGCGAGCGCATCGCGGCCGCCGCCCGCAACGCCGGCCGCGACCCGCAAAGCGTGGCGCTGCTCGCGGTTTCCAAAACGTTTCCTGCGCAGGACGTGCGCGCCGCTCACGCTGCCGGCCAGCACGCGTTCGGCGAAAACTACGTGCAGGAATCCATGGACAAGATCGAAGCGCTCGCCGACTTGCGCGCGAGCATCGAATGGCATTTCATCGGGCCGCTCCAATCGAACAAGACACGCCCCGTAGCCGAGCGTTTCGACTGGGTCCATTCGGTCGATCGTCTGAAGATTGCCGAACGCCTGTCGGCGCAACGTCCCGCCGGCATGGCGCCGCTGAACGTCTGCCTGCAGGTCAACGTGAGCGGCGAGGCCAGCAAGAGCGGCGTCGCTGCACAAGAAGCGCAGCAGGTCGCGCGCCAGATCGCCGCCCTGCCCAACCTGCGCCTGCGCGGGCTCATGTCGATTCCCGAGCCGGAAACCTCGCTCGAGGCGCAACGCGCGCCGCACCGCCAGCTGCGCGAGCTGTTCGAAGCGCTGCGCGCAGATGGCCTCGCGCTCGACACGCTCTCCATGGGCATGTCGGCCGACCTCGAAGCAGCGGTGCTCGAAGGCGCGACGATCGTGCGCGTCGGCACCGCAATTTTCGGCGCACGCGACTACGCTCATTGATTCACTGAACGATTCCATCACCATGAAAATTGCCTTCATCGGCGGCGGCAACATGGCCTCCGCACTCATCGGCGGCCTGATCCGCAAGGGCGTTCCCGCCGGCAACCTCTACGCGATCGATCCGAACGAGGACGCCCGCAAGCGCAGCGCCGAGCAGTTCGGCGTGCGCACCGGCGCCGCCGCGGACGACGCGCTCGCTTCGTACGACGCGGTTCTGATCGCCGTGAAGCCGCAAATCGCCAAGGCTGTGGCCGAAGGCATCGCCCCGCACCTGGGCGCCAATCAGGTCGTCATCAGCATCATGGCCGGTATTCGCATCGACGATCTCTCGCGCTGGCTGAACGGCCACGCGCGCGTCGTGCGCACGATGCCGAACACGCCCGCGCTGATCGGCATGGGCGCCACCGGCCTCGTCGCGAGCGGGAGCGTGGACAAAGCGGGCCGCCAGCTCGCCTCGGACGTGCTCGGCGCAGTCGGCCAAACAGTCTGGTTCGACGACGAAGCGAAGATCGACGCGGTCACGGGCATCTCGGGCAGCGGCCCGGCCTACGTGTTCTATTTCATCGAAGCGCTCGAAGAAGCGGCGCGCCAGCTCGGCATGGACGAGCAGCAAGGCCGCGCGCTCGCCATCGCCACGTTCGCGGGCGCGGCGCAGCTCGCGCTGCAGTCGGACGAGCCGCCCGCCGTGCTGCGCGAGCGCGTGACCTCCAGGGGCGGCACGACCGCCGCCGCGCTGGCGTCGTTCGACGCTACGGGCGTGAAAGCCGCCATCGTCAAGGGCGCGCTCGCGGCCGACGCACGCGCGAAGGAAATGGGCGAGGAATTCGGCAAGCAGTAAGCCTGCCGCAGCGTCCGGAGAGCAAAAGCGCCGGGTGTGTCACGCACCCGGCGCTTTTTTCGTCGACCTGGCCTCAGAATCCCGCGACGGCGTAATGGGCCGCAATGCCTACGAACAGCACGCCGCCCAGCCAGTTGTTGTGGCGGAACGCGGCGAAGCACGGCATGCGTTCGCGGTTCCTGATGAGCGTGTAGTGATAAACGGCGCAGCCCACGGCGGCCGCCCAGCCGAGCCAGTAGAGCCAGCCGAAGCCCAGCGTCACGCCCACCCACACGTAAATGCCCAGCGTGGCCGCATAGCAGAGCATGATCGCGAGCACGTCGAAGCGGCCGAACGTGAGCGCCGAGGTGCGAATGCCGATCTTGATGTCGTCGTCGCGATCGACCATCGCGTATTCGGTGTCGTAGGCCACGGACCAGAACACGTTTGCAACGAGCATGATCCACGCGAGCGCCGGCACGTGATCCTGCACGGCGGCGAATGCCATGGGAATACCGAAGCCGAACGCGATGCCCAGATACGCCTGCGGAATCGCGAAAAAGCGCTTGGTGAACGGATACGACGCCGCCACGAACAGCGCCACGACCGAAAGCTGTTTGGTAAGCGCATTGAGCGGCAGGATCAACAGGAACGACACGAGCGCGAGGCCCACGGCAATCGCCACCGCCTCCCAGGCGCGAATGCGGCCCGACGTGATGGGACGTTCGGCCGTGCGCTTCACGTGGCGGTCGAAGTCGCGGTCGGCATAGTCGTTGATCGCGCAGCCCGCCGAGCGCATCAGCACGGTACCGACCGTGAAGATGATCAGCAGCGAGAGGGACGGATGGCCATCCGATGCGATCCACAGCGCGTTGAGCGTCGGCCACAGCAGCAGCAGGCTGCCAATCGGCTTGTCCATGCGGACGAGCCGCAGATAGAGCGGGAGTCGGGCGAACATGATCGGGGCGGGAAAAACGATGCCGCTATTGTAGGCCAGGGCGGCAGGCCAAGGCGCCGCGCCGTCGCCGCGAGCCGCACCCGCACCCGCACCAAAATGAAGGCCCGCCGGACATCCGGCGGGCCTTTCATCGCGCTCGTCGTGCTTCGGCTGCAGCGCCCGGGCGCCGCAACGGCATCAGGCCAGCAGCGAGCGCAGCATCCACGCGGTCTTTTCGTGCGTCTGCATGCGTTGCGTGAGCAGGTCGGCGGTCGGTTCGTCGTTGGCCGCTTCCGTCGACGGGAAGATCGCGCGCGCGGTGCGCACCACGGCTTCCTGGCCCTCCACCAGCTGGCGGATCATGTCTTCCGCAGCCGGCACGCCGTCCGCCTCGGGAATCGACGAGAGCTTCGCGAATTCCTTGTAGCTGCCCGGCGCATGCACGCCCAGCGCACGAATACGCTCGGCGATGGCGTCCACGGCCAGTGCGAGTTCGTTGTACTGCCCTTCGAACATCAGGTGGAGCGTGTTGAACATCGGCCCCGTGACGTTCCAGTGGAAGTTGTGCGTCTTCAGATACAGCGTGTAGGTATCCGCGAGCAGGCGCGAGAGACCTTCCGCGATCTTCTTGCGATCCTTGTCGCTGATGCCGATATTCACGTGCTGTACGGTTGCTTTTTTGGCCATGACGACTCCTTTCTGTAGCAGTGAGACTACGCGTGCTTGACGAACCGGTTGCGATGCGCGCGCATTTCAGCAGGCGCGCGCGAGCGCTCGATCGGTCGCCAGTGTAGCCTGGAAATATCAGAAAGCCGGCTCATCCGACCCTACTGGTCAGCCACGTGAGCGGCGCGTTCAGTGTCCCGCGAGGTGCGCGAGACCCTGCGTCGCGATCGCCACGAAGCCGCTCGCAACAATCGCGAAGCCCACCACGCGGCGCACGATCTGCGTGCCTTGCGCGCGCGTGCGCGCCATCGCCGCGGCCTCGCCTCGTCCCATGGTCTTGAGGGTCATCGTCATCGTTCGGGTCATGATCGGGCTCCTATGGTGTTTCTTCGCGGTCCTGCTTCAGGCGCGGCTCGCCGTCCCAGCGTCGTGACAGCAAACCGCCCCGCGTCCTTGCTTCGCCAGCTTCGCGATCGCGTCGGTCACGCCTTGCGCATACGCCGGATCGGCGCGGCGGAAGTGCTCGATCTGACGCTCCACGATCTCCGCCGGCACGCCGTTGATATGCCGTGCGTGTCTGAGTTCTGGAATTCGGTGAAATCCGCGAGGGATGGCGCGAGGCCGTCAGGCCGACAGCGCGCGGTCGACCAGCAGCGAGAACCACACGGTGCGAAGGCCAGAATGGGCGCGCGCCGGGGTGCTGGGGGTGTTCGGGTGGGTGGTTTGCATCGTTTCCTCCAAAGTGTCCGGTTGGGATCGGTTAGAGGGAAGTCTACAAGAGACTATTGATGTAGATAATTTGATTTAATCAATCTATTGAATAGACGCTGGTTAATAGGCGCGGGTTATTGGGGCCGCAAGTAATGTGGAGCTGGAGAATGGCGGCGCGGGCGAATGCGGCGCCGAGGAAGGCAAAAGGCAGAAGAAAAACGCGCCGCGCAGCCCAAAAGCGCACGGCGCGGTGACCGTCAGGCCGCCTCGGCAGGCGCCTCGATCTTCTTCACGCCGGGCAGTTCGCAGGCGTGAATGGCGTCGACGATCGCCTCGATCGCCGGCATGCGCGTGAAGCTCTTGCGCCACGCGAGCACCACACGGCGGTCCGGCACAGGTTCGTCGAACGGCACGTAGGAAAGCAGCCCGGAATCGACGCCGCCCGCGTGCGGCTTCACCTCGGTCACCGACATGCGCGGCAGCACGGTAATGCCCACGCCGCTCGCGACCATGTGGCGGATGGTCTCCAGCGACGAGCCCTCGAAAGTCTTCTGGATGCCGTCGGCGTTCTGCGAGAAGCGCATCAGTTCCGGGCACACGCCCAGCACGTGGTCGCGGAAGCAATGGCCGCTGCCGAGCAGCAGCATGGTTTCCTGCTTGAGGTCGTCCGGGTCGATCTTCGGGCGCTGTTCCCACGCGTGGCCCGAAGGCAGCGCCACGACGAACGGCTCGTCGTAGAGCGGCCGCAGCGTGAGGCCCGTTTCGGGGAACGGCAGCGCCATGATGGCCACGTCGATCTCGCCCTGCTTGAGCAGCTCGATGAGCTTGAGCGTGTAGTTCTCCTGCAGCATGAGCGGCATTTGCGGCACGCGCTTGATCATCTGCTTGACGAGCGTGGGCAGCAGGTAGGGCCCGATCGTATAGATCACGCCCAGGCGCAGCGGCCCGACGAGCGGGTCCTTGCCCTGCTTGGCGATTTCCTTGATCGCGAGCGTCTGTTCGAGCACGCGCTGCGCCTGCGTGACGATCTGCTCGCCGATGGGCGTCACGCTCACCTCGCTCGTGCCGCGCTCGAAGATCTGCACGTTCAGTTCGTCTTCGAGCTTCTTGATGGCGACCGACAGGGTCGGCTGACTCACGAAGCAGGCTTCCGCGGCCCGTCCGAAGTGGCGCTCTCGAGCTACCGCGACAATGTATTTCAGTTCAGTGAGCGTCATTCAGGGACCAATCAAAGAAGGTGAATCAATAGTTTGTAGTTATACACCTATGGCAGGGATTCGCCAATAACCAGCACCCCTATGCGGGGCGTGATCATCGTAAAGGGGTCAGACGGCGCCGGCGCGTGCAGGTTCCGCGCAGTGGAGTATTTACGCTTTCAGATACTGCTCGCGGGCACCGAGCCAGCGGTTCAAATGCTGCGTGACGACGAGCGGAAACTCGTGCAGCAGACGATCGGCGGCTCCCCGCGCGGGCTCGATGAGCCACGCGTCGTTCTCGAGGTTCGCGAAGCGCAGCATCGCCGCGCCAGATTGACGCGCGCCGAGGAATTCGCCGGGGCCGCGGATCTCGAGGTCCTTGCGCGCGATCTCGAAGCCGTCGGTGGTCTCGCGCATGGTTTGCAGGCGTGCGCGGCCCGTGAGCGACAACGGCCCGGTATAGAGCAGCACGCACACCGAAGCGGCGCTGCCGCGCCCCACGCGCCCGCGCAACTGGTGCAATTGCGCGAGGCCGAAGCGCTCGGCATGCTCGATCACCATCAGCGAGGCGTTGGGCACGTCCACGCCCACTTCGATGACCGTCGTCGCCACGAGCAGCTGCACTTCGTTGCGCGAGAACGCATCCATGACGGCGGCCTTGTCCGCGGAAGCGAGGCGGCCGTGCACGAGGCCCACGGTGAGTTCCGGCAGCGCGGCCACGAGCGTTTCGTAAGTCTCGACGGCCGTTTGCAGCTGCAAGGTCTCGCTTTCCTCGATCAGCGGACATACCCAGTACACCTGACGGCCCGTGAGCGCCGCCGCACGCACGCGCGCGATCACCTCCTCGCGGCGCGCATCGGAAACGAGTTTCGTGAGGATCGGCGTGCGCCCGGGCGGCAGCTCGTCGATGGTGGAGACGTCGAGGTCCGCGTAGTAGGTCATGGCGAGCGTGCGCGGGATCGGCGTGGCCGACATCATCAGCTGATGCGGCTGGAACTCGCGATGCGTCTCGCCAGGCGCCTTCGCGTTCTGCGCCTTGGCGCGCAGCGCGAGCCGCTGCTCGACGCCGAAGCGATGCTGCTCGTCGACGATCACGAGGCCAAGCCGCGCGAATTCCACGGCCTCCTGAATGATCGCGTGCGTGCCGATCACGAGCTGCGCCGTGCCGAGCGCCGCGGCTTCGAGCGCCGCGCGCTTTTCCTTCGCCTTGAGGCTGCCCGCGAGCCACGCCACCTGCACGCCGAGCGGCTCGAGCCAGCCGCGCAGCTTGCGCGCGTGTTGTTCCGCGAGGATTTCGGTGGGCGCCATGAGCGCGGCCTGGTAGCCCGCGTCGATGGCCTGCGCCGCCGCGAGCGCCGCGACCACGGTCTTGCCGCTGCCCACGTCGCCTTGCAGCAGGCGTTGCATCGGGTGCGGCTGTTCGAGATCGTGCGCGATTTCCGCCACTACACGCTCCTGCGCGCCGGTGAGCGTGAACGGCAGCGCGCCGCGCAGACGCGCAAGCAGCGTCGCGTCGCGCTTGCGCCCCGCGACGTGGCGAGCCATCGCGGGCGCGGCGCGCGTGCGGCGCTCTTCGTGCGCGCGCTTGAGCGATAGCTGCTGCGCGAGCAGTTCCTCGAACTTGATGCGCGTCCACGCGGGATGCGTGCCGTCGATCAGCCCATGCTCGTCAGCGTTCACGCTCGGGTGATGCAGCGTCTTCACGGCGTCCATCAAGGGCGGCAGATTCAGCGGCTCCATGAACTCGTGCGCCACCGCGTCGGGCAGCAGTTCGGGCAGATGCGCACGCGAAAGCGCGTTGTCGATCGCCTTGCGCAGATACGCCTGGCTCACGCCCGCCGTGGACGGATACACCGGCGTGAGCGCCTGCGGCAGCGGCGCGTCGCCTTCCACGACCTTTACCGCCGGATGCACCATCTCCATGCCGAAGAAGCCGCCGCGCACGTCGCCGCGCACGCGCAGGCGCTTGCCGATCGCCATCTGCGTGACCTGCGAGCCGTAGAAGTTCAGGAAGCGCAAATGAAGCTCGTCGCCGTTGTGATCCTGCAGCTTCACGACGAGCTGGCGGCGCGGGCGGTAGGCGATCTCGTTGTCGAACACCACGCCTTCGGTTTGCGCGATGCCGCCCGGCAGCAGTTCGCCGATGGGCGTGAGCGTGGTTTCGTCCTCGTAGCGCATCGGCAGATGCAACACGAGATCGATGTCGCTGCGCAGACCGAGTTTGGCGAGGCGGTCGGCGGTTTTGGTGAGCCTGGGCTTGTCTTTGGCCGCGGCTTTTTCCACGGCTTTCCCTGCGGCTTTTTCCGCAGCCGGGTCCGAGGACTTCCTGGCGGCGCGCTTGCGCGCGGGCGCTGCGGCCCCTTGCGCCGCGTCCGGTTGCCGCCTGCGCGCGCCGTCCCCGGGCGTGCGCGCGTCGTCGGGCGCCTCGCTCGCGGAGTCGGGTTCGGACATCAATCGGCTAACGGATGGGGGCATGGGCAGCTTCGCAAGTACAATATCGGCTTTCCGGCATGGCGCGGCGCGTGCAGCGCAACGGCCTGGCCATCGGGCGCGTCGCACGCATCGTTATCGCGCACGTCCCGCAATCATAGCCGCTCGCCGCGCGTGGGCGGCCATTGCAGCCGCGTTTTGGGGCGCAACCGTTTGACGGTTCGGCTTTCGCAGCGCCGCCGCGCGCCGGGCCTCCGGCGCATTTCCGTTACTTCAGGCCGCATGTTCAAGCTTTCCGATTTCGATTTCGACCTCCCCGAGGAACTGATCGCGCAGACCGCCCTGCCCGAGCGCAGCGCGAGCCGTCTGCTCGAGGTCGATAACACGACACAACCCGCGCGTCTGACCGACCGCCGCTTTTCCGACCTGCCGTCGCGCATCGCGCCGGGCGACCTGCTCGTCTTCAACGATACCAGGGTGCTGAAGGCGCGTTTCTTCGGCCAGAAGGCGAGCGGCGGCAAGATCGAGGTGCTCGTGGAGCGCCTGACGGGCGCGCGCACGGCGCTCGCGCAGATCCGCGCGAGCAAGAGCCCGGGCCCCGGCACGGTGCTGCGCCTCGCCGATGCGTTCGAAGTGACGGTGGGCGAGCGCGTCGATCCGTTCTACACACTGCACTTTCCCGACGACTGCCTCACGCTGATCGAGCAGCACGGCCGTCTGCCGCTGCCGCCCTACATCACGCACGACGCCGATGCGAGCGACGAAACGCGCTACCAGACGGTGTTCGCGCAGAATCCGGGCGCGGTGGCCGCGCCCACGGCGGGCCTGCACTTCGACGACGCCCTGCTCGCGCAGCTCGACGCGCGGGGCGTGGAGCGCGCCACGCTCACGCTGCACGTGGGCGCGGGCACGTTCCAGCCGGTGCGCGTGGAGAACATCGCCGAGCACAAGATGCACAGCGAGTGGTACGAACTGCCGCAATCGCTCGTCGACAAGATCGCGGCCACGCGTGCGCGCGGCGGCCGCGTGATCGCGGTGGGCACGACCTCGATGCGCGCGCTCGAAGCCGCTGCGCGCGACGCCGACCGCGCAGGCCGCGCACTTGGGGCAACGCAGGCCGAAACGGATATCTTCATCACGCCTGGCTACCCGTTTCGCGTGGTCGACCGGCTCGTGACGAACTTCCACCTGCCGAAGTCCACGCTCCTGATGCTCGTTTCGGCATTCGCGGGCATCGAAACGATACGCGCTGCGTATCGTCACGCGATTGCCGAACGCTATCGCTTCTTCAGTTACGGCGATGCGATGCTTTTGACACGCACCGACGACGCACTGAACAGGTAGAACGCAAAATTCCCAAGCCGTCGCGCGACCCGAAAAACGCGCGGCGGCGTTTCATCATCTGCGCCGGACTGGCGATCCGGGGTGGGCGCCTTAGCGCATACTCCGGTCCCATGCAAGGCACTTTCCGGCGGCACAGGAGTCAACCGCATGACCGACGGTCAGCAAAGCAACGCACGCGCCGAGCACGGCGCCTATCTCGGCGAACGCCCGCAAAACGGCCTCAAATTCGAACTGCTCGGCACCGACGGCCTCGCCCGCCGCGGCCGCGTCACGCTCAATCACGGCGTGGTCGAAACGCCGATCTTCATGCCCGTGGGCACCTACGGCACCGTGAAGGCCACGCAGCCGCGCGAGCTCGAAGAGATGAAGGCGCAGATCATCCTCGGCAACACCTTTCACCTCTGGCTGCGCCCGGGCCTCGAAACGATCGAGGCGCATGGCGGCCTGCATCGCTTCATGGGCTGGAACCGGCCGATCCTCACCGATTCGGGCGGCTTCCAGGTGTTCTCGCTCGGCGACCTGCGCAAGATCTCGGAAGACGGCGTGCGCTTCGCCTCGCCCGTGAACGGCGACAAACTGTTCCTCTCGCCCGAAGTGTCGATGCAGATCCAGAAGGTGCTGAATTCGGACATCGTCATGCAGTTCGACGAGTGCACGCCTTACGCGACCAACGGCGTGCCCACCACGCACAAGGAAGCCGCGGATTCGATGCGCATGTCGATGCGCTGGGCGCAACGCTCGATCGACGAATTCAACCGTCTCGGCAACCCGAATGCGCTCTTCGGCATCGTTCAGGGCGGCATGTTCGAGGACCTGCGCGACGAATCGCTCGCCGGCCTCTCGCAGATGCCGTTCCACGGCTACGCGATCGGCGGTCTTTCGGTGGGCGAACCGAAGGAAGACATGATGCGCGTGCTGGAGCACGTCGCGCCGAAACTGCCGGCCGACAAGCCGCACTACCTGATGGGCGTCGGCACGCCGGAAGACCTGGTGGCGGGCGTGGCCTCGGGCGTCGACATGTTCGACTGCGTGATGCCCACGCGCAATGCGCGCAACGGCTGGATCTTCACGCGCTTTGGCGACATCAAGATCCGCAACGCCGTGCACCGCAATTCGCTGCGCCCGCTCGACGAGCAATGCGGCTGCTACACCTGCCGCAACTTCACGCGCGGCTACCTGCACCACCTGCATCGCGTGGGCGAGATCCTCGGCGCGCAGCTCAACACGATCCACAATCTGCACTACTACCTGGAGTTGATGAGCGAGATGCGCACGGCGATCGAGACCAAGACGTTCGCGGCGTTCCGCCAGCGCTTCGCCGCGCAGCGCGCACGCGGCGTGGACTGAGAGGGCGTCTCACGAGGGCGTCTCAAGGCGGCGTGTCACGTGCCGGCCGCAAAACATTACAATTGCCTTTCTCGGCAATGGCGCGGACAGGGCATGCGGTCCGCCCGAGCCGCCCCGGTTTTCACGCGCACGCGTGTCGCATCGGCGCGGGATCCGGGATAAGCACTTGATCGCAAAGCCTATTTTGCGTCATCGTCGCGATGAATGCCGGTGGTAGAATAACCGGCTCGCTTTTTGATCGTAAAAAACGGAGAGACCAACGTGTCGTTCATTTCCAATGCCTTCGCGCAAGGCAGTGCAGCAGGTGGTGCCGAATCGAGCCTCATGAGCTTCCTGCCGCTCATTCTGATGTTCGCCGTGCTGTACTTCATCATGATCCGTCCGCAGATGAAGCGCCAGAAGGAACATCGCAACATGCTCGCGGCCATGGCCAAGGGCGACGAAGTGATCACGAGCGGCGGCATCGTCGGCAAGGTGACCAAGGTCAGCGAAGCCTATGTGGGCGTCGAAATCGCTGACGGCACGGAAATCACCGTGCAGAAGTCGTCGGTCTCGACCATCCTGCCGAAGGGCACGATCAAGTCGCTGTAAAGCTTCACGGAGTCCCCGAGGCCGTTGTCTCCGACAGAACGGCCTCGCGCACCCGGCCCGCCCTCGCAGCCACTGACCAGAAAACGTCGATGCAGGTACGCCCCGAAGGCAGCGCCGGACGCGCGCGCAGCGCTTAAGGCCATTCCCCTCCCCCGTTGGGTCAACCAATGAACCGTTATCCCCTCTGGAAATATGTCGTGATGCTGGTGGCGCTCGTCATCGGCTTCGTGTACACATTGCCCAATTTCTTCGGCGAAGCGCCCGCGGTCCAGGTGTCGAGCGGTAAAGCCACCGTCAAGCTCGACTCGGGCACGCTCGCCCAGGTCGAGGCCGCGGTCGCCGCGAATAATATCCGCGCGACCGACGTGACGTTCGACAACTCGTCGTTGAACGCCAACATCCGCGTGCGCGTCGCCGACACGGACACCCAGCTGCGCCTGAAAGACGCGCTCAACAAAGCGCTGAACGCCGACCCGAACGACCCGCAGTACATCGTCGCCCTGAACCTGCAGAGCGCCTCGCCGCACTGGCTCACTTCGCTGCGCGCGCTGCCGATGTATCTCGGCCTCGACCTGCGCGGCGGCGTGCACTTCCTGCTCCAGGTCGACATGAACGGCGCGCTCAACAAGAAGCTCGACTCCGACGCTTCGGACGTGCGCACGCTCCTGCGCGACAAGAACATTCGCGACGGCGGCGTGAACCGCGTCAACCAGTCGGTGGTCGTCAATTTCGCCGACGCCGATACCGCCGAGCAGGCCCGCAAGGTCCTCGCGGGCTCGGGCGGCATCACCGAACTGCAGTGGGCATCGCAGAACAACCCCGAAGGCGGCGTGCAGCTCGTCGGCACGTTCACGCCGGCCGTGAAGACGGCGGTTCAGCAAGCCGCCCTCAAGCAGAACATCCAGACGCTGCACAACCGCGTGAACGAGCTTGGCGTGGCCGAGCCCGTGATCCAGCAGCAAGGCGACGACCGCATCGTGGTCGAACTGCCGGGCGTGCAGGACACCGCCAAGGCGAAGGACATCATCGGCCGCACGGCGACGCTGGAAGCGCGCCTCGCCGACCCGATGGGCCTGCATCCGGACGTGAATGCGCCGGTGCCGCCGGGCGACGAACTCTTCACGCAAGGCAACGCCGCGCCGGTGCTGCTGCGCAAGCAGGTGATCTTCACGGGCGACCGCATCATCGACGCCTCGGCAGGCTTCGACGAGCATCAGCGTCCGTCGGTCAACATCCGCCTCGACTCGGCGGGCGGCCGCGCGGTGCGCGCCGTCTCGCGCGACAACATCGGCAAGCCTATGGCGATGGTGCTGTTCGAAAAGGGCAAGGGCGAAGTGCTGACGGTGGCGACCATCCAGTCGGAACTGGGCGACCGCTTCCAGATCACGGGCCAGCCCACGCCGCAGGCCGCCGCCGACCTCGCGCTGCTGCTGCGCGCCGGCTCGCTCGCCGCGCCGATGGACATCATCGAGGAACGCACGGTTGGCCCGAGCCTTGGCGCGGACAACATCCGCAAGGGCTTCGATTCGGTGATCTACGGCTTCGCCGCCATCGCCGTGTTCATGATCGCGTACTACATGCTGTTCGGTGCGATCTCGATGATCGGCCTCTCGGTGAACCTGCTGCTGCTCGTGGCCGTGCTCTCCATGCTGCAGGCCACGCTCACGCTGCCGGGTATCGCGGCTATTGCGCTGGCGCTCGGTATGGCGATCGACGCGAACGTGCTGATCAACGAGCGCGTGCGCGAAGAACTGCGCAACGGCGCGCCGCCTCAACTCGCCATCCAGAACGGCTACGCGCACGCCTGGGCGACGATTCTCGACTCGAACGTGACCACGCTCATCGCCGGCCTCGCACTGCTCGCGTTCGGCTCGGGCCCGGTGCGCGGCTTTGCGATCGTGCACTGTATCGGCATTCTCACGTCGATGTTCTCGGCCGTGTTCTTCTCGCGCGGTCTCGTGAATCTCTGGTACGGCGGCAAGAAGAAGCTCAAGTCGCTCGCGGTGGGTCAGGTGTGGCGCCCGGAACCCGATGAAGGCACGCCCGCGCTCGCCGGCGCCGATGCCGGCACGGACACGGGCCGCGCGGTTGCCGCAAACGCCACGAAGCGCGAACCGGCCAGAGCCGGCGCCAAGGGCGCCGCGCGCGCCAAGCCGGTCGTGCGCCGCCGCGATGCCCAGGGCGGCACGGGCGGCTCCGGCAACAACACCGGCTCGTCCCGCTGATACGGAGTCAAGAACATGGAATTTTTCCGCATCCGCAAAGACATCCCGTTCATGAAGCACGCGTTGATCTTCAACGCGGTCTCGCTGATTACCTTCATTGCGGCGGTGTTCTTCCTCTTCCACCGTGGCCTGCATCTGTCGATCGAGTTCACGGGCGGCACGGTCATCGAAGTGCAGTACCCGCAGGCAGTGCCGCTCGAGCCGCTGCGCGACTCGCTCACGAAGATCGGCTACGGCGACGCCCAGGTGCAGAACTTCGGCACCTCGCGCGACGTGCTGATCCGCCTGCCGATCAAGGCGGGCCTTTCTTCGGCGCAGCAGAGCGACCAGGTGATGGCCACGCTCAAGGCAGCAGACCCGCAGGTGCAGTTGCAGCGTGTGGAGTTCGTCGGCCCGCAGGTCGGCAAGGAACTCGCGACGGACGGCCTGCTCGCGCTCGCCTGCGTGGTGGCGGGCATCGTCATCTACCTGTCGTTCCGCTTCGAATGGAAGTACGCCGTGGCCGGCGTGATCGCGAACCTGCACGACGTCGTGATCATCCTGGGCTTCTTCGCCTTCTTCCAGTGGGAGTTCTCGCTCTCGGTGCTCGCGGCCGTGCTCGCGGTGCTCGGCTACTCGGTGAACGAATCGGTCGTTATCTTCGACCGGATTCGCGAGACCTTCCGGCGCGAGCGCAAGATGAGCGTGACCGAAGTCATCAACCACGCCATCACCAGCACGATGTCGCGAACCATCATCACCCACGGCTGTACGCAGATGATGGTGCTCTCGATGTTCTTCTTCGGCGGTCCGACGCTGCACTACTTCGCGCTGGCGCTGACGGTGGGTATTCTCTTCGGCATCTACTCGTCGGTGTTCGTCGCGGCGGCGCTCGCGATGTGGCTCGGCGTGAAGCGCGAAGACCTCATCAAGGACAAGAAGGAAAAGTACGATCCGAACGATCCGAACGCGGGCGCGCAGGTTTGAGCTGCGCACCAGCAAGAAAGCCGGTTCTCACGAACCGGCTTTTTTTTCGCGCCTGCGCAACGGCCATCGCCGCGCTGGCGCTCTTCCCTACTGCTTGATGCCTTCGGCCTGGATATGCAGCGTGGTCTTCATCCTGAAGCCGTACTTCTTGCCCGAGTCCATGCCGAAGTCGTCGCGGTTGAATGCGGCCTCGGCCTCCACGCCGCACACCTCGCGTTTGAGCACGGGGTGCTGAATGCATTTGAACGACTCGATCTCGAGCTTGAGCGGCCGCGTCACACCGTGCAGCGTGAACTCGCCGATCACCTCCCTGGGCGCGTCTCCATGGAAGACGATGCGCGTGCCCTTGTAGGTGGCCGCGGGGTACTTCGCGACATCGAGAAAGTCGTCGCCCACCAGATGCTGGTCGAGCTGCGGATTGCCGGTCTGGATCGACGCCGGATCGATCGTCACGTCCACGGTGCCCGTTTTCGCCGCGCGGTCCAGCGTGACTGTGCCCGTGGTCTTCGTGAACTTGCCGCGCCACGTGGAAAGACCGCCGAAGTGGTCGGCCTCGAAGCTCGGAAACGTGTGGTTCGGATCGAGCTGGTAAGTATCGGCGGCGTGCGCGGCCTGCATCACCAGCGCGGCGAGCGACACGGCGCTGCCTGCGGCCATCCATACGAGCTTGTTCAAAAGCGCCTCCCCGGAGTCGTCGATCTGTTCGTCGACCTATTTTTGGGCGAAGACGATATGAAACTTGATCAGCACCTCGTCGGCGACGATCGAGGTGTCCTTCCACTCGCCGGTGCCGATTTCGAAGGCGAGCCGGTGAATCGGCAGCGTACCGTCGAAGGTCTGCGTCCTGCCCTGCTGCGTGAGCACGACGGGCACGGCCACGTTCTGCGTGTGCCCCTTGATCGTCAGCTTGCCGCTCACGCTGTACTGGTTCGTTCCGGTCGGCGCGATGGCGGTCGAGACGAACGTTGCCTGCGGGAACGTCTTCGCGTCGAACCATTCGCGCCCGTGCACGGAATCGTTGTAGGTCGGGTCGCCCAGATCATAGCTCGCCGTGTCGACCGTGATCTTCGCGCTGCCGCTCGCGGGCCTGGCCGGATCGAAGTCGATCTGCGCGTCGAACTTCGTGAAGCTGCCCTGGACCGGCACGTTCATCTGGCGCGAGACGGCGACGATCGTGCTCTTCCCCGCGTCGAGCTGCGCGTGGGCGGCCCCGCCCGCGAGCAGCGCCGCTGCGGCGCCGGCCCACACTGCCGCCGCCCCGACCGCCGGGCGCCACCGACAGGAACGAATCCATCTCGACAAGGCTTCCATGATCGTCTCGCTTTGATTGCGTAGTCATTGGCTTCGTGAAGGGGCAGCGGCGACCTTGCGCCGCCATGCATGCTCCATGCCCGAAAGATAATCCAGATCGGGTGACAACAAACATCTGGAGATAAGGGCCGGGTCCCGCCGCGCTCGCACACGCTTACGGCGCAAACGTGGCACACTTCGCAGCCCGTTAGCCGGCCACGCGAGCGCTGCATGACCGGCAAGGCCGCCTCGTGGGGGCCCGCGGCTCGTTCCGGCACGCCGGCGGGCGCGTTTGGTAACATGGTGCGAGGCGCTGTCGGCACCTTTCGGCCTGAGTACCGCCGTCGCGCGTCCCTCGTTCACGTCGTTTTGCGTCACCTGCCCGCATGGCCCAGGACAAACTGATCGCGTGTCACGATTGCGACGCGCTCTACCGCAAACCGCGGCTACCCGGCCGCCAGTCAGCGCGCTGCTCGCGCTGCGGCGCCACGCTCTACAGCAGCGCCGCATCCCAGCTCGACCGCATCTGCGCCATCACGGTTGCGGCGCTCGTCACCTTCATCATCGCCCAGTCGTTCCCGATCATCGAGCTCGATGCGAACGGTATCACGACGGAGTCGAGCCTGTTCGGCGCGCTCGTGGTGCTGTGGCACGAGGACATGGAGATCATCGCGGTGATCGTCTTCTGCGCAACCATCCTCTTTCCGCTCACGGAGATGGTGGCGCTGCTCTACGTCCTGCTGCCGGTGCGGCGCGGCTTCATTCCACCGGGCTTCGACTTCGTGCTGCGCGCCATCCAGTTCGTGCGGCCCTGGGGCATGCTCGAAGTCTTCATGCTGGGCGTGCTCATCACCATCGTGAAAATGGTGAGCCTCGCGCGCGTGATTCCCGAAACCGCGCTCTTCGCCTTTGGCGCGCTCACGCTGATGTTCACCGTGGTCGTCACGTTCGATGCGCGCACACTCTGGGACATCGCCGACGGCCTGCGCGACGCCGCACGTGCGGCGCGCGAGGGCGATGCGGGTCCGGGCGGCCTCGCGGGTGACGCCGGCGCGGGCGGACCGCACGCGCCGCACGTACCGCACTCGCCCGCCTCGCCGTCACCGGCATCGGCCTACCCGGTCTCCGGGCCCGAGATCCGCGAGCCGGGCGCACGCGCGCAAGACCCGGCGCCGCCGCACGGCGGCCCGCTCCCCAAGGGGCCCCGATGAAATACCAGACCGCCGCCGACGCCGGCTACATCTCCTGCCACGCCTGCGGGCACGTGCAGCCGCACGTGCGCAAGCATGGCCACGTGCGTTGCGCACGCTGCGGCTCGCCCGTGCACGAGCGCAACCCGGACAGCATCATGCGCACGTGGGCTCTCCTCATTGCCGCGGCGCTGCTCTACATTCCCGCGAACCTGCTGCCTGTGATGCATACTGCCTCGCTCGTCGGCGACGAGGACGACACCATCATGAGCGGCGTGGTCTACTTCTGGACCTCCGGCGACTGGCCGCTCGCCGTGATTGTCTTCATCGCCAGTATTCTCGTGCCCATGCTCAAGCTGTCGGTGCTCGCGCTGCTCGCGTTCACCGCGCAGCGCGGCTCGACATGGCGGCCCGTGGAACGCACGAAGCTCTACCGGCTCGTCGAATTCATCGGGCGCTGGTCGATGCTCGACGTGTTCGTTGTCACGCTAACCGTGGCGCTGGTACGCTTCCAGTCGCTTGCGGTCATCACGGCGGGCCCCGGCGCGATCGCATTCGGCTCGGTCGTGATCCTGACGATGATCGCCTCGATGCAGTTCGATCCGCGCTTGATCTGGGATCCGGTGGACGAAGACAAACACAAACCCGCGCAACGCTCTCAGGATCAACCCCATGAATAGTCCGAAAGGACCGACCCCGCCCAATCTGCCGGAACCGGAGATCGTCAAGCCGCGGCGCTGGCTGCCCTCGCTGGTCTGGATCGTGCCGATCGTCGCGGCGCTGATCGGCGTGGCGCTCGTCGTCAAGTCGGTCGCCACGCGCGGCCCGACCATCACGATCAGCTTCGTGAGCGCCGAAGGGCTCGAGCCCGGCAAGACCAAGGTCAAGTACAAGGACGTGGACATCGGCTCGGTGCGCGCGATCAAGCTCTCGCCCAACCTCTCGCATGTGATCGTCACGGTCGAGCTCACCAAGGACGCCGAGCGCTTCGCCGTGAAGGACAGCCGCTTCTGGGTCGTGCGCCCGCGCGTGGGCGCAAGCGGCGTCTCGGGCCTCACCACGCTGCTCTCGGGCTCGTATATCGGCGCGGACGCCGGCCGCTCGCAGGAATCGCAAAGCGACTTCGTCGGGCTGGAAGCGCCGCCTGCCGTGACCATCGACGAGAAGGGGCATCGTTATACCCTGCACAGTTCGACGCTCGGCTCGCTCGACATCGGCACGCCGATCTTCTACCGGCGCATCCAGGTAGGCCAGGTAACGGGCTATTCGCTCGACAAGGACGGCACCGGGGTGACGGTGCAGGTGTTCGTGAGCGCGCCCTTCGACCAGTACGTGGGCACCAACACGCGCTGGTGGCACGCAAGCGGCGTGAACGTGCAGCTCGATTCGAGCGGCATCAAGGTCAACACGCAGTCGCTCGCCACCATCGTGGTGGGCGGCCTCGCGTTCCAGGCGCCGCCCGGACAGTCGATGGGCCCGCAGGCGCCCGACAGCGCCACGTTCGCCCTCGCCTCCGACGAGAGCGAGGCAATGCGCGAGCCGGACGGCGCGCCGCAACGCGTGGTCATGTACTTCAACCAGTCGTTGCGCGGCCTTTCGGTGGGGGCGACGGTCGATTTCCGCGGCATCGTGCTCGGCCAGGTGACGGACATCGGCATCGAATACGACCCGAAACAGCACAACTTCACGATGCCCGTGACGATCGACCTCTATCCGCTGCGTCTGTCGCGCCGCATCCGCGGTGAAGCGCCCGCGCCGCATACGCCGCAAAGCCAGGAGCTGATCAGGCGGCTCGTCGCGCGCGGCCTGCGCGGCCAGTTGCGCACCGGCAACCTGATCACCGGGCAGCTTTATATCGCGCTCGACATCTTCCCGAAGGCGGGCCCCGCGACGATCGACGTCAACCGCGACCCGCTGGAGCTGCCCACGGTGCCGAACTCGCTCGAAGAGCTGCAGCTCCAGGTGGCGGACATCGCGAAGAAGCTCGATCAGATTCCGTTCGACAAGATCGGCAACAACCTGAACGAGTCGCTCAAGAACGCGAACCAGCTGTTCGGCAAGGTGAACGGCCAGATCCTGCCGCAGCTGCAGGGCACGCTGGACGAAGCGCAGAAGACCTTCAGCGCCGCGCAATTGACGCTGCAGCAGGATTCGCCGCTGCAGTCCGACGTGCACCAGGCGATGCAGGAACTCACGCGTACGCTGCAATCGCTCAACGCGCTCTCCGATTATCTGGAGCGCCATCCCGAATCGCTGCTGCGCGGCAAATCTGGAGACAAGCCATGACGCCCCGACGCGTCCCCGCCCTTGCCGCGCTCGGCGCGCTGGTCATCGCAGCCGCGCTGGCGGGCTGCAGTTCGCCCGCCAGCCGGTTCTACACGCTCAGCCCGACTGACGACACGGCCCGCACCGCCGCCGCGCCGAGCGCAGGCAACGCCCAGTGGCTGATCGAGCTGGCGCCCGTGGACGTGCCGCCGCAGGTCGCAAAGGCACAGTTCGTCGTGCAAACCGACGCGAACCAGGTGCGCGTACTCGAGCAGGAGCGCTGGTCCTCGATGCCCGGCGACGAGATCCGCCGCGCGCTCTCGGGCGACCTCACGCAGCAGCTCGGCACCATCGACGTCTACGGCTCGCCGCATCCCGAGGGCGTGCCCGTGTACCGCGTGAGCGTGAACGTGCAGCGCTTCGAATCGTGGCCGGGCTCGCATGCGCTCATCGACGCCGTGTGGAGCGTACGCGCGCTCGACACGCAAACGGTCCTGACCTGCCGCAGCGTGCTCAACGAGAAGGTGGGCGACGGCTACGACGCGCTCGTCATCGGCCACCGGCAAGCGGTCGAAGCGCTGTCGCAGTCGATCGCGAGCGGCGTGCGCGCGCTCGCAGCCGCACCGCGCGTGAGCGTGGCGGCGAACGGCGCGAAGACTGGCATGCGCGGAAAGCCGGCGCCGGGCATCGCCTGCCCGCAGATGGCGGCCGCAGGCGGCTGAGGCGGTGGTTTGCTGCCGGCCCATGAAATAGCGAGACATGATGGAAATTGACTGACGATAAAGTGCGATCGACGCGAAGACGGTAGGGTCAGCCGATCCGCACCGGAACGGTGCACCGTTCTTCGCGATAAGAATCCATGTCTGCCAAGACGATCAAAACCCGCCCCTGGGATTCCGCCGAACATCTCCCGACCGAAGGGCGTCCGCCTGACTCGCTAAATGACCGCGCCGCTCAGCCGGCGCATCAACAGGCAACCCTGGCTGAGCGCTCCCGCAACCCGCGTACAATAGCGCCTTCCCCGCAGCGTCCCATCCTTCTTCATGTCCTTCGATTTCTTTGCCCCCTGCCCGCGCGGCCTCGAAGCCGCGCTCGCCGCCGAACTGGCCGAAACTGCGCAACGGCGCCTGCCGCCCGGCGCGCTCCAGGTCGGCGCCGAAGTGCCCGGCGGCGTGCATTTCCGCGGCAGCTGGGCCGGCGGCATCGCCGCCAACCTGCATTCGCGCATTGCTAGCCGTGTGCTCCTGAAGATCGCCCAGCGCCCGTACCGCAGCGAACAGGACATCTACGCGCTCGCGCGCGAGCAGCAGTGGGAGAAGTGGTTCTCGGCGAACGAGACGATCCGCATCGACATCACCGCGATCAAGTCACCGCTGCGCAGCCTCGAATTCGCCACGCTGCGCGTGAAGGACGCGATCTGCGACCGTATGCGCGACAAGGCCGGTGCGCGTCCGAGCGTCGATACCGCCTATCCCGACGTGCGCGTCTTCGCCTTCCTCACGGCGAACGAATGCACGCTCTATCTCGACACCTCCGGCGAGCCGCTTTTCAAGCGCGGCTGGCGTCTGGACAAGGGCGCCGCGCCGCTGCGCGAGAACCTCGCCGCGGGCATCCTGCGCCTCACGGGCTGGACGCCCGGCACGCCGCTCTACGACCCGATGTGCGGCAGCGGAACCTTCCTTGCGGAAGCCGCGCAAGTCGCACTCGACATCGCGCCGGGGCTCGATCGCCGCTTCGGCTTCGAGTCGCTCAAGCAGGCCGACATGGCCGCATGGCGGCACCTCAAGAGCGAGGCGAACACGGCGCGCAATCTCGCGCAAAGCAAGACCGGCGATCTGCTGATTTACGGCAGCGACATCTCCGACGTCATGCTGGAAAAGGCGCGCGCGAACTTCAAGCGCGCGGGCTTCGGCAGCGTGACGCTCAAGCAGCTCGACGCGCGCAACATGACGCCGCCCTCGGCTGCGCCCGGCATTCTTGTGGCGAATCCGCCGTACGGCGAGCGTATCGAAGTGCGCGGCCGCAACGCGCGCGGCGAGGCGCGCCCGACGGCGCGCGAGCGGCGCGGCGACGAAGATGGCGCAAGCAGCGAAGGCTTTCGCCGCGCCAAGGACGAGGCGCCCGACGCCGAGTTCTTCCAGGCGTTCGGCGACACGCTCAAGCAGCGCTTCACCGGCTGGCGCGCGTTCGTCCTCACCTCGGACCGCAAGCTGCCGGGCCAGCTGCGCCTGCGCGAAGCGGCCAAGACGCCGCTCTACAACGGCGCACTCGAATGCCGCCTGTTCCGCTTCGACCTGATCGCGGGGAGCGTGCGGCAGCGTCCGGCCGGCGGCGGCGCGAACCCCGCCGCCGGCAACGACGACGCCGGCTGACATTGCCGAACGGGCACGGCGGGTGACGCTCCCATCGGCCGCCAAAACTCGCGCGGCACGGCGCGTCACACCGCGTCAAACCTACTGACAGCACGCTGTCAGCAGCCCCCTGGCACACTGCTTCTACGCCATCCGGCGAGGCTGCCGCCGCCCGGCTGCCGCCATTCCCGTCCGCCGTTGCCTTCGAGGAGCTGCATCGTGTCTACCGATTTGTCCCGTGTGATCTCGTGGTTCGAAATTCCCGCGCACGACCTGGAGCGCGCCGCACGTTTTTACGAAACCGCCTTCGACACCGCGCTGCAACGCGAAGTGGTCGGCGGCGTGCCGATGGCGCTGTTCGCTCACACCGATACGGAAACCGGCGGCTGCATCGTGTTCAATCCACATGACGCCAAGCCCGACCCCAAGGGCGTGCTCGTGTATCTGAACGCGCAGCCATCGGTCACGGCCGTGCTCGACCGGGTGGAAAAAGCCGGCGGCAAGCAGCAGGGGCCAGCGGTGGAGCTGCCGAACAACTACGGCTATATCGGCTTCTTCATCGATACCGAAGGCAACCGCGTCGGTCTGCACGCACCGAAGCTCGGTTAACCCGCGGCCGGGCGCCGCGCTTGCCCGGCGCTATCATCTGTGCTTACCCCAGTCACCGCGCCCGCCTACGCGACCGCCCTGCCATGACCCGCCGTGCCGACCGCCTCTTTCGCATCGCCGAACTGCTGCGCGGCCGGCGTCTCACCACCGCGCAGCAACTGGCCGCCTGGCTCGAAGTCTCGCCGCGCACGGTCTATCGCGACGTGCGCGACCTGCAGCTCTCGGGCGTGCCGATCGAGGGCGAAGCGGGCATTGGCTACCGGCTCGCGCGCACGGCGAGTCTGCCGCCGCTCACCTTCACCGCCGACGAACTCACCGCGCTCGCGGTGGGTGCGCGCATGGCCGAATCGTGGGGCGGCGCGGCGCTCGCGAGCGGCGCACGCGGCGCACTCGCGAAGATCGCCGCCGCAATGCCCGCGGAAAAGCGCGCCGTGCTGGAGCGGCTTGCCGTGTTCGCACCGGCGTATCACATGGATCACGCGTTCTCGGACAAGCTCGACGCGCTGCATCGCGCTGTCGACACGCGGCTCGTCGTGCGCTTTGCGTACTGCGACCGCATCGGCGCGCATACGCAGCGGCGCATCTGGCCGCTTGGACTCGTGTACTGGGGCGCGCAATGGACCGTAGGCGCCTGGTGCGAAATGCGCGAGGACTTCCGCAACTTCAACATCGCGCGCATGGAAAACGTGGAAGTGCTCGAGCCATTTCCCGATGTGAGCGGGCGGCGCCTCGCCGACTATCTGCGCCGCGTGAATGCCCCTTCGCTGTGAGCGTTCGTCACGATGCGTCGGCCCATGAAAAAGGCGCGCATCGCTGCGCGCCTTTCGCGTGGATTTGAAGCAAGCCGCGCTTACTCCACCGCCTTCACCATCTCCTCGATCACCTTCTTCGCGTCGCCGAACACCATCATGGTCTTGTCCATGTAGAACAGTTCGTTGTCGAGGCCAGCGTAGCCCGCCGCCATCGAGCGCTTGTTCACGATGATCGTGCGCGCCTTGTACGCCTCGATGATCGGCATGCCCGCGATCGGCGACTTCGGATCGTTCTTCGCGGCCGGATTCACCACGTCGTTCGCGCCGAGCACGAGCACGACATCGGTCTGACCGAACTCGTTGTTGATGTCCTCCATCTCGAACACCATGTCGTAGGGCACCTCCGCTTCCGCGAGCAGCACGTTCATGTGGCCCGGCATGCGGCCCGCCACCGGGTGAATCGCGTAGCGCACGTCCACGCCCTTCTCCACGAGCTTGTCGGTGAGTTCCTTCAACGCATGCTGCGCACGCGCCACCGCGAGGCCGTAGCCCGGCACGATCACGACGCTTTCCGCATTGCCGAGCATGAACGCCGCATCGTCAGCCGAACCCGACTTCACCGGACGCTGTTCCTGCGCGCCGCCCGCCGCCGCCGCACCCGCTTCGCCGCCGAAGCCGCCCAGCAGCACGTTGAAGAACGAGCGGTTCATCGCGTGGCACATGATGTACGACAGGATCGCGCCGGACGAGCCGACGAGCGAGCCTGCGATGATCAGCATGGCGTTGTTCAGCGAGAAGCCGATACCCGCCGCCGCCCAGCCCGAGTACGAGTTCAGCATCGAGACGACCACGGGCATGTCCGCGCCGCCGATCGGGATGATGATGAGCACGCCCAGTGCGAACGCGATCAGCGTCATGATGATGAACGGCAGCCACGACTGCGTGAGGAAGAACAGGATGCCGAAGCCGATCATGCCGAGCGCGAGCATCAGGTTGATCAGATGCTGGCCCGCGTAGACCACGGGCGCGCCCTGAAAGAGTCTGAACCTGTACTTGCCGGAGAGCTTTCCAAAGGCGATCACGGAACCTGAGAACGTGATTGCGCCGACGAAGGTGCCGATGAACAGCTCGATGCGGTTGCCGTATGGCAGGAAGCCCGGATACGGCGCGTCTTCGGCGACCAGCCCGAATGCTGCGGGCTCCGAAACCACGGCGTAGGCAATGCACACGGCAGCCAGACCGATCAGCGAGTGCATGGCCGCGACCAGTTCCGGCATCTTCGTCATCTCGACGCGCGCGGCGACATAGGCCCCAAGGCCGCCGCCCACCACGAGCGCGGCGAACAGCAGCGCAAGCCCAAGCCCGAGATTCGAGCCGAACTGTGCGGACTCCTTCACGATCAGCGCAAGGGTCGTGAGAATGGCGATGGCCATTCCGACCATGCCGAACACATTGCCGGCGCGCGCGCTCTTCGGATTCGACAGCCCCTTGAGCGCCTGGATGAAGCAGACCGACGCCACCAGATAAAGCAGCGTAACGACGTTCATGCTCACGAAGTTCAGCCCCATCATGCGTCCTCCTTGCTGCCGGGGGAGGAGAGCTTTTTCGGCTCTTTCTTGCGGAACATCTCCAGCATTCGCCGCGTGACGAGGAACCCGCCGAACACGTTCACGGCAGCGAGCAGCACGGCGAACGTGCCGAAGAACTTGCCCGGCCCGCCCACCGTGAGCCCCGTGGCAAGCATCGCGCCGACGATCACGATCGCGGAAATGGCATTGGTCACGGCCATGAGCGGCGTATGCAGCGCGGGCGTGACGTTCCAGACCACGTGATAGCCCACGTACACGGCCAGCACGAAAATGATCAGGTTGATGACGGTATGGTTGATGACTTCCATTCCTGTTCTCCCCTTTATGTCTTGCGCGTGACCTGGCCGTCGCGGGCCAGCAGCGTGGCCGCGACGATGTCGTCCGCGAGATCGATGTTGAGCGTGCCTTCCTTCGTGAGGATGAGCTTCAGGAAGTCGAGCAGGTTGCGCGCGTAGAGCGCGGAGGCGTCGGCGGCGACCATCGAGGCGAGGTTCGTGTAGCCGCAGATCTGCACGCCGTGGTGCGTCACGACCTTGTCGGCCTCGGTGAGCGGGCAATTGCCGCCGCGCCGCCCGCTCGCCTCGTCCGCAACCGGGCCGCGTCCTGCCGCGAGGTCGATGACCACCGATCCCGGCTTCATCGCCTGCACGGTTTCCGATGGCAAGAGCGTCGGCGCGTCGCGGCCCGGAATCAGCGCGGTCGAGATGACGATGTCCGCCTGCTTCGCGCGCTCGTGCACCAGCGCCGACTGGCGCGCCAGCCACGACGGCGGCATGGGCCGGGCATAGCCGCCCACGCCGACGGCCGCTTCGCGTTCCTCGTCGGTTTCGTAAGGCACCTCGAGGAATTTGCCGCCGAGCGACTCGATCTGCTCCTTCACGGCCGGGCGCACGTCCGAAGCCTCGATCACGGCGCCCAGGCGCCGCGCCGTGGCGATGGCCTGCAGACCCGCCACGCCCGCGCCGAGAATCAGCACGCGCGCGGCTTTCACGGTGCCGGCGGCGGTCATGAGCATCGGCATGAAGCGCGGATAGAGGTCCGAGGCCACGAGCACCGCCTTGTACCCGGCGATGTTGGCCTGCGACGACAGCACGTCGAGGCTTTGCGCGCGCGTGGTGCGCGGCGCGGCTTCGAGCGCGAAGGCCGTCACGCCTGCCTCGGCGAGTGTCGCGGCGTTTTCCGCATTAAAGGGATCGAGCATGCCCACCAGCACCGCGCCGCGCTTCATGAACGGCAATTCGCTGACGGTGGGCGACTGGACCTTGAGCACGAGGTCCGCGCCGAAGGCGGCGGCCGCATCGGCGACCTGCGCACCCACGGCCGTGTAGGCCTCGTCGAGATAGCTCGCGCCGGCGCCCGCGCCGGCCTGAATCGTGACCGTGTGGCCCTGGGCGACGTACTTCCTGACTGTCTCCGGCGTCGCGGCCACGCGGGTTTCGTTCGCCCGCGTCTCTGCAGGCACTCCGATATGCATCGTTGTTTCCTCCTCGACCTTCTTGTTCTAGCTGTTCTGGCTCGAATCGAGCGAAGGGAGACCGACGGAGTTCAGGCGCCGGCATCCATTGCAACGGCAAACGACGGCACCACTTTAACCGAAAGCAGCGGCGCCTTTGTAGCGGGAATTGCCCGTCTTTGTGCGACGCACACAACACGCTGCGTCGTCCGACCGGACGGTCGGCAGTGCCAGGCGAGCCGGGCGCCCCTGTAGGGGCCGATCCGGCCCCGGGCAGCGTTCGCGCCGTCCCGGTAAAATACCGGCCCATGAATGAGCAAACCTGGGCACCCCACGTCACCGTGGCCGCCATCGTCGAGCGCGACGGGCGTTTTCTGCTCGTCGAAGAGCACACGAGCGACGGACTGCGCCTGAATCAGCCCGCCGGCCATCTGGAAGCGGGCGAGACGCTGCACGAGGCCGTGGTGCGCGAAACGCTCGAGGAAACCGCGCATGCGTTCACGCCCGAAGCGCTGGTCGGCGTGTATATGACGCACTTCGGCACGCCCGGCGAGAGCGGTGCGACGTACGTACGCTTCACGTACTGCGGCAGCGTGACAGCCGAGGCGCAAAACCGCGCGCTCGATCCGGATATCGTCCGCACGGTGTGGATGAGCGTGGACGAGCTGCGCGCGGCGAGCGAGCGCCACCGCACGCCGCTCGTCATGCGCTGTGTCGACGATTACCTCGCCGGCAAGCGCGTGCCGCTGGACTTCATCCAGACGCACGCGACGGCACCCAAGGCTGGGCAAGGCGCAGCGCCCAGGATGAACTAAGGCAGCAACGAAATGAGCAAACGCAAGGTCGTGGTAGGCATGTCGGGCGGCGTCGATTCGTCGGTTACCGCATGGCTGCTCAAGGAGCAGGGATTCGACGTGGTCGGTCTCTTCATGAAGAACTGGGAAGACGACGACGACGGCGAGTACTGCTCGACGCGCCAGGACTGGATCGACGTGGTGTCGGTCGCGGACCTGATCGGCATCGACGTCGAGGCCGTGAACTTCGCCGCCGAATACAAGGACCGCGTATTCGCGGAGTTCCTGCGCGAGTATTCTGCGGGGCGCACGCCGAACCCGGACGTGCTCTGCAACGCCGAGATCAAGTTCAAGGCCTTTCTGGACCATGCCATGTCGCTCGGCGCGGAAACGATCGCCACGGGCCACTATGCGCGCGTGCGCCAGAACCATGAGCGCGACGGTCGTTTCGAACTGCTGAAGGCGCTCGACCATACGAAGGATCAGTCGTACTTCCTGCATCGCCTGAACCAGGCGCAGCTTTCGAAGACGATGTTCCCGCTCGGTGAAATCCCCAAGACGAAGGTGCGCGAGATCGCCGAAAAGATCGGCCTGCCGAACGCCAAAAAGAAGGATTCCACAGGAATCTGCTTCATCGGCGAGCGGCCGTTCCGCGACTTCCTCAACCGCTATCTGCCGACCCAACCCGGCCCGATGATGACGCCCGACGGCCGCGTCGTGGGCGAGCATATCGGCCTCGCGTTCTACACCTTCGGGCAGCGCAAGGGCATTGGCCTCGGCGGCAGCAAGGACGGCAGCGGCGAAGCGTGGTTCGTGGCGGGCAAGGACATGGCCTCGAACACGCTCTACGTCGTGCAGGGCCACGATCATCCGTGGCTGCTCGCGCACGAGCTGCGCGCGGGCAACGTGAGCTGGGTGGCGGGCGAGCCACCGGCGCAGGACCACGCGTGCGGCGCGAAAACGCGCTATCGCCAGGCCGATGCGCCCTGCTCGTTCCATCGCGCAGACGAATTCGGCGCGGGCCAGTTCACCCTGCGCTTTCCCGACGCGCAATGGGCCGTGACGCCCGGCCAGTCGGCGGTGCTCTACGACGGCGACGTGTGCCTGGGCGGCGGCATCATCGAGGCGGTGACGACGCTCGCGCCGCACGTGCCCGCCGTGCTGCCGCCCGAGGCGCCGAAGAAAAAGAAGCGCGTACCGCGCAAGAAGCCCGCCGCGGCGGCAACCGCGTGACGCAAGCCGCGTCACGCAAAACGTCAGAAAACACCACGCGGCGCCTTGAGCGCCGCGTTCTTTTTTGTCCGCCTTGCGACGCCTGCCGAAGTCCCGATCGAGTGGCTTTGCGCGCTTGCCGGCCAGATTCACGAACTTGCGGCATCATTCCCGCAAGCCGCGCGCAGCGACCGCGCGGCTGACGCGCACCGCCCCTTTACGAGAGGAGAGCAGGCGCGCGCATCACATCAAGTTCGAGGAGTTCCCCCAATGTTTTCCCGACGTTATCTCGCCATGTGGGGCGCGGTGCTGCTGCTCGCGGCCTGCGCCGCCGCGGCTGCGCTCCATCAGCTGTCGTGGTACTGCGTAATCGTGCCCGCGCTGATCGTCGCGCTCGGCCTCTACGACATGTTCCAGGAGCGCCACGCGATCCTGCGCAACTACCCGATCTGGGGTCATCTGCGCTTTCTGTTCGAATTCGTGCGGCCCGAGATCCGCCAGTACTTCGTCGAGGACGACACCGACGAAAAACCGTTCTCGCTCGCCCAGCGCAGCCTCGTCTACCAGCGCGCGAAGAACGCGGTGGACAGCCGCCCGTACGGCACCGAACTCGACGTGAAGGCCGTGGGCCACGAATGGATCAGCCATTCGCTCGCGCCCACCAGGCTCGCAGGCAGCGACTTCCGCGTGCTCGTCGGCGCGAACCGCGCGCAGCCGTACTCGATGTCGATCTTCAACATCTCGGCGATGAGCTTCGGCGCGCTCTCCGCGAACGCCATCCGCGCGCTCAACATGGGCGCGAAGAAAGGCGGCTTCGCGCACGACACCGGCGAAGGCTCGATGTCGAAGTATCACCGCGAGCATGGCGGCGACGTCATCTGGGAGATCGCTTCGGGCTACTTCGGCTGCCGCAACGACGACGGCACCTTCAGCGCCGCGAAATTCCAGCGCCTCGCAAGCGAGCCGCAGGTGAAGATGATCGAGGTGAAGCTCTCGCAAGGCGCGAAGCCCGGACATGGCGGCATGCTGCTCGCGGCCAAGGTCACGCCCGAGATCGCAGAGACGCGCGGCATTCCCATCGGCCGCGACTGCGTCTCGCCCTCGCGCCACTCGGAATTCTCCACGCCGCGCGGCCTGCTCGAATTCGTCGAGCGCCTGCGCAAGCTCTCGGGCGGCAAGCCCACCGGCTTCAAGCTGTGCATCGGGCATCCGTGGGAGTTTTTCGGCATCGCCAAGGCGATGCTGGAAACCGGCATCCTGCCCGACTTCATCGTCGTGGACGGCGCGGAAGGCGGCACGGGCGCGGCGCCGCTCGAATTCACCGATCACATCGGCACGCCGCTGCAGGAAGGGCTGCTCCTCGTGCACAACACGCTCGTGGGCATCGGCCTGCGCGACAAGATCAAGATCGGCGCGAGCGGCAAGATCATCACCGCGTTCGATATCGCGCGTACGCTCGCAATCGGCGCGGACTGGGTGAACTCGGCGCGCGGCTTCATGTTCGCCGTGGGCTGCATCCAGGCGCAGAAGTGCCACTCGGACCGCTGCCCCACCGGCGTCGCCACGCAAGACCCCGTGCGCCAGCGCGCGCTGAACGTGCCGGACAAGGGCGAGCGCGTCTTCAACTTCCATCGCAACACGCTGCACGCGCTGCAGGAGCTGATTCAGGCCGCGGGTCTTTCGAGCCCTTCGGATCTGCGCGCGCACCACATCGTGCGGCGCGTGTCGTCGTATGAAGTGAAGCTGATGTCGGAACTGCTCAAGTACCTGAAGCCCGGCGATCTGCTCGAAGGCCGCTATCGCTATCAGCTGTACGAGAAGTGGTGGCCCGTCGCGCGCAGCGATTCGTTTGCGCCGGCGGAGGAAAAGATCGTCTGAAGCAGACGATGTACGGCATGCACGAAAACGCCCGGCGGCACGCCATGCCGTCGGGCGTTTTCATATCGACTGCCTGTGAACTGCCGATTAGCCTTGCGGCACCGTGTCGATGAACGACTGGCGCTGCGAGAGCTTCTCGAAGTGGCGCGCGAGATCCGGATGCGCCTCGCGCCAGTTCAGCTCCGGCATGCGGAAGTCGAGATAGCCGAGCGCGCAGCCCACGGCAATATCCGCGAGCGTGTAGCGGTTGCCCGCGCACCACGGGTTGCCGTCGAGCCCCTTGGCCATCGCGGTGAGACTTTCGTGGATCTTGCGCGCCTGGCGCTTCACCCACGCCTCGTTGCGCTGCTCCGGCGTGCGCTGCGTGGCTTCGAGGCGGATCAGCACAGTCGCGTCGAGCATGCCGTCGGCGAGCGCCTCCCAGCAACGCACTTCGATACGCTCGCGGCCTGCGGGCGGAATGAGCTTGGCCACGGGCGAGAGCATGTCGACGTATTCGCAGATCACGCGCGAGTCGAACACGGCCTCGCCGTCGTCCATCACGAGACACGGTACCTTGCCGAGCGGGTTGAAATCGTGAATCGCCGTTTCTTCGCCCCACACGTTTTCGAGCACCAGCTTATAGTCGATTTTCTTTTCGGCGAGCGTGATCCGCGCCTTGCGGACATACGGGCTGCCGAGCGAACCGATGAGTTTCATACCACCTGCCTTTTCTGGAATCCGGCCGAAGTATACGTTGGATTCGCATTTTCCTGACGCGCCGTCTGTTGCAGTGCAGGATTTTTCCTACAAATGATGTAGGCAGGAGACACCCTCCGGCGGCAACGACGCTTCCGAAGGATGACCGCGAGCGCGCGCGTCCGTGTGTAGCCAGCGCTACAATCTCACGATGGACTCGACCCTCAAGCACAGCGCCCCGGCCGCCTCGAGCGAAGCCCACCCAGCGGCCAATGTGGCCGACGCCGCCGACATGCAGCGCGGGCCCGACGGCGGCGCCGCGCTCTATCGCGCGCGCCGCGAACGTGTGCTTGCGGCGCTGCGCGCGCAAGGCGGCGGTGTCGCACTCGTGCCGACCGCGCCCGAAGCGCTGCGCAATCGCGACGCGGACTATCCCTATCGGCACGACAGCTACTTCTACTATCTCACCGGCTTCACGGAGCCCGAGGCGCTGCTCGTGCTCGACGCGAACGCGGGCGAGAATCAGCCCGCCGCCATCCTGTTCTGCCGCGCGAAGAACGTCGAGCGTGAAACGTGGGAAGGCTTCCGCTTCGGTCCGGACGCCGCGCGCGAAGCGTTCGGCTTCGACGCCGCGTTCGCCTTCGACGAACTCGATGCGCGCATCCCGCAGCTCATCGCCAACCGTCCGGCCCTGCACTACGCGCTCGCGGCCTCGGATCGCTTCGACGCGCAGGTGAAGCGCTGGATCGACGCGGTGCGCGCGCAGGGGCGCAGCGGCGTCACGGCGCCAGCCGCCGCGTACGACCTGCTGCCGCTGCTCGACGACATGCGCGTGATCAAGGACCCGCACGAACTCGACACGATGCGCCGCGCCGCGAAAATCTCGGCGCACGCGCACGTGCGCGCGATGCAGACCTGCCGGCCCGGCATGCGCGAATACGAGATCGAGGCGGAGCTGCTCTACACGTTCCGCAAGCACGGCGCGCAGGCGCCGGCCTACGGCTCGATCGTCGCGGCAGGCGCGAACGCGTGCGTGCTGCACTACCCCGCAGGCAATGCGGTGGCGCGCGAGGGCGACCTCGTGCTCATCGACGCCGCGTGCGAGTTGAACGGCTATGCCTCGGACATCACGCGCACGTTCCCCGCGAGCGGCCGCTTCACGAGCGCGCAACGCGAGCTGTATGACATCGTGCTCGCCGCGCAGCAGGCCGCCATCGACGCCACGCGCGCCGGCGTGAATTTCGAGGCGCCGCACGATGCCGCGGTGCGCGTGCTCGCGCAGGGGCTGCTCGATACCGGCATCATTGACCGGCAGCGTTTTGCGAGCGTCGACGACGTGATCGCCGAGCGCGCCTACGCGCGCTTCTACATGCATCGCACGGGGCACTGGCTCGGCATGGATGTGCACGACGCGGGCGACTATCGTGAACGCGGCGAGCGTCCCGATGCGGCGAGCGCCGGAAAGGCCGACGCTCCGCCGCCGTGGCGCACGCTGCGCGCCGGCATGACGCTGACGATCGAGCCGGGCCTCTACGTGCGCGCGGCCGAGGACGTGCCCGAGCGCTACTGGGACATCGGCATCCGCATCGAGGACGACGCCATCGTCACCGAAACGGGCTGCGAGTTGATTACGCGCGACGTGCCCGTTGCCGCCGATGAAATCGAAGCGCTGATGCAGGACGCACAGCGCGGCGCCTGACGCAAGCGCACGTGCGAACACGCGAAGATTCCACACGAAGCGAAGCAAACGACATGAACGCAGTTTCCGGCAGCGCGAACGACACTTCCACCGGCGCGAACGCGCACGCCCACTTCGACTACGACGTGACGATCGTCGGCGCGGGGCCGGTGGGCCTCGCGCTCGCGGGCTGGCTCGCGCGGCGCAGCGCCACGCAAGGGCTCTCGATCGCGCTGATCGATGCGCGCGAACCCGAGGATAGCGCCGGCGATCCGCGTGCCATTGCCGTTTCGCAGGGCAGCCGCACGCTGCTCGAAGCGCTCGCATGGCCACACGATGCCACGCCGATCGAGCGCATCCATGTCTCGCAGCGCGGCCATTTCGGGCGCACGCTGATCGACCGCCACGACTACGACTTGCCCGCGCTCGGCTACGTGGCGCGCTATGGCGCGATCGTTCAGGCGCTCGCGCACGCCGTGCGCGGCACGCAGGTGCACTGGCTGCATCACACGCAGGCGCACGACCCCGTCGTGGAAAACGACGGCGTGACGCTGCCGGTCGTGAGCGCGGGAGTCGAGCGGCAGTTGCGCACACACATCCTCGTGAACGCAGAAGGCGGGCTCTATCACGCGCCGCCGCAACGCGACGCACAGGACGATTCCGACTATTCCGACGAGACCGGCGCGAAAACCGTCGCGCCGGCCGCCGAAACCAAACGTACGCCCAAACGTACGCCCAAACGCACGCGCGACTACGGCCAAACGGCGCTGGTCGGCGTGGTGACGCTCGCGGCCCCGCAGCCACATGTGGCGTGGGAGCGCTTCACGAGCGAAGGCCCGATCGCGCTCCTGCCGATGGGCGGCGTACACGGTGCGGACTACGCGCTCGTGTGGTGCTGCTCGCCCGCGCAAGCCGAACGCCGCACGCAGCTTTCGGACGCCGACTTCCTCGCCGAACTCGGCGTGGCGTTCGGCGCGCGCATGGGCCGCTTCACGCAGATTCACGCTCGCGCGGCGTTCCCGCTCGGCCTGAACGCGCTCGATGCGCTCGTTTCCGGTAACGGCCGTATCGCGGCGGTCGGCAATGCGGCGCAGACGCTGCATCCGGTGGCGGGCCAGGGCCTCAATCTCGGCCTGCGCGACGCCCACGCCCTTGCCGACTCCCTCGCGCAACACGGCGCCACGCCGCGTGCGCTCGCCGAGTTCGCGGGCCGCCGCGCGTTCGACCGGCGCATGACGATCGGCGCGACGGATACGCTCGCACGCCTGTTCACCGTCGATTTCGGCCCACTCGCCACGCTGCGCGGACTCGCGCTCACGGCGCTCGAATTCGCGCCTCCCGTGAAGACGGCGCTCGCGCGGCAGATGATGTTTGGGCAGCGGAGTTGATGTGGCGAACTAAGGGTCGCATCGCATTTCATGTTGGCAGCGCCGCACTTGCTTAACGCACAGCCTGCAACAAGACCAGGGTCCGCGCAGCGCGACCTCGCACCCCGCTTACGTTAAAATAGGCGTTTCCCCTTTTTGAAATTCACGCCGTTCGCCGCGCCGGCCGGATTGCCATCCGGGTCGCGGCACCGGCCTCGCCCGCGCGTCATGTTCACTATCGGCCGTCACACCTTGCGTAATAACCTGTTCGTCGCCCCCATGGCGGGTGTCACGGACAGACCGTTCCGCCAGCTGTGCAAGCGCCTCGGCGCGGGCTATGCGGTGTCCGAAATGGTTGCGTCCAACGCGCAACTCTGGAGGAGCGAAAAGACCATGCGCCGCGCGAATCACGCGGGCGAAGTGGAACCCATCTCCGTGCAGATCGCCGGCGCCGATCCGGACATGATGGCCGAAGCCGCGCGCTACAACGTCGCGAACGGCGCGCAGATCATCGACATCAACATGGGCTGCCCGGCCAAGAAGGTCTGCAACGTCGCGGCCGGCTCGGCGCTGCTGCAGAACGAGCCGCTTGTCGCGCGCATCGTCAGGGCCGTGGTCGACGCCGTGGGCGTGGGCCCCGACGCCGTGCCCGTCACGCTCAAGATCCGCACGGGCTGGGACCGCGACAATCGCAACGCGCTCACTGTCGCGCGCATTGCCGAGGAAAGCGGCATCGCCATGCTCACCGTGCACGGCCGCACGCGCGCCGACCTCTATCACGGTGAAGCGGAGTACGAAACGATTGCCGCGGTGAAGGCCGCCGCGCGCATTCCGGTGGTCGCGAACGGCGACATCGCGTCGCCGCAAAAGGCACGCGAGGTCCTCGCGCTCACGGGCGCCGACGCCATCATGATCGGCCGCGCGGCGCAGGGGCGCCCGTGGCTGTTCCGCGAAATCGAGCATTTCCTCGCGACGGGCGAGCGGTTGCCGCCGCCGCGCGTGGACGAAATCCAGTCGATCATGAATGAGCATCTGGAGGACCACTACGCGTTTTATGGGGAATTTACGGGCGTGCGTACTGCGCGCAAGCATATCGGCTGGTACACTCGCGGCCTTTGCGGCGCCAATACGTTCCGGCATCGCATGAATACGCTGGACACCACGCGCGAGCAGCTCGTCGCTGTCAACCAGTTCTTCGACGAACAGAAGGCGCGCTCCGAGCGCCTCGTCTACGTCGACGACGAGAACAACGACAGCGACGGCAGCGACGAATCAACCGATCGACTGGCAGCATGAGCAAGCACAACATCGAACAATCCGTCCGCGAGAGCCTTGGCATCTACTTCCAGGACCTCGACGGCAGCAATCCGCACGACGTCTACGAAATGGTGATGGCGTGCGTCGAAAAACCGATGCTCGAGGTGGTGCTCGAGCAGGCAGGCGGCAACCAGTCGCTGGCCGCCGAGTATCTCGGCATCAACCGCAACACGCTGCGCAAGAAGCTCCAGCAGCACGGCCTGCTGTAACGCCGCTGCGTTTTACTGGACCTTCGGTGCGGACTCCTCGATCTATCGGCAACTCTCCCACATCATGATCAAGCAAGCGCTCATCTCCGTTTCCGACAAGGCAGGCATTGTCGACTTCGCGAAATCCCTCTCGGATCTCGGCGTCAAGATCCTGTCGACCGGCGGCACCGCGAAACTGCTCGCGGATGCGGGCCTCCCCGTCACCGAAGTGGCCGACTACACCGGCTTCCCGGAAATGCTCGATGGGCGCGTGAAAACGCTGCACCCGAAGGTGCACGGCGGCATTCTCGCGCGCCGCGACCTGCCCGAGCACATGGCCGCGCTCGAAAAGCACGACATCCCGACGATCGACCTGCTCGTCGTGAACCTCTACCCGTTCGTTCAGACGGTGTCGAAGGACGAGTGCACGCTCGAAGACGCGATCGAGAACATCGATATCGGCGGCCCGACCATGCTGCGCTCGGCGGCGAAGAATCATCGCGACGTGACCGTGGTCGTCGACCCGGCCGACTACGCGAAGGTGCTGGAAGAGATGCGCGCGAACGGCAACACCGTGAGCTACGCGACGAACTTCCGCCTCGCGACCAAGGTGTTCTCGCACACGGCGCAGTACGACGGCGCGATCACGAACTACCTCACGAGCCTCACCGAAGCGCTCGAGCACAAGTCGCGCAACACCTACCCGGCGGTGCTGAACCTTGCATTCGACAAGGTTCAGGACCTGCGCTACGGCGAAAACCCGCACCAGAGCGCCGCGTTCTACCGCGACCTCACGACGCCGGCCGGCGCGCTCGCGAACTACACGCAGCTCCAGGGCAAGGAACTGTCGTACAACAACATCGCCGACTCGGACGCGGCATGGGAATGCGTGAAGACGTTCGACGCGCCGGCCTGCGTAATCATCAAGCACGCGAATCCGTGCGGCGTGGCGATCGGCGCGAACGCGCTCGAAGCCTACTCGAAGGCGTTCCAGACCGACCCGACCTCGGCGTTCGGCGGCATCATCGCGTTCAACCGCGAAGTGGACGAAGCCGCGGCGCAGGCCGTGGCGAAGCAGTTCGTCGAAGTGCTGATCGCGCCGTCGTTCTCGGCAGCGGCCAAGGCCGTGTTAGCCGCGAAGCAGAACGTGCGTCTGCTTGAAATCGCACTGGGCGATGGCCATAACGCGTTCGACCTGAAGCGCGTGGGCGGCGGCCTGCTCGTGCAATCGCTCGACGCGAAGAACGTGCAGCCGCACGAACTGCGCGTGGTGACGAAGCGTCACCCCACGCCGAAGGAAATGGACGATCTGCTGTTCGCATGGCGCGTCGCGAAGTTCGTGAAGTCGAACGCCATCGTGTTCTGCGCAAACGGCATGACGATGGGCGTGGGCGCGGGCCAGATGAGCCGCGTGGACTCGGCGCGCATCGCCAGCATCAAGGCCGAAAACGCGGGCCTCAAGCTCGCGGGCACGGCAGTCGCCTCGGATGCGTTCTTCCCGTTCCGTGACGGCCTCGACGTGGTGGTCAATGCCGGCGCGACCTGCGTGATCCAGCCGGGCGGCTCGATGCGCGACGACGAAGTGATCGCCGCCGCCGACGAGCACAACATCGCCATGGTGATGACGGGCATCCGCCACTTCCGGCACTGATCTTCGCCGCCCTGGTTGCATGCGGCGCGTGACCTGCACGTGACGCGCCGCTTGTGCAAAGCCCGCCGGACTTGCGTCTCGCGGGCTTTTTCTTTGGGCCGCGCGCCCTGTTCGCTCGCGCCTTCGAGGCTCGCGGCCCAGGTGCCGTTCGTTGTACCATCGCAGGCACATCCGTCTTTCCCGCATTTCATGAGAATTCTCGGCATCGATCCTGGCTTGCGCGTCACCGGCTTCGGCGTGATCGAGCGTCACGGCCATCAGCTCACGTACGTCGCAAGCGGCGTCATCCGCACCGCCGATGCCGATCTGCCCACGCGCCTCGGCACCATCTTCGAGGGCATTTCCACGCTGATCCGCCAGCACGCGCCCGACCAGGCCGCCATCGAAAAAGTCTTCGTCAACGTCAATCCGCAGTCGACCCTCCTGCTCGGCCAGGCGCGCGGCGCGGCCATTTGCGGACTGGTTTCGGGCGGCGTGCCGGTGGCCGAGTACACCGCGCTGCAGCTCAAGCAGGCCGTGGTGGGCTACGGACGCGCGACCAAGGAGCAGATGCAGCAGATGGTCGTGCGCCTGCTCGCCCTGACCGGCACGCCCGGCACCGACGCCGCCGACGCGCTTGGCATGGCGATCTGCCACGCGCACGGCGGCGACGCGCTCGCCGCGCTCGGCGGGCTTGCGCCGGCGCTCGCGAAGAAGGGCATGCGGGTACGCCGCGGACGGTTGATAGGCTGAATGCGTAAATGATGCGCCTGGCCGGGCGACCAACGTTCTGGCCGCGCGCGCCGTACGGCCCTGGCCTGGGCTACACTCCTGAGCTTTCCCTCATCACAGAACCCGCCATGATCGGTCGCATTGCCGGCGTATTGCTGGAAAAGAACCCGCCGCACCTGCTCATCGACTGCAACGGCGTCGGCTACGAAGTCGACGTGCCGATGAGCACGTTCTACAACCTGCCCGGCACCGGCGAAAAAATCGTGCTGCTCACGCAGATGATCGTGCGCGAGGACGCGCATCTGCTCTTCGGCTTCGGCACGCAGGAGGAACGCTCCACGTTTCGCGAACTGCTCAAGATCAGCGGTATCGGCGCTCGCATGGCGCTCGCCGTGCTCTCGGGCATGAGCGTGAACGACCTGGCGCAGGCGGTCACGCAGCAGGATGCCGCGCGCCTCACGCGCGTGCCCGGCATCGGCAAGAAAACGGCCGAGCGCCTGCTGCTCGAACTCAAGGGCAAGCTCGGCGCGGACCTCGGCGCGATGGCCGCCGCCGCTTCGCCTTCCGATCACGCGAACGACATCCTCAACGCGCTGCTCGCGCTCGGCTATTCGGAGAAGGAAGCGCTCGCCGCGATCAAGAACGTGCCCGCCGGCACCAGTGTTTCAGAAGGCATCAAGCTCGCGCTCAAGGCGCTTTCCAAGGCCTGATCGCCTGGCGTACGCTCGAGGCGAGCTGTTAGTTGCGACGCCATCACGGTGCCCGGGACGGCCCCGCCGCCGCCTGGTCTGCGCGGTACAATCGCTGCATGATCGAAACCGACAAACTCGCCGCCAACCACGCCAGCGCCGACCGAGTGATCGCCGCCACGCCCGCCTCGACTCATGAGGAAGCGTTCGAACGCGCGTTGCGCCCGCGCCAGCTCGACGAATATGTCGGTCAGGAAAAGGTGCGCGGCCAGCTCGAGATCTTCATCGAGGCTGCGAAGCGCCGCTCCGAACCGCTCGACCACGTGCTGTTGTTCGGGCCGCCGGGCCTCGGCAAGACCACGCTTGCGCACATCATCGCGCGCGAAATGGGGGTCAATCTGCGGCAGACGTCGGGCCCCGTGCTGGAGCGCGCGGGCGATCTTGCGGCGCTGCTCACCAATCTCGAAGCCAACGACGTGCTCTTCATCGACGAAATTCACCGGCTCTCGCCGGTCGTCGAGGAAATCCTGTATCCGGCGCTCGAGGACTACCAGATCGACATCATGATCGGCGAAGGGCCGGCCGCGCGCAGCGTGAAGCTCGACCTCCAGCCGTTCACGCTCGTGGGCGCAACCACGCGCGCGGGCATGCTCACGAATCCGCTGCGCGACCGCTTCGGCATCGTCTCGCGTCTGGAGTTTTACAATTCAGGCGAGCTCTCGCGCATCGTGCAGCGCTCGGCTTCGCTGCTTGGCGCACAGATTCACCCTGACGGCGCGCTCGAAATCGCGCGCCGCTCGCGCGGCACGCCGCGTATCGCGAACCGCCTGCTGCGCCGCGTGCGCGACTACGCGGAGGTGAAGGCCGACGGCGCGATCACCGCGAAGGTCGCCGACGCTGCACTGCGCATGCTCGACGTCGATCCCGTGGGCTTCGACCTGATGGACCGCAAGCTGCTCGAAGCCATCCTGCACAAGTTCGACGGCGGTCCGGTGGGCGTGGACAACCTTGCCGCCGCGATCGGCGAGGAACGCGACACGATCGAGGACGTGCTCGAACCGTATCTGATCCAGCAGGGCTATCTGCAGCGCACGCCGCGCGGGCGCATAGCCACGCAACTGAGCTACCGCCACTTCGGCCTCACGGTGCCGGACGATGCGTCAACGGGCGGCGACTGGGAACCGGACGCGTCATAAGGCGCGCAAGCCCCGACGCAGCGCGAGCGAGAGCACGATGTCCGATCACGCCGGCCTTCCTCCCAACGCGCCTGAACCGACCGGCCTTGCCGGTCAACTCGTGCGCCGCCTGCGCATGACGCTCGCCGAAAACATCACGCATCTCACCACGGGCAGCGGCCCGAGACTCGATTACTCGAATCCGCCTGGCGACCCCGGCCTCTTCGGCCCGGACGCCGTCTGCTGGAAGGTCCACGCCGATTTCGCCGCGATGATGGCAGGCGGCGTCAGCGCGCTGCTGCTGCAGGCGCTGCATCCGCTTGCGCTCGCCGGGGTGTGGGACCATTCGACGTTTCGCATCGACATACTCGGGCGGCTGCGACGCACCGCAACGTTCATCGCCGGTACGACTTACGGCAGCCGCGCCGACGCGCTTGCGCTGATTGAACGCGTCAGGCGGATCCACCTCGCCGTGACGGGCACTGCGCCCGATGGCCGCCCCTATCGCGCAAGCGATCCTGCGTTGCTGACCTGGGTGCATGTGGCCGAAGTTTCGAGCTTTCTCGGCGCGTATTTGCGCTTCGTGAATCCCGCGCTGCCCGGTGCGATGCAGGATCAGTACTACGCCGAAGTCGCGCGCATTGCTGAACTGCTGGGCGCGACGAACGTGCCGTGCTCGCGCGCCGAAATCGCTGCGTATCTGCAGTCAATGCAGCCCGAACTCGTCGCAAGCGAGCGCACGTTCGAAGTGGTGCGCGTGCTCATGCAGGCGAGCGCGCCGCGCCCGGGGATGCGCCCCGCTGGCGCGCTGATCAGGAACGCGGGCATCGACCTGTTGCCGCCCTTCGCGCAGCAGATGCTCGGCTTCGATTCATTCGCCTTCGCACGCCGCGCCATGGTGCGGCCCGGCATGCTCGCCGTCGCGCCTGTATTGCGCTGGGCGCTCGTCAACGGCGTCTCGAAACGCGCGCGACGGCGGGCTGCAGCAACGCCCGCGAAATAAGCGCTGCGCAATAAAAAACGGCCAACCCGCCCGCGCAGGTTGGCCATTTCATCAGCGGCGCTCGATGCGACTGCGCGCGGCTCGCGTGCTTACGTCTTCACGACGTCGAGCAGCGTCTTCCTGCCCGCCTTGTCGTTGTATGTTGTCCGTCGTCGCGCCCAGTTAACGCCCCGGCTCGGGCGTGCGCCTGAAGCCGTCGTCGGCGCTGACACCACCCAGATGGGCCACATCGCCCCACGCGACGACGCGCGCCTGCATCACGTAGTCGTCGCGTTCGAAATCGACGACGTTGACACTCGTGTTGAGGAGCGGCCACGCGCGCGGCGCGTCGAGCGCGAGGCCGTTCGCGAAGCGGTACACGCAGTCGAGCACGCCGCCGTGCGCGACACACGCAATGCGGCCGCCCGCATGCCTCGCCAGGATCGGCTCGAGCGCGTGCAGTACACGGTGGTAGAACTCGCGCTGCGACTCGCCTTCGGGCGGTGCGAAGCCGGGGTCGCGCGTTTGCCAGTGCGCGTATTCGTCCGGAAAGCGCTCGGCGATTTCGTCGCTGTCGTGGCCCTGAAACGCGCCATAGTTGCGCTCGCGCAGGCCTTCGGTGAGCTGCACCGGCAGACCCAGGGCTTCGGCAACGGGCTGCGCCGTCTGTTGCGCGCGCAACAGATCGCTCGACCAGATGGCGTCGAGCCGCGCACCCGACTGCGCTTCATCCGCTAGCCGCGCGCCGAGTCGCTGCGCCTGCGCCTCGCCGCTTTCCGCGAGCGGAATGTCGATATGTCCCTGGATGCGCTTGATGCGGTTCCAGTCCGTTTCGCCGTGGCGGATAAAGAGAATCTGGGTGTTCATGGTCAAAAGCGCGTAGTCAAAAGCGCATGGTTCAGTTGCGCACTTGCAGCCAGAACGTGACGGGGCCGTCGTTGACGAGCGACACCTGCATGTCGGCGCCGAACTCGCCGGTCTCGACGCCCGGATGCTTCTCGCGCGCGGCGGCGACGAAATAATCGAACAGGCGCCGCCCCTCTTCGGGCGGCGCGGCCGGCGTGAAGCTCGGGCGCAGACCGCTGTTCGTGTCGGCCGCCAGCGTGAACTGCGAAACGAGCAGCAGGCCGCCAGCGGCGCCGTTGCCGTCGATGTTCTGCACGCTCAGGTTCATCTTGCCGGCCGCGTCGCTGAACACGCGATAGCCGAGCAGCTTCGCGAGCAGCTTGTCGGCGTTGGCCTCGGTGTCGCCGCGTTCGGCGCAAACCAGCGCGAGCAGCCCCTGGCCGATCGCGCCGGTCACGCGCTCGCCGCCGCCGTCGGCCACGCGCACCTCGGCGCGGCGCACGCGCTGGATCAGCGCAATCATGCGGTAAGTGTCACGCGCGCAAAGCGGCGCTTGCCCACCTGCACGACGAACTCGCCGGCTTCGACCTTGAGGCCCTTGTCGGAGACGGTCGCGCCGTCGATTTTCACGCCGCCCTGCTCGATGTTGCGCAGCGCTTCGCTCGTGGACGGCACGAGCCCCGCCTGCTTGAGCAACTGGCCAATGGCGAGGGGCGCGCCCGCGAGCGTGATCGACGCAATGTCGTCCGGCACGCCGCCCCTGGCGCGATGGTTGAAGTCTTCGAGCGCGCGCTCGGCGTCGGCCTGCGAGTGAAAGCGCGCGACGATTTCCTGCGCAAGCAGCACCTTGAAGTCGCGCGGGTTGCGGCCCGCTTCGATTTCGCGCCTGAATCCTTCGATTTCGTCCATCGGCCGGAACGAGAGCAGCGTGAAATAACGCCACATCAGCACGTCGGAAATGCTCATGAGCTTGCCGAACATGTCGTTGGGCTTCTCGCTGATGCCGATGTAGTTGTTCTTCGACTTGGACATCTTCTCGACGCCGTCGAGGCCTTCGAGCAGCGGCATCGTGAGAATGCACTGCTGCTCCTGGCCATATTGCTTTTGCAGTTCTCGGCCAACGAGCAGGTTGAACTTCTGGTCCGTACCGCCAAGCTCGAGGTCCGCATTGAGCGCGACCGAGTCGTAACCCTGCATGAGCGGATACAGGAATTCGTGGATCGAGATGGGCACGCCGCTCTGGAAGCGCCTCGTGAAATCCTCGCGCTCGAGAATGCGCGCAACCGTGTAGCGCGACGCGAGCTTGATCATGCCGTCGGCACCGAGCGGCATCGACCATTCGCTGTTGTAACGAATCTCGGTCTTTTCGCGGTCGAGCACGAGCGCGGCCTGCTCGAAATACGTTTTCGCGTTCGACTCGATCTGCTCGCGCGTAAGCGGCGGACGCGTGGCGTTGCGGCCCGACGGGTCGCCGATGAGCGAGGTGAAGTCGCCGATCAGGAAGATGACGGTGTGGCCGAGATCCTGTAGCTGGCGCATCTTGTTGAGCACGACCGTGTGGCCGATGTGGATGTCGGGCGCGGTCGGGTCGAGGCCGAGCTTGATGCGCAGCGGCGTGCCGGTGGCCGCGCTGCGGGCGAGCTTTTGCTCGAATTCTTCTTCGATCAGCAGTTCGTCCACGCCGCGCTTCGTGACGGCAAGCGCGTGACGGACTTCGTCGGTGACCGGAAAGGCGTCTTTTGCGCCGGTGCTGGCGCCGGTGCTGGAGTGGGACTCGTTGCTCATGCTTCGATCGGTTCTGTCGTTAAGTCTGGGTCTAGACCGTAATTTTACGTGATTCGCCTCGCCGGGCCGAGGTTTGAGATTGTGCGGGTCGCGCGCAAGGCGTTTGCCCGCGGCGCGCGCCGACCCTGAACCGGAATCAGGTGCCAGACTCATCCACGTCGCGCAGGCTGCCAACAGTCAGCCTTTCGGCTTACGCCCGAACGGCATTGCGCCGATAATTCCCTCGCAGGGCACTGAATTGCATTGATCAAGGAGCACAACGTGGCGCCACGCGACGCACGAAACGAGAGCGCACACGCCGCCGACGGCGTGTATTTCGGCCTGATGTCGGGCACGAGCATGGACGGTGTGGACGGCATTGCCGTGCGCTTCGAGGCGGGCCAGCGGCCAGTCGTGCTGGCCGAGGCGTTCGTGGGCTTCGCACAGGGACTGCGCGAAGCGCTCTTTTCGTTGCAGCAGCCAGGCGAGAACGAGATCGAGCGCGAAGCGCTCGCCGGCAACGCACTGGCCGCCCGTTATGCGGTGTGCTGCCACGAATTGCTGCGCGGGAGCAACGTCCCTCCCGCGGAGGTGCGCGCGATCGGCGCGCACGGGCAGACCGTGCGGCATCGGCCGGAGAAGGGCTACACCGTGCAGATCCAGAACCCGGCGCTGCTCGCGGAACTCACGCATATCGACGTGATCGCCGACTTCCGCCGCCGCGACGTCGCCTCGGGCGGCCAGGGTGCGCCGCTCGTGCCCGCGTTCCACGCGACGCTGTTCGGCTCACAGGAAGAAACGCGCGTGGTCTGCAACCTCGGCGGCATCAGCAACATCACGGTGCTCTCCTCGACAGGCGCCGTGCGCGGCTTCGACTGCGGCCCGGCCAACGCCCTGCTCGACCTGTGGGCCGAACGGCACCTCGGTAAGCCCTACGACGAGAACGGCAAGTTCGCCGCGAGCGGCAATCTGCATCAGCCGCTTCTCAATGCCCTGCTGGACGAACCGTTCTTCGAGCTGCAGCCGCCCAAGAGCACGGGCCGCGATCTTTTCAACGCCCGGTGGCTCGACGACAAGCTCAAGGGCTTCGAGTCGCTCACGCCCGCCGACGTGCAGGCCACGCTGGTCGCACTGACCGCCATGAGTGTCGCGCGCGAGATCGAGCGTCACGCGAGTGATTGCCGCGCCGTGTATGTCTGCGGAGGCGGCGCGCGCAATACGGCATTGATGGCGGCGCTGCAAGAAGCGCTCGAAACGGGCGGTGTGGCGGGCGTGCCGGTCACGACCACCGAGGCGCTCGGCGTCCCGCCGCATCAGGTGGAGCCGCTTGCTTTCGCGTGGCTCGCGATGCGCTGTGTAGCACGCGAACCGGGCAATCTCGCGGCCGTAACCGGAGCTGCAGGCGAGCGCGTGCTGGGCGCGATTTATCCGCGTTGAGCGGGCGCACACAAATAAAAAAACGGGGCCGAAGCCCCGTTTTTTTTATTGCAGCAAATCGATCAAACCGAGAACGACGAGCCGCAACCGCACGTGGTGGTCGCGTTCGGGTTCTTGATGACGAATTGCGCGCCGTTCAGATCGTCCTTGTAGTCGATCTCGGCGCCGACGAGGTACTGATAGCTCATCGAGTCGATCAGAAGCTGGACGCCGTTGCGGTTCATCACGGTGTCGTCTTCGTTGACCGTTTCGTCAAACGTGAATCCGTACTGGAAGCCCGAGCAGCCGCCGCCCTGCACGAATACGCGCAGCTTCAGCTCCGGGTTGCCTTCCTCGTCGATCAGTTGCTTGACCTTGTCAGCCGCTGCTTCGGTGAAAACGAAGGGACCGGGCATTTCGGTCGCGATAGTTTCGGTGACAGCGCTCATTCGAACTCTCCAAAAAAACTTCTAGCCGCTATTGTAGGGCTCTTCCCGATATCGTGCTTAAGCCCACAAAATCAAGGGTTTCTCCAGATTGTCGCTGCTTGCGCGCCACACGGGCGGCACGCCGGCAAAAGCGAAAAAGCCGCCCGGCGCACGGAGCGCGGACGGCTTTTGCAGCAGCACTGCACCTCGCGAGGGGCGCAGGCGCCAGGCGCCAATCTGAAATTAACGCTTCGAGAACTGCTTGCGGCGACGTGCCTTGTGGAAACCGACCTTCTTACGTTCCACTTCACGTGCGTCACGCGTGACGAAGCCAGCTTGCGACAGTGCCGGCTTGAGCGTTGCGTCGTAGTCCATCAGCGCGCGCGTGATGCCGTGGCGAACTGCGCCGGCCTGGCCGGTTTCGCCGCCGCCCGTCACGTTCACCTTGATGTCGAACGTCGTGCCGTGGTTCGTGAGTTCCAGCGGTTGACGCACGATCATGAGCGACGTTTCGCGCGAGAAGTAGTCGGCGATGGGCTTGCCGTTGACGACGATTTCGCCCTTGCCCGACTTGATGAAGACACGAGCGACGGCGCTCTTGCGGCGGCCCGTACCGTAATTCCAGTTACCGATCATGTGGGCTCCCCTTAGATCTCGAGCGCCTTCGGCTGTTGCGCCGAGTGCGGGTGCGTTGCGTCAGCGTAGACCTTCAGCTTCTTGATCATCGCGTAGCCGAGCGGGCCCTTCGGCAGCATGCCCTTCACGGCCTTCTCGAGCGCGCGGCCCGGGAAGCGTTCCTGCATCTTGCCGAACGTCGTTTCGTAGATACCGCCCGGGTAGCCCGAGTGACGGTAGTACTTCTTGTCGGTGGTCTTGTTGCCCGTGACCTTCAGCTTGCCGGCGTTGATGATGATGATGAAATCACCCGTGTCGACGTGCGGGGTGAACTCAGGCTTGTGCTTGCCGCGAAGACGGCGTGCCACTTCGCTGGCGACACGGCCGAGAACCTTATCCGTCGCGTCAATCACGTACCATTCGCGCTGCACTTCATGTGCCTTGGCGGAAAAAGTCTTCATGATCGATCCAAAAAAATGCTGTGCCCTGTTTTGGTCCTGCTTGTATGGTGACGTTCGTTGACGTCGGCGCAGGCTCTCCCTGGTTCGAGTTTCCCCGTCTCCGCGCAGGCATGGATGCGGAGAACCTACGATTATAAAGGGAAATTTGGCCGAGAGTCAAAAAATTGCTTGCGGTGGGGCGGATACGGCCCAAAGCGAGGGCGGCAGACGAAAAAAAGCCCGAACGCATTTGTTCGGGCTTAATCCACTCTTTGGAGGAGGGTGGAGGAGACATGCTGAGGTGTCGTGAAGCACGACAACCAATGAAATGAATTATACGGATGGGCGTTGTGCGGCGCAAGGACATTTGCATTGCGAAATACAACTCCATAATGTGAAATGACATTAAACCGGTACACCAGCAGAAAATTGATTAAAAATCAATCGCTTGCAAAGCACACACGCGAAAAGCATGCAAGACCACTAGAGCAAAACCCCTAATTGCGCAAGGGAAATCCATCTTGTTCAAAGGTGCCGCGACGCAACATTCAAGCACGGGGCATAAGGCGCGCGCCGCCGTGTCCTCCCCGGACATACCAGTAAGGCGCGGGCTACAATGCCGTCTGAATCAGGAAACCGCGCAGGGGCATACGCACATGGAATGCAAAGTTAGCTGGATGGGTCAGGACGGCATGGCGTTCGCGGCCGAAACGGGCAGCGGCCACCTCGTCAACATGGACGGCGCACCGGAAGGCGGCGGCCACAACCTCGCGCCGCGGCCGATGGAAATGGTGCTGCTCGGCACGGGCGGCTGCACCGCCTACGACGTGGTGCTGATCCTCAAGAAGAGCCGCCAGGAAGTGAGCGGCTGCAGCGTGACGCTCAAGGCCGAGCGTGCGAGCGAAGACCCCAAGGTCTTCACGAAGATCCACTTCCACTTCACCGTGACCGGCAAGAACCTGAACCCGGCCACCGTGGAGCGCGCAATCAACCTCTCGCACGACAAGTACTGCTCGGCGTCGATCATGATCGGCAAGACCGCCGAGATCACGCATACGTTCGAGATCGTCGCGGCTTAAGGTCTGCGGCAAAAATCGGCGGCAAAAGAAAAAGCCGGCGCGGTTTGTCGAAGAACCGCGCCGGCTTTTTGCATGAATGAGGCTGCAAAGCAGGCCGATAAGCCGGATTCTGTGCACACGCCGCGTCCGAAGACGCGCCGCGCGTGGCAGCCATTCCTCTAGGCGCGCCATTGCTGACGCGCTCAAGCTTCCTACCCGCAGACGGAATGGGGGCCCCATCCTGCATCCCGAAGATGCGCGCCTGCCTACTTGGAATTGCTCCGGGTGGAGGTTACCGTGCCGTCTACGTCACCGCAGACGCGGTGCGCTCTTACCGCACCGTTTCACCCTTACCTGATCCCGACCGAAATCGGGCCATCGGCGGTCTGTTCTCTGTTGCCCTGTTCCGCGTGTCGCCACGGATGGCCGTTAGCCATCACCCTGCCCTATGGAGTCCGGACTTTCCTCGCCTCTTTGGCCGAAACCTCGGAGCCGCGACTGCCTGGCCTGCTTTGCGAGGCGCGATATTAGCACGCGCGGGCGCGCTGCGCCGGGGGCCGGATCGATCGCCGCCCGGCGGGCGTTTAGCGAGTCCGGCGGCCGGCGCGAAAGACTGAGGTGTCGTCGTAGAACGACGGGTCCTCGTTTTGCGCCCACCAGCCCGGAATGCCGAGCACCGGCAGCGGTGCGAAGCTGCGCCCGTTGAGCGCGTCGAGCGTCGCGTCGGCGGCGAGCATGTCGCTCACTGTCTCGTCCAGATACACGTCGCGTTGCGCGCGCGGCCACGTGAAATACGCTTGCGGCACCTCGACCACCCATGCGTGCGCCGTGCACGCCGCGTAAGGCGAGATCATCTTTTCGAGCAACGCATGGCCGAATACGCGGACTTCGCAGCGCGCCGCGCCAATCGTCTCCCCGAAAGGCGCTTCCCAGCCTGCGCGCTGCGCCACGAACAGCATGCGCCAGTCGAAGCCGCGCAACGCCGCTATCAGCGGCGCATCCGATGAGGCGAAGAGCACCGCGTTCTCGTCGAACAGCGTGAGCGCGTCGCGCACGCCGCCGCGCGTGGGGCCCACGCCCCGCACGTCGATCGCCGCGGCCTGGCGCGCGTTCAGCGTCGCCTTGATGCGCGGGAACGCAAACCAGGCGAGCGCGTTGAAGAAGTCGTGGAGGTTGTGGCGCGTCGGGACGCACCCCGTCGCCGCGATATGCGCCTCGTAGGCCGAGCCCTCGGGCAGGTCGTGCTGGGCGATGAAGCGCAGCGGCCGGCCGCGGCCCGTGCTTTGTGCGGCAGCCAGCGCATCGGCGTTCAGTTCATCCAGGTACGCCGCGTATCCCGCCAGCGCGGCCTGCTGCCAGCGCCGGCCGCGTGCTTCGTGTTGCGCGAACCACGGGCGGGCCCAGTCGATGTCGGTGAAACTGCCGAGCGGCATGGTCCGGCGCGGCGCGCGCGCGGGCATCGGTGCGTGCGCATCGACTGCGCCGATCAGACCAGCCGTTGCGCCCGCAGCCACGCCCTGCCCCGCCTCGTTCAAGCGAGTTTCCAGCCTATCGTCTCGCCGCCGCGCAGCGGCACGACGGGCGTGTCGCCTGCCTCGACTTCGGCGGGCAGCGTCCAGCGCTCGCGTTGCAGCGTGACCGTTTCGGTCGCGCGCGGCAGGCCGTAGAAGTCCGCACCGTAGAAGCTCGCGAAGCCCTCGAGCTTGTCAAGCGCGCCGGCATTGTCAAACGCTTCGGCGTAGAGCTCGAGCGCGTGCAGCGCCGTGTAGCAGCCCGCGCAGCCGCATGCGTGCTCTTTCAGCCCCTTCGGGTGCGGCGCGCTGTCGGTGCCGAGGAAGAAGCGATGATCGCCCGAGGTCGCCGCCTCCACGAGCGCCACGCGATGCGTCTCGCGCTTGAGCACGGGCAGGCAGTAGTAATGCGGACGAATGCCGCCCTGGAAGATCGCGTTGCGGTTGTACAGCAGATGATGCGCGGTGATCGTTGCGCCGAGCAGGCCGGGCGCGGCGTGATCGGCGCGGATGTAGTCGACGGCGTCCTTCGTCGTGATGTGCTCGAACACCACCTTGAGACCCGGAAAATCGCGGCGCGTCGGAATCATCACGCGGTCGATGAAGACCTTCTCGCGGTCGAACAGGTCGATGTCGGCGCTCGTCACTTCACCGTGCACGAGCAGCGGCATGCCCGCTTCCTGCATGGCCTCGAGCGTCTTTGCGCACTTGCGGAGGTCGGTCACGCCGGCATCCGAATTCGTCGTCGCGCCCGCCGGATACAGCTTCACGCCGTGCACGAAGCCGCTCGCCTTCGCGCGGCGGATTTCCTCGGGCGGCGTGTTGTCGGTGAGATAGAGGGTCATCAGCGGCTCGAACGTCGAGCCCGCCGGCAACGCCGCGAGAATGCGCTCGCGGTAGGCGGCGGCCTGCGCGGTCGTCGTGACCGGCGGCTTGAGGTTCGGCATGATGATCGCGCGGCCGAACTGGCGCGCCGTGTGCGGCAGCACGGCCGCGAGCATCGCGCCGTCGCGCACGTGCAGGTGCCAGTCGTCGGGGCGGGCGAGCGTGAGAGTCGTGGGGGAGGAGGCGTTCATGGCAAGAGTCTGGCGCGGTAGTGAACCAACGGCGGTATGAGTGAACGGCGGCAAGTTCGCTGGAACGCGCTCAGGCTGCCGGAAATTCCGGGCATATCACGGTGAAAAACGCGGCGCCGAACGATGCTGATCGAATCCGCGCGCTGCCCGCACCGTCGCGTGCACACGACAATCCGCGCTGCATCGACCGCGGCACGCGCCCTGGCACGCACCCTTCCACGCAGGCCTGCAATGCATCCGACAAATTTCGTATTGGCGAGCCGCAGGCCGGTGATATGCTTGGAAAATCATTATTGTAACGGGTCGACGGCGGGTCCCGCCTGGCACTGCAGCCGCCGTCCCGGTCGCATTACGCACCATCAGCACCATGTGCCAACTTCTCGGAATGAATTGCGCCGCGCCGACGGACGTCACGTTCTCCTTCACAGGATTCGCGGCGCGCGGGGGCGCCACCGATCACCACGCCGACGGCTGGGGTATCGCGTTCTTCGAGGACAAGGCCTGCCGCCTCTTCATCGACAACGAGGCCTCGGCGCGCTCGCCTATCGCCGAGATGGTCAAGCACTACCCCATCAAGTCGCGCAACACCATCGCCCACATCCGCAAGGCCACGCAAGGCAACTGCGCGCTCGAGAACAGTCACCCGTTCCAGCGCGAGCTGTGGGGCCGGCACTGGATCTTCGCGCACAACGGCGACCTTCAGGACTTCAATCCGGTGATGTCGGGCGTCTACCAGCCGGTCGGCACGACCGATAGCGAGCGCGCGTTCTGCCTGCTGCTGCAGGGCTTGCGCAAGGCGTTCCCCGGTGCGCAGCCGCCGCTCGCCGAGCTGTTCGCGGCGCTGGAGTCGCTCACGCGCGAGGTCACGCAGTTCGGCGTCTTCAACTTCCTGATGTCGAACGGGCAGGCGCTGTTCGCGCATTGCTCGACGCATCTCTACTATCTTGTACGGCGCTGGCCGTTTTCGACGGCCCATCTCGTCGACGCCGATGTCTCCATCGACTTCGCCAAGTACACGACGCCCGAGGACCGCGTAGCCGTAATCGCCACCGCGCCGCTCACCGACAACGAGGTCTGGACGCGCTTCGCCCCCGGCGACCTGCTGATGTTCCAGCACGGCGACGTGATCGCCCAGGCGAGCGTGCCGGTGCCGCAGAAGGTGCTCGACAAGCTCGCCAACCCTTCGCTTGACGCGTCGGCGAGCGCACCGTGCGCCGCTCAGCCGGGCGAGATCGACCCGGAAGCCGTGGCCGCCCTGCAAACCTGGGGCGAGTAGGCCGGTCGAAGGGAGCAGCCCCAAACGAAAAGCCGCGCATCGAGCGCGGCTTTTTTTCGAAGCGTGCACAGCCTCAGTGCAGGATCTTCGCCAGAAAATCCTTCGCGCGATCCGACTTCGGGCTCGCAAAGAAGGCTTCCTTCTGGTCGTCCTCGACGATGGCGCCCTTGTCCATGAAGATCACGCGGTGCGCGACCTTCTTGGCAAAGCCCATTTCGTGCGTCACGCACATCATGGTCATGCCTTCCTGGGCAAGCTCTACCATCACGTCGAGTACCTCGTTGATCATCTCGGGGTCGAGCGCCGAGGTCGGCTCGTCGAACAGCATGGCGATGGGGTCCATCGACAGGGCGCGCGCAATCGCCACGCGCTGCTGCTGGCCGCCCGAGAGCTGCCCCGGGAATTTGTCGGCATGCGCGCGCAGGCCCACGCGGTCGAGCAGTTTCAGGCCCTTTTGCGTGGCCTCGTCCTTGCTGCGCCCGAGCACCTTGATCTGCGCAAGCGTGAGATTCTCGGTAATCGACAGATGCGGGAACAGTTCGAAGTGCTGAAACACCATGCCCACCTTCGAGCGCAGCTTCGAGAGATTGGTGCGCTTGTCGCCCACCGACTCGCCGTTCACGAGGATCTCGCCCTGCTGGAACGGTTCGAGCCCGTTGACGGTCTTGATGAGCGTGGACTTGCCCGAGCCCGAGGGCCCGCACACGACCACCACCTCACCCTTCTTCACTTCCGTCGTGCAGTCGGCCAGCACCTGGAAATGGCCGTACCACTTCGAAACGTTCTTGATTGAAATCATCTTGCGACCTTTTTCTGAAGACCTTTGACAAGGCTCGACGCGATCACGCAAATCACGAAATAACACGCGCCCGCGAACAGTACCATCTCGACCATCGTTCCGTCACGGTCGCCGATATTGGTGGCGGTACGGAAGAAGTCGGCGAGGCTGATCACGTACACGAGCGAGGTGTCCTGAAACAGCACGATGGCCTGCGTGAGCAGGAGCGGCACCATCGCGCGGAACGCCTGCGGCAGCACCACGAACTGCATGGCCTGGCCGTAGCGCATGCCGAGCGCGAACGATGCGTTCACCTGCCCGCGCGGCACCGCCTGAATGCCGGCACGAATGATCTCCGAATAATACGCGGCCTCGAACAGCGAGAACGCGATCATCGCGGAAGCGAGGCGGATGTCGATGTCGGGCGACAGACCCAGCACGTTTTGCAGCACCTGCGGCACGATCAGGAAGAACCACAGCAGGACCATCACGAGCGGGATCGAGCGGAAGATCGTGACGTAGCCCTTGGCGAACCATTCGAGCGGCTTCACGCCGGAAAGCCGCATGAGCGCGAGCAGCGTGCCCCAGAGAATGCCGACCGCGATCGCGCACAGCGTGATCTTGAACGTGATGATCGCGCCCGTCCACAGCGTGGGCAGCGCGCCCGGAATGCCGCTCCAGTCGAAGTGATGCATCACTTGCCTCCGATGTAGCCGGGCAGGCGCGACTTCGCCTCGACCCAGCGCATGAGCGTCATGACGACGAGATTGATGAGCACGTAAGCGAGCGTGACGGCAATGAACGACTCGTAGGTCTGCGCCGTGTAGTCGACGAGCTGACGCGCCTGGGCCGACAAATCGAGCAAGCCGATCGTCGAGGCGACCGCCGAGTTCTTGAAGATGTTGAGAAACTCGGAGGTGAGCGGCGGCACGATGATGCGGTACGCCACGGGCAGCAGCACGTAGCGGTACGTCTGCCACTGCGTGAAGCCCATCGCGAGGCCGGCTGCACGCTGGCCGCGCGGCAGCGCGTTGATGCCCGAGCGCACCTGTTCGCACACGCGCGCCGCGGTAAAAAGCCCGAGACACACGACCGACGCCGAAAAGAACTGCACGCCCGGCGGCGATTGCTTGAACGCATTGCCTATCGATTGCGGCACGATCTCCGGCAGCACGAAGTACCAGATGAAGAACTGCGCGATAAGCGGAATATTGCGGAAGATCGCCACATAAACGGTGCCGACGCCCGCGAGAAACCTGTTCGGCACCGTGCGCAGCACGCCGAAGAACGACCCGACGATGAGCGCGATTACCCATGCGCACAGCGACACCGAGACCGTCACCCAGAGACCGGAGAGGATCCAGCCGAGGTATGTGGTGGGTTCGCCCGTCGAGACCGGGCTGAGCAGTATGCCCCAGTTCCAGTGATAGGACATCAGGAGACTCCAAGAAAAAGAACGGAAGAAGCGGCGCTTCTTCCGTTCCGTGCTAAACGCTGAATGCGGGTCGACCGGCCGGGGCCGTGTTAATCGATCGCCTTGTCGTTCGGATTCTTGAACAGCGCTTTCATGTCGTCGCTCATCGGGAAGTTCAGGTTGAGACCCTTCGGCGGGATCGGCGACTCGAACCACTTCTTGTAGATCGTTTCGCCTTCGCCCGAGGTCTGGACCTTGGCGATGGCGTCATCGGCGACCTTCTTGAACTCGGGGTCGTTCTTGCGCATCATGCAGCCGTATGCTTCACGCGACTGCGGCTGGCCGACGATCACGAAGTCGCCCGGATTGTTCGACTTGGCGCGCTCGCCCGCGAGCAGTGCGTCGTCCATCATGAACGCCACTGCGCGGCCCGTGGAGAGCGTCATGAACGACTCGCCGTGGTCCTTCGCGCTAATGATGTTCATGCCCATGCTCTTGTCCTGGTTCATCTTGCGCAGCAGGCGCTCGGACGTCGTGCCCGCCGTCGTCACGACGGTCTTGCCCTTGAGGTCCGCGAAGTCCTTGATGCCCGAATCCTTCTTCGTCATGAGGCGCGTGCCGATCACGAAGATCGTGTTCGAGAAGGCGGCCTGCTGCTGACGTTCGGCATTGTTCGTGGTCGAGCCGCATTCGATGTCCACCGTGCCGTTCTGCACGAGCGGAATGCGGTTCTGCGACGTGATGGGCACCATCTTGACCTTCAGGCCAGGCATGTTCAGCTTCTGCTTGACGGCCTCGACGATCTTCATCGCGTAGTCCTGCGAGTAGCCGATCACATTCTGCTTGTCGTCGTAGTACGAAAAAGGAATGGACGACTCGCGGTGCCCCAGCGAGATGACGCCCGTGTCCTTGATCTTCTTGAGCGTGCCTGCGTCCTGCGCGAAAGCGCTGGTGGCGACGAAACCAAGGAGTGCGAGCGCAGCGGCGGTCTTTTTGATGTGCATTGTTTTCTCCGGTACAGGAACCGCCGCCAGTTTATCAAAGTAATTTTTTTGAAAGAATCAAGAATGACCCTGGCGCAACGCCTGAATGTGCGAAGGCGGACGCCCCCTTGTGGAGGACGTCCGCCTTCCATGCGCCTTGATGTGCAGCGCAAAAGCCTGTCACGGCGCAGTCATGGATTCGTCACTTCGCTGCGCGCCCTGGCTGGCGCGGCGCGCGACGTCGCAACGCCTGCCAACCGCGCGCAATCAGGGATACAGACCGCGCATTTCGCGCGCCATCAGGATGCGCTTACATGCAACGATGAACGCCGCGGTACGCATCGAGACCTTCTGCTCGCTCGACACTTGCCACACGGCCGTGAAGGCCTCGCGCATCACGCGTTCGAGGCGTTCGTTAATTTCGTGCTCGGTCCAGAAGAAGCTCGAGAAGTCCTGCACCCACTCGAAGTACGAAACGGTCACGCCGCCCGCGTTCGCCACCACGTCGGGGATCACGAGCACGCCCTTGTCGTGCAGGATGTCGTCGGCTGCCGTCGTGGTCGGGCCGTTCGCGCCTTCCACGATGATCTTCGTGCGGATCCTGCCCGCGTTCTTCTCGGTGATCTGGTTTTCCAGCGCGGCCGGAATGAGGATGTCCGTTTCGACGCTCCAGAATTCCTCGTTCGCCATGACTTCGGCGCCCGAAAAGCCCGCCACGCCACCCGTTTTCGCAACGTGCCCGAGCAGCGCTTCTGCGTTCATGCCGCTCGAGTTGTAGAGCGAGCCGGTATGGTCCTGCACGGCGACGATCTTCGAGCCCGCTTCCTGGAACAGGCGCGCGGCAATGCCGCCCACGTTGCCGAAGCCCTGCACCGCAATGCGTGCACCGTCGATCGAAAGACCCGTGCGGCGCGCAGCCTCGCAGCCGACCACGAACACGCCGCGCCCCGTGGCTTCGCGGCGGCCGAGCGAGCCGCCGAGCGAGATGGGCTTGCCCGTCACGACGCCCGTGGCCGTCTGGCCCTGGTTCATCGAGTAGGTGTCCATCATCCACGCCATGATCTGCTCGTTCGTGTTGACGTCCGGCGCGGGAATGTCGGTGTTCGGTCCGATGATGATGCCGATTTCGCTGGTGTAGCGGCGCGTCACGCGCTCGAGCTCACCCCGCGAAAGCGTGCGCGGATCGACGCGGATACCGCCCTTCGCGCCGCCGTACGGCACGTTCACTGCAGCGTTCTTCACCGACATCCACGCGGACAGCGCCATGACTTCGGAGAGCGTAACGTCCTGGTGATAACGCACGCCGCCCTTGCCTGGACCGCGCGAGACGTTGTGCTGGACACGATAGCCTTCGAAGTGCGCAACGGTGCCGTTATCGAGTTCGATGGGGCAGTCGACGATCAGGATGCGCTTCGGACGCTTGAGCGTTTCGAGCCAGCGCGAGAGCGAGCCGAGATACGGCGCCACGCGGTCGACCTGACGAAGATAGTTGCCCCAGGGGCCGAGATCGTCGGCGTGGAGATAGGAAGGAACCGACTGCAGTTGGGATGACATGAACGCTCCGATCGAACAAGTGGTGCCATTGTCAGAAAACGCCCACGTGAAATCCAATGCCGTTTGATCATCCCGTTATGCTTTTCGTGCATAACGTCACCGAAGTCGAAAAAACCTGTCGCAGGCTCCGTGCTGCAGGCCTTGCAGACTGAAATAGCCTGTCTGTTCGCGCGGCTGCCGTGAGTTCAGCTTGCCGCTGCGTCAGCGCCTGCCCTGCGCAAGTTCCTCGCTGACCGCCTCCCACAGCTCGCGCACGAGCGCCTGGCGCGCATCGTCGCCCTGCGTCGCGAGCTTGTCGCGATACAGGCGGATCTCCATGTCGAGCGTGAACTGGCCTTCCGGCACACCGCGCGTGCCGCGGTCGAGGCGGATCAGCTCGCCCTGGGCCACGGCGTCTTCGACCGCGCTGTGCGGCAGGAAGGCGATGCCGTGACCGGCCAGCGCCATCGCCTTGAGCCCTTCTGCCATGTCCGTCTCGTACACGCGGTCCAGATAGAGCCGCGCCGGTGCGTTGGCAACGATCACCTCGGTCATGCGGCCGAGATACGCGTTCGGCGTATAGGAGAGATACGGTGCGGGCGCATCGGGCGTGCCGGGCAGCGTGTAACGCGCACGACCCGCGCGCTGCGGCGCCGAGTACGGGCTGATCGACTCGATGCCGAGCGTCAGCGTGTCGTAGCGCGCGGGGTCGAGCGTGACGGGGTGGCTCGGGTGGTGATAGCCCATCACGAGGTCGCAGCCGCCCTCCACGAGCGAGAGCACGGCGTCGTGCACGTTCAGCGCGCGCAAGCGCGTGTGGATGCGGCCGAGCTTCGCCTCGATGCGCTGCAGCCAGCGCGGAAAGTACGTGAGCGAGAGGGTGTGCGGCACCGCGAATTCGATCGTCGCCGCAGGCGTGGCCGTGTGGCCGCGCAACAAGGTGCGCGCCTCGTGAAACTGCGAAAGCATCGCGAGCGCCTGCTCGTAGAAGACCTGGCCCGCAGCGGTGAGGCGCGTCGGATAAACCGAACGATCGATCAGCTCGGTGCCGAGCCACGCTTCGAGCGCCTGGATGCGGCGCGAGAAAGCCGGCTGCGTCACGTGGCGCAGTTCGGCCGAGCGACTGAAACTATGCGTCTCGGCAAGCGAGACGAAGTCTTCGAGCCATTTGAGTTCCATGCGGGGCCAGCGAGCGGATGAGAAGTCCGCATTCTAGGCCCGCGCTCGCACGTCTGGGCGCCGGCGCGGCGAATATCGCGCGGCGCACCGGCCGCGCCACGTCAGTTGCCGACAGCGCCGCCCACGGCCCCTGGCGGCAAGGTGATAAAATGTGCGGTTCCCGCCGTCTCGAATCTGACTGCAACCGACCGCAAACCGACTGCAAACTGAGCGTAACGCGCCACGTTACGTCCCCATCATGTCCGACACCCGTCCCGATACCCTCTTCGCGCTCAACGCGCTCTCCCCGCTCGACGGCCGCTACGCCTCGAAAACCGAAGCGCTGCGCGACTGGCTCTCGGAAGCTGCGTTCATGCGCAATCGCGTAACGGTGGAAATCCACTGGCTGATCGCGCTCTCGCAGGCCGGTTTCGCGGAAGTGCCGCGCTTCTCGGCAGCCTCGGAGCAATTCCTGCTCAAGCTCGCCGAAAACTTCACGGCGCACGACGCCGCGCGCATCAAGGAGATCGAGCGCGTGACGAACCACGACGTGAAGGCCGTGGAGTACTGGCTCAAGGAGTCGGTGAAGGGTCAGCCGGAACTGGAGCGTGCGAGCGAGTTCATCCACTTCGCCTGCACGTCGGAAGACATCAACAACACGTCGCACGGTCTCATGCTCGCGGGCGCCCGCGAACACGTGATCCTGCCGGCGCTGCGCTCGGTGCATCAACGTCTCGTCGCGCTCGCGCACACGCACGCCGACCAGCCGATGCTCTCTCGCACGCACGGCCAGCCGGCCAGCCCCACGACGCTCGGCAAGGAAATCGCCAACGTCGCGGCGCGTCTCGCGCGTGCGATCACGCGCATCGAGAAGGTCGAACTGCTCGGCAAGATGAATGGCGCGGTCGGCAACTTCAACGCGCACCTTTCGGCGTATCCGGAATTCGACTGGGAAGCGTTCTCGAAGGAAGTCGTCGAGCAGCGCCTGAAGCTCACGTTCAATCCGTACACGATCCAGATCGAGCCGCACGACTACATGGCGGAACTGTTCGACGCCGTCGCGCGCGCGAACACGATCCTGCTGGATCTGGACCGCGACGTGTGGGGCTACATCTCGCTCGGCTACTTCAAGCAGAAGACGAAGGCCGGCGAAATCGGTTCGTCGACCATGCCGCACAAGGTCAACCCGATCGACTTCGAAAACTCGGAAGGCAACCTGGGCCTCGCGAACGCCACGCTGCGCCACCTCGCCGACAAGCTGCCCGTTTCGCGCTGGCAGCGCGACCTCACCGACTCGACCGTGCTGCGCAACATCGGCGTGGCGCTCGGTTACTCGCTGCTCGCGTACGACGCGCTGATCCGCGGCCTGGACAAGCTCGAAGTGAATCCGCAGCGTCTGAACGACGACCTCGACGCCACGTGGGAAGTGCTGGCCGAGCCGGTGCAGACGGTCATGCGCCGCTACGGCATCGAGAACCCGTACGAGCAGCTGAAGGAACTCACGCGCGGCAAGGGCATTACGCGCGAAGCGCTGCAGACGTTCGTGAGCGGTCTGGCGATTCCGGAAGACGCGAAGAAGCGTCTGCTGGAGATGACGCCTGCATCGTACGTCGGCAAGGCGGCGGAACTGGCGAAGCGCATTGCGTAATCGCTCAAAACCCAAGCCATAAAAAAGCGCTCGATCGAATCGAGCGCTTTTTCGTTTACCGCCGTACGATCACGTGATCACGTGATCGCGTGATCGTGCGCGAGCGCGAAATCAGGAGACCTGCTTGCGGCGCGTTTCCAGCTGCTTCATCACCTCGTCGACGATCTGCTCGGGCGTCAGCTCGATGCTGACCTCGATCGCCTCGTCCGTGCCCGGTTCTTCGAGCGTGTCGAGCTGGCTTTGCAGCAGCGACGGGTCGAAGAAGTGGCCGGTGCGGGAAGCCAGGCGCTCGTGCAGCACCTCGAACGAACCCTTCAGGTAGACGAAGCACACGTCGCGGTCGTTGCCGCGCAGGATGTCGCGATACGAGCGCTTGAGCGACGAGCACGTGAACACGGCCGTTTCATGCGCGCGCTGCTTTTCCTCAATGGCCGCGCGAATCGTACGCAGCCACGGCCAGCGGTCGTCGTCGGTGAGGGGAATGCCGTCGTGCATCTTCTTCTTGTTGGCTTCGCTGTGGAAGGCGTCGCCGTCGGTGAAGCTGCACTTGAGGCGCTCGGCGAGCAATTCGCCGATGCGTGTCTTGCCCGCGCCCGACACGCCCATCGCTATCAGAATCATTTACTGCTCCCAGTCTTACACCGCCGCTGCGAGGGCGAAGGTCAAGCCAAGGCCCAGCAGCGAAATAATGGTCTCCAGCAACGACCATGTCTTGAACGTCTGCACGACGCTCATGCCGAAATACTCCTTGATCAGCCAGAATCCGCCGTCGTTGACGTGCGAGAAGATCAGCGAGCCCGAGCCCGTGGCGAGCACGAGCAGCTCCGGCTTCACGGTCATGGCGCTGGCCGATGCGATCGGTGCGACGATGCCGCAGGCCGTGGTCATGGCGACCGTGGCCGAGCCCGTCGCGAGACGGATCAGCGCGGCGACGAGCCAGCCGAGCAGCAGCGGCGACAGATGTTCGTTCTGCGCCAGCTCGACGATCTGCTTCGACACGCCGCTGTCCATCAGCACGCGGCCAAAGCCGCCGCCCGCGCCCACGATCAGCGTGATGCCCGCGATCGGCGCGAGACAGTCGCCGCAGAACTTCTGGATCTGCTCGCGTGTAAAGCCGCGCTGCGCGCCGAAGGTCCAGAAGCTTACCAGCACGGCGATCAGCAGCGCGACGTCGGAGGTGCCGATAAAGTGCAACAGATTGTTCGGCAACGTCCTGGGCGCGAACACGAGATCGGCCCAGCTGCCAATCAGCATGAGGATCACGGGCAGCAGGATCGTGAAGAGCGTGACGCCGAAGCCGGGCAGTTCACTGTCGGGCTTGGGGTCGGCCTTGCTCACGAACTGGTCGGCAAGCGGATTGCTCTCCGGCAGCTTGATGTAGCGGTGAATGAAGAGCGCGAAAAGCGGCCCGGCGATGATCGCCGTGGGCACGCCCACGATCAGGCCGTAAGCGATGGTCTTGCCGATGTCGGCGTGATACGCCTGCACGGCCAGAAGCGCGGCCGGGTGCGGCGGAATCAGCCCGTGCACGACCGAAAGGCCCGCCACCATCGGCAGGCCGATCAGCAGCAGCGACTTGCCGGTGCGCTTCGCGACGTTGAACGCGATCGGAATGAGCAGCACGAAGCCGACTTCGAAGAACACCGGCAAGCCGACGATGATCGCGACGACCATCATGGCCCAGTGAATGTTCTTCTCGCCGAACCAGCGAATGAGTGTCGTGGCAACGCGCTCGGCGCCGCCCGACTCCGCCATCATCTTGCCGAGCATCGTGCCGAGACCCACCACGATGGCGATGTGGCCGAGCGTGTTGCCGTTGCCGGTCTCGAACGACTTGACGATCTGATCCATCGGCATGCCGACGGCGAGGCCGAGCAGCAGCGAAACGATGATCAGGACGAGAAACGGATAAACCTTGAAGCGCGTGATCAGCAGGATCAGCGCGGCGATCGCGACGAGCGCGTAAATCAGCAGCATGCTGCCGTGGGCCACTCCCATGAGGCTCCTCTTCAGGTAGTTGTTCGAAGTCCTTTTGCCCTGTGCGGCGACAGATGAGCGCAGCGGCGGCTCACGCGGGACAAAAGCCGGCCGTCGCCGGGCCGGGGATTGTAGAGCTTATAACGACTTTTGGTGCAACGTGCCTGAAAGACACGCGAAGACACGCGAGCCGCGCAAACCCCGCGCCTGAAAGGCGCCGTTTGCGCGGCTCGTTGCGCGCCCCACGCTCAGGCGGGGCAGCATTCCAGCCTTCGTTGCGCCGCAGCACGCGGCACGCGCGTCATGCAGACGCGCTCATTTAGCGCACCGGGCGCGACAGCTCGCTCGCGGCGTGCGCAAGGCGCGTGACTTCGTCCCAGTTCTGCGCGGCGATCGCCGCCTTCGGCGTGAGCCACGAACCGCCCACGCATACCACGTTGGGCAGCGCGAGGAAGGTCGGCGCGGATTCGGCGCTGATACCGCCCGTGGGGCAGAACTTGAGCGTCGGGAACGGGCCGTGGAAGGCCTGCAGCATGTTCAGCCCGCCGGCCGGAACCGCCGGGAAGAACTTGACGATCTCGTAGCCCAGCTCCATCGCGACGATGATGTCGGTCGGCGTCATCACGCCCGGCAGCAGCGGCAGGCCCGCGTCGAGCGAAGCCTGATGGATCTCGCGCGTGAGGCCCGGCGATACGCCGAACTGTGCGCCGGCCTTCTTCGCGAGCGCGCAGTGCTCGGGCTTCGTGATCGTGCCCACGCCCACGACGATGTCCGGCGCGATCTTCGCGGCGCGCTCGATGGCTTCGAGGCCGGCCTTCGTGCGCAGCGTGATTTCGAGCACCTTCACGCCGCCTGCGTGGAGTGCGCGGGAAACGTGCTCGCCCTGCTCCGGCGTATCGAATGCGAGCACCGGGATGACGGGACCGAGGCGAACGATGTCGGCGACTGTGCTATTTGCCATGTTCAGGCTCCTTGATGATGAATTGAGTTCGCGGCGTGGGCCGGCGCGGGGGTGGCTGCAGCGGCCGCAGCGACCGGTGCCGGCGCGGCCTGCTCGCCCGCGAGCGGACCGAACACCGTCGCGCCCAGCTCCGCCGGCGCGGCGGTGGCGCGGAAAACGCCGAACAGCTCGCGGCCAAAGCCCACTTCATTGAGTTCCTGATGCGCAGGCTGCGCAACCGGGCGCGCGTCCCACTCGGCAGCATCCACTTCGACGTCGAGCACGCCTTCCGCCGCGTCGATCACGATCGTATCGCCGTCGCGCACCTTGCCGATCGGGCCGTGCAGCAGCGTTTCCGGCGAGACGTGGATGACCGCGGGCACCTTGCCCGAGGCGCCCGACATGCGCCCGTCGGTCACGAGGGCCACGTGAAAGCCCTTGTCCTGCAGCACGCCGAGCAGCGGTGTCAGGCGGTGCAGCTCCGGCATGCCATTCGCGCGCGCGCCCTGGAAGCGTACGACGGCCACGAAATCGCGCTCGAGTTCGCCGCGGTCGAACGCTTCCTGCACGGCTTCCTGCGAATCGAACACGATGGCGGGCGCACGTACCTTGCGGCGCTCCGGCGCGACAGCGGAAACCTTGATGACGCCGCGCCCCAGACGCCCCTGCATCAGGCGCAGCCCGCCGTCCGGCTGGAACGGCGTCGGCAGCGGACGCAGCACGGTCTCGTCGGCGCTCTTCTCGACCGCCGGCACCCACGTGAGCTTGCCGTCGATGAGCTTCGGCTCCTCGGTGTAATGACGCAGTCCACGGCCCGCGACAGTATTCACGTCTTCGTGCAGCAACCCGCCGTCGAGCAGTTCGCGCACGAGGAAGGCGATGCCGCCCGCGGCGTGGAAATGGTTCACGTCGGCCTTGCCGTTCGGATAGACGCGCGCGAGCAGCGGCACGGCGTCCGAAAGCACGTCGAAGTCGTTCCAGTCGATGATGACGCCCGCCGCCCGCGCCATTGCCACGAGGTGCAGCGTGTGGTTGGTCGAGCCACCCGTCGCCATCAGCGCGACGATGCCGTTGATCACGGCCTTCTCGTCGACCACATGGCCGATCGGCATGTAGTTGCCGCGCTCGACGGTGAGTTCGAGCACGCGGCGCGCCGCAGCGGCGGTGAGTTCGTCGCGCAGCGGCGTATGCGGATGGATAAAGGCCGAACCCGGCAGATGCAGGCCCATGACTTCCATGAGCATCTGGTTGCTGTTGGCCGTGCCATAGAACGTGCAGGTGCCGTGGCCGTGATACGCGGCGGCCTCCGATTCGAGCAGCGCCGCGCGGTCGCACTGGCCCGTGGCGAACTGCTGACGCACCTTGGCCTTGTCGTCGTTCGTAATGCCGCTCGTCATCGGGCCGGCGGGCACGAAAATGGTCGGCAGGTGGCCGAATTGCAGCGCGCCGATCAAGAGGCCCGGCACGATCTTGTCGCACACACCGAGGCACAGCGCCGCATCGAACATGTTGTGCGTGAGCGCGACGGCCGTGCTCATCGCGATCACTTCGCGCGAAAAGAGCGACAGCTCCATGCCGGCGTTGCCCTGCGTCACGCCATCGCACATCGCCGGCACGCCGCCCGCGAACTGCGCGACGCCGCCGCCTTCGCGCGCCGCCTTCTTGATGATGTCGGGGAAATCCTTGTAGGGCGCGTGCGCCGAGAGCATCTCGTTATACGCCGAGACGATACCGATATTCGGCTCACGGATCGCCTTGATCGAGATCTTGTCGCGGCCTTCGAGGCCGGCGAAGCCGTGGGCGAGATTTGCGCACGAGAGCGCGCCGCGCGCGGGGAACCGGTCCTGAGCCGCCGCGATGCGCGCCAGATAGGCCTCGCGCGTGGGCTTGCTGCGCTCGATCACGCGCTGCGTGACCTTCATCAATTGAGAATGCGGGGAAACCATCGAATCTCCTTCCTTCTTGTCACGGCGAGGACGCTCGGGGCCAGATCAGATGCGCATGTCGCGCACCAGACAGCGATGGCGCGATGTTAGTAGAAAAACTACAAGACGACAAATCCGGTAAGACCCTGGGAGTACGACGTTAAACGAGCGTCTAGTCTCATTATTTACAGGCGTTGCGCGTTGATGCGCGCCCGGACTGAAAAGACGCAAACGGCGATTCTGTAGTTTTTGTACATAACGTCCGATCCGTTATAGTCCACGGATCTTTCAGCATAGTGCGAGTTTCCCGATGCTGCTGTCCCAGGTGAAAGCCATGCGCGAGCAATTGCGCCCTTCGGAGCGCAAGCTCGCCGATTACGTGATCCAGGCGCCGCGCGAGGTGCTCGATCTGTCGATGACCGAGGTCGCTGAGCGTGCGGGTGTCAGCCAGCCGACCATCGCACGGTTTTGCCATGCGCTGGGATTCTCGGGGTTCCGGGAGTTCAGGATTCGCCTCGCGCAGGCGGTCGCTGCGGATCTGCCCACGGAACATCCGGCCGTGTACCGCGACGTGAGCCCGGACGAGCCGGTGCCGGGCGTCGCGGCCAAGGTGCTCGAGCGCACCATCGGTGCGCTCGTGCAGGTGCGCAACAACCTCTCTACGGACTCGCTCGCCGCGGCGATCGGCCTGCTCGCGCATGCGGCGCGTATCGAGTTCTACGGTGCGGGCGGCTCGGGCATCGCTGCGCAGGATATGCAGCACAAGTTCTTCCGGCTCGGCATGCCGAGCGTCGCGTATTCGGATCCGCAGACGTTCCTGATGTCGGCGGCGCTGCTCGGCCCCGGCGATGTGGTCGTGGCGATCTCGAACACGGGGCGCACGCGCGACATCGTGGACGCCGCGCGCACGGCGCTCGATCGCGGCGCGAAGGTGATCGCGATCACGCACGGCACTTCGCCGCTCGCGCGCCTCGCGAGCGTAGGCCTGCACGCGAACGTCGATGAGGATACCGACGTTTTCTCGCCGATGACTTCGCGGACTTCGCATCTCGCGATCGGCGACATACTCGCGGTGGGTGTCGCGCTGCAGCGCGGTCCCGAGCTTGCGGAGAAACTCGCCGATGCGAAGGAAATCATCGCGCGAAGAAGGCTGGACGCGAACGGCTAACTGCCGACCAGAAGGCGCTTCACAAAAATACGGATTCCTAGCATTCCGCCCCAGAAATAGCTTTGCATAAGTTCAGATTGTTCTATGGTCGAGTCACGGCGTGCAGGAGGCGATCATGGGACGCAAAGGAATCGAAGTTGTCGTGTCGGAGTTGGAACGAGAACAATTGTTGTCAAGGAGCCGTTCGCGTTCCCTATCTTCCAGTGCGTGATCGCCGGTGCAGTCACTTCGCACTGCGTTGCAATCTCATGGCTCGTATGACCGTCAGCCGCCATCAAGACAATCCTCACGCTCTGGTTCGCCGGGCAAAGAAGCGGTTTGTTGCGTAGGGGGGCTTGCCGGTCTGCATGATGAAGCCCGTCCAGGCCGGCCTCGCACGCATGACGATGAAGCGGTAGCGGAACTGCTGGCGAGAATACTGCATGAGAAGCCGGAAGGAGCAACGCACTGGAGCGTGCGCTCCGCTGCAGCGCGGACAGGGATTTCGAAGAGTTCGGTGGCCCGATATCTGTCGTTGTTCGGTGTACAGCCCATCGTTCAAAGAGCTTCAAGCTGTCTAATGATCCCTACTTCGCAGAGAAGGTGCGCGATATTGTGGGGCTGTACCTAAGCCCGCCGACTAACGCCCTCGTACTATGTGTCGACGAGAAGAGCCAGTGCCAGGCGCTAGAACGGACGCAACCGATGTTGCCGATGGGGCTGGGGTATCTCGAGGGAATGACGCATGATTACGTTCGACATGGCACCACCACTCTGTTCGCTGCGCTCAATACGGCAACGTGTGAAGTCATTGCGCAATGTAAGCCGCGCCACCGACATCAGGAATTCCTGGCGTTTCTCAAGCATGTGGACCTGGCGGTGCCCGCGGATCTCGATGTGCACCTGATCGTCGACAACTACGCGACACACAAGCATCCAAAAGTCCGGGCGTGGCTGGCCAGGCACATGCGCTACCACACGCACTTCACGCCGACCTACTCAAGCTGGCTGAATCAGGTTGAACGCTGGTTTAGTCTGATTACGCAGCAGGCGATCCGTCGGGGGTCGTTCAGGAACGTGCGCCAACTCGTTGCCAGCATCGAGCGCCATATCAAGCAGTACAACCAACACGGCCGGCCGTTCGTACGGACCGCAACTGCCAATTCAATCCTCCAGAAAGTGGCTCGGCTATGCAAGTTATTTCTGGGACGGAATACTAGCCCGCTATATCAGCGGGCATGGCAGTGCCCCTTGGGCTTCTCTACATTTTGGGGCAGGTATGCACCTCGTGGCTGCAGGCGCGTGCCACCTGCGCGGCGAGCAAAACCGCAACCTCGGTTATGACGGCTCCTCAAATCAAGTCGCGCGCTCCGAGCCTCGCCATCGGTCGATGAACTTTTCGACGCCATCTTCCTCGAGCCGATCGATCAACCTCTAATCTTCGGCGCGTCAACGTTGGAACGGCTCAAAGCGCATCTGACGATCATTGGCCCTTGCACAAAAGGGATCAGCACTTATAATGTAAGGGCCCTTACATCTTGGTGCGATTACAGGAGAATGAGCATGATGCATCCGGTTCCCACAAAGATCACCACTGTCGCCGAGTTTCCGAAACACACGATGCCAGAGAATCTGGTTGTACGCGCCGATGGGTCGATATTGGTCGTCGCGTCGCCCCAATGCGAAGTCTGGTACGTGCCTGCTCCCACTGGTCAGCTGCCGGTAGAGCCACTTCTGCTGCATACCTTCGACAAGAAACAACTGGCCCAGAGCTTCGTCGAGGCCGCGCCCGATATCTTTTACGTCTTCACTTATGGCGACGCCGTCCTGCACCGCTTCGACCTGCGCGGCTGGACGCCGGGCGAGCCGGTCAACCCCACGAAAGTTCTGCAATTCGAGCCACCCGCCGGCCCGAACGGCTGCTGCCTGCTCGCACCGGGGGTAATTCTTGTCGCCGACTGCGTCGAGGGGCTGATCTGGCGCGTCGATCTGACGAACGGCGGCACCAGCGCCGCAGCACGGGTGTGGCTGAAGCATGACTCGATGAATGCGGGCGGTGGGCATCCGCCGGTAAAGTTTTCAGACACTCAAGAAGTCCCGTTCCCGGGGATCAACGGTCTTCGCTACGGACCGAAGACCAGACACGTTTACTACACGACCTCATCGCTAGGCCTGTTCATGCGTGTCGCGGTCGACCCCGCGACGCTTGAACCGGCTGGGGAGCCCGAGCACCTCGCGGATATCGCGAATGTGGACGACCTCTGCCTCGATGAAAACCTCGGCGTCGCCTATATCACACGGCACCCGGACCACATCATCGAACGCGCATCGCTCGAGCCCGGCTCCTCGGGTTCGGAAGCTGCGGCCGGTGATCCCTTCACCGACAATCTGATTGGCCCGACCAGCATCGATTGGGGCCGTGGACCCGACGATTACGGTCGTGTCGCCTACGTGCCGACAGACGGTGGAGTGATCAAGCTTCCATCGGACGGAGTTCTCCGCCCCGCCCGTCTCATCCGCATCGAATTCGCCATGGAAAGCGGCGCATCACACTGAGGGTCGACCAGGCCATGCGAGTCATGTGATCACGACTGAAAACAGGAGCAACCACGATGACTGAATCAAAACGAGGCCTGGGCGGGCGGTTACCGCTCTTCGACCCGGCGAGCCTGAGTAGCGCGCAGCGGGGGCTTTACGACGCGTTGCAGAAAAGCTGGGTGATGTTTGCCAACAAGATCGGGGTCAAGGCGACGACCGAAGACGGTAGCCTGATCGGCCCGTTCAACTTCTTCCTTCTACACCCCGAAGTGACGGAGAAGCTGTCGGATTTCCAGGACGCGGAAGAAGCCAATACGACGCTTCCAAAGCGCGTGCGTGAAATCGTGATCATTACGGTAGGCGCAATCTGGGGCGCCAATTACGAGCTATATGCCCGTGGCCACGTGGCTCGCGAAGCCGGCCTGTCCGACAACGCTCTTGCCATAATCGCCGCTGGCGGTATCCCTGATGACCTGAGCGCCGAGGAAAGGATCGCCGCGCGTCTCGCGCGCGAACTCTCGACTCGCCACCGCATCGACGACGAGCTATACCAGGCAGCCGAGGAGGCCTTTGGCAGGACGGGTCTGTTCGACATCGTCGCTGTCATGGGTGTGTACCAAACGGTATGCTCCGGGCTCGCGTTATTTGAGGTGCCGGCGCCCGCCTGATGAAAACGGCTTGCAGTGCGTTGGATGCGGAAAGACCGTGAACTTAAACGTCGAAGCCCGGGCATGTGGGACCCGGCTAAATTTTGAGAGATGCTGATAACGGAGCAAGGCGTGGTACATCCTCTTCATCCACGAATCGGGCAGCGCCAGGTTGAGGGAGCAGCCATGGTGAGCAACGAATCCGTGGGTTTCAATGGCTTATTGGCAGTACTCGTAACAAGGTCCGTTGGGTCGATGTGGTGCGCCTATGCATTTGCCGCGCTGACACTGATCAGCTTACCGGAGGCCATTCACCAAGGCACGTTCGCGCTCATCTCCTGGATATCGCAGACCTTTTTGCAGTTGGTCCTGCTCTCGGTCATCATGGTCGGACAGCAAGTCTTGGCGAAGGCTTCCGACAAACAAGCACTTCAGACATTTCAGGACACTGAGGCGGTCCTACGACTTACCGACGAGATCCACAGCCTCGTAAAGGTAAACAACGGACTTACCGATGAAATTCACCGTGTTGTCAGCTTGGGAACAGACCAGGTCGTCAACGAAATTCACTGTACACGCTCTCTGGTGAAAACAACCCATCGGGGACAACGAGCCGATGACATAGTGGATTTCTGACACCGTTACCTGCCGGCATGCTCGATGAAGAGCGAGTCAACTCCGGCCAATGTCAAGGACGTCGTCCAAACCGCTCGCGCGTGTACCATTGAGCTTTCCAGCCGAGGTCTGCTTGCGCAGCGGCTTCTGGCGGGCCCGTGAGGGTTAGATTGCTTTATCTACCCGTTTCGTAGTGCCCATGAAGAACGGTAACGGGAGTATATTTCGCTATGTTGAAACGGAAGGACCAGAGCTCTCCGCCTGATTTTGTTATGCAGGCCTATGCCGAGGAATTGCCCCCGGACATCTTCCTGTCGATCCGCCTGCTTTTCGCACTGAGGAATTCGGTTCAGCGCGTGAATGCCGATCTGGCTCATTGGCTCGGACCCGACGCCCTTTCCCCGGGACGGATGCAGATGCTGATGATCCTGTGGGCAAAGAAAGGTGCTGTTCTGCAAAGAGACCTCGTTGATATTTTGGGCGTCTCTCGTGCCAGTGTCTCCGAACTGCTCGATCTTTTGTCACGTGATGAATTGGTGAAGACAAGACCGGATACGCAACATGGTCGGCGTATTTATGTCGAGCTTACAGCTCTCGGACGCGAGGTCGCGACCCGACAAATTCGTGAGAACGGTCACCGCTTGGATGTCGCGCTTGGCAAGCTATCGCAACTGGAAAAGCACGATTTGATCAATCGGCTTGATCATATTTGTGTGCTTGACAACTGCCACTGCCCCGACTGCAACCACACGTTCGGTCGTACCAAGGCTTCGGCCTGATCTACTGTTTTCCCTTTCCTCTATACTTCCCAACTTCCAATGCATTTGCCCATCCGTGCGCCGGGCTATATACCGCTTACATGCAAGGAGTTCTTCATGCATCTCGTGCGACCGATGGCCTACATCGGTCAGCAACCATGGCATGACCTCGGCGTGTTGATTTGCACGGAATCCTGACCTACCCTGCGCGGTAGTTTGCATCGAATATTGACCCACGTAGAACACTGACCTGCTCGGCAACGGGCAGGGGAACGGAGTGATCGACGTGGCTATATTGAGCATCATCCGACGCTGGCACTTTCGCGATCATGTCTCCTTGCGCGAGATTGCCAAACGACTGGGTGTGTCCAGAAACACGGTCAGACGCTACATACGGGCCGGCACCGTCCTGCCGGCCTATCCAGAACGCCACAGCCCCAGCATCGCTTCACCGACGTGTGCGTGAAGCAGGAGGACAGCCGGCGTGTTATAGCGGCCCGCATGCGCAGCGAAACAACGAGCGCCATCCGACGGCGCCCGCGTGGGAGAAAAAGCTGGATTACGCGCCGCAGCGGCGACGTCAGTGAGTCAGTGGTTCAGAACGGCTTGATGACAACCAGCGCCACCGCAGCCAGCATGCCGAGCACGGGAAGCTCGTTGAACATGCGATACCACTTGTCGGAGCGGCGGTTTTCGCCGCGCTCGAAAGTCTTGAGCAAACGTCCGCAGTACGCGTGATAGATGATGAGCAGCACCACCACGCCCACTTTCGCATGGATCCAGCCCTGGCCGCGTCCAATCCCCACCACGAGCCACAGCCACAAGCCGCATAGCAGCGCGGGCACGGCGATCATCGTCATGAAGCGATAGAGCTTGCGCGCCATGATGAGCAGACGCTTGACGGCCGCCGGTTCGGTTTCCATCGCGAGATTCACGAAGATGCGCGGCAGGTAGAACAGGCCCGCGAACCACGAGGCGATGAGCACGATGTGAAACGTCTTGACCCAGAGCATCGACATTATTTTTTCTTCTTCGTGAGCGATTGTGCAACGAGGCGGCGCGCCAAGCCGGGCGCCGCCTCGTGCGATGCGTAATTATTGACGGCCTTCACCGTGGCCGAGCACCACGTATTTCAGCGAGGTCAGCCCTTCCAGACCGACCGGGCCGCGCGCGTGCAGCTTGTCGTTCGAGATGCCGATCTCCGCACCCAGACCGAACTCGAAACCGTCGGCGAAGCGCGTCGAGGCGTTCACCATCACACTCGCCGAATCGACTTCGCGCAGGAAACGCATGGCGCGGTCGTGGTCTTCGGTGACGATCGCGTCGGTATGGTGCGAACCGTAGGCGTTGATGTGCCCGATCGCGTCGTCGAGCGTGTCGACCACCTTCACCGCCAGCACCGGCGCGAGGTACTCGGTACGCCAGTCCTCTTCGGTCGCATCCACCAGCGGAGCGACACCCGCGTCGGCGAGAATCGAGCGCGCTGCGGCATCCACGCGCAGCTCGACTTCCTTCTCGCGATACAGGCGGCCAAGCGGCGGCAGCACGTCATGCGCAATGCCGCGCGCCACGAGCAGCGTCTCCATCGTGTTGCAGGTGCCGTAGCGGTGTGTCTTGGCGTTGTCGCACACGCTCAGCGCTTTCGCGAGATCGGCGCGGTCGTCCACGTAGACGTGACAGATGCCGTCGAGGTGCTTGATCATCGGCACGCGCGCCTCCGCCATCAGGCGCTCGATCAGGCTCTTGCCGCCGCGCGGCACGATCACGTCCACGAATTCCGTCATCGTGATGAGCTTGCCCACGGCCGCGCGGTCGGCGGTCTCGACCACCTGCACCGCGTCCTGCGGCAATCCCGCCGCGGCCAGCCCTTCGCCAATCAGCTTCGCGAGCGCAGTATTGCATTCGAGCGCCTCGGAACCGCCGCGCAGAATCGTGGCGTTGCCCGACTTCAGGCACAGCGCCGCCGCATCGATCGTCACGTTCGGCCGCGATTCGTAGATGATGCCGATCACGCCCAGCGGCACGCGCATCTGCCCGACCTGAATGCCGCTCGGACGGAACCTGAGGTTGCTGATCTCGCCGATGGGGTCCGACAGCGCGGCAACCTGGCGAAGGCCCTCGACCATTGTCTTGAGCGCCTTGTCCGACAGCGTGAGGCGGTCGATGAACGCCGCGTCGTGCCCCTTCTCCTTCGCGCGCGCGAGGTCGCGTGCGTTCGCATCCTTCAAGTGCTGCGCGTCGCGCTCAATGGCTTGCGCCACCGCTTCGAGTGCCGCGTTCTTCGCGGCTGTCGAGGCCCGTGCCATCGCGCGCGAAGCGTTGCGGGCGCGGCGGCCGAGGTCGGTCATGTACTGGTCGATATCCATGGTGTCTTTCGTCATGCGGCGCGCGAGGCGCAGTCAGATGAGCTGCCCGAAGCGCGGTTCGATTCAAAGCGGTTCAGGCCGATTTTAAGGCCACCCGCCAAGGTTTGCTGGACGTGGCCGGGCGGCTCGGCAGCCGCACTGGCTGCGCGGCGGGCATAACGCAGGCGCCGTAGTGCCGGTTCAGGCAAGCGCGGAACGCCTTAGCCTGGCCGGCGCGACGGCCCTGCGGTGCGCGGTCGTGCCGCTGCTGAGGCCGCCGCGGCTGGGCTGGCTGGCTGCGCGCGCCCCGGCGCCACAGCACCACGCGCACTGGCCGCAGTGCGCGCCTGCGCTCCACTGTCGCGAGGCGCGGCCACGGTCATGGCGAGTTCGAACAGGCCATCCCAGGCATCGGGCGGCAGCGCATTGCGCCAGTCGGCGCGCGATTGCCCCGAAAGCCCCTTGACCTGGCGGTCGAGACGCGCCGCGAGCGCGAGACCGCGCTCAAGCGTCGCTTCGCTCAGACGCGACAGCGCCGGCCCGATGAGCCGCTCGCGCGGCCCCCACACGCGGTTCTCGCGCAGCAGCATGGCGAGCGGCTTGCCCGCCGCCACGCCGCGCTTGATGCGCAATAACGTGCGGATTTCCTCGACCACGGCCCACAGCACCAGCACCGAAGCCTCGCCTTCGCCCTGCAGCCCGTCGAGCATGCGCGCGAGGCGGCCAGCGTCGCCTGTAAGCATCGCTTCGTTGAGCTTGAATACGTCGTAGCGCGCGACGTTGAGCACAGCGTCGTGAATCTGCTCGAAGCTCAGCACGCCTTGCGGATAAAGCAAACCAAGCTTCTGGATCTCCTGATGCGCCGCCAGCAGGTTGCCTTCCACACGCTCCGCCACGAACTGCAGCGCGCGCCGGCCGTCTTCGCCGGGCGCCACGCGCTGCCCTTGCAGCGCCAGACGCTGGCCGATCCAGTTCGGCAGCACCGCGCGCTCGACGGGATCGATCTTCAGCGCGACACCGCTCTCGGCCAGCGCCGTGAACCACGCGGACTTCTGCGTGGCGGCGTCGAGGCGAGGCAGCGTGACGAGCATCAGCACGTCGGGATTCGAGGCGGCGGCGAGCGTCTTGAGCGCGTCCGCGCCTTCCTTGCCGGGCTTGCCCGATGGAATGCGCAACTCCACCAGTTGACGATCGCCGAAGAGCGACATCGACTGGCTCGCGCCGAGGAGCGAACTCCAGTCGAAGCCGCGCTCGACGGTGAACACCGAGCGGTCCGTAAAGCCCGCCGCGCGCGCGGCTGCGCGGATGCGGTCGCACGCCTCCTGGGCGAGCAGATGTTCGTCGCCGTAGACGACGTACAGGCCGGCCAGCCCTTTCGCGAGGTGCGGTTCGAGTGCGTCGGGTCGCAGTTGCATGGCGCTCGGTCGAAGATCGCTCAGTAGAGGGAAACAGCGCGCACTACAGCGGCGGCGGCGGCAGCGGTGCGCGCGGCGCGACACCCGGCACAACCTGATCAGGCGTCGGGTTGATCGACTTCAGCACGGCAAGGCGCCGCATGAGCTGGTCGACAGCGTCGTTCTGCATGTCGGTGAACAGCAGATCGGCTTCCTGCGTCTTGGCGGTCGAGAACTGATCGCTGTAGGTCATCGCGCGGTTCAGCGAAATCATGCTCGGCTGGATCAGCATGGTGCCGTCCGGTCTCGTGAGCGTGTAGCTCAGCGAATAGTTGACCTGATATTCCACCACGGCGCCGAGCGAATTGAGCGTAAGCGTGCTGAAGCTACGCCCTTCGGAAATGTGCAGCACAGCGTCGGCGTTGGCCACCGAGTCGACCACGACCGAATCGCTGCCGCCTTCGACCATGCGCGAGAGGCGCCCGACGAGCGGCGGCGGCGCGCCGACGACGGCGAGGCGCTTGAAGGCGAAGTTCTCCTCGCCGCGCAGCTGGAAGCCGCACGCCGAAAGGACCAGCGCGCCGCCCGCCACGAGCGGGAACAACCTGAGAAACGATCTGCGAATCACATGGACTCCTGGGTTCGCGACAGAGTCGCCGGTGTCGGCTGAGCAGCCGCGCGCGATGCTTCGCGCGCTACGCCGCTCAACATGGCCCTGGTTTGCCTCGTTAGACCACGACGTTCACGAGGCGGCCCGGCACGACGATGACCTTCTTCGGTGGGCGGCCTTCCGCGAACTTGACGAACATCTCGTGCGCGAGGGCGGCGGCTTCGATCGCATCCTTCGGCGCGTCCTTCGCCACCGTCACGGCGCCGCGCACCTTGCCGTTCACCTGCAGCACGAGTTCGATCTCGGCCTGCTCCAGCGCCTTTTCGTCGACCTTCGGCCACGGTGCGTCGAGCAGCGTGCCGTATTCGTCGCCGTAGCCGAGCGCCTTCCAGAGTTCGAACGCGATGTGCGGCACGACCGGGTACAGCACGCGCAGCAGCACGCCGAACGTTTCGCGCTGCACGCCCGCACTCGCGCCCCTGGCGCCGTCGATGGCGTTGAGCATCTTCATCGCCGCCGAAACGACCGTGTTGTACTGCAGGCGCTGATAGTCGAAGTCGGCCTGCTTGAGCACGCTATAGACTTCGCGGCGCAGCGCTTTTTCGACGTCCGTGAGCGCAGCCGTATCGAACGAGGCGCGCGACCGGATCGCTTCGGCGTTCGCGTGGCCGAAGGCCCACACGCGGCGCAGGAAGCGGCTCGCGCCTTCCACGCCCGCGCCCGACCATTCGAGCTGCTGCTCGGGCGGCGCCGCGAACATCGTAAAGAGACGCGCCGTATCGGCGCCGTACTGGTCGATCAGCACCTGCGGGTCGACGCCGTTGTTCTTCGACTTCGACATCTTCTCCACGCCGCCCAGCACCACGGCCTGGCCGTCGCTGTTGAGCGTCGCGCCAATCGGGCGGCCCTTGTCGTCGTGCGTGACGGTTACGTCGGCCGGGTTGTACCAGGTCTTCTTGCCCGCCGCGTCTTCGCGGTAGAACGTTTCGTTGAGCACCATGCCCTGCGTGAGCAGGTTCTTCGCCGGCTCGCCGAACTTCACGAGGCCGAGGTCGCGCGAGACCTTCGCCCAGAAACGCGAATACAGCAAGTGAAGAATCGCGTGCTCGATGCCGCCGATGTACTGGTCCATCGGCATCCAGTAGTCGGTGCGCTCGTCGACCATGCTCACGGCGTCCGGCGCGGCGTAGCGGTAGAAGTACCACGACGAGTCGACGAAGGTGTCCATCGTGTCGGTTTCGCGTTTCGCATCGGCGCCGCACGTCGGGCACTTGCAGTTCAGGAAGGCTTCCGACTTCGCGAGCGGGTTGCCCGTGCCGTCCGGCACGAGGTCTTCCGGCAGCACGACCGGCAGGTCCTTTTCCGGCACCGGCACGTCGCCGCAGCTCGGGCAGTGGATGATCGGGATCGGCGTGCCCCAGTAGCGCTGGCGCGAGATGCCCCAGTCGCGCAGACGCCACGTGACCTGCTTGTCGCCGAGGTCGAGGGCCTTGAGGTCGGCTGCGACGGCATCCACCGCCGCCGTGTAGGCGAGGCCGTCGTACTTGCCGCTGTTCACGCACACGGCGCGTTCCTTGTCGCCGTACCATTCCTGCCAGCCGTCGAGCGAGTACGTCTCGCCTTCCGCGGCGATGACCTGCCTGATCGGCAGGTTGTACTTCTGCGCGAACGCGAAATCGCGCTCGTCGTGGCCCGGCACGCCCATCACGGCGCCTTCGCCATAGCTCATCAGCACGTAGTTGCCGATCCACACCGGCACTTCCTCGTGCGTGAGCGGGTGCGTGACGCTAAAGCCCGTGGGCACGCCCTTCTTTTCCATCGTCGCGACGTCGGCTTCCGCCACGCCGCCGCGCTTGCACTCGTCGATGAACGCCTGCAGCTCCGGCTTGTCAAGCGCCAAACGCGTGGCGAGCGGATGCTCGGCCGCGATCGCCGCAAAGGTCACGCCCATGATCGTGTCGGCGCGCGTGGTGAACACGCGCAGCAGTTTCTTCTCGCCGTCGAGCTCGTACGGGAAGCCGAAGTTCACGCCGAAGCTCTTGCCGATCCAGTTCTGCTGCATGATCTTCACGCGCTCGGGCCAGCCCAGGCCGTCGAGGTCGTTCAGCAGCTCGTCGGCGTACTGCGTGATGCGCAGGTAGTACATCGGGATTTCGCGCTTTTCGACGAGCGCGCCCGAGCGCCAGCCGCGCCCGTCGATCACCTGCTCGTTGGCGAGCACGGTCTGATCGACCGGGTCCCAGTTCACCGTGCCGGTCTTCTTGTACGCGATGCCCTTCTCGAGCATCTTCAGGAAGAACCACTGGTTCCACTTGTAGTAGTCGGGCTTGCAGGTGGCGATTTCGCGCGACCAGTCGATGGCGAGGCCCATCGACTGCATCTGGCCCTTCATGTACTCGATATTGTCGTACGTCCACCTGGCCGGCGGCACGCTGTTGGCCATCGCGGCATTTTCGGCGGGCATGCCGAACGCGTCCCAGCCCATCGGCATCAACGTGTTGTAGCCGTTCATGCGCAGGTAACGGTACATCACGTCGTTGATCGTGTAGTTCCGCACGTGGCCCATGTGCAGCTTGCCCGACGGATACGGCAGCATCGAGACGCAGTAGAACTTGGGCTTGCCGGCCTTCTCGGCCGTCCGGTATGCGTCGGTGGCGCGCCATTCGCCTTGCGCGGCGGATTCGACGTCGGAGGGAACGTATTTTTCGAGCATGGTGTGGGTGGTGAACGCTGGAAACGGGCGGTTTCGGTGCCGGATGCACCGGGCCGGCCGTTCACGATACCGGCAGATCGCGTCGGTTTCGCTGGGCCCGTCTTTAAAGGAAACGCTGATTATACCGTTGAGTGGCGTGCGTCCAGTCGCGTACTCAATGCGCGCCGGCGGGCGGCTCGGTCACGAAGCCGAGGCGCGTGAGACCGGCCTGCTGCGCGGCGCCCATGACCTGGGCGATCACGTCGTAGCGCGTCTCGCGCGCGGCGCGCAGTTGCAGCTCGGGCTGCTGCGGCTCGGGCTGTTTGCCCGCCGCCGTGAAGCGCGCGCGCAGTTCGTCGAGCGTGATGGGCTGGGCGTTCCAGTAGAGCTTGCCGGCGGCGTCGATGGACAGCGCGACGGTCTGCGCCGTTTGCTGCGCCGGCTCGGCCGCGACCTTCGGCAAGTCGAGCCGGATCGCATGCGTGAAGAGCGGCGCGGTGATGATGAAGATGACGAGCAGCACGAGCATGACGTCGATGAGCGGCGTCATGTTGATCTCCGACATCGGTGCCGCATCGCGCTTCTTTTCGAGTCCGCCGAATGCCATTCGCGTTGCCTCCTACGACTCGGCGCGCGCGCCTTCGCGCATCGCGCCCTGCACACCTTCGCGGCGCAGCGGCGCACCTTCTGGCGCGCAGGCATAGGCGTGCAGATCGTGCGCGAAACCGTCGAGATCGTCGCAAAGCTGGCGCACGAGCCGGCCCAGCACGTTATAGGCGAGCACCGCCGGAATCGCGACGACGAGACCGAAGGCCGTCATGATGAGCGCCTCGCCCACCGGGCCTGCCACGTTCTCGATCATCGCCTGGCCGCTTGCGGCGATGCTGCCGAGCGCGCGGTAGATGCCCCAGACGGTGCCGAGCAGACCGACGAACGGCGCCGTGCTGCCAACCGAAGCGAGCAGGACCTGCCCGAACTCGAGGCGCCGCTGCGACGCCTGCAGCGCGCCGCGCAGCGCACGCAGCACACGCTCGCCGCGATCCACGCGCGCGAGCATCATGCCCGGCGCGTCGGCTTCCTCCGCGGCGAGCGCCGCCTGCGCCAGCGGCAGGAACACGCGCTCGCGGTCGACCGCACGCATGGCGGCAACACCGTCTGCGAGCGTGCGTGCCTGCCAGAAGCGCGCAACGGCGCGCGGCCCCTGGCGCTTCGCGCGCAGGAGGATCCAGCTCTTGATGATGAGGAAACACCAGCTCGCGACCGACATCGCGAGCAATACCCACGCAACCGCGTGGGTGACCGCGTCGCCCGTCTGCAGATAGTGAATGACTCCGGAACCCGCTGCCATCGGACCTCGCTCACTGCCTGTCCGGCGCGAGGCGCCGGACCGTAGGGAAAACGCTCAGCGCAGGCCGAGCACGTCCTGCATATCGTACAGGCCATGGGCCTTGTCCTGCAGAAAGCGCGCGGCGCGCACGCTGCCCTGCGCATAGGAAAGGCGGCTCGAGGACTTGTGCGTGATCTCGATGCGCTCGCCGATGCCCGCGAACAGCACCGTATGATCGCCGACGATATCGCCGCCGCGAATCGCCGAAAACCCGATCGTCGATGGGTCGCGCTCGCCCGTCACGCCTTCGCGCCCGTACACGGCGCATTCGTCGAGATTGCGGCCGAGCGCGTGCGCCACGGCCTCGCCCATCGCAAGCGCGGTGCCCGAGGGCGCGTCGACCTTGTGGCGATGGTGCGCCTCGATGATCTCGATGTCGTAGCCGGTCTCGAAAAAGCGCGCCGCGTATTCGAGCAGCTTGAGCGTGACGTTCACGCCCACGCTCATGTTGGCCGCGAACACGATGCCGACCTTTTGCGCGGCGGCACCGAGCTGCGCCTTTTGCTGGGCGTCGAAGCCGGTCGTGCCGATCACCATCTTCACGCCGTGGCGCTGGGCCGCCTCGAGGTGCACGAGCGTGCCTTCGGGGCGCGTGAAGTCGATCAGGCAGTCGCTTTGCGCGAAGACCTGCTCGATGTCGTCGGTGATGCGCACGCCGGTGTCCTTGCCGAGGAACGCGCCAGCATCCTGGCCGACGGCGGCGGAGCCCTTGCGCACGAGCGCGCCCGAGAGCGTGACGTCGGGCGAATTCAGGACGGTTTCGATGAGCATGCGGCCCATGCGGCCCGATGCCCCGGCGATTGCGATTTTCATGAGTCTTCCTGCCAATGTGTCGCTGGCCGCGGTGCCGGGCGCCACCGGGCGCCACGAAGCGCCGCCGCCAAAAAACGCGGCGGCCGGTAGTGATACCCGGCCGCCGGATCGAAGCGTGGCGCGCCTCGCGCACCCCGCTGCCTGTCTTGCCGGCTGGGTCAGCCGGATCAGTTGCTCGGGGCCGCAGCAGCCCCGGAAGCCGGCACCGTGGGCGGCGCGGCGAGCGACGAATCCCGCGCGGGGCCCGACGGCGCCGTCGTACTGGTATTGGTGTCGCCGGTGCCTTGCGCGCCGGCCGCCGGGCCGACCGGATTGCTCGGCGGCACGCCCTGGATTTGCGGCTGCGGCTGGCGATGCAGTTGCACCTGCGAGGGCATCGTGCCGACGTTCTGCGGCAGCGCCGACGATTGCGGGTTGCCCGCGCGCACCGAAGGCGTGAGGCCGGCAGGCGTTTGCACGGCTTCCGTGGCGCGGTTTGCGGCGGCCGCGGCCTGCGCGTTGGCGTCCTGCGGCAGCGCGTTGGTGGCGGTGCCGAGTTCGGACGACGGCGTGCGCGCCGTATCGCCAACCGTCGGGCCGGTCGCGCTCGAACCCTGGTCAGGCGCGCCTGCTGCAGCCGCCACCGGCGCCGAAGCGCCCGACGCGGGCGCAGCCGCGACGGCCTTCTTCTTGCCGCTGCGGTCACCGTCGATTTCGGCGAGCAGTTCGAGGTTCGACGGCAGGTCTTCACCGCCCGACCAGCTCGCTACGCGGTCGCCTTCGAACAGCACGACGAAGTCGCGCTGCTGGACCACTGCGGTCGAGCCGCGCTTGAAATAGAAGATATAGTCCCAGCGGTTCGCATGGAACATGTCGGTGAGGAGCGGCGTGCCGAGCAGCTGCCTGACCTCGGCGCGCGACATGCCAACCTTCATCTGCGCCGCGGCTTCCGCCGAGACGAAATTGCCTTGCACGATGGTGATGCGGTAGGGCGTAATGCTCTGGGCGATGCTCTGCGTCACGCTGTTGTAGGTGGAACAGCCGGCGAGCGCCGCGAACGCGGCCGCAGCCAGCAGGGTGCACGCCAGGCGGCCGCCGTGCATGCGCCGGCCGATCGTTGTGAATTCTGGAATCATTTCCCTCACCGTGCGGGCTTTTCGCGAAGCCGCGCGTATTCTGTAGAAGATCGTTCGAAGTTCTGGCGAAAATGCCCGGAACGGTAAAAACGCATTAACATAACAACCTAGCATTGTACTCCAGGGACTTATCGTCATGACCAATCCAACCGATCTCAAGAACATCGGTCTCAAGGCGACGCTACCTCGCCTCAAGATCCTGGAGATTTTTCAGCATAGCCCGGTGCGCCACCTGACCGCAGAAGACGTCTACCGCAACCTGCTGAACGAGGAGCTCGACATCGGCCTCGCCACGGTCTACCGGGTCCTCACGCAGTTCGAGCAGGCCGGGTTGCTCACGCGCAGCAACTTCGAATCGGGCAAGGCAGTGTTCGAACTGAACGAGGGTAGCCACCACGACCACCTCGTGTGTCTCGACTGCGGCATCGTTGAAGAATTCTTCGACCCCGAAATCGAAAAGCGCCAGCAGTCGATCGCCACGGAGCGCGGTTTCAAGCTCCAGGAACATGCGCTCGCCCTGTACGGCGCGTGCACGAAGGAAAACTGCCCGCACCGCAAGCACTGAGCGCTTGCCGCCTGCAGCCTGCAGGCGGCAGAAAAGGAAACGCCACGGCAGATCTGCCGTGGCGTTTTCGTTTGGCGAGCCGGTCTCCGGGAAGAGCCGGGCACACCTCAGGCAGGCGCGAGCACCGTGTCGGCTTGCGCGAGCCGCCGGGGCTCCCCGAGCGCGATCTCGTCGCAGTTCGGCTGGGTGCCGCCGCGGTCGATCACCACGAAATCGCTCACGCGCCCGAAGGCGAGCAACGGGTGATGCCAGACGCCTTTGGCGTAATTGATGCCCTGCCCGCGCCCGGCCCAGAACGCGCGCAGCCCCGCCGGATCGAACGCGCCCGCAGGTGCGACCACCACTGCGTAGCCCGCGTCGCCAAGCGGCACGAACGCCTGGCTGCCGAGCGGATGCCGCTCCATCATCGCGATCTCGACGGGCCACGCACGCGGCTGGGCGCGAAAGACACTGACGATGGGCCGCCCGCCCGCCTCGTTCACGTCGATGGCGGCGAGATCGTGAAAGCGCTCGGTCGTGCCGCCGTTGATCGGAAAGTGGCGCGCGCCATCGAGTTCGATGACGTCACCGAACGGCGCGAACGCCTCGCGCGTCAGGGGTTCCATCTGCAGGATCTGCATCGCGGCTCCTCGTTCAGGCCGGCTCGCCCCACAGGCGCAGGCGCGAGACGCCGCCGTCCGGGAAAATGTTGAAGCGCACGTGCGTGACCGGGCCGAGCGCCGCAATCGCGCTCTCGAACACGTGCTGCTGGTCCATGTCGAGCTTTTGCTCGCCGAGCAGTTCCGGCCAGAACATCGCCTGGGTGACGAGCGAATCGTCGGTGCCGCCCGTCACGCTCGCCGCCTGCAGCGAGCAGCGGTCCGGGTAGTTGCCCTTGAAGTGCGCCGTGTCGACTTCGATCTTGCGGATGATGCCGGGCCGCGCAAGCGCGACGATGGCCCAGTCGTTGCCCGGTTCGCGGCGGCGGCGCGTTTCCCAGCCGTCGCCCATGTTCACGCCGCGGCCAGGCATCAGGATCGTGGAAGCGAGCCCGAAGTGCTGATTGTTGGCCGCGACGAGATACGCGCCGTTTTCGATCGCCGCGAGATCGACGAGGCTGCCGAGCTCCACCGTGCCCCAGTCGCGCCGGGGCTGGCCGTACACGCGCAGACGCGCGAGGCCACCGTCGGGAAAGAGATTCACGCGCAGATGCGTGAACGCGCGCGTATCGTTCACTTCGACGTAGTGATGCTGGTTACCCTGCAGTGTCGTCGCCGGGACGATGGTCTGCCAGTCGGCGTCGTCGCCTGGCGTTTCGTCGTCGCCCAATTGCACGTAGCACGCCTCGATCGAAGCCGCCGGCGGAAAGTTGCCCGTGAAATGGCTCGTGTCGAGATCCACACCGTAGATCGCGCCCGGGCGCGCGAGACGCACAATGCAGAAGTCGTGGCCCGTCGTGCGCTTGCGGCGCGTTTCCCAGCCGTCCATCCACTTGCCGTGGTCGTCATACTTGCCGGGGATGAAGACCGCGGGCTGCGGCTCGAGCATGCGCTCCTTCGGCGCGAAGAACTCGTCGCTCGCGAGCAGCGCGCGGGCGCCCAGTCGCGGATCGGCGAGGTTCATGTAGCGGCGCGTGAAGGCGGGGGCGTTGGGGTCGAGAGTCGGAATGGCCATGATGGTGTCAAACGCTTGAGTGGGTCAGTGGATCGAAACAAAGCGGTGCGGTACGCACCGCGTGGGCTCAGGCATGCGCGTGCTTGCCGCCGAGCGCGCTGTCTTCGCCATGCGCGGTGTGGGCATCGCTGTCGCCTGCCGGCACGTAGAGAAAACCTTCGTCGAGGTTCAGCACGCGCCTCGCGCGCACCTTGTCGATGTCGTGCTCCCACACCGCGACCACCACCGTCGCGACGCAGTTGCCGATCAGGTTGGTGAGCGCGCGGGCGATGCCGACGAACCAGTCCACCGGCAGGATCAGCACGAGGCCGAGCACCGGAATCGCGGGAATGGCGGAAAGCGTGGCGGCGAGAATCACGATCGCCGAGCCGGGAATGCCGTGCGCGCCCTTCGAGGTGATGAGCGACACCAGCACGATCACGATGAGGTCGTGCATCGACAGCGGCGTGTTGGTCGCCTGCGCGATGAAGATCACGGCGAGCGTGAGGTAGATCGAAAAGCCATCGAGATTGAACGAGTAACCCGTCGGGATCACGAGGCCCACCGTGGAATCCTTCACGCCCATCCATTCGAGCTTGCGCATGACCTGCGGCAGCACGGCGTCGGACGAGGCGGTGCCGAGCACGATCGAGAGTTCTTCGCGCAGGTAGCGGATCAGCTTGAACACGTTGAAGCCCGCCAGCCGCATGACGATGCCGAGCACGACCGCGACGAACACGATGCAGCTGGCGTAGAACACGATCACGAGCAGCCCGAGCTGCTTCAGCGATGCCACGCCGTACGTACCGGTCGTGAACGCGATCGCGCCAAGCACGCCGAGCGGCGCGAGCTTGATGATGAAACCCATCACCCGGAAGAACACCTGCGCGAGTTCGTCGATCAGGCTGTTCACGCGCTGCGCCTTCGGGCCGAGCAGCGAGAGCGCGCTGCCGAACAGCACCGAGAACACGAGGATCTGCAGGATGTCGCCCTTCGCGAAGGCGTCGAAGGCGGTGTCGGGAATGATCTTCAGCAGGAAGCCCGCGGTGTCCTTCAGGCTCCTGGCGTGCTCGGTGTAGGTCGCAAGCGACGCGGCGTCGAGCGAACGCAGATCCACGTTCATGCCGGCACCCGGACGCGTGACATATGCGAGCACGGCGCCGATCACGAGCGCGACGGTCGTCATCGCCTCGAAGTACACGACCGACTTCAGGCCGACGCGGCCCACCTTCTTCAGGTCGCCCGCGTGCGCCATGCCGCTCACGACCACGCAGAACACAATGGGCCCGATCACCATCTTGATGAGCTTGAGAAAGCCGTCGCCGAGCGGGCGCAGCGACTGGGCGAAATGGGGGAATACCGCGCCTGCCACGATGCCCAGTACGAGGGCGATCACCACGCGGCCAAACAGCGAATTGAAGAACTTCGTCACGACCTTCTCCTATGTCGATGGGACTTGGCGACCTAGCTGTCGGCCAGGGTTAGCGCTTTAGCGGTTACTCTGACCCCATGCAAAGCTCCCATCCCATGCAAAGCCTGCGAGGGGGAGCAAGCAACTGTTCTGACTGGTCTGACCAGAGCTGTTATGGCGGATAGTAGGAAGCCGATATACCGGCGTCAAGCCTGGGAAGCGCGGTGTTTACCCTTGTGCGGTCTGACCAGTTTGCGGGCCAGAGCGCCACGCCTTGTCCCGCGGCACGTGGGCATTGACGCAATGCGCCATGCGGGTGCGCCGAGGGGGACTACAATACCGGTCAGACCACGCGAAAGCTGCCTGCGCCATCCGATGAAGAACGTCCCGCACACCGTCACCGACGCCGCCGTCGCCACGATCCGCGAACGGATCGAGGGCGGCCTGTATCCGGTCGGCAGCCTGCTGCCCGCGCAGCGCCAGCTTTCCGGGGAACTGGCGATCAGCCGCGCGTCGCTGCGCGAAGCGCTCTCGACGCTCGAGGCGCTCGGCATGCTGTCGATCCGCGCCGGCAAAGGTGTGTACGTGACGAGCGCGCAGGCCACGAATGCTCACCCATGGCGTTTCGCCGATCAGTCGTCGCTGCCCGACACCTACCAGATGCGCTACGCGCTCGAAGGCTTCGCCGCGCGCATGGCGGCGCTCGCCGTCTCCGACGCCGACGTCGCGTGGCTCGAAGCGAACACCGAGGCGCTGCACGGCGCCCTCGCCTGCGACGAACTCGACGAAGCCGCGCAGCTCGACTTCGAATTCCACATGCGGATCGTGAATCTCGCCGGCAATGCGGCGATCGAATCGATCCTGCGCAGCAGCGCCGACATCATGAAAGAAAGCCAGCGCATGCCGTTCTACCGGCGCGAGCGCGTGCTCTCCACGCATCGCGAGCACGGCCTGATCGTGGTGGCGCTGAAGGCGCGCGATCCGGTGGCGGCCGGCGAGGCGATCGAGGCGCACATCGCCAACGCGGCACAGCGCGCGGGCGTGTACTTCCCCACTCCGCCCGCGTTCGCCGCCGCGTCCCAAAGCGCCATCGAAAAATAAGGACGAAAAAAAACCGCTCCGGGGAGCGGTTTTTCATGCGGCGCAGAGCGTGCTTACTTCGCGTTCGCGAACGCCACCGCCGTGTCCAGCATGCGGTTCGAGAAGCCCCACTCGTTGTCGTACCAGCTCGACACCTTCACGAGACGGCCCGAGACCTTCGTGAGCGTGGCGTCGAACGTCGACGATGCCGGGTTGTGGTTGAAGTCGATCGACACCAGCGGTGCGGCGTTGTAGCCCAGGATGCCCTTGAGCGCGCCTTCCGACGCTTCCTTCATGATGGCGTTGACTTCTTCGACCGTCGTGTCGCGTTTGGCGATGAACGACAGGTCGACGATCGACACGTTGATGGTCGGCACGCGAATCGCGTAGCCGTCCAGCTTGCCGTTCAGTTCCGGCAGCACGAGGCCGACAGCCGAAGCCGCGCCCGTCTTCGTCGGGATCTGGCTGTGCGTGGCCGAGCGCGCGCGGCGCAGGTCTTCGTGGTACACGTCGGTCAGAACCTGGTCGTTCGTGTACGCGTGGATCGTCGTCATCAGGCCGGTTTCGAGGCCGATCTTGTCGTTCAGCGGCTTGACGAGCGGTGCCAGGCAGTTGGTCGTGCACGATGCGTTCGAGATGACCGTGTGTTCGGCCTTCAGCACGTTGTGGTTCACGCCGTAGACGACGGTCGCGTCGACGTCCTTACCGCCCGGCGCCGAGATGATGACCTTCTTCGCGCCACCCTTGATGTGCGCGCTTGCCTTTTCCTTGGTCGTGAAGAAGCCCGTGCACTCCATCACGACGTCGACGCCCAGTTCGCCCCACGGCAGCTCGGCCGGGTTGCGGTTGGCCAGCACGCGGATCTTGTCGCCGTTCACGACGAGGTAATCGCCGTCGACCGTCACTTCACCGGGGAACTTGCCGTGTGCCGTGTCATATTGCGTCAGATGCGCGTTGGTCTTCGCGTCACCCAGGTCGTTGATCGCAACGATCTGGATGTCGTGCTTCTTGCCGTTCTCGTAGAACGCGCGAAGCGTGTTACGGCCGATGCGGCCGTAGCCATTGATAGCGACGCGAATGGTCATGGTTTATCTCCTGAGGGCTGAAAAATTCTGAAACCAGTGCTGTGCTGGCGCCGACGCCAGGCTGGGGCGGCCCGGCGGGGCGCGTAAGGCAGCGGGCCCACCGGATCTTGCCGATCAGGCGGGCCCGTTACGCATGCCTAGTTGTCGAGCGCGGCCTTGGCCGTCGCGACGACATGATCGACCGTGAAGCCGAAGTGCTTGAACAGCACGCCAGCCGGAGCCGATTCGCCGAACGTGTCGATGCCGACCACGCCGCCTTCGAGGCCCACGTACTTGCGCCAGAAGTCGGTCACGCCGGCTTCGATCGCGACGCGGCGCACGCCCTTGGGCAACACGCGCTCGCGGTATTCGGCGTCCTGCTTGTCGAACACGTTGGTCGACGGCATGGACACCACGCGGGCGCCGATGCCTTCGCGCTGCAGCGCTTCGACGGCCTTCATCGCCAGTTCGACTTCAGAGCCTGTGGCGATCAGGATGATCTTGCGGCTCGGGATATCGTCGTTCCAGTCCTTGAGCACGTAGCCGCCCTTGGCGATGTTCGCGATCTGGGCATCGGTGCGCTCGTTGAACTGCAGGTTCTGACGGCTGAAGATCAGCGACGACGGGCCGTGGTGCGCGATCGATTCGGTCCAGGCCACCGCGGTTTCCACGGTGTCGGCCGGACGCCAGAGGGTCATGTTCGGGATCAGGCGCAGGCTCGCGACCTGTTCGATCGACTGGTGCGTCGGGCCGTCTTCACCCAGGCCGATCGAGTCGTGCGTGAACACGAAGATCGACGGGCACTTCATCAGCGCGGCCACGCGCAGCGCGTTGCGGCTGTAGTCCGAGAACGTGAGGAACGTGCCGCCGAACGCCTTGTAGCCGCCGTGCAGGTTGAGGCCGTTGAGCGCCGCGCTCATGCCGAACTCGCGCACGCCGTAGTTGATGTGGTTGCCCCACTGGATGCCGGTCTCGCCGGCCTTGGCGGCGCGCACGGGCTTCGAAGCCTTCCAGTTGGTGAGGTTCGAGCCGGTCAGGTCGGCCGAGCCGCCCAGCAGTTCGGGCAGTGCCGCGGCAAGGCCTTCGATGGCCTGCTGCGAAGCCTTGCGCGTTGCAACGGTTTCCTTGCGCGAATCGGCACCGGCGACGATCGCGGCGGCCTTCTGCGCCCAGTCGGCGGGCAGCTTGTGGGCCATGCGGCGCTCGAACTCGGCGGCTTCGGCCGGGTACTTCGACTTGTACGCGGCGAACTGCTCGTTCCATGCGGCTTCGAACTTCGCACCAGCGTCCTTCGCGTCCCAGTCTGCATAGACTTCCTGCGGCAGCGTGAACGGCTCCCACTTCCAGCCCGCGGCTTCGCGCCACTTGGCGATTTCTTCTGCGCCGAGCGCCGCGCCGTGCACGTCGTGGCCGCCTTGCTTGGTGGGCGCGCCCTTGCCGATGATGGTCTTGCAGCAGATCAGCGTGGGCTTGTCCGAAGCCTTGGCCTTCTGGATGGCCGCGTCGACCGCGTCCACGTCATGGCCGTCCACGTGCGGGATCACGTTCCAGCCGTAGGCTTCGAAGCGCTCCGGCGTGTTGTCGTGGAACCAGTTGACCACGTCGCCGTCGATCGAGATGCCGTTGTCGTCGTACAGCGCGATCAGCTTGTTCAGCTTGAGCGTGCCGGCGAGCGAGCAGGCTTCGTGCGAGATGCCTTCCATCAGGCAGCCGTCGCCGAGGAACACGTACGTGTGGTGATCGACGATCTTCGCGTCGGCCTTGTTGAACTCCGCGGCGAGCAGCGCTTCGGCCAGCGCCATGCCGACCGCGTTCGCCAGACCCTGGCCAAGCGGGCCCGTGGTCGTCTCGACACCCGGCGTGATGCCGAATTCGGGGTGACCCGGCGTCTTCGAGTGCAGCTGACGGAAGTTCTTCAGTTCCGCCATCGGCAGGTCGTAGCCCGTCAGGTGCAGCAGCGAGTACAGCAGCATCGAGCCGTGGCCGTTCGACAGCACGAAGCGGTCGCGGTCGCTCCAGAGCGGGTTCGTCGGGTTATGGCGCAGATGGCGCGACCACAGCGCAACGGCGATCTCGGCCATGCCCATGGGCATGCCGGGGTGACCGGAGTTCGCTTGCTGAACGGCGTCCATGGACAGCGCACGAATGGCGTTGGCCATCAACTGGGTGGTAGCGGGGGAGGCGGAGGACGAGGTCGTCATGTCGAGTCCGGAAGTGTGCAAAAAGCGGCGTGGGCGGCGCAGGTCGCGAACAGCGCAAACGGCGGGCGCACACAGCAGCGCGGGGGTCCGGAAGCTCGGCAAATCGCCCGCTCGGGCGCACATGCGGCGCCAGGAGACGCGAAACGGCCGGAGCAAACGGAGAGGGCTGCAAAGCGAAATATTCTAGCAGATCGTGGGGACAATCCCTGGCCGGAAGGCGCGGGGAATGTGCTGTGCGCGCCTTTGTCTCCTCGCCGTCTTCTGTCGCGGCCGGGTACGCATCACGCCTCCTATAATGTCGCTGTTGGCCCCAATTTTCTGCGCGATTTTCGCGCGCTCCGGCACACCAGCAGCGCATCCCGACCTCCGTGACCGACGCCCTCCTCTTCCATCCTGCGCCAGATGCGCTCTACGGCTTCCCAGGCGCGCGCCGCCTCGCCGCCGCCGATACGCCGTGGCAGCGCATCGAGGTCTGGGACACGCCGCAACTCGGCTGTCTCTTCACGCTGGACGGCCGCCCGATGACGTCCGCCGGCGACGAGTTCATCTATCACGAATGCATGACGCACCCGGCCGCGCTCACGCATCCCGCGCCGCGCGCGGCGCTCGTGCTGGGCGGCGGCGACGGCGGCGCGGCGCGCCAGCTGTTGCGCCACCCTGAAATCGAGCGCATCGTCGTGGCCGAACTGGACCCCGACGTGGTGCGCCTGACGGGCGACTATTTGCCCGAGGTGCGCGGCGACGCCTTCGAGGATCCGCGCGTGGCACTCGTGATCGGCGACGCGGCTGCGTTTGTCGCCTCCGCGCAGGAACGCTTCGACCTCGTCGTATTCGATCTGACCCCGCCGGATTCGCCGGCTGCCGGGCTCTACACACCGGCGTTCTATGCCGCGCTCAAGCGCGCGATGAGCGCCGATGCACTCGTCTCGCTCCATCTGGGCTCGCCGTTCCATCATGCGCAGCGTGCGGGCGCGCTGCTCGGCGGACTGCGCGAGGCCTTCGCCGTCGTGCGGCCGCTTGCCGCCTACGTGCCACTCTACGGCTCGCTCTGGCTCATGGCGATCGCAAGCGACGCGCTCGATCCAGCAGGCGTCGACGAGACCACGTTGCAGGCGCGCGCAGCCGGGCGGCAGCTCGAGGGCTTGCGCTATTACGACCCGCGACTGCACGCGGCTCTCTTGAAAGGTTCATGGACAGCCCGCGATAAACTAGGCGAATTGCTGCAACGCTAGTGGTCCTGCCCGTGGAGAATGGCGGGTCCCAGGCGCTTTTGTCATGTGCGCCCTGGCCGGGAGCGACACAGCGCTTCATCCGAACCGCGAATCTGGAGAGACTCGATGACCGCACCCCGTCCTGCCGGCGTGCCGTGGCTGACCCCGTATCTGACGGTGCGCGACGCGCGCGCGTCGATGGACTTCTATCGGGCAGCGCTCGGTTTTGCGGTACGCGACAGCGTGGAGGACGACGGCGCGATCATGCACGTGGAAATGACGTACCACGATCAGCTGATCGTGATGTTCGCGCCGGAGGGCGCATTTGGTTCGACGGCGCGCACGCCCAAGAGCGCGCAGGCCATCGCGCCGCAATCGTTTTATCTGTATGTCGACGATGTCGACGCGGTTTATGCGCGGGCGCTCGAAGCCGGCGCGAAATCGCTGAGCGAGCCACAGGACCAGTTCTGGGGGGACCGTTTCGCGCAGGTCGAAGACCTCGACGGCTACCGCTGGGCGCTGGCTCGGCACTTGTCCTGATTCAATGAGAAATAGTTCTATGCCCCGCTTTTTCGTCGGCAGCGCCCTGCAATCCGACGAGGTTGTCACCCTTCCCGACGAAGTCACGCGCCATGTCCAGGTGCTGCGCCTGCAGCCCGGCGACACCATCGTGCTATTCGACGGGCGTGGCGGCGAGTACAGCGCCGAGATTCTCGGCATGGAGCGCCGCGACACGCAGGTACGCATCGGCCCTCACCGCGACTTCGAAGCCGAGCCGCCTTACCGTGTCACCCTCGCCCAGGGCATCGCCAGCAACGACAAGATGGACTGGCTGATCGAAAAGGCCGTCGAACTGGGAGCGACGAACTTCGTGCCGCTCACCGCGTCGCGCAGCGTCGTACGGCTTTCGGGCGAGCGCGCCGAGCGCCGCCTCGCGCACTGGCAGCGGATCGTGCAGGCTTCGTGCGAACAATGCGGGCGCAACCGCCTGCCCGATGTCGCGCCCGCGCGCGACATCGCCGCATGGCTCGACTGCCTGCCCAGGCGCCCCGGCGAGGGCGAACTCGAGGGCGAACTGCGCCTGCTGCTCTCGCCGCGCGCCAACGTCGCGTTCTCGACCTTGCCGGCCGAACCGCCTGCGGGCGAAGTGACGGTGCTGATTGGGCCTGAGGGCGGCCTCTCGTCCCAGGAAGAGGAGGCGGCGCTCGATCACGGCTTCATCGCCGTGGGGCTCGGGCCGCGCGTGCTGCGCACCGAAACGGCGGGTATCGCCGTGCTCGCGGCGCTCGCCGCGCGCTGGGGTGGCTGGTAAGCGCTGCGGGTAAAAATGACAAAGCCCGCCTGCCGGCGGGCTTGCGCTTTTTTGTCGCATGCACGCGACGGAACGTTAGCCGAAGGTCAGGCGAACGAATAAAAAACGCGGAACGGCACCTTGCGCTCGGCCCAGTATTCCGAAGCCTCGCGAAATACGTCGAGCAATGTCTCCCGCCCGTCCTTGTCGAACTTCTGGGCAATCGGCAGCCCTTCCAGCACGATCACGAAACCCGGCTGCTCGCCAGCCTTCTGCACCAGATCGGTCAGGCAGTCGTACAAGCCATCGTAGTTCTTGCCGAAATGCTTCGGAAACAGAAACGACGTGGCAATGGTCTCGAGCACTTCCTGTTTGGTTTGCGCATTCGCGCAGAACGCATAGAGGAAATGCTGCTGCAGCCGCTGGGCTTCGTCCGCGAGATCCTGAATGCGAAATGCCCGGATCGACTGGACAATATTCGGCTGCACGGTCGAAAACAGGCTCATTGCCCCCTCGTTCGATGAAAGCCCCGCCTCATCCTGGCGCGCCTCGCTGTCGTGCTTCAACTGCATGACGCGCTGGAACAGGTTGCCCTCCCCGGACGCGAACAGATCGCTCGCGACCCGGGGGTCGTGCGCGTAAACGTTATCGCTCATGCCGCTCATCCCGGTGTCAATCAATAATTCGCCTGAAACTGGCGTAGTGGTCGTCGGAGTAGTAACAGTTGTCGGTCCGCCTGCGTGGGCCGCCGCACACGATGCGCCTGGCACCGCGGTTGTGCGCGCCGGGCGTCGGGACCGTGTACTCGTGATAGTAGCCCCGCCGGTGCGGCGGCAATATCCGCTCAAAATTCCCGAATACGACGCCGTCCTTCTCGTAAGGGAACGGGCCGCCCGCTGCAATCAGGCTCAACGTGCCGACCGCCTCACGCGGAAGTTCGTTGACCGAAATGCTGCCGGGCGGATTACCCGCCTCTTCCGGCTGACTCGTGCGCGCCTGAGCGCCAACTGCCGCGAGCGCGGCAGTTGCGACCAGCGCCACCGCCGCGGCGCGCCGCAAGCTAGACAAACTGCCGCCGAAACAATGAGTTAGACGAGGCGCCATCCCCTGGTTCCCGCTTCCCTGGTTACGTGTTCGACGACCATGAAAGGTGTAAGGGTATCGCTAATGATGCCTGGAAGCAACGTTAGTCAGGCGAGGAGGACCACGGCTTGACCCCGCGCAAGGGCCAGACTGGTAAATTTTACAAGCTTGTTTTGCGCGATCTTGCCCGATATCGAGCCGGGTCTCGCACTCAAAAAAATCGGCGCGCTCGCAGGAGCGCGCCGATTATCAGGACCGCGGTTGCCGGCGTCGCCGGCGACCTGCGCGACAGCGCTTAACGTGCCGCGTTCACGTCCGCGACGAGCAGCGCCGTCATGTTGACGATGCGACGCACCGTGGCAGAAGCCGTCAGCACGTGCACCGGCTTGGCCGCGCCCAGCAGGATCGGCCCGATGGCGATATTGTTGCCAGCCGCCGTCTTGAGCAGGTTGTAGGAGATGTTCGCCGCGTCGATATTCGGCATGACGAGCAGATTCGCTTCGCCTTCGAGCGTCGACTCGGGCAGGATCTCCTTGCGCAGGTTCGCGTCGATCGCCACGTCGCCGTGCATTTCGCCGTCCACCTGCAGGTCCGGCGCGCGTTCCTGGAGGATCTCGAGCAGGTCGCGCATCTTCTGGGCGCTCGGCGCGTTGCTCGAACCGAAGTTCGAGTGCGAACACAGCGCGATCTTCGGCTCGATGCCGAAGCGGCGTACTTCCTCGGCCGCCATGATGGTGATTTCCGCGAGCTGCTCAGGCGTCGGGTCGACGTTGACGTGCGTGTCGACGATGAAAATCTGCCGGTTCGGCAGCACGAGTGCGTTCATCGCCGCGTAGACGTTGCAGCCCGCCTTCTTGCCGATCACCTGATCGATGAAGTGCAGGTGGCGGTGCGTCGTGCTGACCGTGCCGCAGATCATGCCGTCGGCTTCGCCCTTTTCCACGAGCATCGAGCCGATCAGCGTGGTGCGGCGGCGCATTTCGAGTTTCGCCATTTGCTGCGTGATGCCCTTGCGCGCCATGAGCTTCGCATAGGTCTGCCAGAACTCGCGGTAGCGCTCGTCGTGGTCGGTGTTCACGACCGTGTAGTCCTGGCCGGCGTGCAGGCGCAGGCCGTAGCGCGCGATGCGCTGCTCGATCACCGAAGGGCGGCCGATCAGGATGGGCCTGGCGAGCTTTTCGTCGACCACGATCTGCACCGCGCGCAGGATGCGCTCCTCTTCGCCCTCGGCGTACACGATGCGCTTCTTCTCCGGCTCCACGGCGCGCGCGAGCTGGAAGATCGGCTTCATGGTCGTGCCGCTGTGGTAGACGAACTGCTGGAGGTGCTGCTCGTAGGCGTCCATGTCCTCGATCGGACGCGTCGCGACGCCCGAGTCCATTGCCGCCCTGGCCACGGCCGGCGCGATCTTGACGATCAGGCGCGGGTCGAAGGGCTTCGGAATCAGGTACTCGGGCCCGAACTGCAGGTCCTGGATGCCGTAGGCCGTGGCCACGACATCGCTTTGCTCCTGGCGCGCCAGTTCCGCAATCGCGTTCACCGCGGCGATTTCCATTTCGCGCGTGATGGTGGTCGCGCCCGCGTCGAGCGCGCCGCGGAAGATGAACGGGAAGCACAGGACGTTGTTCACCTGGTTCGGGTAGTCCGTGCGGCCCGTGGCGAGCACGGCGTCCGGACGCACTTCGAGCGCGAGCTCCGGCAGGATTTCCGGCGTCGGGTTGGCGAGCGCGAGGATGAGCGGCTTGGCCGCCATCTGCCTGACCATGTCCTGCTTGAGCACGCCGCCGGCCGAAAGGCCGAGAAAAATATCGGCGCCTTCGATCACCTCGGCGAGCGTGCGCGCGTTGGTTTCCCGCGCGAAACGCTCCTTGTCCGGGTCCATCAGCTCGGTGCGGCCCTTGTAGACCACGCCCGCCAGGTCGGTGACGACGATGTTTTCGAGCGGCAGGCCGAGGTCGACGAGCAGGTCCAGACACGCCAGCGCGGCCGCGCCCGCGCCCGAGGCGACGAGCTTCACGTCCTTGATGTCCTTGCCCACGACCTTCAGGCCGTTCGTGAAGGCCGCCGCCACCACGATGGCCGTGCCGTGCTGGTCGTCGTGGAAGACCGGAATCTTCATGCGCTTGCGCGCTTCGCGCTCGACGATGAAGCACTCCGGCGCCTTGATGTCTTCGAGGTTGATGCCGCCGAACGTGGGTTCGAGCGCGGCGATCACGTCGACGAGCTTGTGCGGGTCGGTCTCGTTGAGTTCGATGTCGAACACGTCGATGCCCGCGAACTTCTTGAAGAGCACCGCCTTGCCTTCCATCACCGGCTTCGAGGCAAGCGGTCCGATGTTGCCGAGGCCGAGCACGGCCGTGCCGTTCGACACGACGCCCACGAGGTTGCTGCGCGCCGTGAAGCGCGCGGCGTTGAGCGGATTTTCGACAATCGCCTCGCACGCGAACGCGACGCCCGGCGAGTACGCGAGCGAGAGGTCACGCTGATTGATCATCTGCTTGGTCGGCGCGATCGCGATCTTCCCCGGCGTGGGGAACTCGTGATAATCGAGGGCGGCTTCGCGAAGCTTGTTCGTAGCGGGATTCGACATGGGAGGCAGGACGTTAGTGCGGATTAGAATGACAACTCGAATGCTGAGTGGACCGATTGTAGCGCCAATCCCTGACAGCATTCCTTTCAATCCGGGCGCAAGTGGCGCGACCGCGATGAAGGGAAAGCCATGCCAGGGCGCCCTTTGCGGCGACGGCCCATTTCCCGACTGTCATAACCCTTTCGTCATGCTTTCCGAGTTCTCCCTGATCGACCGATATTTTGCGCGGCGTGCGCGCACGAACACGCGGCGCGCCACGCTGGGCATTGGCGACGACTGCGCGCTCATCGCGCCCGCCGCGGGCGAAATGCTGGCCGTCTCGACCGACATGCTGGTGGAAGGCCGCCACTTTTTCCCCGACATCGATCCGCACGCGCTCGGCCACAAGGCGCTCGCCGTGAATCTTTCCGACCTGGCCGCGATGGGTGCGAAGCCGCTCGGCTTCACGCTTGCGTTCGCGCTCCCCAAGGCGGACGAGGACTGGCTAGCCGCGTTCAGCGCGGGCCTCTTCGAGCTGGCAGACCGCTTCGACTGCGAATTGATCGGCGGCGATACCACGGCGGGGCCGCTGAACCTGTGTCTGACGGTGTTCGGCTCGGTGCGTCAGGATGTCGCACTTCGGCGCGACGCCGCCCAGGCGGGCGACGACATCTGGGTCTCCGGCACGCCCGGCGACGCGCGCGCGGGCCTCGGCATGATGCGCGGCGAATGGAAGATAAGCGAGCAGGACGCCGCGCCTTTGCGCCGGGCGCTCGAATACCCTGAACCGCGCGTGGCGCTGGGCCTCGCGCTGCGCGGCGTGGCGCGCGCGGCGCTCGACGTATCGGACGGCCTGGCCGGCGACCTGCGCCACATTCTGGAACGCTCGCGCCTCGCCGCCACGATCGACGTAGACGCCCTGCCGCTCTCGCCTGCGCTTGCGCGCCTGCCGCGCGACGTGCAGCTGCAATGCGCGCTCGCGGGCGGCGACGACTACGAGCTGTGTTTCACGGCGGCGCCGGCGCAGCGCGGCGCGGTCGAGGCGGCGGCGCAACAGGCGGGTGTGCGCGTCACGCGCATCGGTACAATGACTTCCCGCACTTCGCCGCAAGCCGCCCCCGAGATCGCCTGGCGAGACGCTGGCGGCACGCCGCTCAATCTGACGTTGCAAGGTTTCGATCACTTCCATGCAGACTGACCCCACGCCCTCGCCCGCCGGTCAGCCGGCTCCTCCGGCAGGCCCGGCAAGCAACGCCGCCGCATCCGGCACGCTCGGCCGTGCCACTGGAGCGCGCCGCGCCGACGCGCCGTTCATGCTCACCCATCCGTTGCACATCGTTTCGCTCGGCTTCGGCTCGGGGCTCTCGCGCCTCGCGCCCGGCACGGCCGGCACGCTGTTCGCCTGGGCGGCCTTCGAGGTGCTGAACCGCTATCTCACGGTGACCGAGTGGGGACTGCTGATCTTCCTTGGCTTCTTTGCGGGCATCTGGATCACCGGCTTCACCGCGAAGAAACTGGGCACGGAGGATCCCTCGGCCATTGTCTGGGACGAGATCGTGGCGTTCTGGCTCGTGCTGCTCATGATCACGCCCGTCGATTTCGAGGGGCGGCTCTGGGCCTTCGTTGTCTTCCGGTTTTTCGACATGGTGAAGCCGCCGCCCATCCGCTATTTCGACCGGCACTTCAAGGGCGGCCTCGGCATCATGCTCGACGACATCGTCGCCGCATTCTTCACGCTGCTCGTCATCGCGCTCTGGCGCATGTCGGTGTAGCGCCACCATACCGCTACGCCGCCACGCCGCCGCCAACCCAACGGATTGCTGCAATGTCTACCGATTCCGTCGTTCACCAACTCGCCATCCGCGTCGGCAACAAGCTGCGCGACGGGCGGCTCATGCTCGCGACCGCCGAGTCCTGCACGGGCGGCATGGTCGCCACCGCCATCACCGACATTTCCGGCAGCAGCGTCTGGTTCGAACGAGGCTTCGTCACCTACTCGAATCAGGCGAAAACCGAGATGATCGGCGTGCCGCCCGAGCTCATCGAAAAGCACGGCGCGGTGAGCGAGCCGGTCGCGCGCGCGATGGCCGAAGGCGCGCTCAGCAACAGCCGGGCACAAGTTTCGCTCGCCATCACCGGCGTCGCCGGACCGGGCGGCGGCACGCCGGAAAAGCCGGTCGGCATGGTGTCGTTCGGCTGGAGCAACCGGCTGCATACGAGCGTCGAGACGCTGGTCTTCAAGGGCGACCGCGAACAGATCCGCGTGCAGGCCGCCGCGCACGCGTTGCGCGGGCTGCTCGCGTTCATCGACGAACAGGAACGATAAAACCGGCCCGCGCCTCGCTGGCGCGCCGGCCGGCCCCACCCAGGAGGCGCACGCCATGGCAGCCGCGAATACCGCAGTCGAGGAATTGATCCGCCGTTTCGGGCTCGAACCGCACCCCGAAGGTGGCTACTACAGTGAAACCTATCGCGCCGACAAGCTCGTGCGGCGCGACGGCGCAGCCGCCGCAGAGGGTACGCGCGCGGCCTCGACGGCCATCTACTTCCTGCTGGCGGAAGGCGCCTACTCGGCATGGCACCGCATCCGCTCCGACGAGCTCTGGCACTTCTACGCGGGCTCGCCCATCGAGATTCATTCGATCGACGAACGCGGCGTGCTCTCGACGCGCAAGCTGGGCCACGCGCTCGACCATCCGGGCACCGTGTTTCAGGCGGTGGTGCCGGCCGGACACTGGTTCGCGGCGCGCTGCTGCGATCCCTCGACTTATGCGCTCGTCGGCTGCACGGTCGCGCCGGGGTTCGAATTCAGCGAGTTCGAGATCGCCGATGTGAACGCGCTCGCCGAAAAATACCCGCTGCATCGATCGATCATCGAATTGTTCGGCAAACCGGCGTCCGTTGCGGCCGCAGTTGCGAAGAAAGTCTAGGAGCGAGAGCGGCTCAGGGCAGCGGCCATTCAGGAACGTCTACCCGCCATGGCGCAAACCCGGCTCAACGATACGCGTTGATCCGGTCGCGCGTTTCTCTCGCGACCGTTGCAGCCGCCTGTGCGTAATCCTCGCCCTTGCTCGCGTAGAGGATCGCGCGCGACGAGTTGATGAGCATGCCCGTGCCGTCCGCCGTGCGGCCCGCCTTCACGGTTGCCTCGACGTCGCCGCCCTGCGCGCCGATGCCGGGAATCAGCAACGGCATGTCGCCCACGATGCCGCGCACGGTTTCGATTTCCTTCGGGAACGTCGCGCCCACCACGAGGCCGAGTTCGCCGCTTGCGTTCCATTGGTTCGCGGCAAGGTCCGCCACCACCTGGTACAGCGGCTTGCCGCCGGTTTCGAGGAACTGCAGGTCCGAGCCGCCGGGGTTCGATGTACGGCACAGCACGATCACGCCCTTGCCCTTGTGCGCGAGCCACGGCTCGATCGAATCGAAGCCCATATACGGATTGACCGTGACGGCGTCGGCCTTGAAGCGCTCGAAGGCTTCGCGCGCATACTGTTCGGCGGTGCTGCCGATATCGCCGCGCTTGGCGTCGAGGATCACGGGCAGGCCCGGATGCTTCTCGTGGATGTGGGCGATCAGCGCTTCGAGCTGGTCTTCGGCGCGATGCGCCGCGAAGTACGCGATCTGCGGCTTGAACGAGCACGCGTATGCCGCGGTGGCGTCGACGATCTCGCGGCAAAACTCGAAGATCGCGTCGCTGCGGCCGGCCAGCGCAGCGGGAAACTTCGTGGGCTCAGGGTCGAGGCCCACGCACAACAGCGAGCCGGTGCGCTGCCAGGCGGCGCCGAGGGTCTGGATGAAGGAAGTCATGGTCGTTGCTCGCGGCGAGCCAGTAAGGGAAAACGGCGCGTATTTTACCCGCCCCGGAAGATGAGGCCGCGCCGCGGCGCCTGACGCGGCCTGCGCCCGGCGCTCCCGCGAGATGATTGCTCTCAGGCGCTGAGCGCGCGTGGTCGACGCGCGCTACGCCCAGCTCACGACCGCCCTACGTCCGTGCGCGCGCGCCCTTGCCGCCTCTCGCACCCGTGCGGCCGCGCGCGCCGGCGCGGTGCGGGCTGGCTGAGGCGCGCATGTCCATGCGCTCCACGGTGAAGGCAAAGCGCCGCACGAGCCGTTCGCCGTGCGCGAGCACGGTCATGCCGTTCGCATCGCCGCCGCCGTGCAGGTTCACCGCGTTGATCGGATGATCGACGGGTTCGAAGCAGAAGAAGTCTGCGCCGGGAGGCGTGTAGAGCACGTAGTAGTCGGTGTTCGCGCAGATCGAGAGCGAGAGCCTGCGGCGCTCCCACACTACGGCGGCGCGTCCGCTCCAGCCGCTGAACGCATGATTGACGAGTTGCGCAGGCAACGGATAGGCCACGCCGAACTGCCAGGCGGGCGGCGCGGGCACGTGGCGCACCGGCAGCCAGTCCTGGCCCGAGAGCCACAGGCCGCTCGCGGGCGCCGAAAGCTCGGTGTTTGTGTCGCGCGCAAGAAACGGATGAACGCCAAGGCCGAACGGCAGCGCCTCGCGGCCCGTATTCTCCACTTCCAGCGTCATCGCGAGCGTCGCGCCGTCGAGCGCATAGGTGAGCGCCGCACGGTACGAATACGGTTCGCCGTCGCTGCGGTCGAGCACGAGGCGCACGTTCTCGCGATCGGCGCTCTCGATGCTCCACGGCGCAAGCCAGCCGTCGCCGTGGATCGGGAGCGGTTCGCTTGCGCGATTGCGCGGCACTTCGATATCGCGGCCGCCAAAGTGAAAACGCCCTGCGCCGATGCGGTTCGAGTACGGCAGCAGCGGGTAGCACGCGAGTTCGTTCGGATCCATGCGCGCGCTCACGCACTCGCAACGGCGAAACACGGGCTCGAATGCGCCTTCGCTGCGCCAGTCGAAACGCGTGATTCCGCCGCCGAGCTGAGGCGCGACGTCGAGCCGCAAATACGCGTTCGCGAGCGTCACGCACGCCACGTCGCTCGAGCCCGCCGCGCCGATCGCGACGGCCGAGGTGCTCGGCCCCGGCAAAACCGGATGCGTGGCAGCTTCGAGCCGCGCGCGGCGCGCCGCGGCGGCTGGCGACACAACTGGTGAGACGGGCGCAGCGGATGACGCGGAAGGCGGCACGCTTGCAGCGGCGGCGCCTGCGGAAACGGTGGAACGGGTAGGTCGACGCACAGCGGAATTCGCGACGCTCATAAGATGCTCCTCGAGAGGCATGTTTGATTGCCGCCGCAAAAGGCGGCTCACCGGTGGCCTGTCGGCTCCGCGCGTGCACGCGGGGCCTGTGGCCGCTTCTTGTGTTCGCCCTTCTAGTGGTACTGGCAAAGCCAACTGCACATATCGATCGACTGCATCTGTTGCCGAACTGCAACGACTGTCCGTCTCTTCATGCCGCCTGCCGCCAGCGGCGCTTCGCATTGTTCGTGCGCGCGTATTGTCTGATGAAAATGCACGCACGCCTTTGCGCAAGCGTCTGATACACCGGGCTCAAGCGCGCCTGCGCCCCTGAAACCGCGGTTCTTCAAGGCCCTGGCGGCCAATTCGAACCGAAAACACGCCGCCCGCATGCGGCTCGCGCGCGAGGGCCTCCTCCTGCATTTCCTCGCGCGCGCTCGTGACATAAAGCGTGTCCAGAAGCGCACCGCCGAGCGTAACGCAGCTTGGCTGCGCTGTGGGAATCTTTACGCGCTCGGTTTCGACGCCGTCGGCGCCATAACGCACCACGCGCTCTCCGCCCCACTGCGCGTTCCAGAGGCCGCCTTCTGCGTCGACGGTCGAGCCGTCCGGCACGCCGGTATCGTCGGTGAGCGTGGTGAATGTGCGCTGGTTTGCAATCGTCCCGTCTGCGCCATAGTCGCAGGCGCGAATCTCGCGCGTGAGCGTGTCGCAGTAGTACATGGTCGAGCCGTCCGGGCTGAACGCGATGCTGTTCGAGATCGCGGGCGCGGGCAGCGGCAGACGCTCGAGCGTGAGATCGTGGTTCAGGCGATAGAAGCCGCCGATGGCTTGCCTCGGCGTGCCCTCGTACTTCGTGCCGAACACGAAGCGGCCCTGCCGGTCGCAGCGTCCGTCGTTCAGGCGCGTCGGCACGCCGGGTTCGACTTCGACGATGGTTTCGAGCGCGCCCGTCTCCAGGTCGAAGAACGCCAGTTGCGAGGCGAGGCCGAGGAGCAGCGTGCGCTCGTCTTCGCACAGCGCGAAGCATGCGAGCCGCTCGGGCATCTCCCACGTGACGTGTTTGGCGCCGGCCGCATCGGCGTCGTAGCGTTGCAGGCGTTTGCCCGAAATATCGACCCAATAGAGCCGGCCGCTGCGCGCGCACCACGTCGCGCCTTCGCCCAGCTCGCATTTCGCGTGGACGAGCAGCTCGGCCACCGCTTCGTTCGACGCGCTATCCTTTGCGCTCATGCCCAGCCTCCGTCAACGACGATGTCCTGCGACGTGATCATGCGGCTGTCGTCGGCGGCGAGGAAGAGCGCCATGCGCGCGAGGTCTGCGGGCAGCAACTCCGCTTCGATGCACTGGCCGCGCTTGATGGCCTCGCGGCCTTCGTCGGTGAGCCACAGGCGCCGCTGCTTCTCGGTCATCACCCAGCCCGGCACGAGCGTATTCACGCGTACGCCGTACGGACCAAGGTCTCTCGCGAGACCTCGCGTGAGCCCCTGCACCGCCGACTTGCTCATCGTGTAGACCGGCATCTCCGACTGCTTGAGCATCCAGCTGATCGAGCCCAGATTGATGATCGAACCCGCGCGCGCGGCCTTCATGTCCTCCGCCACCGCCTGTGCGGCGAAGAGCTGATGCCGCAGGTTCACGGCCACGCCGGCGTCGAACGACTCGGGCGTGACTTCGGCCAGCGTGTGGCGCTTGTCGTTGGCCGCGTTGTTCACGAGCGCCTGGACCGGCCCGAGCGCCGCCTTCACATCGGCGATGGCGGCGCGCAGCGCCGGGATATCGGTGAGATCGACATCGGCGAACAGCGGCTTGTGGCGCGAATCGCCGAGTTCGTCGGCGAGCGCCTGGCCCGCGCTCGCGTCGATGTCGAAGAACGCCACGCGCGCACCCTGTGCGGCGAAGTGCTCGACGAACGACGCGCCGATGCCGGTCGCGCCGCCCGTGATCAGCACCACGCGGTCGGCCAGGCTCGGATAGCGCGCGTAGCTTTCGTGCGCGTGGCGCGTGAGCGCGTCAGCGGGCGAATTTGCGTTGGACGACATCGTGTTGGGCTCCTGATGAATCGCTCTGTAGGGGTTTCAAACGCGGGATCTCAAACGCGGGATCTCAATCGCGGGCTTTCAATCGCGTCCGCCGCGGTTCTTGAGCTGGTCGAGCAGCACCGCCGCGAGCAGGATCGCGCCGCGCACGAGGTACTGGTAGAACGCGTCGATGTTGAGCAGGTTCATGACGTTTTCGACCGTGCCCATGATCAGCACGCCGATCACCACGCCCGAGATCGTCGCGCGGCCGCCCAGCAGCGAGACGCCGCCCAGCACGCACGCCGAGATCACGTTCAGCTCGAAGCCTTCGGCGGCATTCGGCTGGCCCGACGTGATACGCGAGGCGAGAATCACGCCCGCGAGCGCCGTGACCGCGCCCTGGATCAGGAAGATCCACACACGCGTGCGCTCGACCTTGATACCGGCGAGACGCGAGGCTTCCGGGTTGCCGCCGATGGCGAGCGTATTGCGCCCGTACACCGTCTGATTGAGCATCACGCCGAACACGATGAAGCAGACGAGCGTGACCCAGATCGGCAGTTGCACGCCGAAGAGCGAGGCCGTGCCCATGGCGATGAACGTGTCCGACGACACGCCCACGGCCTGGCCGTGCGAGGCGATGAAGCCGAGGCCGCGCACGATCTCCATCGTGGCGAGCGTGGTGATCAGCGCATTGATGCGCAGATACGCGATCACCGCGCCGTTCACGAAGCCGATCGCGGCGCCCGCCGCAACGGCCGCGACGATGGCGATGAACGTGTTGTTCGTCGCGTTGAGCACCATCGCGCAAAGCACGCCCGCGAATGCGACGATCGAGCCCACGGAAAGGTCGAAGTCGCGCGAGGCGAGACAGAACATCATCGTGCAGGCCACCATGCCGATCTGCGAGACCGACAGGGCGAGGCCGAGCATGTTCTCGATCGAGAAGAAGTGATCGACGGTCAGCGACATCACGATGAACATGACCGCGAAGATCACGATCAGGCTGTACTCGGTGATCTGCTGCCACCACTTCTGCTTGTCGGTGGCACTCGGAATCAGCGCGTCGGCGACGCTCTTGGCGGCGCTGTTGGCAGACTCGGCCGCCAGGTTTTCTCTTGCTTGCATTTCAGTCACTCCTCCCCGTCCACTCATGCAGCCTTGGCCTCGCGCCTGGGCAGCGCGAGGTCGAGCACTGCGTGTTCGCTCGCCGCGCTGCGCGGCAACTCGCCCGAAATACGGCCTTCGCGCATCACCACGATGCGATCCGACACGCCGAGCACTTCCGGCAACTCCGACGACACCATCACGATCGCGCAGCCGCGTGCGGCGAGCTGGTAGATCACGTTGTAGATTTCGTGCTTCGCGCCGACGTCGATGCCGCGCGTCGGCTCGTCGAGAATCACGACCTTCAGGTCGGGTTCGGCGAGCCAGCGCGAAAGAATCGCTTTCTGCTGGTTGCCGCCCGAGAGAAAGCGGATTTTCTGGCGGCGGCTCGGCGTCTTGATCTTCAGCAGCTTGATGAAGCGGTCCGCCGTTTCCGCTTCCTTCTTGCGGTCGAGGAACATGCCCGCGCGCAGAAAGTGTCGTCGGCAACTGATGTTGATGTTCTCGGACACCGTCGCCATCGCGACGATGCCCTGCTCCTTGCGATCTTCCGGGCACAGCACGATGCCGTGGCGAATCGCGTCGCTCGCGCTTTTCACGCGAATGGGCTTGCCGTCCAGCTCGATCTCGCCCGCGCGCCGCTTGTGCGTGCCGTAGATGAGCTGCATCAGCTCGCTGCGCCCCGCGCCCACGAGCCCGAAAAAGCCGACGATCTCGCCCGACTTCACCTCGAAGCTCGCCGCTTCGTTAAGCGGATGCCCCTCCACGCCGCGCACGGCGAAGCGCACGTCGCCATGCTCGCGCGGCGAATAGTTGTAGATGTCGCTGATCTCGCGGCCCACCATCTCGGCCACGAGCGTTTCGCGCTTCACCTCTTCGAGCTTCCCGTGCGAGGCGACCTTGCGGCCGTCGCGGAAGATCGTGCAGGCGTTGCATAGCTCGTAGATCTCGTCCATGCGGTGCGAGATATAGATGAGCGCGCGATTGTCGGCGCGCAGTTCCCGCACGAGCTTGAACAGCACTTCGGTCTCGCGGTGCGAGAGCGAGCTGGTCGGCTCGTCGAGCGCAATCACGCGCGCGTTGCGCAAGAGCGCCTTGCAGATCTCCACCATCTGGCGCTGCGCGATGGAGAGCTTGCGCAGTTTCGCGGCCGGATCGAGATCCACGCCCATCGCCGCAAGACGTTCGCGCACGAACTTGCGCGCCTCGCCGCGTCTCACCCAGCCGAGCGCATTGGGCAACGCCCCGAGCAGCAGGTTTTCCGCGACGGTCAGGTCGGGCACGTACTGCAACTCCTGGTGAATGACCGCGATGCCCGCGCCAATCGAGGCCGCCGCATCGGCGAAATGCACCTCGTTGCCGTCCATCAGGATGCGGCCGGAATCGGGCTGATACTCGCCGCCGAGAATCTTGAGCAGCGTGGACTTGCCCGCCCCGTTCTCGCCCATGAGGCCATGCACTTCGCCTGCGTTCACCTCGAACGACACGCCGTCGAGCGCGCGCACGCCTGGGAACACCTTGCCGATATTGTCAAAACGCAGTGTCGCTGACACTTCGGTTTCCTCTCATTCGATACGCTGCGGGCGCAGCCTTCGCGCCCTTCGCACGCCTGGGCCTTGCCGGCCTCCCCGCAGCGGGAAACACCCCGAACCCCTTCTATCGAGCGCTTACTTCGCAGCGAGACCCATCTGCTGACGCACGTTCTCCACGTTGTCGCGCGTGGCCAGCATGCCGGTCGTCAGCGTGAGCAGGGGCGGTTCCTTGCCTTGCGTGATCCACGTGTACATCAGGTCCGAGGTTTCCTCGCCGTGGCGCTTCGGGCTGATGATGACGGTGCCGTAGAAGCCCGTCGGCTGCGGCTTCTTGAACTCGTTGAGCGCCGAGTCCGAACCGCCGATGCCGATGCCGATCATGTTGTCGGCCTTGAAGCCGCGGCCTTCCGCTGCGCGCACGGCGCCGAGCACGGCTTCGTCGTTCAGGCCGTAGGCCACCCAGTGCTTGTACTGCGGGTTCTTCGTGAGCGCGATGTTGGCGGCGTTGAAGGCGTTTTCCGTGTCGGTCCTGGCCTGCGGCGCGGCAACGATGTTCGCCTTCGGGAAGCCCGCGGCCACGAGCGCGTCGGTCGCGCCCGTCGTGCGGTCATGCGCCGTCGGCAGCTGCTCGTAGGTCACGTCGATGGCGCCGACGTCCTTCATGTCCCAGCCGCGCTTCCTGATTTCGGCGGCGATGCCGTCACCCACCTGCTTGCCGATGTTGTAGGCCGAGATGCCCATGTGCGGCACCGACTCGATCGGCTTGCCCGCGCCATCGACGAGGCGGTCGTCCACCGTCATCATCTTGAGGTTGTCGGCCTTGGCCTTGGCGACGATGCCCGGCCCGAGCTTCACGTCGGGCGTGCAGATGATGAAGCCCTGCGCCTTTTGCGCGGCCAGGTTGTCGATCGCGCTCATCACCTTCTCACCCGAGGGCGCGCCGATCTTCACCAGCGTGAAGCCCTTTTCCTTCGCTGCCGTCTCGGCGAACTTCCACTCGTCCTGGAACCACGGCTCTTCGGGCTGCTTCACGAGAAAGCCGATCTTCACCTGGTCTGCGGCCTCGGTCACAGGCGCGTGGCAGATCGCGGCCGTGGTGGCGGCGGCCAGCAGCGTCAGAAAGATGCGTCGTTGCATGTTGTCAGTCTCCTGTCTTCTTTAGTCACGGGAAGGGTATCGGCCGCCTCTTCTTTTACCCGCCCAGGCGCGCGGCCAGCGCTTCGGCGGATTCCTGCGTATTCGCTCCAACCTCGTGTTCCTTCGTGCTGCGAATGATTTTTCCGGCGCGCTTATTCGTGATGGAGCGCCGTGCGGCCGCCATCTATCGTGATACAGCTCGCGTTGATGAACGGCGCCTCGTCCGAGGCGAGGAACACCGCCGTCATCGCGACTTCCTCCGGGCGGCCAATGCGCTTCATCGGCGGCAACTCGAGCGTGGCCTTGCGCGCCGCTTGCGGGTCGGGCTGCGCGTTCCACCAGTCGTGCGTGAGCTGCGTTTCTATGTAGCCCGGCGCAATGGCGTTCACGCGCACGTTCTGCGGCGCGTACTCGATGCCGAGCGCACGCGTGAGTCCGATTACGCCGTGCTTGGCCACCGGGTACGGGAAGCAGCCCGGAATGATCTGGAACGCGTGCGTCGAGGCGATGTTGATGATGCTGCCCGCGCGGCGCTCGACCATGCCCGGCAGCACCGCGCGGCAGCCGTTCCACACGCCGTCCAGATCCACCGCGAAGCAGCGGCGCCAGTCTTCGTCGGTCATCGTGAGCGGATCGGCGAACACGTTGATGCCGGCGTTGTTGACGAGCACGTCGACCGGGCCGAACGCGCGTTGCGCTTCTTCCACGGCGGCGCGCAGCGAGGCGGGCTGCGTCACGTCGGTTTGCACGGCGAGCGTTCGCGCGCCTGCGCACGCGTTCGCAATGTCGCGCGCCATCGCAGCGGCCGTCGCGCCATCCAGCTCCGCGAGCACGACGGCGGCGCCCTCGGCCGCGAACGCGCGCGCGATCGCCGCGCCGATGCCGCGTCCGGCGCCGGTGACGAGCGCGACCTTGCCCGCGAGACGGTTCACTTTTGCGCTCCTTGCACGGCTTTCCAGCCTTCGATGAAGGCCAGCGCGTTCGCGCGCGTGGCCGCCGCGTCCTGGCCCGGCTTGTAGAGCGCGGAGCCAAGGCCGAAGCCGCTCGCGCCCGCGGCCAGCTGCGGGCCCATGTTGTCCGGCTTCACGCCGCCCACGGGCAGCAGGGGCACGACCGCAGGGATCACGGCGCGCCATGCCTTCGTCACGGCCGGACCGAGCTGCTCGGCGGGGAACATCTTGAGCGCGTCGGCGCCGTGCTTGAGCGCCGCGAACGCTTCGGTCGGCGTGGCGACGCCGGGCACGCAGGCGAGGCCCTGGAGCTTCGCGGCGAGGATCACGCCGGTGTCGGCGTGCGGCATCACGATCAGTTCGCCGCCCGCTTGCCGCACGTCGCGCACGCGCTCGGTGGTGAGCACGGTGCCCGCGCCGATCATCGCGTCGTCGGGCAGCGCCTCGCGCAATGCCGCGATGCTGTCGAGCGGCTGCGGCGAATTGAGCGGCACCTCGATGATCCGGAAGCCCGCTTCATAAAGCGCGCGGCCATGCCCGGCGGCCTCGGCGGGTTTGATGCCGCGCACGATCGCGACCATGCCGCAGGCGCCGAACGCGGCGGCGAAGCCGGCGTGTGGCGTGTACGGGGCGGGCAGATTCAGTTCGGGTTCCATGTCGGCTTCCTGTGGGCTTCCTGTGGGCTTCCTGAGGGCTTCCTGTTGCCTGGCTTCGTGTCTGGTTCGGTTCAGCGGGTTCGTCGCATGGGTTTCGCAGCGGGTTCGCCTGGTCGGCACTCGATTAGCGCGGCGTGACGAGCCCCGCCTGCACGGCGATGCGCCAAAGCCCGTGTTCGGTCGCCTGCCGCACGAGATGCGCGCCGCTGCACCCGAATGCGGCGAGCGCCATGCGGTAACGCTCGCACAGCGCCTCGGCGCCGATCAGCTGCGGCGCGCAGCCGGCAAGCGCCACGTCGCGCCGCGCGAGCGCCGCTTCGAGGCCTGCCAGCTCGTGCCCGATCACGAGGCCCGAGAGATAGTCGGGCTGCTCGTCGGGGGCGAGCTGGGCCGTGAGGCCGAGCGTGCGCGTGCTGAACGCGGTCGCCAGCAGTCCCACGCAGCCCTGCTCGCGCGCCACGCTCACGCCGCGCAGGAACGCTGCGGTGTCGGGCTCGACGGGATGCTTCATCGTGCGGCCGAGGATCGTATGGGCGCACAGCGCCGCGTAGACCTCGCCCGTCATGAAGGTATAGAAGCGCGCGATGCGCTCGCCCTCCACGACCACCCATTTCGCGTGCGTGCCCGGCAGTCCGACGAGCGCCGTTTGCGGCCCGGCTTCGTCGCCCGATGCCTCAAGCGCGCCAAAAATTTGCGTTTCCTCGCCGCGCATCACATTGGGCAGCGCCCCCGGCTCCAGCACACCCGGCACCACGGCGACTTCGGCGCCGCACGCGGCGCGCACGCGCACGATGCGGGCCACCAGCGCCCGGGCGCTCGCGGGCGTTTCGACATAGGGCGCCTGCACCCAGCCCTGGGCGCTGCCGACCATCCCCGCAGCCAGCACCGGCAGCGAGGGCGCTTGCGCGAGCCACACGGCGCACGCTTCGTCGAAGGCGGCGTCGAAACCGCCTTCTTCGGCGGGCACGGGCAGGTTCATGATCCCCGCCGTCGAAACGCGCGTGGCGATCACCTTGCCCGCCGCATCGAACAGGTACGCGCGCAGCGAGGTCGTGCCCCAGTCGAGCGCGATGAGCGCGGCATCGCGAGCGCTCGCGCCGTCGCCGGCGTCGATGGCCGCGCCGCTGGCAGACTTCTCGCGTGCTTTCATCGACGAATCCTGCGCGTGGCAGGCTGCGGCGCGCGCCAGCCCAGTTCCTGCGAAATCGCACGTGCCTCGCGCTGCACGACTGGAATCAGTTCGTCCATGCGCTCGAGCGGCATGTAGGGAATCGTGCTCGCCACCGAAAGCGCCGCCACAATCGCACCCGAAGCGTCGCGCACCGGCGCCGCCACGCAGCGGATCGAAATTTCGTTCTCCTCCAGATCGAACGTGTACCCGCCCGCGGAGTAAGTCGCCATGCGCTTGAGGAAGGTATCGGGTTCGAGGCTGTGATCGGGACGGAAGCTCACGCCCGCCAGCGTGCGGCGCGACGCGTCGAACAGGTCGCGCCACGATTGCGGCGCGAGGTCGAGCATCATCGCCTTGCCGATGCCCGTGGACGCGAGCGGCATGCGGTGCCCCACGCGCGAGCGCATTTCGAGGCCTCGCTGGCCGGGAATCTTGTCGATGTACAGCACGTCGTCGCCGTCGCGCACGCCGAGGTGGATCGTGTCGAGCGTTTCGTCGGCGAGCGCCTGCAGATGCGCACGGGCAACGGCCGTGAGCGGCATCTGCTCGAGCGCGATGGTGCCGAGTTCGATGAGCTTCGGCCCAAGCAGGTAGCCGCCCTGCACCTGGCGCAGGTAGCGCGCCTGCACGAGGCTCGAAACCAGGCGGTGCGTAGTGCTGCGCGTCGTGCCGAGCACCGCGCCGAACGAGCGCAGGTCGCGCACGCCGGCGGCGGCCGCTTCGAGGATTGCGAGGCCGCGCAGGAGCGTCTGGGTGCCGGCCTGCTGCGTCGAGCCGTCGAGCAACGTGCTCGCAACGCCGATTTCATCGGCGGCGGGGCGGGCTTTCGGCAGCGCTTGCGCGGAGGTTGCCGCGGCGTTTTGCACGGGCGCGGCCTCGTCGGGGAGGTTCGCGGCGAGCGTGGAAGACATCGCTTTGTTCATGGCGAGGGCGATGAAGGGAGACGATCGAAAGGCGCGTGCCGTCAGGCGGCGCGCGAACCGTGCTTCGGGAGACGGCCCGCCGCGCGGGCGGCCGGGGCCCGGACAGGTAGCGGCGGGCGGCGCGTGGCCGCGCAAAGCGCTGGCTGAAGCATGGCGAACGTCTCCTTTGCGGTCCGGTTCGCTCCGCGCCTTGCGCGTGCGCCGGATTTATCTGGGTCTGCCGACGCTGTTTGCCGCGCAGTGACAGTCGCGGCTGATCGGATGGTCTGGATTGTAGGCAGGTTTTTTCGAGTTCTCCAATATGTGATTGGGTCGCTCATATATTGGGAAATTTGGCGAAACGGCTGCCCTCTGTCGAATGGCTAACGAGGGACAGAAGACGCGTGGCGGTTGACGCAATCGAGGGCGCACCTGCCGAAGCCTGCACAGACTTGAGCGACGTCATGCCCGGTGCATACCGGGTCGCTCAATGCTCCGGAGGCTATATAAAATTTTGTATAATTTTGCTCATGCCAAGCCGTTGGTGTTTTGCGCAAGCGCACTCGCGGATCTCCGGAAGTTTCCAGAACCCATGCGTCAGGAAGCCGGACGGCAGTTGCGGCGCGTTCAACGTGGCCTTGACCCGAACGACTGGAAGCCCGTGAATCCCGTTGGGCGCGGCGCGCGTGTAATCCGCATCCGCGACACGCATGGTGCGTTTCGCGTGATTTACGTGGCGCACATCCACGATGCCATTCACGTGCTGCATTGCTTTCAGAAAAAGTCCGGGAAAACGCCCTTCATCGATCTTTCGCTTGCCGCGCGCCGCTATCGCGACGCACTAAACAAGGAGTCCGAACCATGAGCCGCAAGAGTCAGGGAAACCAGCAACTTCAGCGTTTCGACAGCGTCTGGGACGCGCTCGAAGACACGCCCGAAGCCGCCCAGAACATGACGCTGCGCAGCGACCTCATGATCACGCTCGAAGAGCACATCAAGCACAACAAGCTGACCCAAACGCAAGCCGCCGCCCTCTTCGGCGTGACGCAGCCGCGCGTGTCCGATCTCATGCGCGGCAAGATCGATCTGTTCTCGCTCGATTCGCTCATCAACATGGCCGTTGCGGCGGGCATGAAGGTCGAAATGCGCATCTCCGCAGCGTCCCCACGCGACGGCCACACGCAGGAAAAAACGGCTGCGGGATAACTCCGGCAGCCGCTTCCTGTCACGCCACGCGCAATTGCGCTGCGCCCTTACTTCCCCGCCGGCGCCTTGTAAGCCACGCAATCGATTTCGACTTTGCAGTCCACCACCATGCTCGACTGCACGCAGGCGCGTGCCGGCGGATGCTCGCCGAAATACTCGCGGAACACCTTGTTGAACGAGGTGAAGTCGCGCGCGTCGTCGAGCCACACGCCGCAACGCACCACATGCTCCGCGCCATAGCCCGCCTCCTTGAGGATTGCGAAAAGATTCTGGATGGCCTTGTGCGACTGCTCGACGATACCGCCGCTGATCACCTCGCCGCCTTCCATCGGCGTTTGGCCCGAGACGTACAGCCAGCCGTCGGCTTCCACGGCGCGCGCGAACGGCAGATGTTGTCCGCCCTGGCCCTTGCCGCCTTCCGCTCCAATTCGTTTCATCGTTTGCTCCTTTGAGATCGTGCGGCGCGCGCAGCTTGTTGGGCCGCGTGCGCCGGGGGTCGAAATTCGATAGATGAAGCCTGCCTAAAAGTTGCCTAAAAGGCGTTCGCCTCGGCCTGCGCCTCGCGTTTGCCGCGCGCGACGAAGTGGCCCGCGCGCTCGCCCGTCGGCTGCCCGTCGCGGTACGAGAGCACGCCGTTCACCCATACCGCGTCGATGCCTTCGGCCACCTGCTGCGGCTTCTCGAAGGTCGCCGCGTCGCGCACCCTCGCGGGGTCGAACAACACGAGGTCGGCGTGCCAGCCCACATGCACCTCGCCGCGCTGCGAAAGACCGAAGCGCCGCGCCGAAAGGCCCGTCATCTTGCGCACCGCTTCTTCGAGCGGCAGCAAGGCCGCGTCGCGCGCGTAGTGCCCGAGCACGCGCGGAAATGCGCCCCACAGGCGCGGATGCGGCAGCGGATCGTTGGGCAGTCCATCCGAGCCGACCATCGTGGCCGGATGCGAAAGAATGCGGCGCACGTCGTCTTCGGACATGTTGTGGTACACGGCGCCCGCCGGCTGCAGACGCTTGCCCGCTTCCTGCTGCGACACGCCCCACCCGGCCGCGATGTCCTTGATGAGCTTGCCCGCCTGCTCCGGGTGCGGCGTGGACCACGTGATCGTGATGTCGATGTCGCCCGTCACCTGCTTGAGATCCAAAGTGGAAGAACTGCGGCTATACGGATAGCAGTCGCAACCGACCGGCTGATACTTGCGCGCGCTTTCGAGCGACGCGAGCACCTCCGTGCTGCGCCCCCAGTTGGCAGGCCCCGCGCACTTCAAGTGTGAGATCACCACCGGCACGCGCGCATGCTGGCCGATGTGGTACGCCTCGTTCATCGCCTCGAGAATCGCGTCGAACTCCGTGCGCATGTGCGTCGTGTAGAGCGCGCCGGCGGCGGCGAGCGGCTGGGCGAGCGAGGCGACCTCTTCGGTGGAAGCCTCAAACGCCGAGCCGTATGCGAGGCCCGTGGAAAGGCCGAGCGCGCCGTGCGCGAGCGCGTCCTCGAGCTGCGCGCGCATGGCCGCGATCTCGTCGCCGGTGGCGGCGCGCTTCAAGTCGTTCATGTGATTGTTGCGCAGCGCCGTATGGCCGATCAGCGCGCCCACGTTCACGGCAGGCCGCGCCGCGTTGACCGCATCGACATAGGCTGAGAACGTCGGATAGCTGAACGCGTCGCGCTCGCCGAGCAGGTTCATCGGGTCGGGGGGATCGCCCTTGAGCGTCACCGGCGACGCGCTGATCCCGCAGTTGCCGACCACCACCGTCGTCACCCCCTGGCTGATCTTGGGCAGCATCTGCGGCGCGCGGATCACGTGCGTGTCGTCGTGCGTATGAACGTCGATGAAACCCGGCGCGAGCGCGCGAGCGTTGGCCTCGATCACCGTTTCCGCGAGCCAGTTCGACAGGTTGCCGATCGCGACGATGCGGCCGTCGCGCAACGCCACGTCGCGCTCGACGGGCGGCGCTCCGGTGCCGTCGTAAAGCATGGCGCCGACGATCAGCGTGTCGGCGGCTTCGGGGTGCGAATGCATGCGCGTCTCCTCAGGATGGCTCTCGGTTCGACGCTCAGTCGCCGAGCGGCTGGCGTTCGCCGCCGCCCCGATGCGCGTCCAGCGTGTGCTTCATGCGGCGCAGCAACTCGCGGCTTGCTTCGGGTTGCGCGAGCGCCAGCTCCGTCGCGAGCACGTCGAGTGCCATCATCATCGCGTAACGCGACGACGATGGCTTGTAGATGAAATCGGTCTCGCTCGCGACGATCGGCACGAGCCAGTCCGCGAGCGCGGCGAGCGGCGAAGCCGGCGCGGTGAGCGCGACGAGCTTCGCGCCGTAGTCGCGCGCGATGCGGCACGCGTCCACGAGTTCGGGCACGCGCCCTGTTACGGAAAGCGCGAGCACCACGTCATCGGACGACAGGGCGCTCGCCACCATGCGCTGCAGCAGGCTGTCCTGGTACGACGCCACCGGACGGCCCAGGCGCACGAGGCGAAAGCGCATTTCGTCGGCGAGCGCGCTCGAGCCGCCGCCCATGCCGAACACGTAGATCATGCGGGCCTGCGCGAGCGTCGCGGCAGCTTGCGCAAAGGGTGCCTGGCACAGCAGTTCGTGGTTGCGCGCGAGCGCCGTGTGAATTTCGTCGTAGACGCGCGTGGCGAGCGGTTCGGCTTCGGCACTGGCACGGGCGGCGCGCGGCTTGCCCGCGCCTTCGGACGCGCCGGCGGCCCCGCCGCGCAGGAAGCGCTCGCCCACGGCGGCGGCCTGGGCGAGCCGCAGCTTGAGTTCGCGCACGTCGTGGCAGCCCACCGCCTTCGCAAAGCGCGTAACGGAGGCGATGCTCACGCCCGCGCGCTGCGCCAGCTCGCCGATGCTCGCGCGTGCCGCGCTGGCAAGATCGTCGAGAATGAGCGCGGCCACGTCGCGCTCGGCCGGACGCAGTCCGGGCACGCATTGCGCAATACGCGCGACGATGTCGAAGCGGGCCGGATCGGCGGCAGTATGCATGACAGGGAGTCTGTTAATAAATAACAATTCACGAAGCGATGTTACTTTGTGTACTATCTCCGAGTCAACGCCGGCACCTGAGACTCCGGCGGAGCTGGGACGCATGAAGCATATGGAGCGAAGGGAAATGAAAGTTACAAACTATCAGAGTGCAACGATCGACCCGAACAGCAAGGGCCTCGGCAACGTACCCGGTGCAAGCGTGCCGCTCGGGGACGCCGGGCGCCTCGAATGGAATTTACTCGAAGAGGACGTGAGCCTGCCCGCGGCGGTGCTGTATGCCGAGCGCGTCGAGCACAACCTCAAATGGATGCAGGACTTCGTCACGCGCTATGGCGTGAAGCTCGCGCCGCACGGCAAGACGACGATGGCGCCGCAGCTCTTTCGCCGCCAGATCGAAACCGGCGCGTGGGGCATCACGCTCGCCACGGCGCACCAGACGCGCGCCGCCTACCGCGGCGGCATCTCGCGCGTGCTGATGGCGAACCAGCTCGTGGGCCGCCGCAACATGGCGATCATCGCCGAGCTGCTCAGCGACGCGAGCTTCGAGTTCTTCTGCCTCGTCGATTCGGTGGAAGGCGTGGAGCACCTGGGTGAGTTCTTCCGCGCGTCGGGCCGCACGCTGCAGGTGCTGCTCGAACTGGGCGTGCCGCGCGGGCGCACCGGCGTGCGCGACACCGACACGCGCAATGCCGTGCTCGCGGCGATCGCGCGCTATCCCGACTCGCTCAAGCTGGCGGGCGTGGAAATCTACGAGGGCATCCTCAAGGAAGAAAGCGAAGTGCGCACCTTCCTGCGCGACGCGCTGAACGTCACCCAGGAACTGGCCGCCGCCGGCCGCTTCGCGCGCACGCCCGCGCTGCTTTCGGGCGCGGGCTCGGCGTGGTACGACATCGTCGCGCAAGAGTTCGCGCCGGCCGCGCAGGCAGGCGCAATCGACGTGGTGCTGCGCCCCGGCTGCTACCTGACGCACGACGTGGGCGTCTACAAGCAGGCTCAGTCGCAGATCCTCACACGCAACCCCGTGGCCCGCGAAATGGGCGTGGCGCTGCTGCCTGCGCTGCAGCTCTGGGCCTATGTGCAGTCGATTCCGGAGCCTGGCCGCGCCATCATCGGCTTCGGCAAGCGCGACGCCGCGTTCGACGCGGGCTTTCCGGAGCCGTCGCGCCACTATCGCCCCGCGAACGGCGGCGCGCCGCGCGAAGTGGCGGCAAGCGAAGGCTGGGAAGTGTTCCAGATGATGGATCAGCACGCCTACCTGAAGATTCCGGCAGGCGCGGACCTGAAGGTCGGCGACATGATCGCGTTCGACATCTCGCACCCCTGCCTCACGTTCGACAAGTGGCGTCAGGTGCTGATGGTCGACGCGAAATATCGCGTGACGGAAGTGATCGAGACGTTCTTCTGAGCGCGGCGCCGCGTTGAAAACGGCGCTGCAGGCTCAGCCCGCTTCGGGCCCGGCTTCTCGAGCCTGCGCGAGCGCAGCCCCCGCCGCGGCCGCCTCGCCGATGCGCGCCTCCATCATCCCCAACGCGCCCGATAGCGCCGAGAGCGCATCGTCGGGCAGCGACATCGTCACGTTCAGGAACGCGGTGCGGCGCGGCAGCCCCTCTTCGGTCACGGCGCGGCCGGCGTCGGTCAGCGTCACGTTGGTGATGCGGTTGTCGCGCTCGTCGGCACGGCGCGCGATCCAGCCGAGCGACTCCAGCGCCTTCAATTGGCGCGTGAGCGCGCCCGGGTCCACGCGCAGCCGCTCGACGAGCCGCTTTTGCGACGACTCGCCGTCCTGCTCGTAAAGCGCGAGCAGAATGCGCCAGCGCGGCAGCGGATGGCCGACCTGCGCCTCGAACGCCGACATGAACGCCCGGTAGGTCCGTCCGAACTGCTGCATGATGGCGATGCGATCCTGAATTTCCATGCCTTGTTTTCCTGCCGGCTTCATTGCCGCGCGTTTGCCGGTATCCGTGGCGGTGTCCGTGCCGGTGCCCGCCAGGGGCGGAACGCCTCAATCCGCGTGAATCACGGGCTCCACCTTGCGCTGCAGCTTGACCGGCGGCACGCGCCGGGTTTGCCAGATCGACACCACCGCGATCGCCGCCGCCACGGCAATGCCCAGGTGAATCGCGCCCACGAGCGCCTCGCGCGCGGCTTCGAGCAGCGGCGCGCCATTATGCCCGGCGTGCGCGAGATCGGCGACAAGCGTTGCCTGCGCGTCGCGGTTGATGAGGATCTGCGGGTCGGCGAGCTGCGGCAGCCAGTGCGTGGCGCGATCGGCGTCCAGCGCGCGTTGCACGCCGCTCGAATAAAGCTGCGTGACCATCGTGCCGGTGAGCGCCGTGCCGATCATGCCGCCGATCATCCGCAGCGACTGCAACAGCGCGGTGGCGATGCCCAGATGCTCGCGCCCCGCCGTCTGCTGCGCGAACACGGTGAGGTTCGGCATGACGAAGCCAAGGCCGACGCCAGCCAGGATCATGAACGCCATGAGCAGGCCGCGCGGCGTGTTGCGCGTGGCGAGCGCCACGGCAAGGCACGCTGCCGCGATCATCGCGAAGCCGATGTAAAGCATCAGATTCGGATTGCGAATGCGCGAGACGATGCGCCCGTTCGCGATACTGCCGATCGTGATGAACACCACGAGCGGGGTGATGACGACGCCCGCTTCCTTCGGCGTCATGCCGAAGCCGCCCTGAAACAGGAGCGGCGCGTAGAACAGCAGCGAAAACATCGTGAAGCCGCCCAGCACGGCGAGCGTGAAGAGCGCGTTCAGGCTCGCGTTGCGGAACATGTCGACGGGCAGGATGGCCTGCGGGCAGCGCCGCTCCCATTGCCAGAGCGCCCAGCCGGCCGCCAGCGCGAGGGCGAGCAGGCCGATGGCCGAAGCGGTGAGACCGCGCCCCGGCAGACGCTCCACGAAAAGCTGCAGGCTGCCGAGCGCGAGCGCGATGAGGAGCGCGCCTGGCCAGTCGAGCCGCATGCGCGCCTCGTGCGCGACGTGGCGCAGATGCGGCAGATACTTCCAGACGAAAAACAGCGAGAGCAGGCCAACGGGCAGATTCACGTAAAACACGGAGCGCCAGCCGTAGTACTGCGTGAGAAAGCCGCCGAGCGACGGCCCGACCGCATTGGCGATACCGAATGCGGAACTCATGAGCACCTGCCAGCGCAGGCGCACGACCGAATCGGGGAAGAGATCGGGAATGCAGGCGAACGCCGTGCCGACCAGCATGCCGCCGCCGATGCCCTGCAAGCCGCGCGCGATCACGAGGAACAGCATGCTGTTGGCCGCGCCGCACAGCACGGAAGCGCCGGTGAAGACGACAATCGACGCGATCACGAACGGCTTGCGCCCGTAATAGTCGCCGAGCCGTCCAAAAATGGGGACGGTGATGACCGAGGTGAGCAGATAGGACGTGGCGACCCACGCGTAAAGCTCGAAGCCGCGCAATTCGGCGACGATGGTCGGCAGCGCGGTGCCGACGACGGTCTGGTCGAGCGCAACGAGCATCGTCACGAACGAAACGCCGAGCATCGCGAGCAGCGACTCCCGGAACGGCAGAACCTGCCCGCTCGAATGGTGGGCGGCGGTATGAACGGCCATTTTTTGATCTAGCAATGGTTGACGCGTCAAAGATTGATCATCATAGCACGCTCCGATCCACTACACTGGGGCCTCGGACGGCGGCGATGCCTGCGCCGCCGTTGCCGAAAATCCGGGAGCGCAATGGAACCCACGACCGAACCCACCGCCGCAGATCCGGCCCGCGCAGGCGCCGCCGCGGCCTTCACCGAGGCCGATCTCGACGCGCTGCGGCGCGCGAGGCACCAGCTCGAAACGCCGCCGCTCGGCATGAAGCTCGCAGCGATCGTGGGGGCGCCGGTGGAAAAGCTGATCGCACGGCTGCCTGGCGTCGCGAACGACAAGGTCATCGACGCGACGCAAACCGCGCTGCGCAAGTGCCTGGGACTCGCATTGAAAACGCTCGGCAGGCAAGGCGCCCCCGTCACCGCCGAATCGCGCACGAGCGCGAAGCCGAGCAACCTGCTGCACAAGTTCGCGGTGGCAACCACGGGCGCGGCAGGCGGCGCGTTCGGCCTTTTCGCGCTGCCGGTCGAGTTGCCCGTCACGACCACGCTGATGTTTCGCTCGATTTGCGACATCGCCCGCAGCGAAGGCGAAAATCTGGCGAGCGCCGACACGCAGCTCCAATGTCTGACCGTGTTCGGCATGGGCGGCCGCTCGGCCGCCGACGACGAAGCCGACTTCGGCTATTTCATCGTGCGCGGCGCGCTCGCGAAGGCGGTATCGGCGGCATCGTCGGAAATGGCGACGAAGGGCTTCGCCGCGCACGGCTCAACCGCGCTCCTCAGGCTCATGCAGACCGTGGCCGCGCGCTTCTCCGTGCAGGTGAGCGAGCAGGTCGCGGCGAAATCGATACCGGCTATCGGCGCGGTGCTCGGCGCCATGGTCAACACCGTCTTCATCGACCATTTCCAGCAGGTGGCGCATGGGCACTTCACCGTGCGCCGGCTCGAGCGCCGCTACGGCGAAGCCGCCGTGCACGCGGCTTATGACGCGATCGACGTTTCGCTCGATTGAGGCGGCTGCGGTTTCTCGTCGCCGCGTGCTGGCGCAGGGGTCACGCGGCGCACGAAGCTCGCGGCGACGTCGAGCGTGCGGCGCGCTTCGGGCATGAACGGCGCGTAGATCGGCCAGATATGCGGCATGCCGGCGGCAATCTCGCACTCCACCGCCACGCCGGCAGCGCGCGCGCGCTCGGCGACGCGGCGCGTGTCGTCGAGCAGCGTTTCGGAGCTGCCCACGAAGAGGCTTAGCGGCGGCAAGCCGCGAAAGTCGGCATAAAGCGGCGACGCGTAGGGATCGGTCGCACTGGCCGAGCCGAGGTAAAACGGCGCGATGCGCGCGAATACCTCGCCGCTGAACATGGGATCGCGCCCGTCGTTCTCGCGTATCGAAGCGCCCGTCGCCGCAAGATCGGTCCACGGTGAAAACAGCACGGCGCCGGCGGGAAGTGCATCGCCTGCGTCGCGCAAGGCAACGAGCGTCGCCAGCGCAAGCCCGCCGCCCGCCGAATCGCCGCCAATCACGATGGAGCCGGGCAGCGTTCCTTGCGTCAGCAAATGGCGGTACGCGGCCAACGCGTCCTCGAGCGCGGCGGGAAACGGATGCTCGGGCGCGAGGCGATAGTCGAGCGAGAAGACGTCGGCGCCAGCGCGCTCGCCCAGACCAAACGAAATCGCGCGCTGCGAACGCGGCGAGCAGAAGTAATACCCGCCGCCATGCAGATAAAGGAGCGTGCGCTGCGCGGGCGAGCGCTCGCGGATGAGCCACTCGCCGCGCATTGGGACATCGGAGGCGCCGTACTGCTCGAGCAAGCGCCAGCCGCCCGGCACACCCGGCGTCCAGATGCGCCTTGCCGTCAGCATGCGCACGCGCGCGACGTTGATCGACTTGCGCGTTTGCGGCAGAAAAGTGCGGCGCAAGAACCTGCAGATCAGCCTGCTTTGCCAGCTCATCGGCTCAGCCCTCCGCGGCACTCAAAACGGGCTCAACCTGCGCTCGTCGGCGCTCGATCGATAGCGTCCCGCAATCAGACTTCGATCGCGGGAACGCGCGGCGCGCACCGTACGGCGAGTAAGGCGAACGATCGAGTGCCGGTCAATTGGCGGGCAGCACCTGGCCGCGAATCTCGCCTGACGGGTTCTGCGCCGTATGAATGTTGAAATACCACTGGCCGCCCATGAGCTGGGTGACCTGCTGCTCGTTGAGCGTGGCGGAACCCTTGATCGGACTTGCCAGTTCGCCCTTCGGAATCGGTACCTGCACGCCGGCATTCTGTCCGACCGGCGCGGGGCCGTGGAAGTGCGCGGCCGCCGCCGGGCCGGAGAGACCTTCATAGGTGATCGTCCAGTTCAGCGTTTTCGTGGACGTGTCGAAGGTGGCGTTGAGCATGCCGTGGCCCTGGCTCACGCGCGGCGGGACTTCGCTGGACGGTTCGAGATCGGCCTTGAGCGCGACGGTATCGGCATACGCGGCGCTGGAGGCGAGGACACACAGAGCGAGAGCGAGCTGCAGCGGACGAAGCAGATGCATGGAAGTTCTCCTGTTTTTGTGGCGCGCTGCACCAGAAGGCGCAAATCCGCGCTCCCACATGCTAGAGCAAATCCGCCGGGCGCGTCCGCTGCGCCGATGTCGGCCCAACGTAAGCTGCGTGCAATAAAAAAGCGCGGCAAGCGCCGCCCTTCAACCCCGGTACGTCCTTCCTGCCATCCGGGGCGTTCTGGCCTGCGCCCCGCGTGCCGGCGCTTTCAGGGTACGTGGATACCACACTGAATTGATTTGCATAACGAAGTTTGTAGGCGCCATCTTTTGACGAACCACCCGCCATTTCGCACCCCCTTTCGAAAGCATCGACTGCCCCGGCGGTAGCCCCTCAACACGCTCGTTCGTGGATTTCGCCATCGAATGGTTTCGCCGACACGCCGCCGCAGCCAGGGCGATTACCAGCACTTCCGGTAACAGTTAATTGATCGAAATTATGTCGATTTCTCGTCGCGCCACGACTAAGCTAGGAACTGCGAGAAGTGACTCTTCATCGAAGGGTCTCCAAGCTTGAACGCGGCTTCGGCCGCGTTTTTTTTCGCCCGCTTTTTGCGCTCGACTACCCCGCGTCCGTCGATTTCCTGATGCACATCATTCACGCAAGCAGCGCGGCCTGGTGCTCGATTCCGGCAAGCATCGCCTGGCAGGTGTGGATGAGCGCATAACCCTCCTCGCGCAGTTGCTCGGCAGTGTGACCATTCATGTGACGGCGAAACGTCTCGAGTTCGGCGAGCAGCGCAGGATACTGCAGCACGCCAACCGCGCCGGCAAACCGGTGATGCCATTTGCGCAGGCCCGCGACGTCGGCTTGTTCGAGGAGCGGCGGCAAGGCGTCCAGGTCGTCGCGCATCGCCGAAACGAACGAACCGGGCAGCGTCTTCACGGTCGCCTCGCCGCCCCAAAGCTGGATCATTTGCGTGAGATCCAGCGGTTCGAACGTCCGGGCGTTTGCAGGCTTTTCCGCGGGCTTTGCGCAGGAACTGCCGCGCCCCTCCGAAGCCGACTCCAAAGCGGACTCCGAAGCCGGCGACGCGGCTTGCCCCGCCGCCTGCCACGCCGTTTGCACGTTCGCACGCGTCTCGCGCGTGGCCACGGAAGCAGGTTCAAAAAAGTCCATACGCCCTGACGTAGGCGAAGAGTCCCGCGTCGTTACTCACGCCGAGTTTCGCCATCGCGTCACGCTTCTGGCAGCTTACCGTGCGCACGTCACGGCCGAACGCGCGCACAATTTCCGTGATCGAGCTGCCGCTCGCGAACTTGCGGACCACCTCCGATTCGCGCGGCGTCAGGCGCGGCAAACACAGGTTGGACGGTCCCGAGGCGGCCACGAGTTCGCGCTCGATGGCCGGGCTGAGATGGGCGAGACCCTGGGCAGCGCCGCGCACGACAGCGGCGAGATCGCCCATTGGCTCGGTCTTGCGCAACATGGCAACCACGCCCGCGTGCGCCACCGCGCGCGGGACGACGGCGTTCGCAACGCCGGTCAGCACGACCACCGGGATATGCGGCCAGTCGCGGCGCAAACGCCGCACGAGCTGCAGACCTTCGGCGGCTTCGCCGGAAGCAGACGGCATATTGAGATCAGTGACCACGACGTCGCACGGGACGGCTTCGAGCGTCTGCAATAACTCGCGCGCGCCGCACGCTTGCCCCACGACCTCGATATCGTCTGCCGCGAGAAGCGCCGAGCGAACGCCAGGCCAAACGAATGGATGATCGTCGGCGAGGACAACACGTAGCTTCATACTGAATCTCCTCCCAGTGGATTTGCGTAGCTGCGATGCGCCGCGTGAGCACATCGGCAACCCGCAACATCAGTCAGGTCGTTCATCTGACCATTGAAAGGCCGCCGTCGAAATCGGAGATTTCCGAAGGCTAATGTTGTGCGTGCGCACGAGTCAAACCGCAGCGCGCGCGCGAGCACGTTGTCGACTCCCGCCAGTGCGACCGGCATCGCTGCGCTCGCGCGGCGCCGCAAATGCGGGCCATGCCAGGGCGGCGCAAAGCGCGGCCGCCGCCCAGACCGCAGGCCACCCGAACCACGACAACAGCAGCGGGATCGCCGAAGGCGCGACGAAGAACGCCACGAATGCGCCGGTGTTGCCCATGGCGAGCGCGGTTCCTACACGACCGTTGCCCGCGAGCAGCGCGAGTTCGGTGAAGGCCACGCCATGCCAGGCGGAAGCGGCGATACCGCCAGGTACGATCACCACGGCGAGCAGCGTGACGAACGTTGCGCTTGCGCGATGCGCCGGCCACGCAAAAGCCGTCAACGCGGCAAGCACAACGAACAGCGCGACGGTGAGCCCCGCGCAGCCGCGCAACCAGATACGCCGGCCGCCGTGCCGGTCTGTCCAACGGCCGCCGTACACCCGCATGAACGCCGCACCGCCCTGCACGGCCGCAAGCGTCGCGCTGACTGCCGCCGTACCCGCATGGCCGACGTCATGCAGGAAAATGCTCGCGAACGAGAGCACGGCCACCTGGGGAATGCACAGCACGCCGATGCCCGTCACCATGCGCCACACGGTGACGCTGCGCAGCGGTGAGACGGCGCGTTGTGCCCGCGCGCCCGCTTCGTGAGCGACAAGCGGCGCACGTGCGGCGTCCTGTTCGTGCACGGGTTCGTGCAACCAGACGATCGTCAGCACGGTGGAGACCATGCACATCGCAGCGAGTGCGCCGTAGACGGCTGCGAATCCCGCATGCTCGGCGAGCGCAGGCAGCACGAGCGCGCCAAGCCCGCCGCCGGCCGGCACGGCGGTTTGCCGGATGCTCATTGCGAGGCCGCGCTCGTGGGCGGCGAACCACGCCATCACCGCGCGCCCGCTCGAGCCGTTCACGCTTGCGCCAAACAGGCCGAGCGCGAGCAGGCCAGCCGCGAGCACCGTCGCACTGGGCGTGTGCGCGCCCGCCGGTGCGCCCCAGAACGCCATCGCAACGAGTGCGAGCGCCGTAGTGGAGAGCCCGGTGAGCAGCACGCGCCGGTCGCCCCAGCGATCCGTCAGGAGTCCCCATGGAAGCTCGCCTAGCACGATGCCAAGTCCCAGCATGCCGAGCACGACACCCAGTTCGCCCGTGCCGATGCGGTAATGCGACCGGATCAACACCCCCGTTGCGGGAATGCCGCCGAGCGCCGCCGCGAAGCTGGCGTTGGCCGCCACGCCCACCGCGAGCACTTTCCAGCGGTGTGCCGCGCCCCGCGTTGTACTGCGTCCCATGATGACCTCCAGAAAGCGGTTGACCGAGGGCATCGTAGAGGCGCAGCATCTATCGGAAAAGCGGGAAATTCCAATTTATACATTCGGAATTTCCGAATTATTGAATGACATGACACGCACCGGATCAAGCTGAACCATGAACGCACGCGGTTTCGATCTCGCGCAGCTGCGCACGTTTATCGCCGTAACGGAAGCGGGCAGTGTCTCCGCGGGTGCGCAGCGGGTGTTCCTCTCGCAGTCGTCGGTGAGCGAGCAGCTCAAGAAGCTCGAGGAACGCGTCGGCCAGCCGCTTTTCATACGCAGCAAGCAAGGGATGTCCGCCACGCCCGCCGGCGCGAAGCTGCTCGACCACGCGCGCCGCATCGTCGCGCTTTGCGACGCCGCCTTCGACGACATGCTCGGCCGCACGCTCGACGGCGAAGTGCGCATTGCGATCACGGACTATTACCGGCCGCACGACGTCGCCGAGATCATCCGGCGCTTCGCGAACCAGCATCCGCGCCTGCGTCTGCATGTGACCGTGCTGCCGAGCGCCGTGATCGACAGCAGCGCCGGCGATAACGCCTACGACATCGGGTTATCGCTGCGGCTGACGGAGGAAGGCCGCGGCACGCACAAGAGCACGTCGATACGGCGCGAAAAGCTGATGTGGGTGGGCGCCACGCAAATGCTGCGCGAGCGGCCCGCGCTCACGCCGCCCTGGCCGCTCGTGCTGCTGCCGGCGACCTGCCAGTTGCAGCGCCGCGTCGTGAGGATGCTCGACGAAGCGCGCATGCCCTACCTGATTTCGCATTCGGCTTCGGGCGTGGCCGGACTGCAGCTCGCGCTCAGGGCAGGGCTGGGGATCTCGTGTCTGAACGAGTCGTCGATTGGCGAAGGACTGATGCCCTGCCCGGCTTCATTCGGCCTGCCTGCACTGCCGGCGGCCGAATTTCATTTGCTGCCGGGCCGGCCGGGCGAGTCCGCGCACGTGACGAACGCGCGCGCGGCGCTCGCGGAACTGCTCGTTTGAGGCGCTTTAGCCCGCGGCCTGAACCAGCTCGGCAAAGCGCAGCAGGTCGACGTTGCCCCCGGAGATGAGCACGCCCACGCGCTTGCCGCGCACGTCCACCTTGCCGTGCAGCACCGCCGCCGCCGCGAGGCAGCCGGTGGGTTCGACCACGAGCTTCATGCGGCTCGCGAAGAACTTCATCGTGTCGACGAGTTCCGCGTCGCTCACCGTGACGATCTCGCTCACGCGCTCGCGAATCACCGCGAAGGTCAAGTTGCCGAGATGCTGGGTTTGCGCGCCGTCGGCAAGCGTCTTCGGCGTGTCGATGTGGACGATCTCACCCGCGCGCAGGCTGCGCTGACCGTCGTTGCCGGCCTCGGGCTCGACGCCGATCACCGTGCATGCGGGCGAGAGCGCATGCGCTGCAGTCGCACAGCCCGAGAGCAGCCCGCCGCCGCCAAGCGGCGTGAGCAGCAGGTCGAGCTCGCCCGTTTCCTCGATCAACTCCTTTGCGGCGGTGCCCTGCCCGGCCATCACGTGCGCGTGGTCGTACGGCGGAATGAGCGTGAGGCCGCGCTCGGCCGCGAGCCGTTTGCCGAGCGCCTCGCGGTCCTCGGTATAGCGATCGTAAAAGACGACCTCGCCGCCATAGCCGCGCGTGGCCTCCACCTTCACGGCGGGCGCGTCGTGCGGCATGACGATCACGGCCTTCACGCCGAGCAGACGCGCCGACAGCGCGATCGCCTGCGCATGGTTGCCCGACGAAAACGTGATCACGCCGCCCGCTTTCTGCTCCGGCGTGAACTGCGCGATCGCGTTATACGCGCCGCGGAACTTGAACGCGCCCATGCGCTGCAGGTTCTCGCATTTGAAGAAAAGCTGCGCGCCCGTGCGTTCGTTCGCGGTGCGCGAAGTCAGAACCGGCGTGCGGTGCGCGACGCCACGCAGGCGTTCGTGGGCGGCGGCAACATCTTCGAAACTAATAGGCAGAGTGCTCATGGTCGTTCTTCGGCTGGCAGGTAGGTGTAGACGGTCGAGCGCGCCACGCCGAGCGTGGTGGCCACGTCGGCAAGCGCATGACGCAGGTTCAGCATTCCGTTTGCCGCGAGTTCGCGCACGGCCTCACGGCGCTGCGCGAGCGTCATGCCGATGGGCGTGGTGTTGCGCGTCGCGGCGAAGCGTTCGAGCGCCTCGCGCACGCAGCCCGCAGCGCGCGGGGCGAGCGTTTCGGCCACGGGCGCAGCCGCGCTGGTCTGGATCAGCTGGCCGAGGCCCGCCGTCACCGCGCCGATCAGCGACACATCCATGTTCAGGCAGAGAGCCGCGACGTACTCGCCCGCGCTGTTCTTGAGGCCGATGGACGTGCTTTTGGCCGGACGCCCGTCGGGAAAGCGGTTCGGATAGTTGGCCACGACTTCGGGAAAGCCGGAGTCGGTGATGCGCGCGAGCCCCATTTCGGTGGCGGCGTCGCCGATTTGCCGTCCGGACAAATTGTTAGCGATCGCCACGACGGCGTGCTCGGGCCGCGTAAGGTCGTGCAGCACCACCTCCACGAGCGGCGCGAGCGTCTGGCCGAGCGCGGCGACAATCTTCCCGCCTTCTCGCAGGAGCAGCGCGTTTTCGTCCGTGGAATGGTGGGGACGGGTTGTGCGGGTTGGCATCATGATGCTGGACATTTTGACAGTTAATGACCGAATGTCAATCTCTTGAATGGATCGCCCGGAGTTGCCGTGCATGGCCACCCGATGCGCGAAAAAAAACCCCGCCCGAAGGCGAGGTCAATCAGACACGAAGAAAAACTACACACTGCATTGCGACTCAGACCGTGAAGCGCTCGCTGACGAACTGCGTGGACGGCATGTGCGCGCGCGCCGCCACCGCTTGCGCGGCGCTCACCATCGCGGGCGGACCGCACACGTAGAGATCGGGCGCCGCGCCACCCACTGCAAGCGCGGCAGCGAGCGCGTCGACGGGGGTGCTGTGCGAGCCTTGCCAGCCGTCGGCCGCTTCGCGCACGCAAAGTTCGACGTGCAGTTGCGGCAGCGCGGCTCGAAGCGCGTCCAGTTCGTCGAGCAGGCACAGCTCGCTCTCGCGATTCACGCCGTAAAAGAGCCGTGCGTCGTTCATTTCCCCGAATTCGGCCATGCGGCGCAGCATCGAGAGCACGGGCGCGAGGCCCGTGCCGCCCGCCACGAACCAGCGCGGACGCAGACTGTCGGCGATCAAACCGAAGCCGCCCTGCGGGCCATGAACGGTGAGCACGTCGCCCGGCTGCGCCCGCTCGCGAAGATACGCCGAAAACGTGCCTTGCGGCCGCAGCCGGATGAGAAACTCGAGCCGCCCTTCCCAGTTGCTGGTGTTGGAAAGCGAGAACGGGCGCTTCACGCCGCACTCCGGCAACTCCAGTTCGGCGAACTGGCCCGCTTCGAACTCGGCGGCACTGCCGCGGGTGTCGTCGGCGTCGAGCAGCAGTTCCAGACGGCACGTGTCGTCGGCGATCGTTTCCAGCGCGGCGATGCGCGCCGTGCGCGCGGCAACCGGCTGCAGCAGCACCTTCGTGCCGTCGTACGGTGCGGCGACGCGCAAGTCGGCCGCCGGTCTCGTGCGGCACAACAGAACCGCCTGCGGGTCGCCGGACGGCAACGCGTCCACGCTGTGATCGCCGAGCGCATACGCCCCTTCGGTCACGGTGGCATGGCACGCGCCGCAGCTGCCGCGCCGGCACTGCGAGGGCAGCGTGATATCCGCCGCCGCCGCCGCGCTCAGCACGTCCTGCCCCGGCTCGCACGCGAAGCCGAACGCCTGGCCGTCGCGCGTGGTGAGCTCGATTCGATAACTCATGAAGTTTTCACCCGCGCTCAAGCGGCCTTGCGTGCGAGTGCCGCGGCGAGGTCCGCTTGCGCCTCGCCGATCGGCGCGATGCCGAACTGCTCGACGAGAATGTCGAGGACGTTCGGCGTGAGGAAGGCGGGCAACGTCGGTCCGAGATGGATGTTGCGCAGGCCAAGCGCGAGCAGCGTGAGCAGCACCGCGGCGGCCTTCTGCTCGAACCATGACACCACGAGCGTGAGCGGCAGATCGTTCACGCCGCAGTCGAAGGCCTTCGAGAGCGCGACGGCGATCTGGATCGCCGAGTAGCTGTCGTTGCACTGACCCAGATCGAGCAGGCGCGGAATGCCGCCGATGTCGCCGAACTCGTGACGGTTGAAGCGGTACTTGTTGCAGCCGAGCGTCATGACGACGGTGTCGTCGGGCGCGCCCTGGGCGAACTCGGTGTAGTAGTTGCGGCCCGGCGCGGCGCCGTCGCAGCCGCCGATCAGGAAGAAGTGGCGGATCTGGCCGGCCTTCACCGCGTCGATCACCTTGTCGGCCACGCCGAGCACCGTGTTGCGCGCAAAGCCGATGGTGATGGTTTCCTCCGGCACCGTTTCCCGGAAGCCCGGCAGCGCGAGCGCGGCCTGCACGACCGGCGCGAACGCATGATGCTCGAGATGGCGCACGCCGGCCCAGCCTGCCGGCCCCGTCGTGAAAATGCGCTGGCGATACTGCGGCAGCGGCTCGATCAGGCAGTTGGACGTCATCAGGATCGGGCCGGGGAAGTTCGCGAAGTCCGATTGCTGGTCCTGCCATGCGCCGCCGTAGTTGCCTGCCAGATGCGGATAAGCCTTGAGCTTCGGGTAAGCATGCGCGGGCAGCATCTCGCCGTGCGTGTAGATTTGCACGCCGGTGCCCTGGGTGGCTTCGAGCAGTGCCTCGAGATCGCCGAGGTCGTGGCCCGAAACCAGGATGGCTTTGCCCGCCGCCGGCGTCACGCGCACGGCAGTGGGTTCGGGCATGCCGAAGCGGCCCGTGTTCGCCGCATCGAGCCGTTCCATCACCTTGAGGTTCAGGTTGCCGAGCGCGAGCGCATGCTCGAGAAGATCGCCGGCCTGCGTGGGTTCGCTCGCGAGAAACACTAGCGCCGCCTCCACGCCCGCATAGACCTCTTCGCTCTCGTAGCCGAGCACGCGCGCGTGATGGGCGTAGGCACACACGCCTTTGAGACCGTAGAGCACGAGCGCGCGCAAGCCCACGACATCTTCGCCCACCTTCGGGAGCCCGGCCTTGATGCCGACGAGCGCGGCCTGCGCCTGCAGTTCGGCGAGATCGTTGCCCGGTTGCCAGAGCGCTGCGCCACCCGGCTGCGCCGCGGCGACGCCTTGCGCGAGCGCGAGCGCCTCGCAGGCCGACTTCACGCGATCGCGGTGTTGCGCGGCCTCGCGCAGCATCGCCACGAAACGGCTGGCGTTGAAGTTGACGTTGGTGAGCGTTGTGAACAGCGCATAGAGCAGGAAGCGGCCGGCTTCGCGATCGGGGCTGCCGAGGCCGCGCGCGAGCGCGCCATACTGTGCGACGCCCTTGGCCGCGTAAATCAGCAGGTCCTGCAAATCCGCAGTCGTGGCGTCCTTGCCGCAGTTGCCCTTGGCCGAGGCGCACCCCGGTGTGGCCTGGGTGCGGTCGGTCTGTTCACATTGATAGCAAAACACGGCTTTCTCCTTTTTCCTTGTGGGGTGACAGCGCGAGCAATCTTTTAAGATTCAAAATAAATGCATCTTTTAAATGATGGCGCGCCGGCAGGCGTTTTGCCGTGACAAAAATCAGAAAACGTGTCGTCCGAGGCGGAGAAGCGACTGTGTGTGCGAAAACGTCGCAGCGGGTCGGCGCCCGACTCGCACAGATTGTGCGTGCAAAGAAAAAAGCCCGCGCTCCATGGGAGGGCGGGCTTCTACCAACAGAAAACTGCGTTAGTCAGAATTAGAACGGTTACCCACACTAAAAGTGTTGGTAGATGAGTCAGCGCCAATAATTTGGCGGTTTCGCTCCATCTCATATCCTCGAACAATGCGGGTACATGTAGCTAGAAGCGCATTTTCCGCGCAAAAATCGACGAGAAGCATCACACTGTGGGTAGCATTTCGTTTACCGCAAATGCCCGCGCAGCGGGTGTCTGCGGCATTTTGTTGTTTTGGACGTTTAAGCAACAATATCTCTCCTTGGCACGAGGGGGTGCGGGGGAATAATGCGCAAAAGTTATCCCCAAGCAATTGCCGCGGCGATCACGCGTGCCCATCAGCAAAAGGAAGCCCGTGTTAGCTGAAAGACATGCGCCGGTCCGCCACACAACCTCCGATCCCTGCCCGATACATTGGCGTCGACGATCAGCGAGCGAGCCGTTCGTCACGCTCGATGGCGCGTAGCGTGATTGCGCACGCGAAGTGCTTCCTCATACACACGGCGGTAGACGGGCAGAGTCGCATGAACTGCGCCGTTTCACGTACCTCATCCGGCACATCGGTCCGCTTGACTGCGCTGTAGCCGTGATTCTCGAAAAACTGTGGCGTGCTCGTAGTGAGCAACCACAAGCTGCCATAGTTGCTCGCCCTGGCTTCCCGTTCGATGGCCAGACGCAGAGACTTGCCGAGCCCCGTTGCTCGAAGATGCAAGGCGACAGACAGCGATCTGAGCAACGCATCAGCACCCAAAGGCTCCAGACAGACGCTTCCAACTATCGCTGCCCCTTCGTCGACTGCAACGAGAAAGCCCGGTAGCAGCCCGGTCGTGACGTCCTCTGTTGGCAACTCACACGTCGCCAGCAGGCTTTTGATCCCGACGAGATCGTCATCTTTGGCGGACCTTATTTTCATAGCGTGCTCCGTTTGCGCCACGTCCTCGCCGGCATCGCAGAGCATCCGATCAACCGCATTGAGCAACTGCTTCCGTGTAACGTCGGTTCGTCACTATGAGTAGCGGAAGCAGGAGACACCAATGTTAGGACCAAAATCAAGAGGTTACTGGAGCGCGCATCTCCAGGCTGCGAATTGCGGTTACACGTACAAGTATCTGACAACCGGGGACCGCTACACCACAGCCGTTCGCCGACTTCGACGGCGAAATGCAGCGAGCCGGTGTGCCGCGGCGGCGGCCCAGAGGTCGCGGCTTGGCGTTCAAATAAACGGGGCCAATACAGTCATGGCCGTTCCCGGAAGCCTCGCTTTCGCAAATTTACGCTCCCGTCAGTCCAAAAACCACCTTGTTTTCGGCCTAAATTTTTGCCGCGACAGGTCTGGAAAATCGCCCGCGTTGAAATGACATAAGTTACGTTATATCATGTACTTATAAACGGGTTCAGATTACATATCAATGTAAACGTATGGCGGTATAACAATGTAAACGCCGCCAGCTATGTCAATGTAAACCGTCCCGACATATCAATGTAAAAGCTCGGCGTATTTCAAGGTAATTTTCGCGCCCCATCCCCACGATGTCATCCATGGCCACCTCTTCCAAGACCAAACGGTCCGCCAAGCTCGCGTCTGCACTCAAGACCCTCAAGAAGCTGCAGGACAAGCACCACGGCGTTGTCGAGCACACGGAGCTGACCGACGAGCAGCGCACCCTGCTCGTCGACACCGGCTTTCTGCGCTCGATCATGAAGGGCTGGTACTTCTGCAGCAATCCAGGCGACGGCGACGGCGAGTCGACGAGCTGGTACGCAACGTACTGGGCATTCATCTCGCGCTACCTGGGCAAGCGCTTCGCCAAGCGTTACTGCCTGAACCCCGAAGCTTCGCTGCTGCTGCACACGGGGAACACCACGATACCGGCGCAGGTGGTCGCGGTGGTCAAGGAAGGAAGCTCGTATTACCTCAACTTGCCCGCCAGCAAGTCGGTGTTCGTCTACGCCGACGAGAACCGCGTGCCTAAATCCCGGGTGGAGGTCCGCGGCCTTCAGGTGTGGCCGGTCGCCGAGGCGCTGTGTCTGGTCGGCCCGCAGTTCTTCGTGAACAACGCGTCCGATGCGGAAATTGCGCTGATGCTCGTGCGCAATGCGAGCGAGGTCCTGACCACGCTCCTCGCTGACGACGGGAAGAGCGCCGCTGCCGCGCGGCTGGCGGGTGCGTTCACGTTCATGAATCGTCCGGAGGAGACGAAACGCATCGTTGATAGCTTCGCGGCCGCGGGCCGCCCCATCAAGCCGGTCAACCCGTTCGAGCGGCAGGAGCCGTCGCTCACACCGAGCCGCCAGCGCTCGCCCTATGTGCTCCGGCTGCGCTCCATGTGGACGAGATGGCGCGACGCCGTGATTGCCGCGTTTCCACCGCCGCCGGGGATCGGGCAGGACGCCGCCGGCTATCTGACGCAGGTCGATGAGCGCTACGTCTCTGACGCGTATAACTCGCTCTCCATCGAGGGCTACCAGGTCACGGACGAACTCATCGAGCGTGTAGCCCGTGGCGACTGGGACCCTGAAGGCGATCCGGAACACGAGAAGGAAAAGAACACGCTCGCAGCGCGCGGATATTACCTTGCGTTTCAGTCGATCAAGGAGAGCATCGCGCGCCTGTTCCCCGGGGATAACGCGGGCGACATTGTGGAGCACGACCACCACCACTGGTACGCGCAACTTTTCGGGCCGTCCGTGCAGGCAGGCATACTCGCAGCGCATCAGCTGGCGGGCTACCGCACGGGGCCGATTTTCATCCGCAACTCGATGCACACGCCGGTGCCGCGCGACGCGATCCTCGACTGCCTTGAGGCGCTCTTCGACCTTATCAGAGACGAGCCGCACCCGGCGGTTCGAGCGGTTCTCGGGCATCACCTGTTCGTGTTCATTCACCCGTACTTCGACGGGAATGGGCGGATCGGCCGATTCCTGATGAACGTGTTGCTCGCGTCGGGCGGTTACCCGTGGACGGTGGTTCGCGTTGGCCGGCGCACCGAGTACATGAAGGCGCTCGAACAGGCGAGTGTCGGCGGGGAAATCGCCCCGCTCGCGAAGTTCATCGCCGAAGAGATGGCGCAGTGGACGCCCACGCGCAAGTGATTCGCCGCCGATAGCTGGAGCCCGCCAGCCACCCGCGGCGTGGTGTTGCACAATGAGTGCGCCGGGCGCGACCACCGGCGGCTGGCGGCGTTCTCTCGGCCGCCGCTCGCTCCATCAGGCCGGCCCTCATCAACAGGACACCCTCGTCGAAATCGTTAGCGGGTGGTGCGCACAAGATGACGTCCGGCCTGCAGAAGTGAGATTGACCCAGAAAAACGGACACCTATTCTTTTGAGAAGGAGGTGCCGGAAATGGGCAAGCATCGTACCCCATACCCTGCGGAATTCCGGGC
>NZ_QEOL01000012.1 GCF_003096715.1 Paraburkholderia silvatlantica
ATTGTTGCTGCCGTATCGGCTGCGATTGCGGTTCTGGGTCGGTCTTCGTCATCAGAAACCACCAATGACGCGTATGTGACTGCCGACTACACGGTTGTTGCGCCGCGTGTGGCCGGGCAGATCACGGAGCTGCTGGTGGAGGACAATCAGGTCGTCCATCAGGGACAACTCCTCGCGCAGATCGACGACAGGGATTACAGGGCTGCGGTCGCTTCTGCAGAGGCGAACGTGGCCATGGCGAAAGCCGCTATCGACAATGCGTCAACAAGTATCGTGCAGCAGCAGTCGGTCATCGACCAGGCGAACGCTGCGCTCGCGGCGGCGCACGCGAATTACACATTCGCCCGGGCGGACTACAGCCGCTACACGGACCTGGCCAGCCGCGGTGCGGGAAGCGTACAGAACGCGCAGCAGGCGCAGTCGCGCATCGATACCGCACAGGCGGATGTTGCCCGCAACCTGGCCACTGTCAAGGCGGCACGGCAACAGGTCGCGGTGTTGCAGTCAGTCAGGGATCGCGCCCAGGCGGCGCTGGGACAGGCGTCGGCGGCACTCGATACGGCTCGCCTGAATCTTTCATGGACACGCATCGTTGCGCCAGTCGATGGCATGGTTGGCCGGCGCTCGGTGCGCCTTGGGGCGTATGTGACTGCGGGCACCCCCATGCTTGCCGTGGTTCCATTGCAGAAGGCCTATGTCGTCGCCAATTTCCAGGAAACGCAACTGACGTCGGTGCGGCGTGGCCAGACCGCCGATATCCATGTTGACACGTTTCCCGGTGCTGTGTTGCACGGAACGGTCGATAGCCTGGCACCTGCTACGGGGGTGACCTTTGCCCCGATCGCACCGGATAACGCAACGGGAAACTTCACCAAGATTGTCCAGCGCATTCCGGTGAAAATCCTGCTGCGTCCCGGGCAGCCTGAACTGGAACGCCTTCGCGTAGGCATGTCAGTCGAGGCAACCATCCGGACGGGCGACGCGGGTGGGCAGGGTAACACGGGGGGCATTCAGCAATGAGCCCGTATATTGTCCGCGTGGCCGGCGCGGTGTTGCTGACAACGCTAGCCGGGTGCATGGTCGGTCCGGACTATCACGAGCCCAAAGCGGCATTGCCGGCGCAGTGGACGCGGCAGGTCAAGCAGGAAGCGGCGCCGGCGCACAGTCATGCAGTCCCGGACAATGTCGACGCGCAGTGGTGGACCGTATTCTCGGACGCCGAACTCTCTTCGCTCGTTCAGCGTGTGGCGGGCGCAAACCTCGATGTCAAGGTCGCCACCCAACGGCTCATGCAGGCGCGGGCAGCCCGCCGCATGACCGGGGCGGACGCCATGCCCGCGCTCGAGGGAACGGCTTCGTATCAGCATTCGCGCTCGAGCCAGAATGGGCTCGTGGACATTTCAGGCCTGAATGGCCAGCATGACTATAACGTCTGGCAGCCGGGGATCGACGCCTCGTGGGAACTGGACCTCTGGGGGCGCGTGCGTCGCGAGATCGAATCTGCCGACGCGTCGGTACAGGCAACGGCCGAGTTGCGGCGCGATGTCCTGCTTTCGGCGATCGCCGAGACGGCGAGCGACTACATCCAGCTCAGGGGAGTACAGGCGCAACAGGCCGTCGTTGAGCAAAACCTCGACATCGCACGCCAAAGCCTGAAACTCACGCAGATCCGCTTTACCGACGGGGTAGCGACCCACCTCGAGACTGCGCAGGCAGCAGCTCAGGTGAGCGGCATCGAAGCGCGCCTGCCGGTGCTTGAAAACCAGCGGGTTCATCTCGTCAACGCCCTGAGTTTCCTGCTCGGTGAACCCCCGCGAACGCTCGAGAGCGAACTCGATGCCGTCCACGCCATTCCCCCTGTGCCGCCACGTGTGCCTGTGGGATTGCCTTCGCAACTGGCCGAGCGTCGGCCGGATATCCGCGAGGCAGAGGCACATTTGCATGCGGCAACGGCGGACATCGGTGTTGCCGTTGGCGACTTTTACCCACGGATCACACTCTCGGCGAACCTGAGTCTTCAGGCCATGCATTTCGGAGACCTCGACGAGTGGAGCTCGCGCATGTTCGGGGTAGGGCCGGCGCTGAGCGTACCGATTTTCGAGGGCGGCCGACTCAAGGGGCAACTCGAACTGCGCAAGGCACAACAGCGCGAGGCAATGATCGAGTATCAGCGCACCGTGCTCAATGCCTGGCATGAGGTCGATAACGCCATGAGCGACTATGACACACGGCAGACACGGGAGGAGAAACTTGATGCAACGGAGGCGCAGGACAGCGAGGCACTTGAGAACGCACGTCGTCAGTACGTTGCGGGTGCGACGGATTTCCTCAACGTGCTGACCGTCCAGCGCGACCTGCTGGATACGCAGCAAGCCAGGGTTGCCAGTACTACTGACGTATCACTCGCACTGGTCGGCCTTTACAAGGCTCTGGGAGGAGGGTGGGAAACGAGCTTTCCCTCTACGCCAGAGGCTGCAAAGGTCAGCGCTTCCACGCATGGGGAACTCGTGAGCAGTGGCGGGAGCGCGTCAGGCGAATCCGCACGGCGCCCTGATCCGGAGTAGCGATGAGCGGTCTCGACACTTCCCGCTTTGTCGTGTTTGACGTCAGCGCGTTTCCCGTTGTTACGGTGAATAACGACGCAATCGTCACTGGCTACGGGAAGCGTTGGGCGTCCGAAATGGACGCACTGATCGCGCTTGGCAACCCTTTCGCGATCGTCTACCGGGGAGCGATTTCGGATGAGTCTGCCGAAGATTACGCGCAGAGAGGACAGTGGCTCGTGAGGAACAGGGCGGTTGTGGCGAGGCTTTGCCGGGTTCTTGTCGTCGTTGAGCCGGATGAACGCCTGCGCGAGCAGGCCCGGGTGCGGGGGCGAGTGATGGCGAAAGCGTTTGGCGTTCCTCACAGGGCAGTGGCGACTGTTGAAGAAGCGGCGGACATCCTGTTCTATCGCGTGCGCGATGCGGGTCCGACAGGAAGTCCGTGATTCGTGCAGAAGCCAGGTATGACTTTATGTCCTGGTGAGTTGGCGTTTCGCACACTACGGGGGAGGCACGAGCATTTTTTCTCTTGCTGAACTGAGGAGTTTATATGGATCGTCTTGACGCCATGAGGGCCTTTGTGCGGGTGGTCGACACGCGGGGATTCACAAGGGCTGCCGAGGCTCTGAATCTGAATACGGCATCAGTTTCCCGCATGGTCCAGGTCCTGGAGGAGCAGATCAATGTCAGGCTGCTGAACCGGACAACGAGGAGCGTGAGCCCAACGCCGGAGGGGCTGACGTATTATGAGGCGTGTGTCCGGGTGCTGGCGCAGGTGGACAACATGAACGAGGAAGCCATGTCGGCAGGCCAGAGCCCCGAGGGGCGGATCAAGGTCGGCATGCCGTCGATTCTCGCGCGCGGCGTGGTCATACCCGCATTGCCCTTGTTGCTGGATAAGTATCCTGGGCTGGATATCGAGCTGGCCATCTCTGACGAGCAGTTCAGCCTCGCTCAGGAAGCAATGGACTGCACGGTCCGGATTGGACCGATCCGCGAGTCACGCGTGGTGGCGAAAGAGGTTGGGAGGTTGTCTCACGCACTGTGCGCGGCACCGTCTTACCTGAGGCGAAATGGAATGCCGCGCACAGTCGGCGAACTGGAGGATCATGCGTCCGTCGCGCTCAACCATGGTGAAAGGGGCGGACAGAAGCCATGGGAGACGACGGGTGCGATTGCAGCGGTTTCGACGCGGCGCCAGGTCACTGTCAACGATCCCGAGGCAATGATCTCCTGCGCAGTTTCAGGGCTCGGCATTATCTCGGCCTATCGGCTTGCTCTTTCGCCTTACATCGAGAAAGGTCTGCTCGCGGAGATACCGATCGAAAGCGGTGTGGCCGACGCGCCGGTGAGTATCGTGTTTTATCCGAGTCGCCATTTGCCCAGCAAGATTCGCGTTTTTATCGACTGGCTTTGCGAAGTGCTCGCCGAAGGTGTGCGGATTGCGGAAGCCGGTCGCGACGTGACGGCACTGGCGGCTATGGCGCCCGGGACCGTGCAGTTTAGCCGCAGTGTACCGGCATGATGCGGGAAGGCTCGTCTCACCTGCTTCGCCAAACGCTGCGACCGGGACCGTAGCCCCGCTTTCGTTGGTCGCGTTGAACGACGTAGCGCTCAGGTGCTGGAATAGCGATCCTTGAAGGAAGTCTCTCAGGCGCGTAGACGGAGAATGGACTTTAGGATGCCTGTCAATCGTGAATAAATTTCCAGCGTGATTTGACTGCTGTGTAGGCAAATTGTCCGAACGCGCGCTGCCTTTATGGACTGTGAAGACAAACGACATTGGCAGTGGAATGTTGTTGATATTAGCTTGTCTGGAAATGTAAATAATGAGTTTTCATTTTCAGTGTTGAAGATTTTTTACTGGTTAATAGAATCAGGATGTGGAGGCCGGGAGACGTTGTCGTTGCCATCCCGATAATGTGCTGCCAATCGATTCTTGACGATGGTGGCGTCAATAATTCGCGTAACGGTGGCATGCAGAATCGTGAGAGCTTGAACTGATAGAGGAGCTGTAATGGATCAACGATCTTCCGGAACGCAGCAATCTGACGGATTTCCTTTGAATGCACCGGCCAATGCGAACCGGAGGCCGAAGGCAGTGCCAACAGGCGGGGATAACCGACGTGTACCCGAACGCAACTGGGCCTGGGCGTCAGGACGAGAATCGTATGACTGGATGGATTCCTATAGTTCCGTGAGCCTGGACGAGTGAATAAAACGAGTCCATATCTGAACTGGCCGGGGGCGGCTACCCTCTGTTCGGGCTAACATGTTCCGCCGCTCCGGACGAACGGCACACATGCTGCGCGAGATGCGGTTCACGTTGGCGGAGTGGGGTTCCGCCGACATGTTAGGTCTGCGTGGCTTCTTTCGTGTTGCCCGAAGCACACATTGGGCAGACGTTCGTTAGGGCGCGTAGGGCAGCCTGGATCGGAACCGGTCGCCGTGCAGTTGCGATAAGCCGCTGACTGCTCCAAACGGATGTATTGGATGAAGAGCGGAATTTGTCTGAACACGAAACGGGCAATCCAGTGATCAGGTTGGCGGCGTCGACAAAACGAACCTGTACTGTCCTTCCGCGTCGCGGGGGGGCGGGGCACAATTTCGGTGGAGCGATCGGATCGCTCAGGGTGGCCTGGGCGGGACTTGCGGGTGGGTGGTTGCGACATCCGCGCTATGTCTGCATTAAATGATATGAGCAAGTTCGATACGGTACTTGGAACCAGGATCCGGATACTTCGGCAGCGCCAGAACAAAACGCTTGAGAAAACCGCGCTTGCGAGCGGCCTCTCGAAGGGGTATCTCTCTCAGGTCGAACGTGGTCGCGCTTTGCCGTCCTTGTCTGCACTGGCTGGGATATCTTCGGCCCTGGGTGTCGCAATGGGTTACTTTCTCGGCCCGGAGAAGGGCTCCGTTACGCGCGCTGATCATCGAACGTACTTTGGTCTTGACGACTCAGGAAGTCTCTTTGCCCGATTGACAAACATCGACGGTGACAACCAGATGGAGGCGATTTTGGTCCGGATGCCGCCCGGCCAGAAGCGATCTGAGATAGCCACGCGCGCAAGCGAGCAACTGATACACGTCCTTTCCGGTGAGATTACGTTGACTCTGGAGTGCAGGGACTTTCTTTTGAGCAAAGGGGATTGCGCCCAATACAAGTCCAAAGTGCCGCATGCCTGGGAAAACTCCTCCCAAGGCGAGGCGACGATACTCTGGATCGGCACGCCAAAACTCCTCTGAACGAAAGCCGGCGAGTCGCACTTTCGTCGAGGCCTCCTTGGCTCCATCCGTAATGGTGTGCGAGAACATCGAGCATCAGTGCGCGGACGGTCCGAAATTGCAGGCCGGAAAGCGTTTCGGGCCGGGCTTGCAATCCCGCGCAGGCCGACGAGGCCGGTCCATCGCGCCGAGGCTGCGAGCTGGAAACGTACGGTCAGATGGCGTCATCTGACCGCGTATTCGGGGGCATCAGGGGGAACAGCGACGCCTTGATGGTTGCTCCCGGGATACTCCAGCGAGCGCTGGGGCTGCAGATGCAGCCCGCTACTGTGTCGTTCAGATCGCCAGACAGATCTTGCCGAAGTGTCCGGCTTCTTGTTGATGACGGAATGCATCGGCGATTTCATCGAGTGCAAATGTCCTGTCAACGACCGGCTTGAGACCGGTCGCTTCGATGGCGCGCACCATCTCGATCTGGTGCATGCGACTGCCGACCACGAGCCCTTGCAGGATCTGCTGACGTCGCATCAGCGTGACCGTCGGAACCTGTCCGCTAATACCTGTGAGCACGCCGATGAGGGCGATATGACCTCCGATCCGGCAGGCCTCGATCGACTGGGTGAGTGTGTCCGGACCGCCGACCTCGACGACATGGTCCACGCCACGGCCTTCGGTGAGCGCCAGTACTTTCGCGGCCCAGTCCGGTTCGCGCCTGTAGTTGACGAGGTGATCCGCACCGAGTGCCTGTGCGCGTGCGAGTTTGGCGTCGGATGACGAGGTCACAATGACCTGCGCACCCATGTATTTGGCGATCTGCAGTGCGAAAATCGAGACACCGCCTGTGCCAAGCACCAGCACCGTGTCACCGGCTTTCAGTCCACCGTCGACAACAAGCGCACGCCACGCAGTCAGTCCCGCCGTGGTCAGTGTGGCCGCCTGTGCATGGGTATAGCCGCGTGGGGCATGTGTGAACCAGTGCGATGGTCGTACAACGTACTCGCGGGCGTAGCCGTCGACGCCATCGCCGGGCGTGGTCGAGAAGTCGCCAATGGCCGGCGCGCCATCGAGCCAGTGCGGAAAGAAGCATGAAACCACCGCGTCGCCTGGGGCGAACTCCGTGACGCCTTCTCCGGTCGCCTCGACGATCCCGGCGCCGTCGGACATGGGAATGCGGCCGTCGGCCGTCGGCATCCTGCCCGTGACGACTCCAAGATCATGGAAGTTGAGCGAGCTCGCGTGAATGCGCACGCGGATTTCGCCGGCGGCGGGCGCGCCGGGATCGTTGAGGTTGACGAGCTGGAGGTTGTCGAGCCCGGCGGGCTGGCGCAGAACGACGGCTTTCATCAGTGCTGTTCCTTGGTGCTATGGGTGAAGGTGCAAATAACAGTGCAATTGACGGACGCGACATGAACGATCGGTTCGGGACGGGCGGTGCCGGGCAGATCTGCGTAAGGTGACAGCGCGACAGCAGGTCCTTCGTGATTTCAATCGATCCGTGACTCGACGTTGATTATCCAGGCGCCCGTCTATTGGGACAAGAACGTACAATTAAAGCCGGTACTTTCAATGATGTAGGTATGGCACCATGCGCCCGAAACGTCTGGACAGTAAAAGCGGATGTGCTGTCGAGGTCACACTCTCTGTCATCGGCGGTCTCTGGAAGCCCGTGATTCTCTTCCATCTGTTGCGGGAGAAACGGCGTTTTATGGAACTCACCCGGCTGATGCCGAACACGACGCAGCGCATGCTTACGCTGCAGCTACGTGAGCTGGAAGCTGACGGTATCGTCGCACGTCATGTCTACCCGCAGGTCCCCCCCAAGGTGGAATATGAACTCACCCCGTTCGGGCGCACGCTCGCTCCGGTTCTCGTGAGTCTGAGGCAGTGGGGGGAAGCATATCAGGCACGCGATTCAGAGCTCACGCAGAGCGAAAAGCGACGCGGGCGCGCGTCGAGGGCCTGAAGCCTGGGGCAGCGCCCGCGAAGAGCTCCCGGCAGGCACTGCGCCCGGTGTGTGCGCGAATGAGCAAGAGACAGTGCAGGAATCTTCATGCCCCGTTGCGCCGAAGGAGCGATCCTGTCGGTACACCAACAGGACATGAGGGACCTGCAATGACGAACTCTTCCGCCCGCGATATCGTGACGGCGCTTCACGCATACGACGATCTGCCGCCTTTTCCCAAGGTCAATATCCATTTTCTCGCGACGGCGCCGGGCAACGAGCGTCTGCTGGAATTCATGACGGAGCGGCCGGCGAATCCGGGGCAGTTCAAGGGCAAGCGCATCGGGATCATCGCCACGCACGGCGTGGAGGAAACGGAAGTGTCGATTCCGCGCAAGTGGCTTGAAGCACGCGGTGCAACCTGCCATCTGGTGTCGCCCAGGCATATCGAATATGCGGCCGCCTTCGGCATCCAGTTCCCCGAGATTGCCAAAACGCATGTTCTTGCAATCCAGTTTACTCACAATTCTGGCTGGATTCCGGTCGACGCCCACATCGAGGCGGTGAGCGTCGACGACTACGACGCGGTCTATGTGCCGGGTGGAGCATGGAACCCGGACCAGCTGCGGGTGAACGCCGGCGTGCTGAAGTTCCTGCAGGCATTTCAGCGAACCGGCAAGCCCATAGGCGCGTTGTGCCACGGTTCCCAGGTCCTGCTGAGCGCCCGGCTGCTCAAAGGGCGTCGGGCGACGGGTTACTGGAACATCATGGAGGATCTGGCCAATGCGGGAGCCAACGTCGTGGATGAACCCGTTGTCGTGGACGAAAACGTGATCACCAGTCGCTTCATTTATGACATTCCACAGTTTGTGGGTGCCATCGTGGGTCAGATCAGTTAGGAAAGGGTAGCGATCAAAACAAAATCAGGAGGCGAAATGTTAGACCTGGCGGCAATCGAAGGACGTGAGCGCAATGGGACGAATGCGCTTTTCAATGGTAACAAGCTGAAGCTGGGCCTGTTTGGCCTGAACTGCGATAGCGGCTGCGCGATGACCCTGGTGGACGAACGGCACAAATTGACCTGGGAGCTGACGAGGGAAATTGCGCAGGTGGCGGACAAGGCCGGGATCGAAGCACTGGTGCCTGTAGCGCGCTGGATGGGTTTGGGCGGGCCGACCAACTTCAACGGGCGAAACTTCGAAACCTATACCTGGGCTGCCGGACTGGCTGCGGTCACCGAACATATCACGCTGACGACGACCTCCCACGTCCAGACGACCCACCCGGTGTTCGCTGCGAAGCAGGCGGCCACAATCGATCATATCTCGGGAGGGCGGTACTGCCTGAACGTTGTCTGTGGATGGTTTCATCCCGAACTCGGCATGTTCGGAGTGCCCTTCATGGAACATGACGCACGATACGACTACGCCGACGAATGGCTGAGCGTCGTCAAGCGGCTGTGGACCGAGGACGGGAGCTTCAGCCATCACGGGAAATACTTTCAGATCGAGGAGGCATTCGCGATGCCGAAGCCGATCCAGCGACCGCTGCCGCCGGTTATCAATGCGGGGGGATCTGAACGGGGACGCAATTTTATCGCTTCGCAATGTGACATCGGGTACGTTGTCATTACCGATCACAACAACAAGGACGCCATTCGCAGGCAGGTCGCGCAATATCGCACGCTCGCAGCGGAGAAGTACGGCCGCGAGGTTCAGGTCTGGACGCATGCATATGTAGTCCAGCGCGATTCCGACCGGGAGGCCGAAGAGTACCTGCGTTATTTTGCGGTCGAGAAGAGAAACGAGGAGGCGGTCGAAAATGCCGCAAAGTATCTCGGGTTGAATTCGGAAATCATGCCTGAGGCGGCCTGGCAGACTTTCAAGCTCCACCTCTCCGGTGGTTACGCCGGTTACAGCCTGGTCGGCTCGGCCGAAACCATCGCAGAACGGCTGGCCGAACTGTCGGAACTCGGGATCGATGGTGTGGCGATTCATTGGGTTGACTACCTCGACGGGTTGCGCCGGTTCAACTCCGGCGTGATGCCCCTTCTCGAAAGAGCCGGCCTGCGCAAGCCCTTTCGACCGGTCTAAGGTTCTGCCGCGCATCGGGCGCGCGGCAGCGGCACACGATGCGCTTTCTGATCGGATCACGCAATGAACCAGGACAATTGGCTGATGTCTTCCACCGACGATTTCAAACACGCGATGCGTCGCCTGACGTCGACCGTATCCTTGATTACCACTGTAGAGAACGAAGGCAGATATGGCATGGTGATGACAGCCGTCTGTTCGCTGGGCGTCATTCCACCGAGCTTGCTGATCAGTGTCGCTCATACTGCCAGCATGCATGCCCCGCTACTGCGGGTGCGCAGGTTCGCGGTCAATATCCTGTCTGCGGAGCAGGCGTTCCTTGTCGAACCGTTCAGCGGCAAGGTGAAGGGTGAGGGACGCTTCGCCTTTGGCGAGTGGACGAAAGGCGTCTACGGCTTGCCCCAGCTCGTCGGCGCACAGGCCACCGTATTTTGCGACGTCGGGCAGACGTTCGAGCACTCTGGGCACACCGTTGTGATCGGTACGGTGGCTGAAACTGTCTACGAAAACACGATCGGGCCTTTGCTCTACGAGAACGGGAAATTTGCGCGCGCGCAATTGCTTCAATAACTTCACGACACGGTTTCAGCGCGCGGCGCATGCGTTCGCCGCGCATCCCGATTTTTAGCGAGAGAGCAGATCATGAAGCTGGTGCGGTACGGTGAGAAGAACGCGGAGCGGCCGGGGTTCGTGGACAACCAGGGGGCGGTAAGAGATCTGTCGTGCGCTCTGGCCGACATTACGCCCGAAGCGTTGGCAGGTGGTCGGTTCAATGAACTGGCTGCCTTGAACGTAAATCAATTTCCCGTAGTGGTACATCCTGGAAGGTTCGGAGTGCCGATTTCCGGGATCGGAAAACTCGTGTGTATCGGGCTCAATTACCGGGATCACGCCAGAGAGGCACGGCTACCGGTTCCTGAAGAGCCGGTCGTGTTTCTGAAAGCGACAAGTGCATTGACCGGACCTGACGATGGCGTGATGTTGCCGCGAGGCGCCAGGAAAGTCGACTGGGAGGTCGAGCTGGGTGTGGTGATCGGACAACCTGCCCGCTACGTCGGGCAAGCGAATGCACTTGAACATGTCGCCGGGTACGTGATCGTGAACGACATCTCCGAGCGCGCCTGGCAACTGGAGCGGGGGGGGCAATGGACGAAGGGCAAGAGCTCCGATTCCTTTGCACCGGTCGGGCCCTGGCTCGTCACTTCTGAAGAGATCCCTGAGCCGCACGACCTGGGGCTGTGGCTTGAACTCAACGGTCAGCGCTGCCAGACGGGACATACCGGCGACATGATCTTCAGTGTGAGGGAAATCGTGAGCTACGTGAGCGAATTCATGACGCTGATGCCCGGCGATATCGTGTGCACGGGAACGCCCGCGGGGGTGGGATTCGGGATGACGCCTCCCAGATTTTTGCGGGCAGGCGACACGATGCGATTGGGCATTGATGGACTGGGCGAGCAGCGGCAGCACGTGATCTCACTTGATCAGGAAATCTAGCAACGTGTGCACGGTGCGCGAAGCGCCCGCGCAGGACCAGCGCAAGTTTGCGCGCGTTTGTGAGACGCGAGTACTTGCCAGCGAGGACAGAAGGAGGGACGGGTATGTGCAGCGAGATGGAGGATCTTGTCAACCGGTTCGGTCAGGGCAGCATGGTGATCTTGACGGATGATGAAGACAGGGAGGGGGAGGGCGATATGGTGATTGCCGGGGCGCATTGCTCTGAGGAAGCGATGACCTTTCTCATCCGTCATGGATGCGGCATCGTCTGCGCGCCGCTGAGCGCTGCAGTCGCTGAGCGGCTGTACCTGGCGCCGATGGTACAGGTGAATACGGCGCCGTTGTCCACCGCTTTCACGGTGAGCGTCGATTTGCGGGTGGGCTTGCGCACGGGCATATCGGCTGCCGAACGGGCGGCGACAGTGCGTCTGCTCGCTGATCCGAACTCAATCGCCTCGGATTTCGTACAGCCGGGTCACCTGTTCCCGCTTCGGGCGCACCCTGGCGGCGTGGCTGCGCGACCCGGACATACCGAGGGAGCGATCGAACTGTGCAGACGAGCGAAGCTTGCTGAAGTGGCCGCAATCTGCGAACTGTTCAATGATGACGGAACGGTGATGCGAGGTGCTGACATACGGCGATTTGCCGCGCGCCACAGCTTGCCGATTACATCCATCGCGGCGCTTGAGGAAACCATGGTCGGTCATTACGCCTGAAGCGGTGAAAGGTAGGGAGGGACCGGCTCCAGTTTCATGGTGCGAACCCGATTGAAGCGTTGCAGCCAGCGCATGTCCGCTTCCTGGAGATGGTCCTGCAGGGACTGTACGGCCATCTCAATGTTGTCGCTCAGCACGTAGCCGATGATTTGCCGATGCTCTTTGAGCGCATCATAAATCGAATGTTCGGGCGTTTTGAGGTACCGGTCGGTTACATATCGCGTGGGAATGAACAGAATGTGTGTGCGGGCGAGCGCGATGCGGATTTCCTCGTTAGGACAAAGCGACAGCAAGTCGATGTGAAGATCGGTTTCCGCCGCGTCCATATCGCCCTTGTCACATCGATGGCGCGCGATCTGCCCGCTGAGCCTCTCGTATGCAGCGGTGAGCCACTGGCGTGAGGCGAGCGGTGCAGCGTGCATCAATGCGGCGGGCTCCAGCAGACGCCGGATTTCGAAGAGGTGGTTGATGCGCTCGGTCGTTATCCTGGCCGCAACCCAGTGTCCCGATGGATCCTTCGATAACATGCCCACACCGTGCATTCGCGCGACGACACCGCGCGCGACCGTTCTGCTCACATTGAAATGCTCTGCGAGCCGCTCTTCGGTCAGGCGGACGGCGCCAAAGAGCACCCGCTTGCAAAGCTCGCGCTCGACGCAGGCATAAATGCGCTGCCACTGAGGCTCGGTCGTGAGGCTGACCGTATCGAGATGCGCGATCTTCGCTTCGCCCGCTGGGCTGCCGGCCACCTGGTAGCCACGTCCTGCGGTTTCGGTGATGAGTTTGTGTTCGCACAGCAGGGCGAGCGCAATACGCGCAGGTGAGCGGCTGATGCCGAAAGCCCTGGCAACGCGCGCCTCAAGCAGCTTCTCCCCCGGTGCAATTTTTCCTGCTTCGATCATCTCTCGCAGCAGGCGATACGTCCGATCCTGAATGGAGGTTCCGGAGTCGAATTCAGGGGAGGTAACGATGTTGTCGACTGGGGCGTTTCTCATTTTCGATGTCAATTCCATCTCGACCCTGGCCTGTGCGGCCGATGCGCGTTGCGGCGATCCACGGTGCGACAGGCGGGCGTTGTATCGCCGGAGCGCCGTGGAGCGCTCCGTTGCAGACTGTGTGGCCGGTGGCGGGGCGGGCGCGATGGTGTAGTGGCTTGCAACAGATGATACAGGCCCCAAACCGTGACCTAGCGAAGGCTGCCAGGCAGCGGTTCGCCGGCGACCGGAGGCGCCTGGATGAGCGGCCGGCAGGCGCGACTTCCGCGGCCCCCCTCGATGAGCACATCGCGGTCAATCTTGGCGACATCGGTGATCCCGCACAGCGCCATGGTCATGTCCAGTTCGCTGCGTATGATTTCCAGCGCGCGTGTCACGCCGGCTTCGCCGGCAGCGCCGAGGCCATACAGGAACGCTCGTCCGATATAGACGCCGCGCGCACCGCACGCGAGGGCTTTGAGTACGTCCTGGCCGGAGCGGATGCCACTATCCATATGCAACTCGATGTCACCCTGGATCGCGTCTGCGATGCGCGGCAGTACGGAGATGGAGGACGGAGCACCGTCGAGTTGCCGTCCGCCGTGATTTGACACGATCAATGCGTCAGCACCGCACCTGGCGGCCATTCTCGCATCGTCAGCATCGAGGATGCCTTTGAGCACGAGTTTCCCTTTCCATCGCTTGCGTACCCATTCAACGTCCTTCCAGGTCAGCGTCGGATCGAATTGCCTGGCTGCCCATTCAGCCATGGATGCGATGCCCGTGACGCCCGGTGCGTGGCCGACGATATTTCCGAACGAATGGCGGGATGTACGCAACATACCCGCGCACCATGAGGGATAGCGTGCCAGGTGCGCCAGATTGCGCAATGTCAGCTTCGGAGGCGTGGACAGCCCGTTTCGCAGGTCGCGGTGCCGCTGTCCCTGGATCTGCAGATCCAGGGTAAATACCAGAACCGGACAGCCGGCATGCTCGGCGCGCTGGATCAGATTCTCGATAAACCCCCGGTCTTTCATCATGTAGAGCTGAAACCAGAACGGTGCGCGAGCGTGCTCGGCGACATCCTCGATAGAGCAGACACTGACCGTGGAGAGCGTAAATGGGACCCCGAATCGCTTCGCAGCCCTGGCGGCCAGAATCTCTCCGTCAGCGTGCTGCATACCGGCAATACCCGTGGGTGCCAGCGCAACGGGCATGGACGCGGGGATGCCGGCCAGCGTCGTTTCCAGTCTCCGGTGGCTGAAATCGACCGCCACCTTCTGCCTGAAATGCAGTTTTGCGAAATCCTCGGAATTGGCACGATAGGTCGATTCGGTCCAGGAGCCCGCGTCTACATATTCATAGAACATTTTCGGCACGCGACGCCTGGCGTGCTGGCGCAATTCTTCGATGCTGGAAAAGTGGGTCATGTTGGTGTTTGACGTGATGTGCGTTTTTTTCCTCGCCAGTCATTGATGCCAGCAGGCCCGGAATAGTCTTTAATGAACAGTGTATCCAATGTTCAAAAATAGTCTATAGAGAGAAAACCGGGATTGTCAAGGCACAGGTCGGGGGGTAGCGTCACGTAAACCGGGTCGTTTCGACAGAGACCGGGATCAGGAGCCGAACCGGGTCGGCCGCTGCGGCACGGGCAGCGGGCGGACGCGGATGTTGGGACGGAGACGAGATGGACACGCTGGAAGATCATGGCGCCCGGTTGCAATGCGGTGCAGACGCGATTGAGGATTCCCTTCGCGCGAACCTTGTGAGTTGGCGGGTGCGCTCAGCCCCCGCTGGCAGAGCACTGACCGCAGACATACGGCCGGGACGACTGGACGGCGGTGTCCGGCTCATTGAGCTTTCGGGTGACCCGTTTGTGGGCGAGCGTGGACAAGTCGATATATCGTGCGACGGTGAGGACTATGTCGGTGTTCTGCTACAGCGCACCGGTACCACGGTTTGTGATACCGGTGACCGGAAGACATTGATTCAGCCTGGTGAGGTTTGTGTATGGTTGAGTGGGCGACCTGCGCGTTTTGAGATGCCCGCCCGCTTCCAGAAGCTCTGCATGATCATTCCGGTCTCTCGCTTCGAAAGCGTGCTGCACCACGCGACTTCTTACGAGGGGCTGCATCTACTCGCCGGTCATCACTTCGCCACGCTCTTGAGCGCGTACCTGACGGCGCTGGCGCGAGAGGTTGTCGACCAGCCGGGCCGCGGTGCGTCGGATATCGTGGACGTGACGCTGGAGTTGCTGGGGGCTGCGTTTCGGGCCTATCGTTCGCCGTCGGGTCAGTCGCCGCGCAGTCGCCTCACGGACCGGATCTTGCGGTACATTGAAGCACGGCTCGAGGACACGGGCCTGACGCCTCAGGCGATCGCTGAGGATAACGGCATCTCACTGCGCTACCTGTATCTCCTGTTCAATGAGCGTGGCATGACCGTCGCCGGGTGGATCCGGCAGCGGCGCCTCGAGCGCTGCCGCGCCGAACTGGCCGATGGACGGCGCGCGCGGACGGTGGCCGAGATTGCCTACCATTGGGGCTTTAGTGATTCGGCGCATTTCAGCCGCCTGTTCAAATCCACTTTTGGTGTCTCGCCCAGCGCCTACAAGGCGACTCGTGAATAAGCGGCGAGGGCACGCGCATCGCGGTTTCCCTGTGAGCAACCGTCAGGAGTGGTGTGCGGCCCGGCCGGCATGAGTGCGCGACAGGCGCGTGAAGCACCGGTGTGCATTCAATCACCTGACTGCATCCTCGACGGGTATACCTTTCCAAAGGATGGATTTCCACTCCGCTCAAGATTAATCGGGTATCCGTGTTTCGTTGTTGAATCGTCATTGCGCGGCAGAGCAAAGTCAGCGGCATGCAAACGTCTACCGAGGTGTCGACGAACGGTCATCTGCGGCCCATGAGCCGCCGTTCACGTGCGTCTTCGGTCGGACGCTCACGCACCGGCTTCGCCTCCTGCAAGCGGCCATCCGACCGACAAAGAAATGCTCCTTCGCCAGTCCAGGCGGCCGCTCTGTTAGTGCCGTGGGAATGTGCCTCACAGGCACGATGCAGCTAACGCTGTTGTCACGGCATCGCAGTGTTCGTAGTGACTCCAGTGCAGAGTTCCGGCCTGACATAGTTGCTTCTGTTCGCGGTCACATGCTTCGGTCTCGTAGGGCAGGCCGTAGTTCGAGCTCGTTCGCTCTATTCGCGCGAAGCCGCGTTTCCCCAAATGCATACCGGCGATCAAAAGACCCTCCGAACTGACCAGGTCCAAAAGCCGCGATCGTGTGGCGGTTGCGGGGGAAGGGTCTTGGTCGAATGCAATCGATACGTCGGGCCGTTGAACCTGGATATAAGGAAAATGAACGATATCTCCCCATGCGAGCAGGCAATTCGTCCGGCTGTGTCGACCAGTTCTTCAACATGGTCGGAATGGGCGTGTGTGAGCAGGATCGAGTCGATCTTGGCTGGTTCGACACCGGCAAGCGATAGGTTGGTTTGCCCTGGCAGTTTTGCAAGCCAACGGAGTGCCGGAAACTTCTCCAGCGCAACACCTTACTTGATTCAAGGTGTTGCACTTGAAGCTAGGGACTAAGAATTGTCGCCGCCGTTCTGGCGATATTCGTCGTCCGTAAGGATATCGAGACCATCAATCGTGTGGACGGCCAGGTAGACCGGGCAGCCGTCGCTTACCGACTTGAAGCGCTGCGACGTGTGATAGCCAGTCACCGCAATGAGGGCGGGGAGTTTTTCAAGTCGGTAGCGCCAGCACGCCAGAGCGTAAGCAGTCGATCGCCGCGTACTGATGGATGCCTCGCCTGATCGTCATCGTGTCTATCTGGATCTGGTCTCCTGGAACCGGACGGCTATCGTGTTTCGTTTGCCACGCAATTCTATTCGTTAGGTAAGCGAGGAATCCCATGCGTCTTCGCTGCAGCCATCGCAACCACTTATTGCGATACAGCCTCCTCACCCGGCCAGCACACCAGACTTCCTGGCCGTGACAGATTCAGGATATCGCCTGGGTGAGCGCTGCAATTCCTCCCACGCCTGGAAAAGTGTCTTAGCGAGATATTGGTTAACCCGAGGCTGAGCGACGCCTAAGATTTACTCAACGGTCGCAGACAAGTTGTCGCGCCGAACACCAAAGTTCCAGGAGGTCGCAATCATGAAGTCCGTTATCCAGGCCGTTGCAGTCGCTGTCGCCCTTGTTGCCCCGGTTGCTTCGTTTGCCCAATCGCAGGCACCGCTTACTCGCGCGCAGGTTCGTGCTGAACTGGTGCAACTTGAAAAGGCAGGTTATCGCCCAGGGGACAGCGACAATACACGTTACCCTGAGGCCATCCAGGCTGCGGAGGCGAAGGTCGCAGCGCAAGACAGCGCGGTCGGTGGGGGCGCCGATGGCTCATCTGCCTCCGGCGCGCCGGTAACTGTGCCGACCCAGCGATAACGGCAGGAAACTGGCCAACTTCGTCCGGTCCGGTCATGCGAGTTTCCCCGAAGGCACAGCGGTGGCGTGCCCTTGCTTGACCAGCGCGCTTGCGGGATCACGCCCGGAAGCGGGCCGGATTTTGTACGAATACCTCCACCATTCGGGCTCCGCGTTGAACCGCTCCGGTTTTCCGGACAGCGTGCGGCGTCAGTGTTCGGTCCTGTGTGCGGATGAGCGCAATTATCGGATCGGGTGTACCGGGGTCTTCGAAGTGCCCGTTAGCTTGTCGATATTTCTCATCGGGGTGTCGATGCGCCGACACGCTCCATCGAGCGCTGCAGAACATTGCGCGAAGTCAATTCGCTCCTGACAGACTTCAATAGTATGGACGCGTATTGGGGGCATAGTCGGATGGGTAAGCTGACACGAAGGCGGGCGCTGGTAGCGGGCGGTGGCATGTTTGCGACGGCCGCTGTTGGCGCGCTTGCGTGGAGACACGAATCAGGCTCGATGGTGGAATACGAAAGCTACTCGTCAGCTCTACGTACCGCGCCAGCTCCCGTCTTTGCCAATCTCGTCCACTATGCGACCCTGGCTGCCAATGGCCATAACACTCAACCCTGGCGTTTCCATGCCGGCACCGATGAAATGCGGCTGCTGCCCGACTTTGGGCGCCGAACGCCGGTTGTCGATCCGGACGATCATCACTTGTTCGTCAGTCTGGGATGTGCGGCAGAGAAACTGGCGATTGCCGCTGCCGCGACGGGCCGATCCAGTGAGGCCGACTTCGATCCCAAGGATGGCCTTCGGTTCTGGTTCGGTGCGGGCGCTGCGCGAGCCCACCCGCTGTTTGACGCCATTCCGAGGCGGCAATCGACACGTGCCCGATACGACGGGAAGTCCGTGCCGAACCGGGATCTCGACGCGCTGATTGAGGCCGGCAAACTACCAGGCGTGCGGCTGATCGTGCTGACCGACCGGTTGCAGATCGGCCGGATGCGCGATCTCGCAATTGCGTGCAACAGCGTCCAGCTGGCCGATCCGGCCTTTGTCGCGGAACTGAAAAGGTGGCTGCGCTTCAATCCGCGTACGGCGATGACACTCGGAGACGGTCTTTTCTCCGCCAGCACGGGCAATCCTGTCATGCCCGATTGGCTCGGGCAGCGTGCCTTCGACCTGTTTTTCACGGCGCAAAGCGAGAACGACAAGCTTTTTCGGCAGATCGATTCTTCGTCTGGGATCGCGGTTTTTGTCGGCGAACGAGCGGATCGCGCGCATTGGATAACGGTGGGGCGCGCCTGTCAGCGCTTCTTGCTCACGGCCACGTGTCTCGGGCTCAAATGCGCCTTCATCAACCAACCTGTCGAAGTCGCGCCGCAACGGGCGAATTTGGCAAATCTGGTCGGCGAGACGGGAAAGCGGCCGGATCTCGTTCTGCGCTTCGGGTATGGTCCCACGATGCCTTATGCGCCGCGCCGTTCGCTCGAGACGGTTGTCGTCTAGATTACAGTCCGCAACGCGTCGGCGGACAGGAAATAACGGAATCGTGAACCTGCTCAATTCGTCTGCAGTTGAAATGCTTCCGGAACCCGTCCGCGCATTGGCGGAGCGGCTCGGATGCGAGTCGACCGGCGGCGCACCAACCGTGCGCCTGTCGCAAATCGGTCGGTTGCGAAGCGGCGCGAACGCGTCGTGGACACAATACCGTGCCAGTCAGACCATCGCGTCGGACGAATGCCGTTTTTCGTGGATTGCGCGCACGGGTCTGTTCGGTCTCGTGCGCATCGAAGATGCGCTCGACCATGGAACGGGGCGGCTTACCGTGACGGCGCTCGGCTGTCTGCCTGTCATGCGAGCGCCAACCTGCGCGGCCCTTGATCGAAGCGAGATGATGCGATATCTGGCGGAAATTGTCTGGGCGCCGGATGCGATCCTGCGCAACCGTCAGCTTCAGTGGGACGTCTCCGGCGACCGGTTCCTCGCCGTGTCGTGCAGAACGTCTGGTCCGCCAGCGACGGTCACGTTTGCCCTCGATGAGAACGGTCGGATCGCCGTCGTCAAAGCGGCAGATCGACCGATGTTTGTCGCCGGTGGTTTTCGCCCGGCTTGCTGGTTTGGCCGCGTCTTCGACTATCGTCGGCATGCCGGTTACTGGCTCCCGTTCCGGGCTGCCGTTGGTTGGGAGATCGACGGTCAGCCCGTCGTTTGCTGGGAGGGGCAGCTCGTGGAGTGGGTCGCATATTCTGAGGAGAACGGCGTGCGCCCGCAGGCATCCTGATTTGCCGGGGCTCTGCGCGGCCATGTCGCCCGCCCTCGAAGTATCGCCTCGCCTGGGGCACCAGCCCGTCGTTTGCAATACAGGCTTTGTGACTCCTTATTCGAATCAATCGTCTCCGCCCAACCGCAGCCCGACGCATGCGCCACCACCGCCGTGGATCGAACCGGTATGGGCCTGCATGATCGCGAGCGCGATCGTCAGGCCCATACCGGCGCCACTGGCAAGGAAAATGGCGAGGCATGGTGCGAGCAACACGGTCCCTCGCCCATGGTGCCGTCCCGCTCTAAGCTACGGTACGCGGCAGAGGGCAGGAAGGGCAGGAAAAAGGGCGTCTGGAAGATGGCAGTGCACGAGTGTGACGGGACGAATTGCGACGCCCAGGTTATTCACGGTTTTTGTTCACAAGGCTGTGAATAACTTTTCGACAGAGGCTGCAACCAATTGAGGAAGTTCGGGTTTTCCGGTGAATCTGGTAGCCCGTACGAAACGGGTCAGGCCTCGGGCATTTGGCCATCCTGTTCACCGATGCAACGCTATACATCGCTTTCCCCGTTCGCTGGCTCGCGCACTTTGGTTTGGACGCCTCGCCAGGGGAAATCCCAGATCTCCGTCAAGGCTCGACGGACTGACTTCGTAGCCTCCATTTTGAATCCCCGTTATCGCTGATAGACCGCAATCTGCGAAGGGTCTTCCAGCAGAGACACGCCTTCACCTGCTCCCGCTCGCGCACCAGAGGCTCCCATCGGGCCGCCTGGCTGCACGCCTGGGCAACAAAAAGTGCTGGCATCTGCATGACCCGTCAACAGGTCGGGGCGATCCTGTTGTCGCGCTGTTCACGAACGCCTGAAATGCGGAAAGCAATTCGGACTGCTCGCGGAATTGGACGCGCTTTCCAGAGAACAAGATAAACGGAGACGACAGGATGGGACGATCAGTACGCTTTATACGCTTGTGGATTTACCTTGGCGTGGCATGTGCGGCCCTGGCAGTGCAGCAAAGCCGCGCTGCGGAACTATGGGCAAACACCTTGCCAGCGATCAACGCGGGGCTTGTAGCTGGCGCTCTGCCGCCGACGGGGTTATATGGAATTTACGACAGCTATTGGGCTTCGTTCAGGGTCTATGACAATTCCTCGAAGTCGACAGTGGAAAGCGTCGACGCGCTGATCCAGGTGCCGATGCTGTTATGGGTGCCGGGCAACAAGGTCCTGGGAGGAAGCTACGCGGCGGCGGCAGCTTTTCCGTTCGACTATACCAATGTCAAGGTTCCCGGCGCGGCCGCGTTATCGGATAACGGGCACTGGGGGACGTTCAATACGGCTATCGCCCCCCTCATGATTGCCTGGCAGTTGCCGCACGATCTGCACCTGCGAACGGACCTGATTGTATCTGTCGACGATGCGTCGTCCGCGCCTGGCCGTCCGCCGTCTGGTGGAGGCGCGCCGTCAGGCAATGGATTCTGGAGTCTTGAACCCGATATCGGTATCAGCTGGCTTCATGATGGCTGGAACATCAGCGCAGGCCTTCAGTACGCGTACAACTTCAGGAATGGCAAGACCCAATACACCTCCGGCCAGCAGCTGTCGGGTACGTATACCGTGACGAAGACGATCGGGAAATGGACGTTCGGAGTGGCCGCGTATTCCATCAACCAGATCACCAGCGATTCCGGACCCGGCGCGTATGAGGCGGGATGCATGTCAAGAGGCGGATGCCGTATCGAGGCTTATGGAGCCGGGCCACTCGTGGCGTACCAGTTTGGTGGCGTCAACGTGCTGCTCAACTATACGGCGAGCATCCACACACGTAACTATCTGGGGGGGAACATCGTCAACGTCCGGTTTATTTTCCCGCTGATCTAGATGGTTGGCTGACCCACAAGGCGACCCCCGGTAGCCGCGAGCGTCTGCCCTGGGGGAAACAATCTGGGCTGGCAGTTCTGTGTACCTTTTCAATCTGATGGTTGGTGAGCCGGGTTCGACGTGTGCGCTGCGTCCGTCACGAGGTCGCGTTCGGTGTCTGTGCGTCGTGCCGTTGTGCCGCCGAAGAGGAATGCGGCTGCGAAACGGTCCAGCCGCCGCCAATCGCCTGAATCAAGCCCACAGTCGCGTCCAGCCGCCGCGTATCCAGCTCGAGCGAAGTGATCTGCGTGGACAGCTCGGTAGTCTGCGCCGTTACCACGTCCAGATAACTCACCACGCCATCGCGATACTGCGACATCGAAAGTGTGAGCGTGCGCTGTGCTGCGGTGAGTGCGTCGTCTTCGCGCTGCGCCTCGTCACCGAGGTGATGCAGCAGCGCCAGGTTATCCTCCACCTGCTGGAACGCGTTGAGCACGATCGCCTTGTAGTCGGCGCCGTTCTCGGCGAGCTTCGCGCGCGATTCATGGACGACTGCCGAGCGCAGGCCGCCGTCGAATATCGTTTGCATGAGCGTCGGGCCGATCGACCACATTTCGTTGGGCGCGACGAGCCATGGGTTGAACGTATCGCTCTGGAAGCCACCGTCCAGGCTCAGTGAGAGGTCCGGGAAGAAGGCGGCTTTCGCCACGCCAATTTCTGCATTGGACGCTGCCACGCGGCGTTCGGCGGCGGCAATGTCAGGCCGCCGCTGGAGCAGCGACGAGGGTAATCCCGCCGGCACGTTCGGCAGATACGGGCGGGCCGTGTCCGGCGCGACATTGAACTGTGAGGCGGGCACGCCGATGAGCGTGGCGATGGCATGCTCGTAGAGCGCGCGGCGCGCGCTCACGTCGTCGGCGGCAGCCTGGGCGGCGGCCAACTGGTTCTGCGCGCGCGACACGTCCAGATCGGACGCGATGCCGCCACGATGGCGGCTCTCGGTCAGTTCCAGCGCGTGACGGTAGGCGGCGATCGTGTCGTCGAGCAGCTTCGACTGCTGGTCGAGCCCGAGCAGATCAAACCAGTTTGTGGCGAGGTTCGCCTGCAGGCTCAGTTGCAGGGAGGCAAGATCGGCCTCGCTTGCCTCGCTCTGCGCTTCGCCGGCCTTCACCTCGTTGCGTACCTTGCCCCAGAGATCAAGGTCGTAGCCGATGCCCACGTCGAGCGTGTTCGAGTTGTACACGTTCGGTTGGTCGGTGCCGCGTAGCGGGCGCAACGCCGACTGGCGCACGCGTGAGATGTCTGCCTCGGCGCCAATGGTCGGCAGCAGCGCTGCGCGCGCCTGGGCGACGAGCGCATCGGCTTCGTCATGGCGCGCGAGCGCGGCGGCGACGTCCGGATTGGCCTTCGCAACCTGTGGCTCGAGCTGGTTCAGGACCGGATCGTTGAACAGGCGCCACCAGCCGTCGCGCGGCAGCTGGTCGGCAGGGCGCGCTGTTTGCCATTCGCCGGTTTCCTTGAAATGCGTGGGAATGGCAGCAGCGGGCGCATGATAGGCGGGTGCGAACGAGCACGCGCTGAGCGCGGCGGCGGTTGCAAACGATACGAGGCGCAAATGAAGGGGATGAAGCGAGCCCCGGAAGGGGCGAAGGGCAAACGGCTTAGCCATGTGCGCGCTCCGAACCTTGAGGGAAGTTTGACGGCATCGTTGCAGCAAGCCGCACGACGTCGCCATTCGCGAGCGAGTCGGGCGGATTGTCGATCACGCGCTCGCCCGCCTTCAGACCGGCGGTGATTTCCACACGAGTGCCGAGATCGGTGCCGATGGTCACATCGCGTAGCTGCACCTTGTGATCGGGCCCGGCCACGGCCACCTGCATGCCCTGCGCGCGGAAGATCAGCGCGCTCGCAGGCACGAAGAGCGCGTTCGCATCGCCGTGCATCGCGAGGTACACTTCCGTGTACTCGCCGGGGAACAGCAGGCCCTGCTTGTTGTCTACGGCGAGCTGCACGAGCATCGTGCCCGAGGCGGGCGAGATCGACTGGTCGGTGTCCACGAGCCTGGCGTCGAACGTCATGCCGGGGCGCTCGGGCACGGTGAGCGTCGCGTGCATGCCGGGCTGGATCGACGCCGCGTCGCTCTGCGGCACGCTCACGTAGACGCGCAGCGTGCCCGCATCCGAGACCGTGAAGAGTTCCGGACCGCTGCCGCTGCCCGAGTCGATCAGCGCGCCCACATCGGTCTTGCGCGCGGTGACCACGCCGTCGAACGGCGCCGTCAAACGCTTGAACGATTCGAGCGCTTCGAGACGGCGCACATTGGCCTGATTCGCTTCCACGGTCGCCTGCTTGGCGATCAGGTCCGAGGTCTTTTCATCGGCTTCCTGCTGCGAGACCGAATCCTGCTTGAGCATTTCGGTCCAGCGCCTGGCCGTGGTGGCCGCGAGCTTTTCGTTCGCGATCGAGTTCTGCAGATCGGCGCGGGCCTGCTGCAATTGCTGGTCGAGATCGGGCGTGTCGATCACGCCGAGCAGTTGCCCGGCCTTCACGTGCGTGCCGATATCGGCGTACCACGCATGCAGATACCCCGAGACGCGCGCGTAGATCGGCGCGTTGATGTAGGCCGCCAGATGGCCGGGCAGCACCAGCATCTGCGAGGCGGGGCTCGGTTCGGGCAGCACGGTCGCGACCGTGGGCACCGACTGGGCGTCGGTCCAGGACGTGAGTTCCTGATGCGCGTGCACGCGGCTGAACAGACCGCCGGAGACGATCCCGGCGGCGACCATCAATGCCACGGCGGCGACGGTCTTCAGATGGCGCAGCGGTTGCGGCGAGGCGATGTCGACTTCAGTGGACATGGGATTCTCCCTCGAGGGCAAGTTGTTCCGAATGGTGGGGTGCGTCGGCGATGTCGTTTTCCGTGTCGTCATCGCGCTTGTCATTGCGGTGCACGAGGCTGAACACCACGGGCACGAAGAGCAGCGTCGCGCAGGTCGCGCAGATCAGGCCGCCGATCACGGCGCGGCCGAGCGGGGCGTTCTGTTCGCCGCCGTCGCCGAGACCGAGCGCCATCGGCGCCATGCCGATGATCATCGCGAGCGCGGTCATCAGCACCGGGCGGAAACGCGTGAAGCCCGCCTCGAGTGCGGCGTGCAGCGCGTCGCCCGTGACGGCGAGTCGCTCCCGTGCAAAGGAGATGACGAGAATTGCATTCGCGGTGGCCACGCCCATACAGAGAATCGCGCCCGTGAGCGCCGGCACGGACAGTGGTGTGTGCGTGGTGAACAGCATCCAGACGATGCCTGCGAGCGCGGCGGGAAGCGCGCAGACGATCACGAACGCGTCGGCCCACGAATGGAAGTTCACGACGATCAGCAGATAGATCAGTGCCACCGCGCCCGCGAGACCGAGCAGCAGGCCCGTGAATGCGCTGTTCATGGTCTGCACCTGGCCGCGCATCGTCACGGTCGAGCCCTTCGGGAGGTCTTTTGCGGTGGCCTTGATGACCTGCTGGATCTGCGAGGCCACGGCGCCCAGATCGGTGCCCTGGGTGGTTGCGAATATGTCGTAGAGCGGCTCGATGTTGTAGTGCGAGACCACGGCGTCGGCAATGCTGCGCGTGATGGTGGCGATGCCGCCGAGAATCTGCGAGCTGCCGCTCTTGCCGGTGACGGGCAGGTTCTGCAGGTCCGAGAGCGTGGTCATGCGGTACTGCGGCGTCTGCGCGACGATCGGGTAGGACACGCCGTTCTCGGGATTAAGCCAGTAAGTCGGTGACACCTGGCTTGTGCCCGAGAGGCTCGCGACCACGGAGTTCGTCACGTCCTGTTCGGTGATGCCGAGTTCGTCGGCGCGCGAGCGGTCGACGGCCACGGTGAGCTGCGGATAGGTCGAAGCCTGCTGGATACGTGGGTCGGCGACGCCTGGTATTTTCGCGATGAGGCGCAGCAGTTCGTTGGCGTACTGCTTGTTCGCTTGCATGTTCGGGCCGTTCACCTGTACGTCGACGGGCGCGGGCGCGCCGAAGTTCAGGATCTGGCTCACGATGTCGGCGGGCAGGAACGAGAACGTCGTGCCGGGGAACAGGCGCGGCAACTGCGTGCGCAGCGCCTTGACGTATTGCGCGGTGGGCGCGTGGTCCTTCGACAGCGAGATCATGATGTCGCCGTCCTGCGGCCCGATCGTGCCGCTGTTGTTGTACGTGAGGTTGATACCGCTGTTGGGCAGGCCGATGTTGTCGATGATGCTCGTGAGCTGGTCGGCGGGAATCGCCTCGCGCACGGTGTCTTCGATGTGATCGAACAGCGCAGCGGTTTCTTCCACACGCGTGCCGATCGGCGCGCGCACGTGAATTTCGATTTCGCCCGAATCGATGTTCGGGAAGAAGTTGCGGCCGAGGAAGGGCACCAGCGCGAACGACAGCATCACGATCGTGAGAAAGCCCACGATGAACGGCCTGCGATGCGTGAGCGCGAGAGTGAGCACGCTGCGATAGCCGGCGCGCACGCGTTCGAAGCGTCGCTCGAAGCCGCGCTGGAAACGCACCAGCGGATTGCGCGAGGGCACGACGTGATCGGGTGCGCCATGCGACGCCGTCGCGTCGGCACTTTCACGCGGGACGTGACCCTGTGGGGCGTGCGGTTTGAGCAGGTAGCGCGCCATCATCGGCACAAAGGTGCGCGAGAGAATGAACGAGGCGACCATCGCAAAGATCACGGATTCGGCCATCGGCACGAACAGGTAGCGCGCGATGCCGTCGAGCAGCAGCATCGGCACGAAAACGATACAGATACACAGCAGCGAAACCAGCGCGGGCATGACGATCTGCGCCGCGCCGTCGAGAATCGCGCTGCGCACGTCCTTGCCTTGCTCCAGGTGCCAGTTGATGTTCTCGATGGTTACGGTGGCATCGTCGACGAGAATACCCACCGCGAGCGCGAGGCCGCCGAGCGTCATCACGTTCAATGTTTCACCACAGGCTGCGAGCGCAGCGATGGCCGCGAGCACGGCAAGCGGAATCGACGCCGCGATGATGAGGGTCGAGCGCCAGCTGCCGAGGAACAGCAGGATCATGGCCGAGGTGAGCGCGGCGGCGATGATGCCTTCGCGCGCCACGCCGCTCACGGCGCCCTTCACGAACACGGACTGGTCGGAGAGCGGCACGAGCTTGAGACTGGGCGGCAGCGATTGTTCCACGAGCGGCAGCTTCGCCTTCACCCCCGCGATGATGTCGAGCGTGGATGCCGAGCCATTCTTGAGGATCGACATGAGCACCGCGCGATGGCCGTCCACGCGCACAATGTTGCCTTGTGGCGGGTAACCGTCGCGCACGTGCGCCACGTCGCGCATGTAGATCACGGCGCCGTCCACGGTCTTGATCGGCAGGCTGTTGATTGCGTCGATCGTGAGCGGGCTGTTGTTCAGGCGCACGTTGTATTCGAAGCGGCCGATCTTCTGCGTGCCCGCCGGAATGATCTGGTTCTGTTGCGCGAGTGCATTCGCCACGTCCTGCGCGGAGAGCTTTTTCGCCTGCAACGCCTGCGGGTCGAGGTCGATCTGGACCTCGCGCACCTTTCCGCCGTACGGCGTGGGAATCGCCACGCCGGGCACGGAGAGCAACTGTGGCCGGATGAAGTTGGTCGCATAGTCGCCGAGCTGCTGCTCGTTGAGCGTGTTGCTCGTGAGCGCAAGCTGCAGCACCGGTACCGTGGACGCGTTGTAGTTCAGGATCTGCGGCGGCGTGGTGCCGGGCGGCATTTGCTTGAGCACGGTCTGCGAGATCGAGGTTACCTGAGCTGTCGCAGTGCGCACATCCACCGAGGGCTGGAAGAAGATCTTCACGATGCCGTAGCCGCGGAACGACTGCGATTCGATGTGCGCGACGTCGTTGACGGTCGTGCCGAGCGTGCGCTCGTAGTAGGTGACGATACGGCCCGACATGTCGTCGGGTTGCAGACCGGCGTAGTTCCACACCACGCTGATCACGGGGATGCGGATATCCGGAAAGATATCGGTTGGCGTGCGTAACGCAGCGAGCGGGCCAGCGATCAGGATCAGCAGGGCCAGCACGATGAACGTGTACGGCCGATTCAGGGCCAGCCGGACGATTTTCAGCATCAGAAGGGGCTCCGTTCAGAACATCCGTGCCGGCTCCCCGCCAGGCACTCGCGTGCACGGATGCTGTGCATGGAAGGGTGCAGGGAGTGGGGAGCCTTTGACGAACCGAGCCAGCATTTTGTGCGGTGCGGTATGACGTCAGGTCATCCGGAAAATTAAAAAACTTTAACGGGCGACGAACACGGGTACGTAACTGCGGGTCAATCGCAAAGAAACGCATTCATTCACGATCGTTTGGCATTCCTTCTTCGGGGAGAAGATAGCCAGAGCCGCGGATCGTGCGAATGAAGGACGGCTCGCCCGGGATGTCCACGCGATTGCGCAGGCGCCCGATGTGGACATCTACCAGGTTGGTAGCGGGGTCGTAGTTCCCGCCCCAGACGCCCTCGAAGATCATCGTGCGCGTGAGGACCTGGCCCGCGTGGCGCATCATGAATTCGAGCAGGCGCAGTTCCGTGGGACTCAGACGCAGGTCCTTGTCGCGGCGGATGAGCTTGCGTTTGACGAGATCGAGTTCGGGCGGACCCACGCGCAAGGAGGTTTCCGTCGTGGCGGGGCGCATGCGTCGGCGCACGAGCACTTCGAGACGCGCCGACATTTCGTCGATCGAAAAGGGGCGCGCGAGATAATCGTCGCAACCGGCGCGCAGGCCCTCGATGCGTTCTTCCACGCTCGTCGTGGAGCTCACCACGAGCACGGGCGTTTCGATGCCCACGCCGCGCATGGCGGTGACGACGGTGAGTCCGTCGATATCGGGCAGGCGCCGTTCGAGCGCGACCACGTCGTAGTCGCCCGCCATCACCATGGCGATGCCCTCGCGGCCGGAGCGGGCGACATCGACGGTGAAGCCGGCGGAGGCGAGCGCTGGGACGACGCCTGCTTCGGTAGCGGTGTCGTCTTCGATGGTGAGTATGCTGGGCATGGCTTTCCAGGCGTCGTGACGGGGGGGAACATGGCCGGGTGTGCGCGCAAGAAAATGCGCGCAAAGCGGGCGCATGCAGGAACGCGTACGAAATGACGTACAGAGGTGCGTATGAAACGGCGCACACTCGCGCTGCGCGTCACGCGACAGCGCGCAGCGCGAGGGTCGCAGGCTGCGTCTTGCCTGCGTCCTGGCCGTGACGGGCGCGGAACTGCACGACGGCGAAATCGATGAAGCTGCGTACTTTCATCGTCAGATAGTTGCGACCCGAATAGATGATCGAAACGTGCTGCATGCCGCCGTTTACGTCAAAGGCGTTCACGAGTTCGATCGACATCGGTATTTGCGTGTTACTTGCTCGCAGTGCAGAGACTGGAGGTCATTGTCGGCTTGAATCGGGTATCAACGTTTTAATTTCCCGCTCGCCCAAGATGAAAATTTACTTAGGAGCCGATTGGGCCCGATCTTGATGCAGCCCAGTCGGCTCGATGGAGAAGTGACATGGTGCTACCGGCGTTAAATTCGGCCATTGGATACCGGTGCTCATTATTGGCGTTTTTTGTGAGCTGGAACCAGCACCTGCTGCATTCACGAAGTATTCGCAACTCCCGGTTGTATTTGTCGTGCAGAGTTTGATCTGGCGGCTATCGCCGTAGGCATCGGTTGCTGCCGACCACTTTCGGGTATTCGAATAGTGATGCGCCGGCAACGATCGTTCATCTGTTATCCACAAGGTGGCCGTGCGCGGGTTTGAACAGACTGATCTCGCAACCGACGCACGTATCCTTGAACTCCAGCGTCATGCCGTGTATGCCCGCCACGGCGGCGACAAGACTGAGCCCCAAGCCATTGCCGACCGTATGGCGGCTGGCTTCTGCACGATAGAAACGGCGCAGGACGGCGTCGCGCTCGGCCTTGGCGATGCCTGGGCCATCGTCCTTGACCGTCACGCCAACGCCTCTTGCATCCTGCCATAGCGCGATACGCACGGTGCCGCCGTGCGGTGCGAACTTGATGGCGTTTTCCACCAGATTCGCCAGTGCCTCGAACAGCAGATTCGGGTCGCCCTGGATCTCCTGCAGGCCGGAGGCAGTGCGCTGCACTTCGAATACGATCTGCTTGTCCTCGCCGGTCGGCTCGTAGAACTCGAACACGTCGTCGGCGACAGCGGCCAGATCGACATTCGTAAAGCCTTTGCGCCGCACGCCGCTTTCGATTTCTGAAATACGCAGCAGCGCATTGAAGGTGCGCAAGACGCTGGTAGTCTCGACGATGGTTTCGTCTATCGCAGACCGATACTCCGATTCGGTTTTGGCGCGCCGCTGTGCCCGTTCCAGCGCGCCGAGCATCCGCGTGAGCGGAGTTCGCAGATCGTGCGCAATTGCGTCGCACACGCCCTTGACCTCGTGCATCAGTCGCTCGATCTCGTCGAGCATGCCATTCACGACGCTGACCAGTCGATCGACGTCGTCCCGTTTCGAGTGCACCGGCAAACGCTGGCTGAGATTGCCACCGACGATTTCTTCGATGGATGCGGTCACCGCGTCGAGCCGCCGCATCGCCGAGATGCCAATCAGGCTCGCGCCGATCAATCCGATCACGAATGTGAGCATGGCAGTGGAAAGCAGCGCGTGCAGCAGCTCTTCGTCGAAGTGGTCGAGCTCTCGAGTGTTCTGGCATTGCAAGGCGATACGGCCGTCGGACAGGCGCGCGGCGATGCATCGTCCAGGCGGGTGGCCCGGCAGATTCGCGAGGCGCATCGAAAACGGCTCGTCGAAATAGGGGATCGCTGGCTGCTCGCCGGGGTATCCGCCGGCCAGGTGTTTCCCGCCAGTGTCGAAAAGCGCGAACGGGCGCTGTCGGCGCGGGTCGAACTGGTCTTGATGCTGGAATCGTGCGATCAGTTCATCCGGGGCCTCGCGTATCAGTTCTGCGTGTTCCCGCATCAGCCAGTCGTCGATGCGTTCCTGTTCGAAGCCGGTAATCTCGCGATAGAGGTAGCCGAAGAGCAGAATCGCGATCACACCGAACAACGCCAGAAACAGCGTGGCGAGGCGAAAGCCAGTGGTGTGGTGCAGTTCAGTCAGGCGCATGCAGGATGTACCCCGAACCGCGCACGGTATCGATCATCGGCGACGTCCCGTCCGGGTCAAGCTTTTTTCTCAGGCGGCTGATGTGCACGTCGATCACATTGGTCCGTTCGTCTAGCTGGTAATTCCAGACTGCCTCGAATAGCATGGTGCGGCTCACTACCTGGCCTTCGTGCTGCATGAGATATTCGAGTAACCGATATTCGCGCGGCAGCAGGAGCACCGGGCGGCCGCCACAGGTCACTTCGCGTTTGAGCGGGTCGAGCCGCAGCGGCCCGACGTGGTACTCCTGCACCTTTGGCGCGACCTCGCGTCGGCGCATCAGCGCATCGAGCCGAGCAGTCAGTTCGATGAATTCGAATGGCTTGGTCAGGTAATCGTCGCCGCCGGCACGCAAACCGCGGACGCGTTCGTCGACCGCGGATAGTGCGCTGAGAATCAGTACCGGCGTGAGCACCCCGGCGCTGCGCAATGCCGTCAGCATTCCGAGCCCTTCGAGACCGCCTGGCAACATGCGATCGAGCACGATCGCGTCATACGTGGTGGCGACTGCGAGCATCAAGCCATCGCGACCCGTGCCTGCAACTTGCACCGTGCAGCCATGATCGGTAAGGGCCTCGACGATTTCCGACAGGGTTTGCTCGTCGTCCTCGACGACCAATACATTCGACATGCCTCATCCAGCCTGGTTAGCCAGCTCAATAAACGCGTACGGCGCCGCCGCCGGCAGGCCGTTTTACACTACACTCGTACGCGAGATTTCCGCAAGTATGCCGCGTGACGTTGTACAGGCGTTTCGCACAAGTGTGAAAAAATTTTAATGTAAGCCCTCTTTGTCCGGAATTACGCATGCGAATCCTTCTGATCGAGGACGATACGCGGGTCAGCCGGTTCCTGGCGCGCGGTCTTGGCGAGAGCGGTCTCATTGTCGATACGGTCGACGATGGCGCGACCGGCTTGGCCTATGCGCGCGAGGGCATTTACGACGTGATTGTGACCGACCGGCTCCTGCCGGCGCTCGATGGCATGGCACTCGTGCAGCAATTGCGTGCCGGCGGCGACACGACGCCGGTGCTGATGCTGTCGGCGGTTGGCGGGCTGAACGAACGTGTGGAAGGGATTCGCGCGGGTTGCGACGACTATGTGGTGAAGCCTTACGCGTTTGTGGAAGTGCTGGCGAGAATCGAAGCGCTGGCCCGGCGCGCAGATCGCAGCAGAATGAGCGATCGCCTCGAATGCGCGGATCTGGTGCTCGATACGCGTGCGCGGACGGTGAGCCGTGCCGGCCGCGATCTGCGCTTGCAGCATCGCGAATTCTTGTTGCTCGAATGTCTGGCGCGTCGCGAGGGCCAGATCGTGACGCGCAGCATGCTGCTCGAAGCAGCGTGGAATTACGATTTCGAGCCGCGCGGCAATATTGTCGACATGCACATGCATCGCCTGCGGATGAAGGTCGACCGCGACTTTGCGGTCGCGCTGATTCACACCGCGGTGGGTGCGGGCTACGTGCTCAATCCCGCGCCCTGACCGGTGCGCAAGGTCGCTCCCCCGTCCCCTATTGGATCATGCTTGCCTCGTGTCGAGGCGCATTAAATATTTTTAATATTTGGGCGAAAGCGCCGACAGAACCCGTTGGCTAATCTGACGACATTCATTGTTGCCAGAGGCTTTCCCATGTCAGCGCTGCCCCGTTCGGCGCCGTTTTTTTGTGCTGTCGCGGGTCGAATGCGGCATTCATCCGTGGCGCGTGTTGCTCTGTGCACACTGGCCGTCGCGTTACTGGCCGGGTGTTCGCTCGTGCCGGCTTATCAACGGCCCACTGCGCTGCTCCCACAGACTTTCGACGGCGCAGCGCGGGCATCGCTGGCCGATACGGTGCCGGTCAGGAGCGAATGGTGGCGCGAGTATCGTGACCCTGCGCTCGATGCGCTGGTCGAGCGCAGCCTGCGCAACAATTTCACGCTGGCGTCGGCCATTGCGACTGTCGAGCAGGCGCGCGGCAATGCGGAGAAAGCCGGCGCGCCGCAGTATCCGTTGCTGACGCTTGGCGGCACTTTCGATCGCAGTCACCAGGGGCGGGGTTCGACCACGAAAACCCAAAGCCTTTTCGCAGAGGCCAGTTACGAAGTCGACTTCTGGGGCTTCAACGCCGCGAACGCCAACGCATCCGAGCTGCTTGTGCGCGCGTCTGAGTTCGATCGTGATACGGTTGCCTTGACGCTGAGCGCATCGGTTGCCGATACGTATTTTCAGGTGCAGAGCCTGCGCCGCCGACTCGTGATCGCGCGCACAATTTCCGACGACGCATCGCGAATTCTTCAATTGCTGCTCGCGCAACAAGTGGCGGGCGTCGCTACCGGCTTGCAGGTGCAGCAACAACGCAATGCGCTCGCCACATTCCAGGCCGCCGTGCCAGCGCTGCAACAGCAACTCGACACCAGCATGCACGCGCTTGCCGTGCTCGTCGGGACAGCGCCCGAGCAGTTCACGGTTCGGGAAGTTCCGTTCGCCGACATCGTCATTCCGCAGCCGAGAGCGAATCTGCCCGCGAGCCTGCTCGAAACGCGTCCCGACATCCGCTCCAGGGAAGCGCAGCTGCAATCGGCGAATCAGAGCGTCGGCGCAGCGCGCGCGGCTTTTCTACCGAACATCGTATTGACCGCCGACGGCGGCCTGAGCAGCAAGTCGCTGTCGCATTTCCTGTCCAGCCCGTTCGCCAGCATCGCCGCTTCGCTGGCAGCACCGATATTCGACGGCGGGGCGCTGCGCGGCCAGTTGCGTGCAAGCCGGGCAGCCGAGACGAAAGACGTGGCGGATTACCGACAGGCCGTGGTGAGCGCGTTGCAGGACGTCGAGGATTCGCTCTCGGCGGCGCAGCAACAGCAACTCGCGGAAGCAGCCGATCAGGACGCGGCCGACGCCGCCCGCAAAGCCGCCACGCTCGCCCAGGCCCAATACGCGCTCGGCACCGTCGATTTTCTGACGGTACTCGACGTTCAACGCACGCTTTACCAGTCTGAAGACACGCTGGTGCAGGCGCGGCTTGCACGTCTGCAAGCGTCGGTCAGCCTGTTTCGAGCGTTCGGTGGCGGCTTCGGCATCACCGACGATAGCGATACCAGACCGGCTCCCCCTTCTATGCCTTCCCGCTCATGAAACCTGCAGACCTTCCGAACCACGAGGCGCCGCGGGCGCGTAAAAGCCGCGCGCCGCTGGCCGCATCATTTGCCGTTCTCATGGTGATTCTCGTGGCGTGGTTCTGGCCGAGGCATCCGTCCATCAAGCCGGTGCCGGCCGTGCCAGTCAATGCCGGTCATCCGGCGAGCCGCGACTTTCCGATTCGTATTGCGGCGGTGGGCACGGTTCTGGCACTCAATACCGTGGACGTCAAGGTACGCGTCGACGGCCAGCTTCAACGCGTTGCATTCACGGAAGGGCAGGACGTGAAAGCCGGGCAGGTGCTCGCGCAACTCGATCAAGGGCCGTTGAGCGCCCAACTGCGTCAGGCGGAAGCGGCGCAACGCAAGGACCAGGCGTCACTGGATAACGCGCGGCTCGATTTCGCCCGTTATTCAAAGCTGGTGGGCGTTGGCGCGGCGACCACCCAGGCGGTCGATACGGCAAAGTCGCAAGTCGAGGCACTCGCCGCGACAGTTGCAGCGGATGCCGCGCTGGTGCAGAACGATCGCCTGCAACTCAGCTTCACGACGCTGAGCGCGCCGTTCAACGGTCGCGTCGGTGCACGCGAAGCCGACATTGGCGCGATCGTGCATCCGGCTGACACGACCGGCATTGTCACGGTCACGCAGATGGAGCCGATCACCGTGCTGTTCTCCGTGCCTCAGGACGTGCTGCCCGATTTGCTCGCCAATCAGGCGAAGGCGCCGCTGATGGTGAGCGTCACCACGCGCTCCGGCGATACTGCGCTCGCAGACGGCACGCTCGTGTTTATCGACAGTACGGTCGATGCGACGACCGGCCAGATCAAACTCAAGGCATCGTTCACCAACAGGGATCGCAGGCTTTGGCCGGGCGAACTGGTGAATGTACGAGTACTGATGCGTACCGATATGCGGCGTCTTGCCGTGCCGAGCCGCGCGGTCGTGAACACGCAGAACGGCACGCAACTGTATGTGATCAACGCGCACGGCGCGGCGCAGATGAGGCCAGTGCAAACCGGTGTCACGGTTGACGGCATGACGGAGATACGCAGTGGCGTCGCGCCGACAGATCTGGTCGTATTCGACGGACAAAGCCGACTGAACCCGGGCGTGCATGTGGCGGCGACCTTGGTGGCGACGGCTGCGCAGGCACCGGCCAACAGTAATTCAACTGACAGCGAGGCTAACCAGGACAACCCGTCATGAGCCTCATGGAATTGTTTATCAAGCGGCGCATCGCAACCGGCTTTCTGGCGATCGCGGTGTTGCTGGTCGGCGCGGTGGCGTATTTTCTGCTGCCGGTCGCGCCGTTGCCGCAAGTCGACTTTCCGACTATCCAGGTCGTCGCGAAGTTGCCTGGCGCAAGCGCGGAGACCATGGCGACCTCGGTGGCCACGCCGCTTGAGCGGCAATTGTCGTTGATCGCCGGCGTAACACAGATGACGTCGTCCAGCTCGCTCGGCAACACCAGCATTGCCGTGCAGTTCGATCTGTCGCGCGACATCAACGGTGCGGCGCAGGATGTGCAGACCGCGATTAACGCGGCCGGCGGCAATCTGCCGAAGAATCTACCGAACCCGCCGACCTATCAGAAGGTTAATCCAGCGGACTTCACGTTGTTGTCATTGGCGCTGACATCGCCTTCGCTGACGCTCACGCAACTCGACAGCTATGCGGAAGACTATCTCGCGCAACAGATCTCGCAGATGCCTGGGGTCGGTCTAGTCGATTTCCACGGCCAGCAGCGGCCAGCGGTGCGCGTCCAGCTCGATCCGGACAAGCTCACCGCACGCGGCCTGACGCTCGAGGACGTGCGCTCGATGGTCGGCGTGCAAACGGTGAATGCGCCGAAAGGCAGCCTGAACGGTCCGGATCGCTCGGTCGTCCTGAATGCGACCGACCAGATCACGACTGCCTCGCAGTATCGCGATCTGGTGGTCGCATACAAGAACGGCGCGCCGATTCGACTGTCCGATCTCGGCACCGTCCTGAGTGCCGCCGAGGACAACCAGCAGGCAGCATGGCTGCAGCACGAACGTGCGATCATTCTCGACATTCACAAGCAGCCGGGCTTTAACGTCGTGCAGACGATCGCCAACATCACGGCGAAGCTACCCGCGCTCGAAGCGATCCTGCCCGCGGCCGCGCATCTGCATGTGGTGGGCGATCGCACGCAGACCATCAACGCGTCGGTGCACGATGTTCAGTTCACCCTGATGCTGACGATTGCGCTGGTGGTCATGGTCATCTTCTCGTTCCTGCGCAATCTGTGGGCGACGGTGATTCCGAGCCTGACGATTCCACTTTCATTGGTGGCGACATTCGGCGTGATGTATCTGCTTGGTTATAGCCTCGACAATCTGTCGCTGATGGGCCTGACGATTGCGGTGGGTTTCGTCGTGGACGATGCGATCGTCGTGATCGAAAACGTGATGCGGCATATCGAGGAGGGTCTGCCCAGAATGAAAGCCGCGCTGCTTGGCGCGATGGAAGTTCGCTTCACCATCATTTCGATGACGATTTCGCTTATCGCCGTGTTCATTCCGATCCTGATGATGGGAGGCATTGTCGGCCGTCTGTTTCGTGAATTCGCGGTTACGGTGAGCGCGGCAATCGTGATGTCGGCGCTGGTATCCTTGACAGTGACGCCGATGCTGTGCGGCTGGCTGATCCGGGCACCCGAACCGGATGACGCGGGCTGGATGCGCAAGCTCGAAGCTTGGCTCGAAGCGGGCTTTACTGCGGTGGAACGGCGCTACGAGCGCGGCCTTGATTGGGTGCTGGATCATCAGAAGCTGATGCTGGGTGTGACGGTGGCCACCATTGTCGCGACCGGCGCGTTGTTCGTCGTGATCCCGAAGGGTTTCTTTCCTCAGGAAGACTCTGGTTTGATCATGGGGGTTGCGCAGGCAGCACCGGATATCTCGCCTCGCGCCATGTCGCTCAAATTGCAGCAACTGGGCAACCTGATCGAGGCCGATCCGGCTGTCGATAACGTCTACTACTGGATGGGCCCGAATCCGACGGTGAGCCAGGGGCGCGTCATGATCAATCTGAAGCCATTCGATCAGCGCAAGGATGGTGCCGCGCAGGTGCTCAATCGCCTGAAGCCGAAGCTGGCGAAGGTGATGGGCGTTTCAGTGTCGATGCAGGTGCGACAGGACATTCAGGTGGGCGGCCGCATCAGTGCCGCGCAGTATCAGTACACGTTGCAAGACCCGGACATCAGCGAACTGAACCATTGGGCCGGCGTGCTGACCGACCGGCTGTCGAAGTTGCCGGAACTCGCCGACGTCACTTCCGACCAGCAAGCCGCCGCCACGAGCGCGACGCTCGTGATCGACCGCAGCACGGCGTCGCGCTTCGGTATCACGGCGCAAGCGATCGACGACACACTATACGACGCATTCGGCCAGCGGCAGATCGCAACGCTGTTCACGCAGCTAAACCAGTACCACGTCGTCGAAGAGGTCAGCCCGGGTTTTCAGTTGACCACTGATGCACTCGCGCATCTCTACGTGCGCTCGCCATTGACTAACGAATTGGTGCCGCTCAACACGCTGGCCAAGCTCGAAGACAATGTGTCGCCGATTTCAGTGAATCACCAGGGCATGTTCCCAGCCGTGACGATCTCGTTCAATCTGGCGGCAGGGCAGTCGCTCGGTAGCGCGGTGGCTGCGATTCACGAGGCCGAGGTCGTGGCGGGCAAACCCGATAGTTTGACGGGTTCGTTTCAGGGTACCGCGCAGGCATTCCAGGCGTCGCTCGCGAGCGAACCGTATCTGATCGCTGCCGCGCTCGTGGTGGTCTATCTGATACTCGGCATCCTGTACGAGAGCGCGATTCATCCGCTCACCATCATTTCGACGCTACCTTCGGCTGGCGTGGGTGCATTGCTCGCGCTGATGCTGTGCGGCCAGGATCTCTCGATCATGGGGATGATCGGCATCATCCTGTTAATTGGCATCGTGAAGAAGAACGCGATCATGATGATCGACTTCGCTCTGGTGGCTGAGCGTGAACACGGCCTGTCGCCGCGCGAAGCGATCCGGCAGGCATGCGTGCTGCGCTTCCGGCCGATCATGATGACTACGCTTGCGGCGCTGTTCGGCGCGCTGCCGCTCGCGCTAGGACATGGCGCTGGCGCTGAATTGCGCGTGCCGCTCGGCATTGCAATCGTCGGCGGCTTGATCGTTTCGCAGATGCTCACGCTTTTCACGACGCCGGTAGTGCATCTGTGGTTCGATCGTCTGTCGCACTGGCTGGGGAAACAGCGCGAGAAAGACAGTATGTTCGAGAGTGAGTCGACAGGTTGAGCGGCGCTCCTCGATCACGAGACGATGACTTTTTCCGGTCATCCGATGTCTCGACAATGCGAAGTGCTGCCGGATCGGCCTTGGGAAGCGGTAATGGGCACGCCACAGGCGGGGGGGGGGGGCGTGGCTGCAGCGCCCCCGGCGCGCTTCAATACCGATAAAAGGCAGCCTGCAGCGCGCATCGTTTGTCGGGGTTGCTCAGCATCGCCAGCATCAGCAGGATGCGAGCTTTTTGCGGCGCCTGATCGTCGACAACGATCCAGCCGTAGTCGTCGTCGGGCTGCGTGCCATTGCGGATGACCACGCCATTGCCCGTGCGGGAGGCACGTACCACATGCAGCCCCTGGCGCGTCGCTGCGACGAGCGGGCCGACGATGTGCTCCGCCACATTGCCGTTGCCGGTTCCAGCATAGATGAGGCCGTTCGCCTCGGAAGCCACGGTGCCGATTACTTCTTCGCCGAGCGCGCCGTAAGCATAGACAATGTCGACTTTCGGCAGGATCTCGATTCTGTCGATGGACCATTCGGTCAGCACTGTATGGTCTCGCGACGGCATCCTGTAGTAACGCGGCTCTCCTTCCGCCACGTACCCGAGCGCACCGTACGGCGAGCGGAAAGCCTCGAGCTTGAAGCTGTTGGTCTTCATGACGTCGCGAGCGGTATGGATTTCGTTATTGGCGACGACCAGCGTGCCTTTGCCGCGCGAAGCCGGGGCAATGGCCACTGCGATCGCGTCATAGAGATTCAACGACGCGTCGGAGCTCATGGCCGACGGCGGGCGCATCGACCCGACGACGACCACGGGCTTCACGCTCTTCAATGTCAGATGCAGAAAGTAGGCCGTTTCCTCGATCGTGTCGGTGCCGTGTGTGACGATCACGCCGTCGACGTCGTTATCCTTGAGCACCTCGGATACGCGCTTGCCGATTTTCAGCAGATGCTCGTTGTTGAAGTTCTCGGAGCCTGTTTGCATCAATTGCTCGGCGCGCAGGTTCGCAAGCGACGACACCTCCGGAATTGCGGCCAGAATCCTGTCGATCGTCAACACCGAGCATGCGTAGGCGGAGGTGTTGGAAGCGGTCTCGCCCCGGCCCGCAATGGTGCCGCCGGTGCCGATTACCACGATATTGGCCTTCTTTCTCATTGCGGTATCGAAATGGATTTTGTTGAGGTTGAGGAGGGCGCTCCATGCGCATGCCGAACGCGCTGCTCAGAGGCTGAATCTGAAATTTTCGGTTAGCGCGGGATCCGGCACATCGTTGAGCCAGCTCACGAGCAGCGCCGCCGATCCGGTCGCGAGCGTGAATCCGAGCGCGCCATGTCCGACGTTGAGCCATAAGTTCCGGTATGGCGTGGGTCCGATGATCGGCGCGCCGCGCGGCGTGGCGGGGCGCAGCCCGGTCCACTCGGACGCTGCGGTCGCGTCGGTCGCGGCGAACGGAAATAGCGAGGCCGTCTCCGCTCGCAATGCGGCGACGCGCGCCGGGTCCGGCTCGAGCGAATAGCCGTCGAGGTCGGCCATCCCCGCCACGCGCAGCCGGTCGCCGAAGCGCGCGTAGACGACCTTGCGAGTGAAGTCGGTCACGCTGAGCTTCGGTGCGATCGCGCGTGGACCGAGCTGGTACGTGAGGCTGTAGCCCTTGAGCGGATAGATGGGGAGGCGAAGGCCCAGGGGCTTGAGTAGCCGTTGAGCGCCGGTGCCCATGGCGACGACGATCTGATCGGCGTCGAGCGCGATATCGCCGCTTACGATTTCGACACGCCCGCGAGTGGTTCTGCGCAGCGCGTCGATCGACGTATTCATCTCGAAGCGAATGCCGCGCGCGCGCAGCAAGGACTCGAGACCTTTGCAGAAGCGGTGGCAGTCGGCCGTATCCTCGCTCGGCGTATAAATGCCGCCCGCAATTTCGGCGCGGACGCTCTCGAGTGCCGGCTCGAGCGAAACGCACTCGTCGGACGTGAGCGCCTGCTGCTCGCAGCCGAGCGTGCGCTGAAACTCGAGCAGCTCGACGGCGCTTTGCATTGCGTGCGCATCTCGGTGCAAGACGAGCTTGCCGGAGTGCGAGAAGTCGAAATCGAGCGTCGACTCTTCGCGCACGAGCTCATGCATCAGCGTGCGGCTGAGGAATGACAGCGAAAGCAGTCTGCGCGTGGTGAGATTGCTACGATTCTTCGTGCAGGCTAGTGCGAACTCGATGCACCAGCGCCATTGCTCAGGGCTCGCGGACGGCTTGAAACGCACGGGCGAATCACGTCGACTCAGCCAGACAGGCAGCTTCGACAGCACACCGGGGCCAGCGAGAGGCGCGACGTAGCTGTACGAGAGCTGGCCGCCGTTGCCGAAGCTCGTTTCGCTCGCGACCTCGGCATGGCGATCGATGACGGTGACGCGATGCCCGGCGCGGCTCAAATAGTAGGCACTCGTCAGTCCGATGACCCCTGCACCCAATACCGTTATTTGCATGTGGCTCGTTCCGTTGTCTCTTAACGATCGGGGGGCGATGTCGCGATCGATGCTGTGTTATGCACGTGGCTTGCTTGCGGCATGAGCGTGTCGTAGCGCCCTTATCCCCCGTGACCGAATGTACGGTTAAGCACGGCTGCCGAGATTGCACCGATCGGAAGAAAAATAGAACAAAAGCGACATGCGCTGATGATGTGGGCAGAGGGAGTTCGGACGACGCAGGCGGCCCGGGAGAGGGGCTTGCCCAGCGCGACGAAAGCGGGAGAGCGAAGTGGACGGAAGCACCGCGGCTTTCGCGGGACCGATTCCGTCAGTCCGCGACGGGGCCGGTACGCGGGCTGCGTACCTTGCCCGGCGTGATGCCGTAGGCCTCACGGAAGACGCGGATGAAATGGGCGGAATCGGCGAAGCCGCAATCGTAGGCGATGTCGGTGACCTTGCGCGAGGTATTGAGCAGCATCCACCGCGCGTAGCGCAACCGCATGCGCCGATAGAACTCGTTCGGGGATGCCTTCATTTCGGTCATGAACGCTCGCTCCAGCTGGCGCACGCTCGTGCCGATCATTCGCGCGATGACTGCGATCGTGAGCGGCGCTTCGAGGTTTTCTTCCATCAGCAGGACGGCATGGCGCACACTCGCGTCTTCGACCGACAGATAGCCGAGCGCCCGGCGGCGTTCGACGAACGACGATCCGCCGCGCCGGCTGACGGTCATCTGATGGATGACCTTGGACGCGCGATCTGGTCCGCAATGGAGATCGATGAGCCGGGTGGCGAGCTCGATCACCGAAATGCCGCCGGCGCAGGTGATGCGGTCGCCGTCGATGAGGTAGTCGGCGTGAGTGACGGCGCGCAATGACGGAAACATGTTGCGGTAGTCCTCGAAGTGGAAGCTGTGAACGCAGGCAACACGGTCTTGCATCAGGCCGGCGCGCGCGAGCACGAAGCTCCCCGTGCAGATGCCGACGAGCGGAATGTCGGCGCGCACGGCCTCGTGCAGATAATCCCAATAGCGTTTGTCGACCTGGTCGAGATTGGGCAGCAGTCCGCCGATGACGACGACGTAGTCGAATTGCTCGACGTTCGGAAACACCGCCTGCACGGGCACGGCAATGCCGCAGCTCGATTCGACGGTGCCGTTTTGCGTGCCAATCGTCGTCCAGACGCAGCGCAGCTGGCGGCTCTGGTCGCCGCGGTCGGCCGCGTGGCGAAGGGCGTCACATAGGCCTCCCAGCGAGAGCAGCGGAAAGCGCGGCCATAGCAGGATTCCGACATTGAGCTCAGCGCCGGAGCGGCGGCTGGACGACTCGGGCGTGCCCGACAGTTCGTCCAGTTGCCCGACCAGTTCGTGAGCGGGTGTCGTAACGGCCGGGGTGTCGTCTGTTGGGCGCATGCGCGGGATCATCGACTCGAAACCCCCACATTATAGGGTGCCGCCGCCTGGCATCCGGTTGTCGCATTTATTCTGTTTTCTGGCAGATCGGTGCAATGCCGGCGTTTTGTGGACGCATAAATTCGACTCCGCCATCAAAACATGAGTGGCGCCGCGTGGTTGAAGATGGATGCGTCGGGGACGGTCCCACTGGATCGTAGCGAGTGAGACGGGCTGTTTAGGGCGGATGCGGTTTCGCGTGTTTGAACGAACGTCCGCAGTGGCCGCCTTCCTGGTCAAGACATAACTATTGATGAGGTAGAGCAATGAGCAAGAGCGTAAGGTTGGGTCGCGGTGTGGCGACTGCCGGCATTCTGGGAATGCTGGTCAGCGTCGCGGTCGGTGCCGCACAGGCCGATGAGGTAGTGAAGATCGGGGAGGTCGCGCCCATAACCGGCCCTGCGTCGTACCTGGGCAAGGACACCGAGAACGGCGCGCGCCTGGCGGTCGAAGAGATCAATCAGAAGGGTCTGGTCATCGGTGGCCAGAATGTGAAGCTCGAACTCGAAACGGAGGACGACGCTGGCGATCCGCGGCAGGCGACGCAGGTTGCCCAAAAGCTCGTCGACGACAAGGTTGCCGCGATCGTCGGCCACATGAACTCGGGGACGACGCTTCCCGCCTCGAAGATCTACAGCGATGCCGGCATCGTGCAGATCTCGCCGTCGGCCACCAATCCCGCCTATACGCAGCAAGGCTTCAAGACGGCGTACCGCGTCGTGGCAACGGATGCGCAGCAAGGGCCGTCGCTTGCCGATTATGCGACCAGGACGCTCAAGGTCAGGAAGGTGGCGATCGTCGACGACGCGACAGCGTACGGCCAAGGCCTTGCCAATGAGTTCGAGAAGAAGGCGAAGGCCGACGGCATCGTGGTGCTCTCACACGACGCGACCAACGACAAGGCGACCGACTTCCGTGCGATCCTGACCAGGATCAAGGGCGAGCAGCCAGACGCGATCATGTACGGCGGCCTTGACGCGACGGGCGGCCCGTTCGCGAAGCAGGCGAAGCAACTCGGCATGCAGCAGAAGATTCTCGCCGGTGACGGCCTTTGTGCGGACGACCTTTCGAAGCTCGCGGGCGATGCGGCCGACGACGTGATCTGCTCGATCGCCGGTGCGCCGCTTGAAAAGAAGGGAAAGGGCGAGGTCTTCACGGAACATTACAAAGCGCGCTTCGGCGGCAATCCTGTGCTCAATTCGCCGTTCGCTTATGACGCGGTCTACGTCATCGTCGAAGCGATGAAGCGCGCGGGCTCGACTGCTCCCGACAAGATTCTCGCGGCGATGCCGGCCACCGACTATCAGGGCGTGCTCGGCGAAACACAGTTCGACTCGAAGGGCGACCTGAAGCACGGCGTGATCTCGCTCTACAAGTATGTCGGCGGCAAGCAAACGCTGCTTGACGTCGTGAAGCAATAGACGCCCTAAATCCCAACAGCCTGACCGGCATGCTTGCAGTCGATGCAAACGTCCGGTTAGTCGTTTTCACGGCCGTCCCCGCTGCCATCGGTGCGTCGCGTCGGCGGCGCGAGCAGCGGCACTCGGCATCCTGGCGCTCTGTTTTTTGACGCCCCGACGCTGCGCCGGGGCTTGCGTGCCAGATAGCGGCCGTTCAGTTTGACGGGTGTACGACGCACCGCCGCAAATACCTCATTGAGGTTGCGCCGCCCCATCAGTATCGGTCGTTCCCGCTTTTCGCTGTCGACTGTATTGGCGTGGAGAACAGTTCATCATTCGTTTGAACGCTGTGCTAAAGGACTTCTCGGACTCGTAGCCAAGGGCGAGACTGACTTCCGAAACCGAATCGCGGGAATGGATTAATCGGTCTGCGGCCAGCATCATTCTCCAGCGCGTCAAATACTCCATGGGCGAGAGACCAACCGTTTCCTTGAATCGGAGGGCGAACGTCGTGCGCGACATCGCCGCCTGCTCGGCCATGGTCTGCACGGTCCACCTGCGGCCCGGCGAGGCGTGCATGGCAGCGATCGCAGCCCGCATACGCTTGTCGGACAATGCGAAAAGCCAACCGACGCTCTCACGGCGCTCGTTCGACAAATGAAGTCGTAGCGCCTCGACAAGGACCAGGGTAGCCAACTGCTGCGCGACGATGAAATCGCCCGGCTGCACATCGCTCAATTCCTGCCTCATGCGCTCGATGCACCATCGCAGGGTTGCCCGATTCGGTTCCTCGCGGACATGGACAAGGGGCGGCAGCATGCTTAACAGCAGATCGGCTGCCTGGCCATCGGCTAGCGTGAAATAGCCGCCGATGCTCAGAAACTTGCCCCCGCCGTTGTACGTCACGATGCGCCCATCCTGGGCCTGTGGCAAAAGCGTACGGACGTCGACCGGTTCGACGGCCAGATCGCTGGCGAGACGAAAAGGCTTTCCTCGCGCCAGCAGGAAGCATTCGCCTTCACTGACCTTCACGGGCTCGGGTACCCCCTCGACCCAAACCCAGCACTCGCCGCGGAGCACCGCGTGAAACTTGATGCCGTCGTGTGCGCCGAATTGCACGGCCCAGTCGCCGTTCGCATCGAATCCGCCGGATACATAGCTGCGCAGCTTCAGTAACGACAACACTTCCGATAGTGGATCCACGTATCAATTCCGAACGATCTAAAACTAAATACGAACTCTACGCCATAGTTCGTCCAGCGCCAAATCCTTAACCTGTCGCTTAAATGATCAGGAGGTGGGTTATGCGCGTATTTGTCACTGGGGCGACTGGCTGGGTTGGCTCAGCCGTCGTTCGGGAACTGGTTGAAGCGGGACATCAGGTCATCGGTCTGGTCCGCTCCGCACAGGGTGTAGAGAAACTTGTCGCCGCCGGTGCGCGATCGCTCGTCGGCTCACTCGAAGATGTCGAGCGCTTGCGCGAGGGGGCTTCCGAAGCGGATGCGGTGATCCCTTTTCATGCAATCGGCGAAACGGGCGTTGCGCTCAAGGACATCGCTGGGGCCATCAGCCGTAGCCTGGGCTTACCGCTGGTTTCACTCTCACCGGACGAGGCCACTGAGCATTTCGGATGGTTTGCGCCATTCGCGGCAATTGACGCGCCTGCTACGAGTGATCGCACGCGGGCGCTGTTGGGCTGGACGCCTGAGCACGCTGGCCTTCTCGCCGATCTTACGCAATCCGGTTATTTCAGCATCGGATCGGCCACATCCTCCCACTGAATACACCGAAGGAGCCCGGAATGCGGGTTTTCATCACGGGCGCCACAGGCTTCATAGGCTCCGCTGTCGTTCGCAGTCTCGTCCACGCCGGCCATGAGGTTACCGGCCTTGTACGCTCGGCGAATGCCGCTGCGTCGCTTGAAGCCCTGGGGGCTCGGGCTTGCCGCGGGTCGATCGAGGATCTCCATGTCCTTCGGCGGGCTGCGGCAGCTGCGGACGGCGTCATTCACACCGCCTTCTTTCATGCGCTCTCGCAAGCCAGCCCAGGTACCCGTGTACGAATCCTCTTCGGCGGTCGCCCGACGAATATTGTCGAGCGGTTCACAAGTGCGGCCGTCGGAGCAGAGCGGCGCGCCATCGAGACATTCGGTGGCGCACTCGAAGCAGGGAAAGGCTCGCTGGTTATTGCGTTTCCGACGATGGCGATGGCCCAGGGGCGTCCGGCGCTTGAAATTGACGCCGCTGATCCCGGCGCGGTGGGCGGGCTCAGGGCGCAATCTGAAAAGGCAGCACTGGATCTCGTCGCAAGCGGCGTGCATGCCACGGTCGTCCGGTTGCCTCCGTCGGTGCATGACGAAACCAGGCTCGGGCTCGTCACGCGGTTGATCGAGATCGCGCGGAAGAAGCGGATTTCCGCCTATCCGGGTGACGGGAACAACCGATGGGCTGCCGTGCACCGGCTCGACGCAGCGCTGCTGTTCCGGCTTGCGCTCGAAACCGGCGAGGCGGGGGCCCGCTATCACGCTGTGGCCGAGGAAAGCATCCCGTTTCGTGAGATCGCGGAGGCGATTGGACGCCATCTCGACGTCCGGGTCATGCCTTTATCGGCTGAAAACGCCGCGAGGCATTTTGGCTGGCTGGCGCCCTTTGTCAGCGCCGATAACCCGGTTTCCAGTCAGGCCACGCGGGAACGACTGGGCTGGGAGCCGCGGCATCCGCAGCTGATGACCGACCTTGTGGCTTCCTTGCGTGACGGACGTCGTTAGCGTCTCTCGTGCTCCGGACATGGCACCGGGTCACCAACGCGTGATTGCCGTGTACGCGGAAACGAGCGCCCGCCTGAATGGCCCGGCGAAGCGGGTTCCACAACAACGAGGAGTAGTGCGGATGCGTTTAACCAGACTTGCGCCGCTTGCCGCGGCCTTTTTTATCGCGTTCGCGCAGCCGGCACGGGCTGTGCGTGTCGACAGTGGCGTGCCGGGGATGCTATTCGATCATGATGTGCCTGTCGCCATGAACGATGGCGCAAAACTGAGCATCAACATCTATCGTCCGGACAAGCCTGGCCGTTACCCGGTGCTGATGCTGATGGGGCCTTATGGCAAAGACACCAGCATGGCCGATGCGCCTGCGTACAGGACGTCGTGGGCCAAGCTCATCGCGAAGTATCCCGACCTGTGCAAGATGTCGTCCTGCCGATATATCCGGTTCGAGGCTCCCGATCCGGAACGCTGGGTTCCGAACGGCTATGTTGTTATCCACGCCGACGTGCGTGGCGCTGGCGCATCACCGGGTGTCCTCGATCCTTTTTCGCCGCGCGAAACGCAAGACTACGCGACGCTGATTACCTGGGCTGCGCATCAGCCATGGAGCACAGGCAAGGTTGGTCTGCTCGGTACATCGTTCCAGGCAATCAACCAGTATCAGGTCGCCGCTCTCAAGCCCGAAGGCCTCGCCGCGATCCTCCCCTGGGAAGGCGCCTTCGATCAATATCGCGAGATCGCTTACTACGGGGGCATCCTCAACGTGGCGTGGCAGTTCTGGTGGGAACATCAGGTCGTGCCTAACCAGAACGGCAACGCCGGGACGCCGTTGATTGATTCCATCGGGGGCGGCAAGGACACCGGCTTACCGCTTTCGCAGGCGCGTCTGAATGACAACCGCATCGATCCCGTCGGAGCCTTCGCCAGGCATCCGTTCGACGACGCCTGGTATCGCGGGCGCACACCGGACGGGCGCCGGATCACGGTGCCGTTGCTCGACGTCGCCAACTGGACCGACTGGAGCACGCAGGGCTATCTTGCGGCGGCCAGCAGGCAGAAGTGGCTGCGCATCCAGACCGGCGACCACTTGACGCCCTTTTATTCGGACGAGGCGCTGGCGTTGCAAAAGCGCTTCTTCGATCATTTCCTGAAAGGCATCGACAACGGCTGGGAACAGGAGCCGCGTGTCGCCGTGCAGGTCAGGCGCCCAGACGGCACGACTTGGCGAGACGAGAAGGCGTGGCCATTGCCTGATACGAACTGGCAACCCTACTACCTGGACGCCGCGAGCGGATCGATGGACCCGGCGCTCGAAGCCGCCCCGACAGCTGCGAAATCCTGGCCGGGTTCAGGTGAAGGGCTGACATTTACGACCGCGCCATTTACGAACGAAACCGAGTTCACGGGTCCAGTCGCTTTGCGACTGTGGGTCAGTTCCTCGACGGCAGATATGGACATTTTTGCGGCAGTCCGGCTCATCGATCCCGAAGGCCGTGATGTCACTTTCATGGGAAACAGCGATCCGAACGTACCGCTCGATCTTGGCTATCTGCGGGGTTCGCACCGTGCAGTCGACCCGGCGAAATCCACGGTCTGGCAGCCGTTTCATCCGCACCTTGCTGCCGAGCCCATGACACCTGGACAACTGTATCCTGTTGACGTGGAGTTCACGGAGCCCACGAGCATCCTGATTCCCAGGGGGTACCGCCTGGCCCTGACGATCCAGGGGAAGGACTTCGGCTATGGACCCGGCGCGCCCGTTGTGCATGCGAAAGACTACGCTCTTCCGGACGACAGCCATTCCGGGCTGTTCTTCGCAGCTCATCCCAATCGCGATCCCGCCCTGTACGGTGGAACGGACACTGTCGTAACGGGTAGCCAGCATGCATCGTACTTGTTGTTGCCTCACGTCCCGCCTCGCAGCTGAGTCAATATCGTGGCGGCTTCAATGATTCCGTATCTTGCCGTTTTCCTGACACTGCTCGTCGGCGCATCGCTCTTGATCTCCGCTGCGTTGACAGGTGTGCCGACGCTTTCATCAGGAAGATCGGAAGTGGACGACATTGTCGCATTGCTCGAGCATGCGAAGCTGCCAAAGCACGCGTTGATCGTCGATCTGGGAAGCGGATGGGGCGCGCTCGTCATTGCGCTGGCTCGAGCATTCCCCGAGGCGTCCGTTCAGGGCGTGGAGATATCGTTATTTCCGTATCTGGTATCGCGCCTGAGAACGCACCACCTGCCTAACGTGTCGCTGAATTGGGGGAATTTCTTTCATGGCGATCCCGGCAACGCCGATGCAATCGTCTGTTATCTGATGCCGGGCGTTATGGCGAAGCTGGGCAACTTCCTTGACAAGGCTGCCAGGCCAGGAACCTTCGTCGTGACCAACACATTCCTGTTCCGGGAGCGCCGGGCGTCGGCCGTGCGCCGGAGAGGATTACGCGGGAGCGTCGCCCTCTACATCTGGCCCGGTCGTCATTGGGCGGTCAAGGACGGCGACGACATCGCCCGGGTCTGAGATGCATGTCAAGAGGCAAGGGGAGACGACAACACAGTCACCTTCTCCTCCCACTGCGCGACATCCACTTTTCAGTCGCGGATCGACACGTCGTCCAGGCGACGCGGCAATTGAACCGCCGAGATAAATGCAAGGGCGTGAATACCGCAGAGAACCAGAAACGCCCACCCATACGCGCTCGAAACCGCATGGCTAACGCCGGGGGATTTTAGCTTCCACGCCAGGAACGTGGCGCACAGCGTCGTCATCGTCGGTCCACCGAGGCGCTGGACGATGTTGAGCGAGGTTGTCGCCATCGGCAATTGCTCCCGGCGCACTGAAGCATAGGCGGCGCTCAGTGACGGCAGGCCCACGCCGCTCATGCCCAGTCCCCGTAAAAACAGAGCGGGTAGGAGAACCAGCAGATTCAGCCCGTTGGCCGCGAGGTACAGCATGGGCAGTGTAGCGACGAGTGTCAGGAGGGCACCTGCCGCAGACACGCGCCGAATGCCGAATCTGTCCGTCAGCGCGCCCATGAAGGGATTGGTGAGCATCATGCCGATGCCAAGCGGCGCGAGCATCCAGCCCATTTTGCCGGGCGCCTGGCCACACGCCTGGATGAGAAAGGCCGGGATGAGCATCTGGCCGGCGAACATGCCGCCGTTCGATAGAAATTGCGTGATGGCTGCGGTGGAGAAGACCTTGCCCTTGAACAGCCGCAGATCAATCAGCGCATCGTCGCCCTTTCGCCGCACCGTCCAGAGGAAGGCCGCCATCATCGCGACGCCGGTTGCCAGAATACCGCGTCCCGCCATGTGGTCGAGGCGCCCGGAGCCATACAGAAACATCACCAGCCCGGGCGAGAGCAACGCGAGACCGAACCAGTCCAACGTTCGCCGCGTCGTCTCATTCTGATCGTTCGGGAGGAACAGGATCACCAGCACAAGTGCGATGCCTCCGATCGGCAGATTGACCAGAAACAGCCAGCGCCAGGACGCATATTGCAGGATGGCGCCTGCGATGATGGGACCCAGGACCGGGGCCAGCAGCACAGGAAGCGCCATATAGCCTGCTACGCGGGCCATGTGCCTGCCCGCAGCCCGAGCGATCATCATCTGCGTCATAGGCGCGAGGAGCCCGCCGCTGACGCCCTGCAGGACACGGAACCCGATCAGCGAGGGCGCCGACCAGGCAATGCCACACAGCGCCGAGCACAGCGTGAACGCGGAGAAGCACCACAGGTAGAGCGCCTTTGCGCCGATGCGGTCGACCAGCCATCCGTTCAGCGGCAGAACCAGAGTGAGTGCCAGCAGATAGCCGCTCGTGACCCACTGGATCGTCGAAAGGCTGCTGTTGAGTTTCACCGCGAGGTTCGACAGTGAGACGTTGACGATCGTCGCGTCGAGCTGGGCGAGCAATGCCCCGAAAAGCGCGACGCCGGCAATTTTCCAGACCGAAGGATCAAGCCGGTCCGTCGCAGGCGCGTCCGCGGTATCAACGGCTTTTTCAGGAGGGGTTTGTGACATGGCCACCATTGAAACGGCCGAAATGCCGCGCCGAAAACAGTGAGATCAGGAATGCGCCGGCACCCAAAGCGAGGATGTCTGCCGTATCCCTCAACTGGAAATCGCCGACGCGGCAGACCAGCAGGTAGCCGATAACGATATTGAAGAAACCCCAGAGCACGTTGACGCTCGATGAAGACAGGCCTTCTCCAGGCGGCTTGGCGAACGGGCTCTGGAATCGCCGCCCCATCATGCCGCTCACGACATGCGGCACAGCGTTCGCCAGGAAGAAACCGCCGAGGAAATAAGCAAGCAGGAAAAGCCAGGACATTTCAGGTGCTCCTTTTCGAAAGGAGATTGACAATCTCCCTGGTTGTGCCCGTCTCGCCGAGTTTCGGAAAGATTCGCTCAAGGCTGTTGGCGTGCGCTTGCGCGCTGATATCCGTCATGGCGTCCACTGCGAGGGTGACGTTGAAACCAAGTTCATGGGCCTGCCGCGCGGTTGATTCGACACCCACGCTCGTCGCAACGCCGCAGATCACCACCTGGGTGACCCCGGCGGATTTGAGGTGCGCCTCGAGACCGGTGCCGGTGAACGCCCCCCAGGTTTTCTTGGATACGAGATGATCCTGCGGTTGCTGATTCAATTCCGGCAGCAGCTCGGACCAGTCCGGCGGGAGCGCGCCGCCTGCGTGATGCTGCTCAGTCCGGCCCGGCGCCGTTCCGACGACGTTCACCAGCACGACGGGAAGACCGTGCTGGCGGAAATTTGCCGCCAGATGACAGGCGTTCTCCAGCACGTTCGTGAAGGGATGGGCAGCGGGAATCGATGCAACGATCTTCTGCAGGTCAATGACGATCAGCGCAGTTTTGAGGTCCAGTCGAGTTGCATTCATGCAGGTATCCTAAGGAATTGAGGTTGATCTACCTCTGCACTGCACCGCCAACGGCGGTGGTACGAGCGAAGGTCAGGAATCGCCGACCTGCCGGATGACCGCGATCGCAGCGACAAGTGCCTTCAGGTCGGCGGGATCGAGTTGGCCGAGGGCCCCGACCAACCAGTTTCGCTTCATGGCGCGGTGGCTTGTTCTCACCGCCACGCCAGTCTCGGTCAACACAAAAAGGATCTGGCGACGATTCGTCGGGTGGGGCTGACGCTCGATCAGCCCTTCCTGCTCAAGACTTGCCAGAATGACGCCCATCGACTGCGGCTTCATCAGTTCGGCGCGCGCCAGATCCGCGGTCGTCATGGGTCCGACCTGTTCCAGACGAGCGAGGACGCCCATCTGCGAAAGGGCCAACTCGGTCGGATTGGCTTCAGTGCGTAGTCGCCGCAGCAATCGACTGATCGCGGCCGTGAGATCCTTCGCAACAATGTCCAGGGAGGAATCGACTGTCATCACCGCACTATATTATATGAAAGATAAACTTGCAAGTTTATCTTTCATTAACGGGCATCTCTGCAGGAAACGGGGCCTACAGGCTCAAGGAAGCCTTCTATGGGATCTTCTATGGGATCTACGGCTGTGAGACATCCCGACGAGACATACGAAGCCATTCTGCGAACGATATAAGTCCATCCCGCACGGTTTGCACGGTCGTTTCGAGCCGTTGATAAAGGCATTTCAGACCTGGATTCCATGGCGTTGGCGGACTTGCCTGGGTTTGAAGCGCCAGAGAAGCCGCCGCGCGAACGGACGCCATCAGCACATGAGCCGAAAGCTACAGCGGGCACATATCAACACGGGCGCGATTGATCGGAGAAGGGCTAATTTAGCCCAAATTAACCGCGAAAAACGGATATCCAAAAAATGTCGAGCGCACCAGGAAAGGCTCACCCCTAAACCCTTTAGGGCGCCGCGGCGAAGTATTACGCCCTTCGGCGGTCGCAGGCCGCCGGCTTCGGCTAAGCGGGGCAACTGTTCAATCAATCCAGCCATATCGCTTGAATCTGCACCAAAGAACGGCGAGTCATCGCGGATCTCACGAAACCAGTCTCCCTGGTTGATGTAACTTTTTTGGGTAAGTGAGCGGTAAGTCAGTCGGCCCTAGAGTACCTCCGCGTGCTACCTCTACCTCAGGACCGACAGTGAACACAACCATTTTCTTCAAGCAACGGATTTTCTGGATCGTCTTGACCGCCCTATATTCAAGTGCGGCATGCGCCGGTCCCGATCGTCCGGAATTGCCCGATGCGGACGATTCGGGACTGACCATTCTAAACAATGCGACCAACGTCACGCACTGGGGGCTTGGCGCCGGCGCCGGAATTGAATCGGCCCCCTACAAAAACTATGGAACGAAGTTCACTCCAATTCCGCTGTTTTACTTCGACAACAAATGGATCCACGCATTCGGCACCGAGCTGGACGTCAAGGTTGGCAAATGGGCTGGCGTCAACCTCGCGCTGCGCGGGAGCTATGCCGTCGGCGATGGCTACAAGGGTTCGGATGCTGCAATCCTGAACGGGATGCAGGATCGTAACGGTGCATTCTGGTACGGTCCGGTGCTATCCTGGAGTACGGCATACGGTACCCTGTCGGGCAGCTTTCTGGAAGGCGGCAACAAAGGGCAGCAGGCGGAAATCGGTTTCTTCAAGGAATTCGAATACGGCAGGTTCACACTCGCGCCTCATGCCGGCATCGAGTGGCTCAGCAATAAGTACGTCGATTATTATTACGGTGTGCGACCGTCCGAGGCGCGTGCCGGACGCCCCGAATATACGGGAAGGTCCACCTGGAACGAATCGGTCGGCGCGCGGATCGACTACAGGTTGACCGCGCATCAAGGCCTGTTGCTTGACGTCGGCGTGTCGCATCTCGGTGCAGGCACGACCGACAGCCCGCTGGTCGGCAAGCGCTACGTACCGCAAGTAAAAGTCGCCTATCTTTACCGATTCAGGTAAGTCCACGATGTCGCGAGTCGCACTTATAGAAGATCACGCACGGCTGGCGCAGATGGTCCGAAAGGCGCTGTCAGCTGCCGGAATCGAGACCGATGTGTTCAGCAACATATCCCAGGCCGAATACGGCGTACGTCGCGCCGAGTATGGCGTGCTGATTGTGGATCGGGGCTTGCCTGATGGAGATGGACTGACATTGCTGCGCAATCTGCGCTCGGCCGGATTCATGACACCCTGTCTGATGTTGACCGCCCGGGATGCACTGCACGACCGGGTGGACGGTCTGGAAAGCGGCGCCGACGATTACGTAACCAAGCCGTTCGCAATGAGCGAGCTGGTTGCACGCGTGCGAACCCTGATGCGGCGCCCCCCCACGCTCACCAGCCTGAGTGCATCGTTCGGCGACGTCAGGATCGATCCACAGCACCGTACGCTTCATTGCGGCGAGCATTCGACCCAGTTGGCGCCCGCCGAACTTCAGATCATCTTGATGCTGGTGAAGTCCAACGCAGGCACCGTGCGCCACGCAGAGCTGGAACATGCGGCGTGGGGCATGACAGAAGCGGTCACACCGAATGCGCTCGAGGTCACCGTCCACCGCCTGCGCAAGAAACTCACCGCTGTTGGTGCGGCTGTCCGGATCATCAATGTACGCGGAATTGGCTTCACGTTGCACGACCGTCCTGTAACTTTGGACAAAAGTGATCGATGAATCCGGGAATTCTTGTTATCCATGGCGATGCCGATTGCCGGCACGCGTTGCGCACCTGCCTGCAACCGAACGGCTATGACGTGGCAGTCCTTTATGAGCCGGGGAGGTTGATGGCAGGAACCCGACCGCCGTTCCCAATGATGGACTGAATCATGCTCAATCAAGTCATTCGCAGTCTCTCGGCGCGTTTATGGGTTACCAGCGTCACGGCGCTGACCGTCACGCTGATTGTCGTGGCAATGGTCGTCACGTACGCCTTCAATGACTATCCGGAAGCGATGCTGGGACGCCACGAACAACTCGAGAACGCGACGCAGGTCTTGAACGCTCTTGAATTCGATGCAGCCGGTCGACCTGAATCAGTGCGCTTGACCGGGCAGACTGCGTGGCTGTTTCAGGTGTTGCCGACCGAACTGAGGTATCGCGTACTGGACCGCATGGGAGCGGTGCTACTCCAGTCGCGGGACGCCCAACAAGACGCGGCGTGGGGCGACATCGATCTGTCGAAGAATATCGGGAAAGCTCAGCAAATCTATCTCGATGGTCAACCGTTCGATGTGATGACGCTGCAGGTTTCCCGTGGTCAGCACACGTTCTTCGTACAGACCGCAACGAGCGCCAGATTCGTCAACGCCGTGATCAACCAGAAAACCAAACCGATTCCCGCGGTTGTCAAGGTCACCATCTTCGTCGCGATGATCACCTTTGCACTGGCGCTAACAGTGACCATGTATCGGATGTTGAAGCCGTTGAGAGAGGCGTCGCGCGCGGCCGCGCTGGTTTCGCCGCGCAACCTGAAAACGCGGCTGTCAGCCAAAGGCATCCCAAGCGAGATCGCGCCGCTGATCGGCGCTTTCAACGCAGCATTGGAGCGGCTCGAAAACGGCTTTGCCGTACAGCAGCAGTTTCTTGCTTCGGCGGCGCACGAGTTGCAGACGCCCTTGGCGCTCATCCGGGGGCAAATCGAACTGCAACCGGGCATCGAAGGAAAGGAAATGCTGTTGCGAGACATTGACCTGATGGGCCGCCAGGTTCGGCAACTCCTTCACCTGGCCGAAGTTAGCGAATCACAGAACTTCACCTTCGGCGAGGTCAATACAATCGATGTCGCGCATGACGTGATCGAATATCTGTCGCGCAAGGCGGATTCACGGCAAGTCAAACTGCGCCTCGACGTATTTGGCGAAGTCTCTCCCATCTGGGCGGACCGCAGCGCACTGTTCGTGCTTCTAAAGAACATTCTGGAAAATGCGATCAACGTGACGCCCGCGCACAGCACGGTGTCTGTTCTGCTCGACAGCGCGTCCATTCACGTGTGTGACGAAGGCCCCGGGGTCAAGCGGGAATATATACCGTTTCTGTTCGATCGTTTCTGGCGGGCGCCTGATGCCAGGCACGACGGCGCGGGACTCGGGCTCGCCATCTGCAAGGAAATCGCCATCGCACACGAGTGGCAGTTGACAGTCAGTTCGCTGACATCCGGCACATCGTTTGTTCTGCAATTCTGACCCGCAATTTTTCGGCGCGTGGTAAGTGCCCGGTAAGCCTCCCGGTTTCATTATTCTTTCTCCTCGACGTCTGCTTCCCTTATCGGGGGCAAGGCGTTGGCATTGCCGTTACGTGCCGCCTTCTTTCGCAGTGAGGAGAAATGAATTCCCGTGCCTTGATTTCCTTCCGCGCGAACGTTGTGCTTCTTTCGATCTCGACCTGCATCGCGATGGTCCCCTGCTTCGGGATCGCCAAAGTGTCTGGCCTGCTTCCCGACGGTGCGCCGCAGTGGCCGTGGCAGGCTTGTACGTGGAGCGTCGCTCTGGTTGTCATGATGCTGTTGAGAATGGTCGCGAAACGTGCTTTCCGGCGGGCGTTTCGTGCCGGCAAGCTTGAGCGGCGAAATGCGCCCAGTCGTGCTGTCCATATCGCGGACGACTGCCGCCACGCGTGGCTGGTGCAGTTGTATCTGGAACTGCAGGGACAGCATTGCGCGGATTAACTCGCGTTCTCGGCTCGAATTGTTCTTTATCCCTTATGAAACCGGAGACCTCCGATGCAGCTGAAAGTGATTCCCCAACCCGGTCTGCGATACTGGCTTGCCATGGCAACAGCAAGCATGTGCGGTGCAAACCTCGGCGACATCATCCCCGATGTTCTGAATATGAAAGCGGCTGCGGGCCTGTCGATGCTGGCGATGATGTTCGCTCTGCTACTCGTCGTGGAACGCGCGGTGTCGGGCGGGTTCGAACTGTTCTACTGGATCGCGATCCTCATCGTACGTGCGGCGGCAACCAACATTGCCGACTACGCGATCGACGTTGCCCGTTTGACCTACACCGGCACCGCGGTGGTGTTGACGCTGATCCTGATCGCGGCGGTGGCACTGGATCGAGATCGGGAAAAGAGCACGGCGGGCAGTTTTTTACCGTCTGCAGACGGCCTATACTGGTTCACGATGCTCATGGCGGGATCGCTCGGTACGGTGATCGCGGACGGCCTCGGCCACGCATTTGGGCCGGTTCAGACCGGCGTGCCGATTTCCGCGTCGATGGCTACGCTGGGCGTGCTCGCGGTGATGGCTGCCAGGTCGCGTCTCGGCTCAGCCGGTATCGCGAGCTACTGGATCGCCGTGGTCGCGATCCGCTGGTGGGGCACCAACGTCGGTGACATCTGTGCGTACTTTCTGTCACTGCCAGCCAGTACGGCGACGACCGCAGCGGGTCTGACCGTCTTGTTACTCGTGTTGCGGACACGGCCAGCCCGAAGAAACGCTTCTGCATCAAGCCTCCCTCGCGCCTGACCGGGATCCCTGCGACACCGTGGTGCGTCGCGTGAGCGCTGCGAACATTCAACCCGTCGATACATCGGATTGATGTGACCGCTCAGCCGGGATCGCGGATGCCGCCCACCATGATGCTTTGATACCCCACGAGTTCGGCGCCTTCGAGCTTGATGGTGGTCCGCTCGGCTGGTCTGAACTTGCTTCCCCGTATCCGCACGCTTGTCTCGTCGATCTGTTCGTAAACGGTTTCGCTGATATCCAGTACGCCGGAGGCCTCAGTGAAGCAAAACGGATCGGCATGCTCGTAGAGACTATGCGCGGCGACGGATTGTGTCGTGCAACGCAAACCTGGGCCGATTGGCTGGATCACCACTTCGTCGGGCCGCACATAGCCGACGATCATGCCATGTGCGGGCCTTTCGCAAACCGAGGGGCCGCATTCGACAACCTTGCCCGCGTGCCAGGCGGGCCCATGCGGCAGGCCCACCTGGATCGGCATAGCCGCATGGAGCGCCGGATCGCTGCATCGCCCAGCCACAACGGGTTCGACGCCAGCGGCGAGCGCCGCCTGGAATGCCGGTCGAGTGTCTTTAATGGAGTTTGACGCTCGGCGCCGTGCGCTTGAGCAGCAGCCGGCCGAACGCACCTAGCACGGTAGGTACCGTACCAATTACGGCCTGGTGATGCATTAGGTGAAGGCTCATATACATCGTCCGCGCGAGCCGGCCTTGCACGTACAGGCCTCTTCCTGTTAGCACGCCCATCAGGCTTCCCACGCCATCCCCTCGACCTACGGAGACAAGTGAGCCGCGGTCACGATACTCGAACGGTCGTTGACGACTCAGGCGTCCCTGAATTCGCGATACCAGTTCCGAGCAGAGATAGCCCGCTTGTTGATGCGCTGCCTGTGCCCGAGCCGGAACCGACTTCGATTGCGCTGTCCACGGTGCCTGGGCGCAGTCGCCAATCGCAAATATGTTAGGGTCGTCGGTACACAGGAATTCGTCGACCACGACCTGATTCAGGTGATTCGTGGAGAGTCCGAGAGTCCCCAGGAAGGCTGGGGCTTCAATGCCTGCCGCCCAGACGCAGATGTCGGCGGGATAGAAAATTCCACTCGTGTCTTCAAGACCACTCGGGCCGACGCTGGAGATTCGGGTAAGTGTCCGTATGTCGACGCCGCGCGCTGATAGCTGTGCATGGGCGGCATTAGAAAGCCTTTCCGGAAGCGCGGCCAGGATGCGAGGGGCGCCTTCGATCACGCTGAGACACACATCTCTTTGCGGGTCCAGGTTCGTTAATCCATATGAGACGATGTTCGCGCAAGCTTCGCGAAGCTCGGCGGCGAGTTCGACACCCGTTGCCCCTCCGCCCACGATGACAATATTCACGCGCTGGCTGGAGTTAGTCTGCTTCGCGACGTTGACCCGCTGCAGCGCGCAAAGCAACTTGCGTCGGAAACGCTCCGCCTGCGTCACCGAGTCGAGCGCGATCGCGTGCTCAGCCGCGCCCGGCGTGCCGAAGAAGTTGGATTTGCTGCCGACTGCGAGAACCAGTGAGTCATATGGTATAGCGCGCGCCGGGGCCATATCCTCGCCGTGTTCCGATGTCACCTGACCTAGATTCACCATGCGTGCGTCCCGGTCAATGTGGTGCATCTCGCCGGGCACGAACGTGAAGCCACAATTGCGCGCCAGCATTGCGTATGGAAGGCCTTCCTTATGAATATCGAGCGTACCGGCCGCGACTTCATGCAATGTCGGCTTCCAGATGTGCACGGGGCTCCTGTCAACGAGTGCGACATGTGCCGCACCGTAACGTCGCCCCAAGCGGGAGGCGAGTTCAAGGCCACCGGCGCCGCCACCAACGATGACGACCTTGTGATCAGTGTGTGCTTGCATGTGCTTCCCCTGTTGTCGCTCTGTCGCTAATTGCGCAGGACCCTCTGTTGGACAGGTATAGACAAAGAGTAAGGGATAACCCTTATTTGTCAAAATAGTGTGTGGCGCGGCAAGAACCTGCAGTTGTCTTCAGCGCTGGCTAAGCTCGATCGCTTCGACCTGATCGTCCTGGATGACCTGTCGCACGCGCAAGGATCAGGCCAAGACCAGCGTTCTGTTCCTCACCGTTTCCGCTACTCACGCTCAAGCGCCATTCAAGGATTCATGCGCGTGCGCACAAGTCCGTCTTTTTTTCCCTTCCTACACTGCACTCACGCGGTCGAATATGGCGGACAAGGTGTCTGCCGGCGCCGCCCCTCCCAGGAGCGATCGAATGAAGAACGGGGTTTTTGCCGGGATTAGCCGCGGCATGGCGCGCGTATGCGCATGGCTCGACGCACTGCGTTGCAGCGCTGTTGGCGCATTCGGTAGCGCCACAATCGCACTGCTGTGGTGCACTCACGCACAGGCCGCTGTGGTGACGCCGCCAGCGGCGGAATGCTCGGCGTTGCAGGCGAAATATCCGCAATTCAGGGGTAAGACGCTGACCAATGCAATCAATCCCCATACGCCTGGGTATGAAACGGTCGATCCGGTGAGTCCGGACAGGTATATCGGTTTCGACGTGGATCTCGGCGAGACGATTGGTGCCTGTCTGGGCTTCAAGGTGGACTACAAGCCCGTTGCTTTTGCCACGCTGCTGCCCACGTTGCAGGCCAAACAGGCTGATTTCGTGATCTCCGATATCTACGCAACCGAAGAACGAGCCAAGGCGGCCGATTTCATCACCTACTCGAAGGTGTTCGATGGCGTGCTGGTCGCGAAGGGCAATCCGAAGAAAATCAATGGTATCAATGCCTCGCTGTGTGATACGACAGCCGCGGAGAATACCGGCTACGTCGAGGTGCCGCTGATCCAGGCGCTGGCGCCGACCTGCAAAGCCCAGGGCAGGGGTGACGCGCAGGTGCAGCTCTACGACAACAATCAAACCGCAATCCAGGCGATTCTGGCGGGCCGTGCCGATACCTACATCAACGACGTGAATACGGTCGACGGCGCGGTCAAGGCATATCCGGAAAAGCTCGAGAAAGCGACCGCTGTGACGATTCCGTATTCCGTCGGCATCGCCGTTCCGAAGGGCGACCTGCAAATGCGCGCCGCGTTTGTCGATGCGCTGAACGTACTGCAGAAGTCGGGCGTTCAAACCGCCATGCTGAAGAAGAACAACCTCCCGGTCGAAAACCTGGAGGCCCCGCGTCTGGTCCTGGCGAAGTGAAATGGCTCTGTTTTTTCACTACCTGACGCTGCCGTATTTGATCGCGGGTATCGAGTTCACGCTGGCCGCGACGGGCATCGGCCTCGCCGGCGGCCTTGTGCTCGGCGCATTTCTTGCTGCGATGCAGCTCAGCCGCCTGCGTCTTGCCGCTACGCTCGCACGCGGCTACTCCGTTGTGTTTCGCGGCACGCCGCTAATCCTGCAGATGGTGTTCTTCTACGATGCGCTGCCATATCTCGGCATACGCTTGCCGGGTTTGCTCGCGGCGGGCGTTGCGCTGGCGTTCAACGAAGCGACTTTCATCGCGGAGATGTTGCGTGCTGGCGTGCTTGGTGTCGACCGTGGCCAGCGGGTGGCGGGTCAGGCGCTGGGCATGACGCCGGGCGTGCTGATGCACCGCGTGGTCGCTCCGCAGGCATTGCGCGCGTTGATCCCGGCGCTCGGCAACGAGGCGGTCACGACGTTGAAGAACTCGTCGTTGGCGTCCGTGATCGCGGTGCAGGAGTTGACGTTGCGCAGCACGCAACTGGCTTCCACGACGTTCGACTTCTTCTCGATCTTCTTTGCCTCGGGGCTGATGTATCTCGTGCTGACTGGCTTGCTCGGACTGTTGCAGGTCATGGTGGAAGCTCGATTCGATCTCGACCGGCACGGGAGTGGGCGCGGTCTGGCCCGCTGGCTTCCATTACTGCGCGCCGTGCAGCCCGCGGGCATACCGATCGCGCCGGTGGTGAAAGCCGAACCCGTCGAGCCAGTCGCGCCGCGCTCCGCAAGCGCAACGCAAGAGGCGGCCAGCGAGCGCGCCGAACGCATCGCACAAGCCCCGGTGGTCGTTCGCGTGAGCGGATTGAGCAAGGTCTACGGTGCGCAGACCGTTCTGGACGATCTGAATCTCTCGGTGTCAGCGGGCGAAGTCGTGGCATTGCTCGGTCCAAGCGGCTCGGGGAAGAGCACGCTGCTGCGCTGCATTAACCACCTCGAAAACTGGGACGCTGGCCAGATTCACGTGCGAGGCAAGCGTTTGGGCTACAAGGCCGACGGCCAGTTGATGAGCCTTGCCGATCTGGCTCGCGAGCGGGCGAGTCTTGGAGTGGGGATGGTGTTCCAGCAGTTCAACCTGTTCGCTCATCTGAGCGCGCGCGAAAACATCGCGGGGCCACTGCGCTGGGTGCACGGCTGGTCGCGCGAACAAGCCGAAGCCCGGTCGCTCGAACTGCTTGCGCGGGTCGGCTTGTCGCATCGCGCCGACGCGTTGCCGCGCCACATGTCTGGCGGCCAGCAGCAACGTGTGGCCATTGCGCGCGCACTCGCGCCCAATCCGGAGGTGCTGTTGCTCGACGAGCCGACATCGGCGCTCGACCCGGAGCGGGTGAATGAAGTGCTCGACGTGATCGGCAAGCTCGCGCGTGAAGACGGACTGACGATGATCATTTCGACCCACCAGCTGCGCTTTGCAGCGGAGGTGGCCGACCGGGTGGTGTTCCTCGCCGAGGGCCGCATTCTTGAAAGCGGACCGGCGAAGAAGGTTCTGACAAACCCGGAGCATTCGCAAACTGCGCGATTCCTGAGTGTAACGACGGCCGAATGACAGTGACCCCTTTCTGATTCGAAATCTGGCTATGAAGCAACATATTCTGCGTGTTTCTCCGCAAACCGTGCACTGGGGCTATTTCAGCAAGGTCGTTGCGCCCGCATTGACCGTGCGCTCCGGCGAGCGTGTCACGATCGAGACGCTCACACACCACGCAAACGACGACTACGAACGCATGATCGAAGGCGATCCGGGCGCAGAGTCGGTGTTTGCCTGGACGTCCGAATACAAGGCGGTAGCGCGTCGCGGCGCGGGTCCGACAACCGGTCCGCTCCAGTACGGTGTGGGCGAAGGGATTGGCGTACATCTGCTGACCGGCCCGGTCGCTGTCGAAGGCGCGGAGCCGGGTGACGTGCTGGAAGTGCGCATCGTCGACGTGCAGCCGCGGCCGAGCTGCGGTGCCTGCTTCGCGGGCCGTTGCTTCGGCTCGAATGTGGCAGCCTCGTGGGGCTTTCACTACCGCGATTTGATCGAAGAGCCGAAACCTCGCGAGGTCGTGACGATCTTCGAACTCGATACCGCTGGCGAGCCGTATGCCCGCGCGGTTTACAACTATGTCTGGACGCCGCAAACCGACCCGGATGGCGTGGTGCATTCGAATATCGACTATCCAGGCGTACGCGTCGACCATAAGCTCGTGAAGAAGCGCGAGAACGTGCTGCGTGACGTCAAGGTACCGGCGCGTCTGCATTTCGGCACGATGGGCGTGGCGCCGGCGGAAGCGGATTACGTCAGTTCCATTCCTCCGAGCTACACAGGCGGCAACATCGACGACTGGCGCGCCGGAAAAGGCGCCCGCATGTATTACCCGGTCGCCGTGGCCGGTGCACATTTCTCGGTGGGCGATCCGCACGCGGCGCAGGGGGACAGTGAACTCGGGGGCACGGCGATCGAAACCTCGTTGACCGGAGAATTCGAATTCATCCTGCACAAGAAGCACACGCTCGCAGGGACCATCCTGGAAGGTCTCGATCATCCGATGCTCGAGACCGAAGAATTGTGGTCGATGTATGGCTTCACGTTCCCGAACTACCTGGCGGCGCTCGGACCTGAAGGGCAGACCACCGTTGCTGGACACGCGTCGCTCGACCAGGCGATGCGCGACGCGTTCCGCAAGCTGCGTCGCTTCCTGATGCAGGTGCACAAGCTCAGCGAGGACGAGGCGATCGCACTGCTTTCGGTTGCCGCCGATTTCGGCATAACCCAGGTGGTCGACGCGAATTGGGGCGTCCACGGCTCGATTCGCAAGAGCGTATTCGCCGAGCGGTAAGCGAGTGTATCAACTGGTCGTGGCCCCTCCTTGAGAGTGTGCCGCGTTCAGGCGATTGAGTCGTTGCGTGAACATCGATTTCCGGATCACTGCATGTACGCCCCAGTTGCCGTTGACGACCTGCGTGACGCTAAAGTCCACGGCAACGGAGATCAGCGATATGGCTTCGTCCTCGCTCAAACTGAATGCAGTCATGAGGAAGCGTCGTGTCTTCCGAAAGGCGTCGCGCATCGCCGAGTCGAGAGAGGATCGCTCGTACACGAGGCTGGGTGCGCGCTCGCCCAGCTCTTTCAGGTAGTTCGGATGCGAGAATCCCTGCAGTACCCATTCGTCCGGTGTTTCGATGAGCGGGTAGTCGATATCGGCAAACGGTTCACTGGTGAGGGATTCGGCCTTGTGGAGAATGACCTGGAATACGCCGGTAAACGAGCACTCGATGGCCGTGCCGCACAGTTCACCGTCACCCTGGGACGCATGCGGATCGCCAACGGAAAGCAAACCGCCAACGGCTGCGACACGCAGGTAAAGCGTGGCGCCCTTGGTGACCCGCCAGTTATCAATGTTGCCGCCGAAATGGGACGGGGGCACGGAGTCGACGAGGCCTGTCTCGGCAGGCGCCAGGGCGACCACGCCAAAATGCGGCCGCACCGGAATCGTCACGCCTTCGAGCACGCCGTGATTTTCGACAATGGAGTCGCGCTCGACGGGCACACCCGGGTAATCGATCGTCCGATGCTCGACGCCTTGCGGGTCGCGCTGAGTTGTCCAGCGAAAGTTATAGACTGCGTGGGCGCAGTTCTGTCCCGCGCTGCAGTTGACCTCGTAGATCGTCACGACTTCGCGCGGCTTGGGCTCTTCGAGCAGGTCGTCGTAGTGAAAGCCCCACCACGTCGCGGCATTGCTGCCGAAGGCGCGGCCCTCGTATTTGGCATTGGCGGCGAGCCGCGGTGCGATGTCGAGGATGCGCACTTCGAGGACGTCGCCGGGCTGCGCCTCCTTTACGTAGATCGGACCCGTGCAGATGTGGACGCCGAAGCCTTCGCCGTTGCCACGCCCGTAGATCGATGCATCGGTTGGCCCGGCACCTCGGCGTTCGACGGCCTTGCCTTCTCGCGTCCATTGAAACACGCGTTCGGCGCCGGAGTCGCCCTTTATCATGCGCTCATAGTCGTCGTACGCATGCTGGGTCAAGGTCTCGATAGTGACGATGTCACCGGAATCGATCGTCAGCGCCGACGCAATATCGCGGCTGAGATAGCCCCAATGGATGGTTTCCGGTGTCGCTGGCAAATGAAAATGGCGGCCGGATGCCACTGGCCCGGCGGCACTGGCTGGATGAGCGCCGGTGCGTGCGCTGGATGCGTCAGTGTCGGGATCAAGCGCCGCGGCGGCTGTCTGAGGCTCGAAGTAGCCCGGCGGCCAACCGCGCTGAATGCGCTTACGCAATTTCTGTTCGCTTGCTTCGGTGGTCTGGCGGCGGTACTGGCGCGGCGAAAGTCCGTAGCGATCCCGGAAGGCGTGGCTGAAGTGCGCAGCGTCGTTGAATCCCCAGCGAAAGCAGATGTCGGAAATAGAAAGGTGTCCATACTGGCGATTGGCGAGATCCGAGCAACAGCGCTCGAGCCGCCGTTGGCGCAGGTAACCGGTGAAGGTCTGGCCGGTTCCGTCGAAGAGCTTTTGCACGAGCCGCTCCGACATATTCTGGCTGGACGCCACCATGGTGAGCGAGAGTGTTGAATCGCTGAGCGTATTTTCGATGAACTGGCAGACGCGATACAGTGCAGCGGCCTGGTGTTTGCCGGCTGCCGCGGCGGCATCGTCGGCACTCGCGTTCAGACTGCTAGCCAGGTAGTCGAACAATGAGCTTTCGACGCTGGCGACCTGCTCGTCGTTCAGGGTGTCGAAGGTATCCGCGAGTCCAGTCAGTGTGCCGGCCAGCAGGCGGCCCAGGCCGGCCTGGCCCGACAGATGTGCGGGGGAGAGGCTCCGGGCACAGGGCAGCCGCGCCTGAACCGCGGCTCCGGGCAGCGAGATCTGGAATTGCCGGAAGTCCGAGTGGAAAGTCAGATCGAATGTGTGATGCGCAGGTCCAAAGACAATATCGCCGGGACTCAACTCGAACGAACGCGTGCCGTCATGGAACTCCGCATGACCGGCTTGGTGCAGGGCGAGCCAGAACCGGTCATCGGTTTCCCTGTTTGCATGCATGCGTGCCAACGTCTGGGGCGACGAAGCGATACGGACGAGCGCCGCACCTCGTGCGGTGCGCGCCGCGGTCAGCAGGCCATACAAGGGTATGTTCGCGCGCGTCACCATTGCTGGACTCAGACTATGCGGCTTCAATATCTCGCGCCAGACGTGGGCCCGTTGCGGGACTGGCCAGGATTCGGTCGTGAATCGCTCGATCTCCACTTCAAGACTCCTTTATTCTATCGGCTTGCCTGAGGCAGGTGGCATGCCATTCACTCGCGCCATGCCGTTACGGCCTGGCCTGACTTTCCTTGTCGCCATACAGGAGGTATTTCAATGAACCCGTTGTTCCACATGATTGCCGGCGCACCGGACCCGGTTGCACCCTTCAGCCATGCTGTCGAATGCGAGGGCTGGGTGTTCGTGACCGGGCAGATGCCGTTTACGGAATCTTCAATCGACAGTCAGTACCCTGAAGGCATCGAAGCGCAGACACACGCCGTTATGGCCAACCTGAAAACGGTACTGGCGGGCTGCGGCCTCGATCTTTCGCACGTGGTTTGCGCGCGCGTGTTTCTCACGCATTTCCGTGAGGATTACGATCGAATGAATGCGGTGTACAGCACTTACTTCCAGGCCGGACGCTTTCCCGCACGGACCTGTATTGGCGTCACCGGCCTCGCGAAAGATGCGCGCGTTGAGATCGATTTCGTCGCGCGGCGATAGTTGGAGGTTGGCTTGAGCCGGTTCGTCTGGATGTTGCGCTTGCTCCAGCATGGAGTGTGCATAGCATCCGGGCGGCCCGGCGCCTGCCTTGCGTTGTCGAGGGGGCTCAGTGTCTGCGCAGAAAGCGTTTGCGCGCAGGCTTGAGGACAAAGAGCGCGAGCAGGGCAGTCGTGATGTCCAGCGTAATCGCGCACCCGAAAACCGGAATCCAGCTACCCGTGTGCTGATGCAGGAGCGCGGCGAGCGGACCACCGAAGATGGAACCGATACCAAACGAAATATAAAGCCAGCCGTAGTTGGCAGTCGCGTTGCGGGTTCCGAACGTATCGGTGAGCGTGGAGGGGAATAGCGAGAAGATTTCGCCCCAGCCGAAGAAGACCACACCGGAGAGGAGTACGAACATCATGGCGTCCTCGCGCGTCAGCAACCAGAGGAACATCGCGATACCTTCGAGAGCGAACGCGAAGCCCATCGTGTTTTCGCGTCCCAAGCGGTCGGACACCCAGCCGAAAAGCGGTCTCGTCAGACCATTCGTGAAGCGGTCGATCGTTAATGCCAGAGGCAACGCTGCGAGGCCGAACACGAGCACCTTGCTCACGCCGAAGTCGGCTGCGAATATCGCCATTTGCGACGTCACCATCAAGCCCGAGGTGGCCATCATGGTCATCATGACGAACATGAGCCAGAACAGCGGCGTGCGCAACATTTGTGTAGGCCGGTAGTCAGGCGCGGTCCGCGTGCCGGCCAAGGTCTCTGCCTGGATGTGCGGAGCGACGCTTTCGCCGGGCGGCATGCGCAGCCCTTGCGAGGCGGCCAGGCCCACCACGGCGATGAGGATGCCATACAAACCGAGCGTGCCGTCGATCCCGCGTGTGACGAGTGAGGCCGAAATCGGGAACGTCGTGATGATCGCGCCCATGCCGTAGCCCGCGGCTGCGATACCCGCGGCAAAGCCGCGGCGCTCGGGAAACCAGCGGACCATCAAACCGACCACGCCGACATAGACGATGCCGGTCCCGATACCGCCCACGCCACCATACGTCAGATAGAGGCCGATCACGCCTTGCGCGTGCGACGCGAGGTACCAGCTCAGTCCGGTCAGCGCGGTGCCGATCGAGATCAGCATGCGCGGCCCGAAACGGTCGATCAGCGCTCCCTGCACTGGCGAGAAGAACGCTTGCAAGAGCACGAGAATCGAAAACGTCACCTGCAGCTCGGGCAGTCCAACGCCAAGCTTGGCCATGAGAGGCTTCGTCATTAACGTCCACACGTACTGCGGACTTGAGATGGCCATCATGCAGACCAGGCCGAGTGCGAGCTGCCCCCAGCGGTGCCGCTCGACCAGTTTGGCGCCGGGGAGCGCCGATGTGTTCACGGTGTTCATCGCGTAGGTGTCAAGGTCGGAGGAAATGCCTCGGGCGGCCCGATGGCTGCGGTCACGTGCCTATCCGGTCGTGGCCGCCAGGTGATGGCACGCAACCACGCGGCGCGTAGAAGAGCCCTTTGAAGGGCGAGGTGTCCGTCGTTGCCGGCGGACTGATTCCGCGTACATGGCTGTCGACGCGAGCGAGAATCGTGCCAGCACGATCTGGCAATATGCTGGCGCCCCGTGGTCTCGCGGTGGGGGTGGAATGTGACGACGTTACGGTTGTGGCGATCTCAATTGTGGCGATCTCAATTGTCAACGATGCTCGTGGATGGTGCGGAGATGACGGAATCGGTGCGCACGGCATGCAGACGGTGCAAGGTCAACTTGCGTATCTCTGATTTGCTGCGATGAATGTGAGAGGCATTCCGGGCGATTGGCGTTTCGCTATCGATGGCGCGAATGGCTTCGAGAACTGCCACAGTACACGTCGTTAGTTTCGTCGAGACAATCATCGTAGACGAGACCTGTCCGCCGAGTCTTCGACACCTGGAAGAGCTTATGGCAAAGCGCGCCGAGCTTCACCGCTCGCGCCGAGACGTCGCTCGTGCGCGTCATCGACGCAACTTCGCGTAAGAGAACATGCTTGCGCATCGCGCGTTTCCAATGCTCCCCATTCCGCACAGACTTCGCAATCCTTAAGAATAACTACCACGATTTTGATCGAAACCCGCAACCAGTTGATTGATAGGGGTGACGCTTACTGCGACGAAGCCGGAGTTCTCGAGATTCGAAAGTGAGCGGGCGTGCAAATGACCGGCCGTTGCGCAGCCGACAATGAACGTTATGCGTTTTTCCACGACTATTCGTAGATGTCGGCACGACGATCCCGCAGCACGTGGTTAAACGCATTCAATTGCCGGTGCCGGCGCGCGTCGGCGAGATTCACGGGAGCGACGAGAATCTCTTCGTCGGCTGAGCTGGCCGGACCGGCTGCCGGCCACCCCTGGGAGTCGACAATCAGACTGCGGCCGAGAAACGGCTGGCCGCGTTCGACGCCCACGCGGTTGGCGGCTGCCACGAACAGTCCGTTCGAATGCGCTCCGGCCATCGCCAGCAGGTTGGCCATTACCGGCAGTTCTGCCGGTTGCCCGGGCATCGGCACCCAGTTGGTCGGCACACACAGGATGTCGGCCCCGCCGCGTGCCGCCATCCGGAACACTTCAGGGAACCAGATGTCGTAGCAGATCGCGCAGGCCACGCGACCAAACGGTGTATGGAACACCGGCGTGCCGAGGTTGCCCGGCTCGAAATAGAGATGTTCGTTGCCCCACAGGTGCATCTTCCGGTAGTTACCCAGCACGCCACGCGGGCCGATTACTGCTGCCGCGTTGTAGAGCGCGTCGCCGTCACGCTCCGCATAGCCGGCCACCAGCGTTACGCCGAGCTGAGCGGCAAGCGTGGCCCAAGTTCGAATGGTGTCGCCGTCCGCAAGGGACTCTGAGAATGCAAACGCTTCTTCCCGCGATTCGAACACATAACCCGAATTGCACAGTTCCGGCAGCACGATCAGCCGTGCGCCGCATGCATGCGCCTGTTCGATCAGTTCCAACGAGTGCGATACGTTACGCGCCTTGGCCCCCACTTCCGGGCGCATCTGGACGCATGCCACACACAGCTTGCTCTCGTGACCTGTTTTCATGGCTGAATACTCGTCGCAAGGGGCGAGCGCATCTCGTTCCACTTGTGCACACCCTCATAGGTCCGTGCGACGCGCAGGATGGTGGTCTCATCGAAAGGCTTACCGGCAATCTGCAGGCCGATCGGCAAGCCGCGCGAATCGAAGCCGCAGGGCAGGGACAGTGCCGGCAAACCGGTCAGATTGAACGGATACGTGTGGCGCCACGATGCTGCAAGAGGGCTCTCCTCCTTGCCTCCGGTCACGACCGTGGTCTGGCCACGCTGCCATGCGGTGACCGGCGAGGCCGGCACTACTACCACGTCGATGCGCTCGAGTACGCACTTGAAATCTTCGATCAGGGATGCACGCAGTTGCTCGGCCTTCAAATAATCCGACGCCGATACCATACGGCCGATTTCGACGAGCGTGCGCACGTCGTCGGCCATTGCGGCGCTGGCGCCGCGCTGCAATCCTCGATCATGATAGGCGCTGGATGAGGCCAGTTCGATCGCGAAGATAGCGCCCAGACCGTACTTCAGATTGGGCACTTCGAAATCGACCACCTGCGCGCCCAGACCGGCGAGGTCCGCAATCGCGTGCTCGACCTGCGCTTCGACTTCGGCCTCGTTTTCCCCGAAGAAGTGATTGCGGCATACACCTATGCGCATGCCAGCGATGCCGTCGTTCAGCGACGCGGTGTAATCGGGCACGGACACAGCGGCGCTGCCCGGGTCGCGGACATCATGTCCCGCAAGGACATTGAGCAAAAGCGCGGCATCGCGCACCGACAGCGCGAGCGGCCCTGCATGGTCGAGCGACCAGCTATGCGGCACGATGCCTGCACGGCTGACGCGTCCAAACGTGGGCTTCAGACCGACTACGCCGCATAGACTCGCTGGAATCCGGATGGAGCCACCCGTATCGGACCCGAGCGCGCCGTAGGCCATCCGCGCAGCGAGCGCCGCACCGGAACCGCCGCTCGAACCGCCGGGAATACGTGATGGATCCCACGGATTACGCGTGGGCGGCGTCTCGGTGCCCCATGCAAACTCGTGCGTGCGGGTCTTGCCGATCAATACCGCGCCGGCCGCCCGCAAGCGCGCAACCGCAGCAGAGTCCTCATTGGCAAAGGTATAGCCGGGCGCACGGCTGCCCGCGGTGGTCGGCATGTCGGCCGTGAGATAGTTGTCCTTGACCGCAATCGGGACGCCATGCAGCGGTCCACGCCGCAGGCCCTGCGTCAGTTCTTGTGTGCACCGGTCGGCTTCGGCAAGCGCCGCCGGATTGAGCCACTCGTAGGCCATCACGGCCGGATCGAGCTTTGCTATGCGCGTGAGCAAAGCCTCCATGACCTCGACCGGCGAAACTTCGCCCGATTCGATGCGCGCGGAAAGCGCGGTGAGATCGTCGTTCATGCCTCGCCCGTCCTGAAGGAAGGTTCCGCATAGGTGCGTACTGGGTCGAAAATGACCGCCGGATGAAGCGCCGACAAATCGAGCGTGCGCAGCTTGTTGATCTCCTCCAGGATTGCGCGGTAGGTAGCCAGGTTGTGCGCTGTGCGATCCGCGGCGAATTCAACGCCCAGCCAGCGACCGAGCACCTGCATCTCGGCGTTCGGATGCTCTGACGCTCCCGGCCTCGATTGCGGTGGGGTCAACAGCAGGTCGACCACGTCGGCGGGCGGCGCGCGCCCGGGGACGTCGCGCGTCGGCATCCCTTCGACGAACGGCACAAACTGCCGTTGCGCTACCTCGAAGACGCGCCTGAGTTCTGCGATTGGGTCGTGGTGTTCGTCGACCCGCAAGTCGAGCAGTGCGTAAGCCTCACGGTGCACCACTTTCAGCGCCGCCGATTGCCGGCCCCGCTTGTCGCCGCCCGCGGCTTGCCCCGCTTCGAGCGCGCGCATCAGGCGTTCTGCAAGCGAGTGTTCGCCGCTGGTCTCGAACGCCTCTCGCATCGCCTCGAGCGTGGCGGAGCCGGTCAGCATGTTGCCCTGAATCGACCAGCTTGGGCCGTTCAGTTGCCCGGCCCAACAGGTGCATTGTGAGCCCGTCCACGCCGCGCTTTGCCCATCGGCGCCGACAATGCCGACTTGCCGCAGGGCTGCTGCAGGATCGTCTTCCAACACTTGCGCAAGGGCATTTTCGGCATTCGTACCCTGGTCCAGCAAATCGAGCGCGTTGAGCGCCAGATACGGATTTACCCACGCCTGAGTCGACACCGCGCCCACACCCGCGCGCAGATAGACGCATACCGCGCCGACCGCTGGTACGGCCGTACTGACTGCCACGCCCAGCGCTTCGCTGCGGGGGCAGCGGGCGACAATGGAAAATGTCATGGTGAGTCTTCCCCTTTGTGTTACAGCGACAGGAAACGTGAAACGGTCGCATGCGCCGATGCATCCACCGTTTCGCCTGTGGCGGAAATCTCGCCGAGTTCAAGCACTGCGTAACGGTTGGCGACGGCAAAGGCGAACCGCACATGCTGCTCGACCAGCAGCATGGTCGTCCCGGCGCTGTCCCGCTGGCGGCCGAGAATGCCGACCAGCCGTTCGATCACGGACGGTTGCATGCCCTCGGTGATCTCGTCGATCAGAATCAGCTTCGGCTGGCGAATCAGCGCACGTGCGACGAGGAGCATTTTCCCCTCGCCACCGGAAAGCGTGCCGGCCTTCTGCTTGAGGCGGTCCTTCAGAAACGGAAACAGATCCTCGATGTGTTCGAACAGCGGCTTGAAATCGCGGTCGCGCAGCAGCGCCAGCTTCAGGTTCTCCTCGACGGAGAGATCCTGAAACAAGGTCTTTTCCTGCGGGATGTAGGCGACGTCCCGTCGCGCAACCCGGTTCGGCGACTCGCCGGTGGTCTTCTCGCCGAACAGCGCGACGTCACCGCTCCTGGGACGAATGAAACCCATCAGCGTCTTCAGCAAGGTGGATTTGCCCATGCCGTTTTTGCCGAGAATCGCGACGACCTCGCCGCGCGCGAGCGTGAGGTTCAGGCCCTTCAGCACCATCGCCTCACCATAGCCGCTTTGCAGCGCATCGACCTGGATTACCGGGGGTGCATTCATGCTTCGCGCTCCGAAGGATTGGCAGCAGAGTGGGTCTCGCCCGCGTACACCGCGCGCACGAGCTCGGAGTTGACCACCTCGTCGACGCCGCCGTCCATCACAATGCGCCCTTGATGCAGTACTACGATGCGCGTACTGATCTGCTGCACGAAGTCGAGGTCATGCTCCACCAGCAATAGACACATCAGATATCGAGTCGACAGCGCGACGAAGATTTCGCCAATCTGCGTGCGCTCCTGCTTCGTCAGACCCGCGGTAGGCTCGTCCAGCAACACTGTTCGCGGTTCGAGCGCCAGCACCATCGCAAGCTCTAGCGCCTGCTTCTGTCCGTGCGACAGATAACGGCATTCGCGTTCCGCGATCCGGTCGAGGCCGGTCAGCCGCAAGACGTCGAGTGCCGGTTGCGGAAGTTCGAGCGTCGCATCGCGCCGCCACTGCGACGGCGGTGCGACCCGGTAACGCGCAATGCGCAACGCCTCGGCGACGCTCAGGGACTCGAACACCGTCGCCGTCTGGAACTTGCGGCCAACGCCCAGCGCAACGCAGTCATAGGGCGCGAGGGTGCGGATCTCCGTGCCTCCGATCTCGACCGTGCCGCCCGAGCGTTCCGCGCCGTCCGCGATGCAGCGCATCAGCGTACTCTTGCCCGCGCCGTTCGGTCCAATCAGGCTGAGCAATTCCCCGGCGTGCGCATCGAAGCTGATATCTTCCAGTACCTTGAGACTGCCGAAATGCTTCTGCACGTTCCTGAGCGAAAGGGCTGGCCCGGCGTTGCCGGTCGCATTGTCAGTCGTGCTGTCAGCCGTGTGATCAGCCGCATTCCCGTCGCGCGGCGGGGCGGTTGCGAAGACTACCGGCGGCGCTGCAAGCCGGCGCCTCGGCAACGCCTGCCGCGCTGCGCCGGCCACTAGCGGCCCAAGTCCGCGCGGCATGGCGACGATGACGACGACGAACGCCACACCTACCAGCAGCGTCCACACGTAAGGCAGATTGCCGCTCAGATAGGCGCTTCCCACGTCGATCGACATCGCGCCGATAGTCGGTCCGATCAGCGACCCGCGGCCGCCCAGCGCCACCCAGATCACCAGTTCGGTGCCGAACACAAAACCGGCGTATTCCGGCGCGACCACCATTTGTACACAGGCAAACAAAAAACCGGCGAACGCGGCGATCACCGCGCACGTGTCCATCAGGCGCGCCTTGTAGCGCGACACATTGATGCCGAGATACTCGCAGCGCGCTTCGTTCTCGCGGATTGCGACCAGCAACCGACCCGCATCGCTGCGCACGAACATCCATGCCGCGACCGTCAGCAGAATCAGCGATGCGCCCGCGATGAAGAACCAGGCTTCGAGTGGAATATCGAAGCTGTCGAAACCAGACAGGCCGCTGCTCGAGCCCGTGAACTCACCACCCGAATAGATTCCCTGGACGAGCACGATCGGCAAAACCAGCGTGACGACCGACGCATAGAGCGGTGACGCTCCATGATAAAACGCCAACCAGCCGACCGCGCGCGACACGATCCATGCCGCAACAAGCCCGGCGGCGAGCGCAGCGGCCGCGTGCGGAAACGAAAAACCAGCGTGGGTGAATACCAGACCCGCCGCGTAGGCGCCAATACCGAAGAAAGCCGACTGCCCGAACGTGAGGATGCCGGTATAGCCCCATAGCAGATCGACGGTCAGTGCAACTGCCGCATACAGAAACGCGCGGATCAGGTTGTTGACGAGGAAGGTCGGCAACGTAATGCTGCATACCGCGAGTAGGAGGAGGGCGACCACGCCGAACGAAAACGGTGCCTTCCACGACGAAGAGGCGGCGTTGCGTAGCGGCATGGTGGTAACGGGATCAGCCACGTGCAAAGCCCTCCGGTCGAATGCGCAACAGCAAGGCGGCCAGAACCGCGATAGTCAGGCCGCCGAGCACGGGATTGACGAAAGTGCTGACCAGGACCTGAGCGCCCCCTAGCACCACACTCGCAACCGCGAGACTGACGAGCGACGATCCGGACACCAGCACGAGCATGAACGCGCCGACGATCCACGGCACGCCCATGTTCGGATCGACGCTGGCAAGCGGCGTGATCAGGCAACCCGCGGCTGATGCCAGCGCAGCGCCGGTGGAGAACGTCATGAAGCGCACCCGCGAACTGCTGATGCCGAGACCGCGCGCGAGCGCTTCGTTCATGATGACCGCGCGTGTCTGCAAGCCGAGCCGCGTACCGTTGAGCAACCACCCAAGCGCGAGTGCGATCAGCACAGCCACGCCGACGAGGATCAATCGGTAGGCCGAGTAGTGCGCGCCGGCAAGCGATATGGCGCCATCTACAGGACTGGCCACCATCTGCACGCCGCGCCCGAAGATCAGCGTGATGATCTGGCTCACAATGATGCCTAGTCCCCAGGTTGCCAGAATCGCGTCGAGTGGCCGTGCGTATAGTGGACGGACAATGAAACGCTCAACCGCCATACCTGCCACGAAGCCGATAGCCAGCGCACACGGCACGCCCCACCACCAGTTGAGGCCGGCGTGAGCGACGATGACGCTGGCATAGCCGCCGGTGGTAAGGAACGCCCCATGCGAGAAGTTGATGATCTTCATGACGCCGAAGACCATCAACAGCCCCGCCGAGACGATGAACAGGATGGCCGCCGTGGTGACGACATCAAGCCCAAGGTTCAGCATTGCTGAGACTCCATCGTGGAACTTACTTCAAAGCCGGACACTGCTCGCCGGGATCGACATTCTTGAATGACTCGATCACTTTCACCGAACCGTCTGCCTGCACCTGGCCCAGATACATCGTCAGCGGGGTATGCCGTTCCTTGTCCATGCGGATCGTGCCGCGTGGGCCATCGAACGAAACTTGCGCGAGGGCCGGAATCACCTTCGCCGTATCGACGCTGCCGGCCTTTTCCACCGCGGCCTTGTACAGGTAGATCGCTTCATACTCGGGCACCGACAGGTCGTTCTGGGTTTTCAGGTCTGCACCGAAGCGCTTTTGCATGGCGGCGAGAAATGCGTGGTTGGCCGGCGTGTCGATGTTGGTCACGTACGAACCGGAAATGTAGATACCTTGTGCATCCGCACCCATGCTTTTGGCCGTGCCTTCATCGACGGCGAGATTGCCGTATGGAACCTTCACGCCCGCCGCACGCAGTTGCTTGGTGAGCGTGACGTTCGGCGCGCCGCCCGCCGTCGAGGTGATGATCGCGTCAGGTTTGGCTGCTTGCAGCTTGCTGATAATCGACGTCCAGTCGGAACCGTCCATCGGCAGATACTCATCGCCGACTACCTTGCCGCCCTGCTTCTCGATATAGGTCTTCGTGAAGTCGAGCATGCCGCGCCCAAACGCGTAGTCGCTGCCGATCAGGAAGAAGGTTTTCGCCTTCTGCTGTTTCATGAAGTAATCGACGATCGGTGCGACCTGCTGGTCGGGCACCCATGCGTCGACGTACATATACCGGCTACAGGAGCGGCCTTCGTAGAACGACGTGTAGATGAAGGGCACCTTGCCGCGTGTCACGATCGGCAGGCCCGCGTTGCGCGCCGCGCTCGTTTCCATCGAAATGAGCGCGTTGACCTTTTTCTCGAAGATCAGCGAATCAAAGGCTTTTTGCGCGCCCGCTGCGCCACTTCCGTCATCGGCAACCTCAAGGCTGACTTGCCGCCCCAGAATGCCGCCTTTCGCGTTGATCTCGTCGACCGCCAGTTGGGCGGCCTGCACGACCGAAGGCGCAACGACGCTGTTCGCGCCGCTCAGGCCCACGGGTACGCCGATCCTGACCGGATCGGCCGCGATGGCGGCATGGCTCGCCATCGCGAGTGATGCCAGCAAGGCAATCGCCGCGCCGCGTGAACGGCCGGCATACAGAAGGGAAGACATTCTTTTCATTATCGTCAAGGCTCCTTGGGTTTGCTTCAATCGCTTTGCTTCAATCAATTCGAGTGACGCACCCTGCAAATACCTGCGCAGGCTTAGAGCTGCACGCCACGCGTTAGCGCGCCATCCACCACAACATTCGCTCCGCTCACGAAGCTCGCCGCAGGACTTGCGACGAATGCGACCATGTTGGCGATTTCCTGTGGGCGCGCCATGCGTCCACCAGGATTGAGTGCTAGTGATTCCGCGAACAGCTTCGGATCGTTCTTTTCGATTTGATCCCATACGCCGCCCTCGAAATAGACGTTGCCCGGCGACACCGTATTCGCGCGGATCCCCTTTGGCGCGAGCTTGTACGCGAGACCTTGCATGTAGTGGATCAGCGCGGCTTTGAACGTGCCATAAGGGCCGGCTGCAAAGTCGATCTCGCGGCCCGATACGCTCGAAATCGCGATGATCGAGGCTGCCGTGCTCGCATCGAGAAACGGCAGCGCCGCGTCGACGAGGTTGACCGTACCCATCAGGTCGGTTTCGAACTCCTTGCGCCATGATTCGGCGTCGTTGCCGATAGACAGCGCGCTCACATTGGCGATGACGATATCCAGACCGCCCAGTTGCGCCGCGACCTCACGCGTCCAGGCCTGCAGTGCCGGAGCGTTCGACACGTCGACTGACGCGCCGGTCACCTTGACGGCACCGCCGGTAAGCTGCACGAGGGACGCCACCGTTTGCTCGACTGCGGCGCTGTCACGGGCACAGATCGCCACATCGGCTCCTTCGGCCGCGAGCGTTTGCGCAATAGCGAGGCCAATGCCTTTTGTGCCGCCCGTCACGAGCGCTTTCAAACCCTTCAGTTTCAGATCCATGGCTGATCTCCTCAGGCTGCCGGTGCGAGATACTTTTTGCCGATCGCCGCGCCCACCGAATACTTCGGGTCGACGAAGTTGCCGAGCCTTACCTTGCCGCACTGGCTGAGCATCATGTAGGCATCCCAACGGTCGAAGCCATATTCCTTTTCGAGCCACAGGACGAGTTCGTGATAAGCGATCCGCGTTGCATCTTCCAGCGGACGCGCACTGCCGATCGTCATCAGCAGTTCGTCGGTTTCAAGGCGCGGCCAGTCGATCTGCCAGTTTTTGATCAGATCGACGTGAATGGTGGTCGTGCTGGAGAACTCGACAGCGGTGCCGCATACTTCGCCGTCCCCCTGGCAGGCGTGTGCGTCGCCGATAAAAAGCCGCGCACCCGCCGAGCGCACCGGCAGGTACGTGATGCTGCCAGGCCCCATGTCAGGCACGTCCATGTTGCCGCCGTGATTGTCCGGCGTGAGTGAATTGATGGAGTCGATTTCCGGCGACAGGCTTAGCGTGCCGATATGCGGCTTGTACGGAAGCGTGACGCGCTTGCTCCAGTAGACGCCTTCTTCGTCGACATCGATCTTGCGGGTGATCTCCGGCAGCGGTTCATTGAGCGTTGCGGTGTATTCGGTGCCCGTCAACGCGCCGAAGCGCGGAATCAGACAGCAGGTGCCGCGGGGATTGTCGCCGCGCGGCAGCATCGATTCGATGTACACGGCCACCACGTCGCCCTTCTCCGCGCCGTCGATCATGATCGGTCCGCTCTGCGGATTGAGAAACGGCACTCGCAGCTTCTGGCTCGGCAGGTCCTGTTCCGTGAGAATCTTGCCGTCGAATGCATCGCGAGTCTCGACAACCACGCGGTCGCCTGGCGCAATACTCAGCGTCGGGGCCGAATACGGCCCGATGGTGTAGTGGAATGCTCCCTGGCGGGCTTCCGTCAGTTCATGCGTCTCGCGTACCTCGCCGCGAGCAACGCCGCGTGTGTGCATGATCGATTGTTCAAGCCAGTTCATGTGGATGTCCTTTTAAAGCGTTGGTTGTCAAGATGAAGCGGTGCACTGAGAGCGCCGCTTCACACTGAAATGAGCGATTTGACGTTATTGGCTTCCATCTGGTCGCCGCGACCGGTCGATACGACCTGGCCGCGCACCAGCACCACGTAGTCGTCAGCCACGGCCTGCGCGAAGTCGAAAAACTGTTCGACCAGCAGAATCGACAGTGAGCCTTTCAGCGAGCGGATCACCGCTTCGATCTCCATGACGATGGACGGCTGGATGCCTTCGGTCGGTTCATCGAGAATCAGCAGTTTCGGGTTGGTGAGAAGGGCGCGGCCGATGGCAAGCTGCTGCTGCTGTCCACCGGAGAGATTGCCTGCGATGCGCCGGCGCATTGTCTTGAGCACCGGAAAGGTATGAAAGACGTCGTCGAAGGAAAACTGCTTGCCTTGCCGGGTTTGATTGCGCTCGCCGGCGTACGCGCCGATCCGCAGGTTTTCTTCGACGCTTAGCAACGGAAAAATATCGCGCCCTTGCGGCACGTAACCGAGGCCCGCCAGCACGCGCCGGTGCGGGGCCGTACGTGTCAACGGCTGGCCGGCCAGGACGATCTCGCCGGCCTTGACAGGCAGCAGACCTACGAGGCACTTCAGCAGGGTAGTCTTGCCCACACCATTTCGGCCGAGCACCACGGTACAGGCGCCGTCTGCCACGTTCAGCGACACGTCGCGCAACGTATGACTGCTGCCGTAAAACTGGTTGAGTGCGGAAATCTTCAGCATGCTTAACGCCCCAGATAAACCTGAATCACGCGTGGATCATTGCGCACGCTTTCCATTGAACCCTCGCCGAGCAGGCGCCCTTCGTGCAGCACGCTGACGAGGTCCGCGATCTCACCGACGAAATCCATGTCGTGCTCGATCACGACGACAGCTCGTTCGGGGGATCTGAGCCCTGAGATCAATTCGGCAGTGCGCGCCGTCTCGTGATCCGTCATGCCGGCAACCGGTTCGTCGAGCAGAATGACGTGTGGGTCGGCGACAAGCAGCATGCCGATCTCGAGCCATTGCTTCTGACCATGCGACAGCGTTCCGGCCTGCCGCTGTCCCTCGACCTCGAGACCCACCGTCTCGAGCACCTCATCGATACGCCGATTCTGTGCGGCACCGAGACGGGAGCAGACCATATCCGCATAGCCGCGGCCATTGCGAATGGCGAGTTCGAGGTTTTCGCGGACCCGCAAGGCCTCGAAGACGCTCGGTTTCTGGAATTTGCGGCCGACGCCGAGGCGCGCGATGGACGTTTCGTCGAGTGTCGCGAGGTTCGTGACCTTGTTCAGAAACACGTCGCCTTCGGCTGGACGCGTCTTGCCGGTAATCACATCCATCAACGTGGTCTTGCCCGCGCCATTCGGGCCGATGATGGCACGGATCTCGCCATAGTGGAATTCCATCGACAGGTTGGTGATCGCCGCAAAACCGGAGAACCTGACGGACAGGCCGCTGATATAGATCGCGGTGCGGGGTGCCGGCTGATTCATTAGCGCGCCCCCTTGCGTTTGCTTCCGGTGGCCTTGAGGGAGCCCCATACACCGTTACTGAAATAGACGACGATAACGAGCGTCACACCGGCAAGAATGAATGGCCATACAGTCGGCAATTGCGCGGTGAGCCAGAACTTCAGTCCGTTGACCACAATCGCCCCGACGATTGCGCCGATCAGCGTGCCGCGTCCGCCGATGGCTACCCAAACCGCGATCTCGACGGACAGTTCCGGCGACACGATGGTCGGGTTGACGATGCCGACCTGCGGCACGTACAGCATGCCGGCAAACGCCGCGAGCACCGCCGACAGGCACCACGCAAACAGCTTCAGCGTATGCGTGCGGTAGCCAAGGAAGCGCATCCGTGCTTCGTCGTCTCGTACGGCGATCAATGCACGGCCAAAGCTGGAGCGCGCAAGAAAGCGCACGCCGACATAAGCCGCGACGAGCAGCAAACAGGAGCCCACCGCGAGGCCGATCTGCGTCGGCACATCGGCCAGATTGTGACCGGCGATGCTGGTGAATCCGGTCATGCCGTTATTGCCGCCCAGCCCGACGTCGTTGATGAACAACAGCAGCATCAGCGCGTACGTCAGGGCCTGCGTGATGATCGACAGGTACACGCCATTGATCCGGGAGCGGAACGTGACGAAGCCGAACGCGCCCGCGACCACGGTGGTGACAATAACCGTGACCACGATGGTCACGTCGAGTCGCGACAGAATCTTCCACAGGGCAGGGAAGTCGCTCGCACCCATGTACTGCATGAAGTCCGGCAAGACATGAGTCTCGGCATAGGCGCCGTTCAGCATATAGATGGCAATCAGGTAGCCGCCGATGCCGAAGAAAATGCCGTGCCCGAGACTCAGAATGCCGGCGTAACCCCAGACCAGATCGAGTGCGAGCGCGAGCAGCGCGAAGCACATGATCTGGCCGATCAGGTTGATGCCGAACAGCGATAGATGCAACGCGTTCGATTCGGGAATCAGAAAATATGAAAAGGGCAAATAGAGAGCCACCAGCACCAGCACGGGTACAATGCCAATCTCGACGGTCTGGCGCATCCATTTCGCAGCGAATGCCGACAAGGTAAATCTCCTGTTGGTGCGCGGATCGGGGAGCGTGTTCATGCGCGGGTCTTCAATGCGAAGAGTCCTTGCGGGCGTTTCTGGATGATCAGAACAATCAGTAGAAGCACCACGACTTTGGCGGCCACCGCTCCATAGAACGGTTCGATGAACTGGTTGATTTCCCCTAGCGCGAGTGACGACACGAGCGTCCCCGTCAGGCTGCCTGCGCCACCCAGTACGACCACCATGAACGAGTCGACCACGAAACCCGTACCCATCGACGGATTGACGCTGGCGATCTGCGTCAGTACCACGCCGGCGAGTCCTGCGAGGCCGGCTCCGAGGCCGAACGCGACGCGGTCGACGCGTTCGGCGGGCACACCAAGGCAGCGAGCCATATCGCGCAACTGCGTCGTGGCGCGCATCAGCAGGCCAAGCTTCGTGAGGCGGACCACGGCGAAGGTCGCACCGAAGATCAGCAGTGCAAGAACGATTGCGAACACGCGGTTGTAGGTCACGAAGAAGCCGGGCGCGACCTGCATGCCGCCGTCAAGAAATCCCGGCGTGATGAATTCCACGTTTTGCGAGCCGAACAGAACCTGAATCAGCTTGATCAATGCGATGCTGACAGCCCACGTGGCGAGCAACGTTTCCAGCGGCCGGCGATACAGAAAGCGGATGACGAAAAACTCGAGCACCATGCCGCACGCCCCGCAGATCACGAATGCCACGGGAATCGCAACGAAAATATAGGCGTCAAATAGCCCCGGTAAATGTGCCTGCATAAAGCGCTCCACGAGATATGTCGCGTAAGCGCCGATCATGATGAATTCGCCATGCGCGAGGTTGATCACGCCCATCAGACCGAACACGATCGACAAGCCCAGCGCGGTAAGCAACAGCACGCCGGCATAGCTCAAGCCGCTGAAAAGAATCGATAACGCCTTGCCGATAGAAAGCCACGTGTCGATCGAACGGATGGCGCCCTGCGCCGCGGCAAGTACATCAGGATCCGAGCGCGCCGAGTCTTGCGCCGCGAAATTGGCGAGCGCGGTGCGGGCGGTTTCGCTCGGCACCCTGGCCACGGCCTTGATGGCGGCGAGGCGGTCGGCCTTTACGCTGCTGTTCAGGCCGCGCTTGGCCAACGCGAGGGTGAGGACGGTGGCGGTATCCGGATCGCGCTGCTGCCTGATCGCGCGGGTAATGATCACCGGGTCGAGCAACGCGAAGAACTTGTCGACTTGTCGCGCCGCCGCTGCGCGGGTGTCCTGCTGCGGAGAGAACAGGTCCATCTCCGCCGATGCTACTGCGAGCTTGCGCATCATCACGATACTGGGCACATAGGGCGCATCAGCAGTGGTACGGGTGCTCGGCTGAAGGCTCGCTGCGTCGAGCGCAGGGCTTCCCTGAATGGTCGCCTGAGCATCGGCGCTGCACACCAGTGCGCCGTTGCGGATGGCGTCGACAATCCGGCGGGCCCAGGCGCGCTCTTGCACATCGGCTGATACGCCTAGCTCGACGAGTTGTTCCAGCGCAGCGGCTTTATCGCTGTGCGAGGCACAGAACGACGTGAGCGCTGCAGTCCGGCCTGGCGCAGCGGCAGGCACCGCGTTTGCAGAGGTAACCCAGACTAATGCCAGACAAGCGATCGCGAGAAAGATCTGCCTGAAATTGATCATTGTGTTTCCATTCGATGCTGCTACGGGGATGGCGCGTTTGCGCGCGCCAATCCATCTTCTTTCGAAGCTCGGCTATGCCTTGCCGATAAACGGACTGAACGGCACCGGCTTCTCAATGTCTTTCGACTTCCAGAGAATGTCGAAACCCTGCTTCGCATTGATCGAGCCGATCATGTCGCCGCGCCAGAGATACTGCGTGGAAGCGTCCATCCTGACTGTGTAGCCCGCCGGATCGACCATCGACTGGCCCGCGAGCGCCTTGCGTACGGCGTCGGTACTGGTCGAATGCGCCTTCGTGGTCGCCTGTGCCCAAAGGTTGATGCCGAGGTAGGTCGACACCATCGGATCGATCACCATGTCCGGGCGATGCTTCAGGTTGTGTGCGCTGACATAGTTTTTCCAGTCGCTCTTGAACTGCCGGTTCTGCGGCGTGTCGACGTTCTGGAAGTAGCACCAGCAGCTGAGATGGCCAACGAGCGGTGTCGTGTCGAGGCCTTCGAGGTCGCTATCCACCACGTCCAGACCGAGGATCGGAATATCGGTCGCGCGGACGCCCTGGTTAATCGCTTCCTTGAACATTGCAGGAATCGAATCGCCGACAACCGTCATCACGACGATGGCCTGACCGCCCGGTTGGGCGGCGAAGTCCTTGATATCACGCACGATGGTCTGGAAGTTCGATTGGCCGAACGGCACGTAATGTTCGCGCCATGCCGAATCCGGAATGTTCTTCGTCTTCAGATAGCCCTTGAGCATCTTGTTGATCGTGCGCGGCCAGACGTAATCGCTGCCGATCATATAGAAGCGCTTCGCGCCGCCGCCTTGATCGCTCATCAGGTAGTCGATCGCGGGCAGCACGGAACTGCTTGGCGGCGAGTTCAGATAGACCACATTCTTCGACTGCTCTTCGCCTTCGAAGTGAAGCGGATAAAACAACAGGCTGTCCTGCGCTTCGACGACCGGCAACACCGACTTGCGTGACACCGACGTCCAGCAGCCGAACAGCGCCGCGCACTGATCGCGCAGAATCAGTTGCTTGGAGAGTTGCGCATACATGGGCCAGTCCGATGCCGGATCGACCACTACGCCCTGCAGTTGACGCCCGAGGACGCCGCCCCTGGCGTTGATCTGATCGATCGTCATCAACGCGGTGTCCTTTAGCAGCGACTCGCCATTGGCCATGGTGCCCGACTGCGAAAACAGCAAGCCGAGCTTGATCGGCTCACTGGTTTGCGCAGCCAGCACAGCCTTAGGCAGCGCAGTGCCCGCAGCGGTCACCAACCCGGAACCGACTGCCGACAGGAAGGTACGTCTTTTCATTTGCTTCACTCCGACATGGATTAGAAATCGCAAACGCAAAAAGCCCGAAACCAGATGAACTGGTTTCGGGCTTTTTTGGCCGGTGTCGATCAAGACGCCTTTGTCTTGAACAACGGAATGGATGCTGTTGGTCCCGTTGTGCACGACGGGTCAGCGAAAAGCTTAAAGCAACCGTCATGCCAGGTTGCGTGGACGATAGGTGACGCTTGCCGCAAAACCTTCGTGCTAAACGCGTGCAAATTGATTACTTGCATCTGCGTCAGTGTAAAAGGCATCATAAATAATGCACGTTCTGTACTTGCCTAAGGAACACCGCACTAACGCAGTGCATTTTGCGCACCAGTCATGCACAGCGGCGCGCAACTGGTGCGCTTCTCAAACGTAGCAACCATCGTCGATTTTCCGAATGGCACGTAACGATTCTGGAAGTACCTCGGAACCAATCAGGATAGGTACGCTTTACTCGCGCTCGGGCGTGACCTCGGCTGTCGAGGTCACGCAGCTGCAGGCCACCATGCTCGCGGTCGAGGAGATCAATCGCGCGGGCGGAGTCTCCGGCCGGGAAGTCGAACTTGTGTGTCTCGATCCCCAGTGCCAGCCGCGCCGTTATGCAGACCTTGCCGAACAGTTGATTCTCGAGCATCGGGTGCGGCTCATTGTGGGCTGCTACATGTCCAGCACCCGCAAGGCGGTCATACCTATCGTCGAGCGATACAACGCGCTGCTCTTCTACGCGACCCCATATGAAGGATTCGAATACAGCCGCAATGTGATTTACACCGGTGCAGCACCGAACCAGAACACACTGCCGCTTGCCGGTTTTATGCTCACACAGTTCGGTTCCCGCGTGAGCATGATCGGTTCGGATTATGTGTGCCCGTACGAGTCTAATCGCGTGATGAGTGATCTGATCCTCGAGCGAGGTGGAGAGAAGGTCGACGAGACTTATCTGTCGCTCGATGCTCCGTGGGAGAGTTATCTGGAGGCAGCGAAACGGATCAGGCAACTCGCCCCCGACTTCATCTTTTCGACCGTGGTCGGCGAGGGCATTCCACATCTGTATCGTGCATTCGCTTATGTCGGGCTCGATCCATACCGTGTACCTATTGCGAGCCATATGACGAGCGAAGCCGAGATCGCGGTCATGGGAAGCGACCTGGCGGAGGGGCATATCACCTCGGCTGCGTATTTTCAAAGTCTCGATACACGCGAAAATCTCGGCGCCGTCGCGCGCTATCAGGCACGCTTCGGCGACGATCAGCCGACCAACATGTGCTGGGAAGCGGCCTATTTCCAGATGCATTTGCTCGCGGATGCAATCCGCCGTGTCGGCTCGGACGATCCCACGCTGTTACTGCGCGTATTGCCCGGCCTGGAATTCGACGCTCCTCAAGGACGGGTGCGCATCGATGAACACAACAACCACACGTACCTGCGCCCATTGATCGGCCGGGTGAATGCGCACGGCCGTTTCGACATCATTGGTCGCTCACCTGAACGCGTGAAGGCCGATCCGTACGTCGTCTCTCACATCACGCCGGAGTGGATCGCGAACGCGCATCCTGAGCCTGGACGTGCAGGAGTGGACCGATGAAGCGGACCGCAGAGACGCCAGCGATCCTGCGCGATCTGCGTTCGCTAAAGGTCGTGGTGATTCATCCGCAGGATCAGGACGGAGAGGAGTTGCTCGCGCAACTGCAACGCATCGGCTGCGACGTGGAGGTATGCTGGCCGCGACTCGACAGCTTGCCCTCCGGAACTGGACTCGTGATTATGGCGATGCGCCCTGAAACCCTTTCGGTAAATTTTCCGTGGCTCGGAACCAGCACGTCGCCGCCTGTGATTCCGGTAGTCACCTACGAAAATCCGATCACCATTGAAGCGGTATTGCGCCTTAACGCGTTTGCGACCATTCCGTCGCCGGTACGGTCATTTGGGCTGCTAACTGGGATTGCCGTGGCTCTCACGCAATTTAAGGCGTCCCGTGCTCGGGAGCGATACATTGAGCGGCTCGAGCAGAAGCAGGCGAAGGTCCGGGTGATCCAGCAGGCCAAGCAGATTGTGATGGAAACGCGCGGCGTGTCGGAAGAAGATGCCTATCAAATGCTGCGCTCACAGGCGATGCTCAAGCGCGAGCAGATCGAGACGGTGGCGGGTGAGATCGTTAAGGCACACGAAACGCTTAGTTTTTAACCAAAGAGGAAGGGGTAGTTGCTTTCCGCCGACTCGCACGGTTTTGAACTGGGCGAGAGGATGTACCGTTGGCTGACGGGACAGGGCATTTCCAATCACATGGTGGATTCGGCCAGTATCGAGGTGAACCGCCGTGCCCGCCGCCTTGTCTTCACCAGACGGCACTGCGGCGTACCAATGATCGTCATCGACGTGCTCGCGCGCAGAGTCCCGATCCGAGCACCGCAAATGCGCTGGGATCCCTGACAGCGCAGCATTCCTGCCAACAGAATGCCATGAAGTCCTCAACGAGGCGCGGCCGCACGCCGCAGTCGCTGTCGTTTCCTTTGCCTGTCTCCCGAAGCGAACCGAAAAGCTCGATGCGCGTACGACGTTAAGGAGGCGGCCATGCCGAGCGAGTGTGTCGACGAACTGCAAAGCCGCCTGCATGGGGTCGACGGTGTGCAAACTTGACGGCACGTTGTCACGCCAGAACAGGTCGAAAGCGCTGATAGTCATCTCTGCTCCTTCCTTTGAGGATACCCGGGAAATCGGGTTGTCCTCGGGCGGCGCTCGGGCAGTGGACGATGAACAGCCGGTGAACCGTCGACGTCATCGCGAACTGCGATAATGCGCCAGTGCGGCGGCTTGTCTGGAGGTCGCACGGAGCTACACTGTAGCAAAACATAAGTCGTCAAGCGACGATATTTTCGCGGCCGAAGCCGCGGGAACGAGCATGGGAGAGTCATGAAGTCGACTACGAGGAAAGTGGCAACGCCGAAGCGCAGTCCCACCAGGGCCGCGAAGTCTACCAGGGGCGCGAGCACGATGCCGGGCGAAACAGCCGCCAGGCCGGTGACGCGGCGCGCACGCACAGCGCCGCTTGACGCCCGCGAGGGAGCGCCCGGCAGCGACGAGCCGAAGGGGGCGGCAAACTCCGTGCGCGGCCGCCAGGCAGCGCAAAGCACACGGCGCCGGCTGCCGCGTACCGAACGTCAGGGGCTGGTACTTGCGAAAGCCGCCGAGTATTTCGCCGAACACGGACTGAGCGCCCAGACGCGCGCCATTGCCGAGGCGTGCGGCGTGTCCCAGCGGCTGTTGTACAGCCTCTTTCCGAGCAAGGCCGCGTTGATTGAGGAGGTGTACAACCGCGAGATCGCGGGCATCTTCAAGGCGATCTGGTTCGTGAAACTGAAGGATCGCAGCGTACCGCTGGAGCAGCGCCTGATCGACTTTTACCGGGACTACTACGAGTCGCTGTTGACGCGCCGCTGGCTGCGGCTGTTCCTGTTTTCGTCTCTCGCCGGGCTGCGCATGGCGCCGACTTACACAGATGCGATCGTTACGCACGCACTCGAAATCGTCGTGACCGAAGCCGCTCACGACGCAGGTCGTGATGTGCCGTCAAAGATCGACGAACTCACTGAAATCGGCTGGACGCTGCACGGTGCGATCTCGCACCTGGCGATTCGACGGCGTATTTACTCGAACGACAACTCGCTGCCGCCCGAGGAGGTCATTGCGCTAAATGTGCGCGCATTCCTCGTCGCAGTGCCGTCGCTGCTGCCCATGCCCGAGGCCGCCGGCTGAGATTCGCGGCGTTCCCTCTCGCGCGGGCTCCGCGGCCCGCGCATCCTGCCAGCCCTCCCTTTTTTGCCTGCCGGCGATCGTGCAGTCTCGAGATTGCGCCGCGCCGGTTGCGCTCGCTCATCTCTGTCAATCATATTAGTCGTCATATGATGATATCTACTCGACATCATGGGGCTGATATTTTCTCGTTTAAGTGCATGAATTTATGAATGTTAATGGTGATGCTATCCCCGCTTCCTGCGGATGGATGCGATCGGATAAAAATTAAGTCGTCAGTTGACGATTTATTTTGAAGCCAATATGGTTCGCTCCAATGCGGTCGGTTTTCCCGGCCGTCCCTGTCGTCGCAAACGCCGTTGAGGCAGAGTCCTGGAGCGCATTCATGAACGAAGTGGGGGAATTCGAAGGAAGCAGTCGGCGCCGTTTTCTGCAGTTCTGTTCGATGTCGTGCATCGCGGCAGCCGGTCTGACGGCTGGTGTGCGGCGCGCGGGCGCAGCCGAAGCGCTCAACCTGTACACGTGGTCTGCCGGGGTCGATACGGTGCGCCGCCAGCTCGCCGCGTTCCAGAAGGCCACTGGACTTGCGGTCAACTACAACAACCTGCCGTTTGCCCAGTACCGCGAGGCGATGGTCACGAAGTTTGTCGGGCAGGCGCCGATCGACGCGCTGTGGGTGTCCGACGGCTGGCTGCCCGAGTGGGCGGACGCGGGCTGGATCGCGCCGATCGACAGCCGGCCGGAACTGATGCGCTACAACGCTGACGTGCAGGACTTCTGCGTGCAGTCGGCGCGTTACAAGGGCCGTCAGTACGGCATGACGTATTACACCGACTACATGGCATTTCTTTACGATGCGGAGATACTGCAAAAGGCCGGTTTCAGCGAGCCGCCCGCGACATGGGACGAACTGGTTTCGCAGTCCCTGAAGATCCGGCAGATGGGGCTGTCCAACTATCCGCTGATGCTGTCGATGGCCCACGAGAGCTGGACGATCGAGTTCATGTCGTCACTGGTGTTCTCTCACGGGGGCCGTTTCGTCGACGACAGCGGGCATGCGGTAATGGATGATCCCCGTCACGGCGCGATGAGCGCGCTGCAGTGGGTTGTCGACGCGGTCAACAAGCACCGCATCGTCTCGCCGGCGTGCGTCGAGCTGGGAGAGTTGAACGGTTTCAAGGCGGTCGCGTCCGGCAATCACGCGTTCGCGCTGTTGCCGCGCTACCGGATCCAGGCGTTGAACGATCCGCGTCAGTCACACGTGGCCGGTCGTATCCGTCACGCGCTGATGCCCGCCGGACCGAACGGCTCTCATGCGACCGTCGCATGGATGCGTATGCATGCCATGAGCGCGGCCGCGGCTGGCGACAAGGCGCGCGCGGCGAACGCCGCGCGACTGATCGAGGCGTTCGGCGGCAAGTTCGGGGGGCAGTATGCATTCCAGAAGGCGATGTTCCTCGACACCGGCACGGCATTCGGCGTGAAGTCGCTGTTCAATGACCCCGAGGTGCGTGCTGCGTACGAGAAGTACGGCGATTTTGCGATGTTCCAGAAGCAACAGGACCTCGCGCGGCGCAAGGACGTGATCGCGCGCTGGTTCGGCGAGTGGGACGAGGCGAACAGTACCGCGTGGCAGGCCGCAATTCTCGGCCGTTCGAGTGTGACAGATGCACTGAAGACGGCCGCGGCGAAGTGGACCGAACTCTCGCGCAGTGCCTGACGGAGCAGCCATGAGCATCCCCTTTCCACATCCTGCACCGCCCACCGCGCCGGTTCGCACGCCGCGCGGCTGGCTGGCTCGCCACGCGGTGTCTGCTACAGACCAGCGTAGTGCACTGCTGTTACTCGCTCCGATGCTGGCCGTGCTGATTGCCGTCGCAGTGTTTCCGATCCTGTATTCGCTCTGGACCAGCCTGTTCGACATCCGGCTCACGCGTATGCACGTGACGTTTGTCGGGCTGGGCAACTACGCCGCGATCTTCCAGGATCCGGACTTCTGGGCCGCAGTCGGGCGCACGGCGGTGTTCACGATCACATCGGTTGTCGCAATCATGCTGATCGCAACGCCTGCCGCGCTGCTACTGAACCGGGAGTTCCGCGGCCGACGGCTGTTGTCGACGGCGCTGCTCATTCCCTGGGCGATTCCGTACGTCGTCGACGGCCTCATGTGGAAGTGGATCTACGACTCGGGGTACGGCGCGCTGAACGGTGTGCTGCTGCAACTCGGCCTGATCCATCGCTACACGGTATGGCTTGGCGATACGCATCGTACGCTTGCGCTGATCGTCAATGCGTTCGTGTGGAAGGAAGTGCCGCTCGCGACGATCCTGCTGCTTGTCACGCTCAAGTCGATCCCCGCTGACCTGTACGCCGCCGCGCGCGTGGACGGCGCGACGCTCCTGCGGCGCTTCGTGCATGTGACACTGCCTGCGCTGCGCCCGGGCTTCATGCTCGTGACGATCTACGAAGCGATGACTGCGGTGCGCCACTTCGACCTGTTCTTCATTCTGACCGAAGGCGGTCCGGCCGATGCGTCGCACGTGCTCGCGTGGCACGTGTATGTCGAAACGTTCCGCAAGCTGTCTTTCGGCAGCGGGGCCGCACTCGCGTATGTCCTTGCGCTCGCCACGTTCGCGATGGCCTATGGCGTGATCCGCCTGCTTGGCCGGAGGCTCTGATGATCCTGTCCCCGATTTTCGTGCGCCGCGCGGCGCTTTTTGCTGCGTCAGTGCTGCTGCTCGCATACGTACTCGGTCCGGTCGCGTGGCTGCTGTCGTCGGCGTTGCAGCGCGAAGCCGACATCACGTCGATTCCGCCGCACTGGATCCCTCATCCGCCGACGCTCGCGAGCTTTCGCGCAATCGTTCAGGCCGGGCTCGGCACGCTGCCCGCCGATGCCGCGTTCGTGCCATCGACTGCGCTGTACCTGCTGCCGGCGCTGCGCAACAGTCTCGTCGTCGCGTGCGCGGTTGTCGTGCTGAACCTCGCGGTCAGCGTGCCGGCCGCCTACGCGATGGCGAAGATCCGCTATGTCGGCCGCAACCTGTCGGTCTATTTCATGCTGGCGACACGCGTGATTCCGGACATCGCGCTCGTCGTGCCGTTCTTCCTGTTCGTGCGCAAACTCGGGCTGCTCGACAGCGTCGGTGCACTGATCATCACGTACCTCGCGGTCACGGTTCCGTTCAGCGTGTTCATGCTGCTCAGCTATTTTGAAGGGCTGCCCGACGAGCTCGACAAGGCGGCGCGCGTGGACGGCTGTTCGCGCTTCGGCGCGCTCGTACGCGTGTTCCTGCCGCTTGCGCTGCCGGCGCTCGTCGCGGTGATCCTGTTCACATTCCTCACGAGCTGGAACGAGTTTCTGTTCGCACTGATGTTCACGCAGACAGCGGCTTCCCAGACCGTACCGATCATCGTCGCGTCATTCACCTCTGATTTCACGACAAGTTTTTCGTTCATCAACGCGGCGGGCGTCGTCGCGATCGTGCCGCCCGTGGCGATCGCGGTGATGTTCGAGCGTTACATCGTGTCGGGCCTCACCGCCGGCGCGGTCAAGGGATAAGGAGCCGACATGGCCCAGATCGAATTTCACGAAGTCGCCAAGCGCTATGCCAACGGGCATGTCGCGCTGGAAAACCTGAACCTGCAGATTCGCGATCGCGAGTTTCTGGTACTGCTCGGGCCGTCCGGCTGCGGCAAGTCGACGACGCTCAACATGATTGCCGGTCTGGAGGAAGTGACCGAAGGAAGCCTGCGCTTTGACGACGTCGAGGTCAACTCGGTGCCGGCGCACCGACGTGACGTCGCGATGGTGTTCCAGAGCTATGCGCTCTATCCGCACAAGAATGTCTACGAGAATATCGCGTTCGGGCTGCGCATGAGGCGCCATTCGCGCGACGAGATCGACGTGCGCGTGCGGGCCGCTGCGCGTTCGCTCGAGATAGAGCACCTTCTGGAGCGCCGCCCCGTGCAACTATCGGGCGGTCAGCGCCAACGCGTCGCGCTTGGCCGCGCGATGGTCCGGCAGCCGGCGGTATTCCTCATGGACGAGCCCCTCTCGAATCTCGACGCGGCACTACGCGTGTCCATGCGCGCGGGCATCAAGGCCCTGCATCAGTCGATGCGCACGACCTTCGTCTATGTGACGCACGACCAGGCCGAAGCGCTGACGCTTGCGGACCGCATCGTGGTGATGCGCGAAGGCGTCGTGCAGCAGCTTGGCTCGCCCGACGACATCTACGAGCGACCGGCCAATCGTTTCGTCGCGAATTTTCTCGGCAGCCCGCCGATCAACTTTGTCGAAGGGGCGCTCGAGGCCGACGGTACAGGCGGCGTACTGTTTCGCAGCCGCGGCAGCGACTTCACGCTCGTGCTGGCTGACGATGTGCGCAAACGGCTGGCGCAGCGCGCCGGCCAGCGCGTATCGGTCGGCATTCGTGCCGAGGACGTCGATGAGCAGCCGGCGGACGATGCGTGCACGATTAGCGGCGAGATCTGCTCGCTGCTCCCGGTCGGCTCCGACCAGTTTATCGGCATCGACGTTGGCGGGGATGCGAGCACGCAGAAGGGTGCGCGCCCGGCTTCGCAGCTGATGTATTTCCGCGCGGGCAAGGAGCGCCGCTTCGCGATGGGTGAGCGCGTGGCCATTCCGTTGAACCGTTGCCGGCTGCACCTGTTCGATCAGGCGAGCGGCATGAATCTGGCGTTGCTGCCATGAAACCTGCCGCGTTTTCGTACTACCGTCCGCGCTCGCTCGACGAAGCGATCGCGTTGCTCGTGGAGCATGGATTCGATGCGAAGGTGATCGCGGGGGGGCAGTCGCTCGCGCCGATGATGAACATGCGCTTCGCGCAGCCCATGCATCTCGTCGACCTGAACGGCATCGCCGGGCTCGATGGCGTGCGTCGCGAGCAGGGCGCGCTGCGCGTGGGCGCACTTACGCGTCACCACACGCTTGCAACCGATCCGCTCGTCGCGCACGCGTGCCCGTTGCTCGCTGAGGTTGCGGCGACGATCGGGCATTACGCAATTCGCCAGCGCGGAACGCTGGGGGGCAGCCTCGCTCACGCCGATCCGGCCGCGCAGTTGCCGCTCGTTGCGCGCACGCTCGATGCGCGCATCGACGTCGTTGGTCCCGGCGGCGCGCGCGAGATCGCCGCAGCTGATTTCGTCCTGGCCGCAATGAGCACGACGCTCGACGCGGACGAGATCGTGACCGCGGTGAGCTTTCCGTGCGCGCGTGCTGGCGAGGGTCATGCGTTCGAACTCTTCTGCCGCCGTCACGGCGACTTTGCGATCGCCGCCTGCGCGGTGACGGTCAGCGTGTCCGATGGACATTTCGACGCGCTGCGGCTTGGCGTGGGCGGCGTCGCGGACGCGCCGCTTGCGCTCGACGAGGTCGCGGCCGGGTTCGTCGGCGCGCGAGCGGATGCGGCGGTCGTCGCGCGCATTGCCGCAAGCGTCGCGGCCAGTGTTGAGCCTGTGCCCCAGCCGGGCATCCCGGCCGCGTACCGTCTCGAACTTGTCGAAGCGCTGAGCGCGCGCGCACTGGCGCGTGCGATTCGGCGGGCCCTGAACGAAGTCTGAACCCGTATGAAAAAAATCCTGATTCAACTCGAAGTGAATGGTGAACGGCACGAGGTGTGTTGCGAGCCACGCAAGCTGTTGTCGGACGTGCTGCGTGAAGACTGCGGGCTTACCGGCACGCATGTGGGATGCGAACACGGCGTCTGCGGCGCGTGCACAGTGCAGGTCGCAGGGCGGCCGGTGCGCGCATGCCTTATCTACGCAGCGCAGGTAGAAAACGTGCCGCTGAGTACGATCGAGTCCATCGGTGACGCCGACCGCCTGTCCACATTGCAGCAGGCGCTGAGCGACCACCACGGGCTACAGTGCGGCTTTTGTACGCCGGGCATCGTGATGACGTTCGATGCGTATCTGCGCGAGAACCCCGCGCCCACCGAGACCCAGGTGCGCGATGTGCTGTCCGGCAATCTTTGCCGCTGCACGGGCTATCAGAATATCGTGCGTGCCGTGCTGGAAGCGGCGGCGCGTCTGCGCGAGGAGGCGACCGATGTCTGAGCCGGACTTCCGCTACCTGAACCGCCCGACGCGGCGAACCGAGGACCGGCGGCTCGTCACGGGCCGCGGCCGCTATGTCGACGACGTCGCGATTCCTGGCGCGCTGCACGCGTGCTTCGTGCGCTCGCCCCACGCGCACGCGCGGATCGTCTCGATCGACGCGAGCGATGCGCTGGCGTTGCATGGCGTCGTCGCGGTAGTTACCGGCCGCGACCTCGCGCAATGGACTGCACCGCTGCGCATGGCGCCACCGATCGAAGGTCTCGTGCCTGTCGAGATCGAAACGCTGCCCACTGCGGTCGCGCGCTTCCAGGGCGATCCCGTCGCTTGCGTCGTCGCGCGGGACCGTTACATCGCGGAGGATGCAGCCGAGCGCGTGCTGGTCGAATACGAGGCGCTGCCGGCTGTCACCGACATGTGGCAGGCTCTCGAACCCGGTGCGCCGCAGGTCGATCCGATGGTGTACGGCAACCTCGTGTCGCATCAGGTGTTCACCGCAGGCGATCCCGCCGCGGCCGAGGCGCGGGCGCATCGTGTCGTCGAAGCCCATTTCAGCCAGCAGCGGCAAACGCACGTGCCGATCGAGACGCGCGGTTGCGCGGCGGTGTGGGATGCAGGCCGCGGGCATCTGACGTTCCATGTCGGCACCCAGGTACCGCATCCGCTGCGCACGCAACTCGCGACGCGGCTCTTGCTCGATGAATCGCAGGTCACGGTCATCTCTCCGGACGTCGGCGGCTCGTTTGGGCAGAAGATCGCGCTGTATCGCGAGGAACTGACCGTTGCCGCGCTGGCTCGTGAGTTGCGTCGCCCGGTGCGCTGGCGCGAGGATCGGCTCGAAAACCTGACGGCTGCTGCCAACTCGCGCGAAGACTTCTGCCGCACGCGTGCGGCCGTCGATGCGCACGGAACGCTTCTCTCGCTGACGCTCGAATTGCGCGAGGACTTCGGCGCGTACTGCTTCTTTCCGGCGAATTATCTGGCGCGCGTCGTTGCGATGATCGTTACGGGGCCGTATCGGATCAGTGACTATGCATACGACGTGAAAATCGCGCTGAGCAACAAATGCGGTAATGCGCCGATGCGCGCGCCGATGTCGATCACGAGCTGGGTGATGGAAGGCACGATGGAGGCGATTGCGCGCGAACTCGGTCTCGATCCGGTCGAGGTGCGACGGCGCAACCTGATTGCGCCGCACGAGCTGCCGTACCGCACGCCGACCGGTGAGCGTCTTGAGGACATCACGCCGGGCGAAACGTTCGAAGGCGTACTGCGCGCGATCGACTATGAAGCATTTCGTATGCGACAGCGGGACGCGCGCATGCGCGGCCACTATCTCGGTCTTGGGCTGTGCAACGTCGTCGAGCCCACCACTTACGGCTCGCGCTTCTACAAGGCGTCTGGCATTCCGGGTTCGGGGCATGAGGCGAGCTGGGTGCGCATCGAACCGGGCGGCATGGTGAACGCATCAGTCGGGCTCGGTCCGAGCGGGCAGGGCTACGAGAGTGCGATGGCGAACGCGGTTGCCGAAGGATTGGGGGTTGAGCCCGCGCGCGTTCGCATCCACATGGGCCATACCGACATCGCTCCATACGGCATGGGCAGCCGTGGCGCGCGCAGCGGCACCGCTGGCGGCGGCGCGCTGTACCTGTGCGCACGGGAGGCGCGCCACAAGGTGTTGGCGATCGCGGCTGCGCGGCTCGACGTCAGCGTGCAGTCGCTTCGCATGATCGACGGCCGCATCGAATACTGCGGTGGTGGCAACACCACTGCGGGGCACCCGCTGTGGCGCGAGACTGGCCTGACGCTCGCGGACATCGCCCAGTCGGCCTACCTGGATCCGACGTCGCTGCCGGCCGGCCTCACGCCGGGCCTGGAGTTCCATCTGGCCTACGATCCGCCAGCGATGACGTACTCGAACTCTGCGCACGCCTGCGAAGTGGAAGTCGACGTCGCGACCGGCGCGATCAGGGTCGCGCGCTATGTGGTCGCAGAGGATTGCGGCACGCTGTTGAACCCGACCGTCGTCGAGGGCCAGCAGCACGGCGCGATCTCCATGGGTCTGTCCGGTGCGCTCTTCGAACACGTCGTGTACGACGAGACTGGCCAGAACACGACCGGCTCGCTTGCAGAGTACCTGATCGCAACCGCGACCGAGCTGCCGAACATCGAGATCATCCCGATGCATACGCCGAACCGTACAACGGCAGCTGGCATCAAGGGCATGGCCGAAGGCGGCGTGATGGGCGCGCTCGGCGCGTTGACGAACGCCGTGAACGACGCGCTCGCTCCGTTTCAGGTGGTGGCCTGGCAGCATCCGCTCACGCCGATGGCAATGCGCGATCTGCTGCGCGGGCGGACTGCGCGAACACGAGGCGACTGAACCTGATCGAGATCACTTTTCGATCGACACAATGGACGAAATGACATGACACAAGCTGTAACACTGCCGGCCGTGGGTTTCATCGGACTCGGCATCATGGGCGGCGCGATGGCGGCGCGAATTGCGGCGGGTGGCTACCCGCTGCACGTCTATAACCGTACGCGCTCGAAGGCGGACGCGCTTGTCGCGGCGGGCGCACACTGGCATGACACGCCGGCTGCGCTGGCGAAGCAGGCGGACATCGTGATCTCGATCGTGGGCATGCCTGACGATGTGCGCGCGCTTTACGAGGGCGAATTTGGGCTGATCGCGAACGCACGCGAGGGTGCGGTGCTGATCGACATGACGACATCGAGCCCGGCGCTCGCGAGCGAGCTCTGCGCGTTCGCCGCCGCCCGCGGTATCGCGATGCTCGACGCCCCGGTATCGGGCGGCGACGTGGGCGCGCGAGAGGGCAGATTGTCGATCATGGTCGGCGGCGAGGCGGAGGCGCTTGAACGCGCGACGCCGGTTTTGCGCTGCCTCGGCGCGAACATCGTGCACCTGGGCGGCGCCGGCGCGGGCCAGCACGCGAAGCTGTGCAACCAGATCGTAATCGCGGCGACGATGCTGGGTGTCTGCGAGGGCCTCGCCTATGCCCAGCGCGCCGGGCTCGACGCGCCGACCGTCCTCGGGGCGATAGGCGGCGGCGCGGCGGGGGGATTCCTGCTGAACAACCTTGGGCCGAAGATCGCGCGCGCAGACTACGCGCCCGGCTTCTTCGTCGAGCACTTTCTGAAGGACATGCGGATCGCCTCCGAGGAGGTTGCCGCGATGGGCGGCGATCTGCCGGCGCTGGAGCTGGCCCGACGGCTTTATCGCGAACTCGCGGACGCCGGCCACGCGCGCAGCGGCACCCAGGCTCTGTTCTCGCTGTACGACGCGGCTGTGCCGCGCAACGCGGAGGCCGGGCAATGAAACTTGCCGACCAGTACACGCTGCCCGTATCCCCGGATACGGTCTGGGCCGCGCTCAACGACCCGGCCGTGCTGCAGGCGACGCTGCCTGGCTGCCGCTCGCTCGCAATGCTCGACGAGCGGCACTTCGAATCGACGCTGCAGGTACGCGTGGGGCCCGCCGTCGCGACGTTTCGAGGCAATGTCGAGCTGCTCGATCTCGAACCGCCGCGCGCATACACAATCGTGGGCTACGGCAACGCCGGCCCGGCCGGCTTCGCCAGGGTGACTGCGCGTGTGCGGCTCGAGGCGCTGGACGAGGCGACGACCGCGCTGCACTACGACGCCGACGTCGAGATCGGCGGCAAACTGATGAGTGTGGGCGCGCGGTTGATCCAGTCGGCTGCGGCGAAGAATCTCGACGCGTTCTTCGGCGCGCTGCGCGCGCACGTCGAGCAGATGTCCGGAAATGACGCTGGGATCGGTTCATCGGTGGAGAGCCAGCACGCCGCCCGGGTGCAGGACACGCAAGAGGGCACGGCACGAGCCGCCGCTGCGTCCTTGCCGCCCGCGTCATCGGCGGGGGCGCCGGCCCGATCGAGCAATGCCGCGCGCGCCTCCTTTCCATCGCGCGGATGGCCCGTATGGGCCATCGGTGCCGTGGCGGGCGGCGCCGGGCTCCTGATCGGGTTTCTCGCCGGTCATCTGACTTAGCGCGCAGTCGAGACGCGAAACACGGATGCAGGATTGCCGGCGGAGGCTTTACGCCGTCACCGCCGGTGCAGTGCGAATTTGCCGTTGGAGTATCGCAGTTTCGAGGTTTCCATTCCATTGGACTTTCCATGAGGTTAGCGATGAAATGTCATATAGTAGTACTGATCACATTATGGGGCGCATCGACCGCCACGTTCGCGCAAAGCAGCGTAACGCTGTACGGTGTCGCCGACGACAGCATCACCTACACGAACAACCAGTCCGGGCACGCCGCCTATCAGACATTCAGTGGTGGACTTGGGGGCAGCAAGTTTGGTCTTCTCGGCCACGAAGACCTCGGCGGCGGCCTTGCAGCGGTCTTCCGCCTGGAGAGCGGCTTCGACATGAACAGCGGCAAACTCGGCTACAACGGACGCATGTTCGGCCGCCAGTCGTATATGGGTCTGGCGAGCGACCGCTACGGCACGCTCACTCTGGGCCGTCAGTACGACTTCATGGTGACGAACCTGCAGTCGCTGACGTCGGCCCAGTTGTTCGGTGGCTCCCTGACTTCGCACGCCGGCGACGTCGACGGCGTTTGGGGCACGTATCCGGTCAGCAACACGGCCAAGTATGTGAGCCCGACATTTCATGGGATGTCGGCGGGAGCGCTCTACAGCTTCGGCGGCGTACCCGGCGCGATCGGCACGTCGCAGCAGGTCGGTTTCGGGCTGAACTATGCGAGAGGCCCGCTGCACGTGGGGGCGGCGTTCCTGCAGGTGAACAATCCGGCGGTCGCACGTTTCGACGGCGCTGGCGGCGCGACGCCGGGTGCCGCGTTCGCGAACCCCGTAGCGAGCCCCATCTACAGTGGCTATGCGACTGCGCGTACCATGCGCACGTTCGGGGCCGGTGCGAATTATGTGCTCGGCACCACGACGTTGGGCGCTGTCTATACGAACACCTCATTCCACAATGCAGTCGCGACCGCAAGCACGGCGTTTGCCGGTTCCGCAACGATCGCGTCATATGAGGCGTTCGTCGCGCACAGTTTCACGCCTGCAATAATCGGCGGCATTACTTACGACTATACGTCTGGGCGCGAAGCGCACTACAACCAGGTCGGCGCGGGAGCGCAGTACGTCTTCTCCAAGCGCACGTTCACTTACCTCGTGGCCGCCTGGCAGCACGCGAGCGGTACCGATTCGACGGGCCACGCGGCGGTTGCGGATCTGACCTATCTCACTCCTTCGTCGACAGCGAACCAGGTGGCGGTGCGAATCGGCATTCGGCACAACTTCTGATACGCCAGGCTGGTCAGAACAGGCCGGCCGAAATTATTGAGGATGACAAATCATGCTGGTAGAAATGCGTACCTATACGATCTTGCCGGGCAAAGTGCCTGAGTTTCTCGAGATCTACGAGCGGGAAGGCCTCGACATCATCACGCGCTATGCGCGGCTGGTCGGCTGCTGGACGAAGGATTCCGGCACGCTGAACTCGGTGGTGTTCTGCTGGGCCTACGACGACTACGCACATCGTGTGGCACAGCGCTCGAAGCTTGGCGCCGATGCCGACTGGCTCGCGTTCACGCCGCGCATCCTGCCGTATCTGGTGCATCAGGAGTCGGTGTTTCTTGCGCCGGCCGCATTCTGCCCCGTTCTGTGACGCGGCGATACTCCCTACGAGGAATGAGCACGATGATTGACAGACAACTGCTTGCGCACATGATCGCGTGGCGCCGCCATCTTCACCGGCATCCGGAGACCGCTTTCGAAGAAGTGGCGACGGCGAACCTTGTTGCAGCCACGCTGCGCGAATTCGGCTGGAGCGTTCACGAGGGGATCGGCCGCACCGGGGTGGTTGGCACATTGACGCGCGGCGCTGGACCTGCGCTGGCGTTGCGCGCGGACATGGACGCGCTACCTATCTCCGAAGCGAACATCTGCGAGCACCGCTCTCGCCACGAAGGCAGGATGCACGCGTGCGGGCACGACGGCCATACCGCGATGCTGCTCGGTGCAGCCGCGTTGCTCTCGCGCGACCCTGACTGGCGCGGCACTGTGCACCTGATTTTCCAGCCAGCCGAAGAAATAGCCGGCGGCGGACGGGTGATGATCGAAGATGGGCTGTTCGAGCGTTTCCCGTGTGACGCGGTATTTGGCCTGCACAACTGGCCGGGACTGCCGCTCGGCCGGATTGCGCTAAACCCCGGTGCGATGATGGCGTCGTTCGATACGTTCGAAATCCATGTCGACGGTCGCGGCGCACATGCGGCCATGCCAGAGGAGGGCGTCGATGCGCTCGTCTGTGCGAGCCATGTGGTGGTCGCACTGCAGACGATCGTAAGCCGCAGGCTCTCGCCAAAAGTGGCGGCCGTCGTTAGCGTGACGCAGATTCACGGCGGAGAAGCGTGGAATGTGTTGCCGGACAGCGCGGTGATTCGTGGCACCGTACGCTGTTTCGCACCGGACGTACGTTTGAGCGTTCGCGCGTTGATCGATGAGATCGCCGCGGGGACGGCGCGTACGCATGGGGCCGAAACGGTGATTCGTCACCATGACGGCTACCCGGCGACCATCAACGCCGCGACGGCCGCGTACATCGCCCGCGACGCGGCATGCGCCACGGTCGGTGACGACGCGGTGACATTCGACTGCGAGCCGTCGATGGCCTCTGAGGACTTCGCGTACCTCGCGCAGGCTAAACCCGGCGCGTATGTCTGGCTTGGCGTTGACCCCGCCGAAGCGCAGCGCGGTGCGCCGTTACACAACCCGCACTACGACTTCAATGACGACGCGCTTGCGATCGGCGCATCGTACTGGGTCAACGTGGTAAAGGCGTTCGACGCGGCGCCGGAGCGCGCAACAGCCGATCGCGATGGGGCGGAGTCCAGTGTCGTCTGAGCGCGATGTTGATTATGATGAGGCAGGTACGAACGGGCCGGCACGTAGCACGATGGAGGTTGGCAGTGTGCGGCGAATAACGGGGATGAAGGGGACGCGCGCATGCGGGACGCGGAATGCGAAGTGATTGAGACGGCGGTGCACTGGCTCGCATCGGGGCGCGCCGTCTGGCTCTAGACTGTGGTGCTAACGTGGGGTTCGTCGCCGCGTCCGTCCGTCCGGGTCGATCATGGCGCTGCATGACGGCGGTCATATTGCCGGGACGGTGACGATTGCTAGCGCAGATACGCACGCGAACGCCTTCGGTTTCGACGGCGAACGGCTGACCACCGTGCATGGTCCATCATGGCATTTTGCTCTTGATGGCCGCTGCAAAATTAACGGCGGCGAAAGCTTGTCGCTGGATGCGGCAGGCGGGATTGCGCGACTTCCCCGGCATCCTGCCGGCGCGCGGCGTCGATTTGGTCAGCACCGCGCACGAACATCGCTCTGCCTTTCCCGGGGAATGGGGATGAGCGGTATCGGCCTGCCGTCGCTAACTGCCGCCAATGCTTCGGCCCGCAGAGAGAAAATGTCAATGGCGACGCAGCGTCGTCCGTCGACGAGCCGCGACGGAGGGCAACCGCAGAGCTGATCGGCCCTGGAACGCTCATGGCAGTTGAGCCGGGGAGGGGAATTCTCGCGCATCAACATGCAAACGGGACCGTCCGCAGTTACGTCGCGCTGCAGAAGTCGGAAACGTGGATAGACGCGCTTGATTTCAGCAACCGGCCTGCCGCACTCGTACAGATTGCAGCGGAATTTGAAGGATGGGCGCCTTCGTTGAGAACATTGATCCTGGAATGCGATGCTGAGCCAACAGTGCGATCGATCTATGCCCTTCCGGTTGATCACAAATGGCAGCGTGTCCCAGGCGTTACCCTCGTGGGTGATGCGGCCCACCTCATGTCTCCCTTCGCCGGAGAAGGTGCCAATCTCGCAATGTATGACGGTGCGGAGCTGGGAAAAGCGTTGTGTGAAAATCGCGGCGATCTCGAGGCCGCACTTGAGAAGTACGAGGACGCCTTGTTCCCTCGAAGTCCATTCGTTGCCCGTCAGACAGCGCGAAATCATGTACGGTTTTTTGGCGAGCACGCACCCTGCAGTGTCGTCGAGATGTTTGCCGTGCACTGATTCTGCCTGTTTGCACGCGGCCGGCCATCCCATCTCGACGCACGAATCTGGATTGCCGCGAGCGGTTGACAACCGCGCTCAAGGCGCGTGGCCCATGCTGGCATATCGATTGGCGATGAGGGCAATGTGCCCCTTGCCCACGCTGTTATCACGCTTGCGGCTATCTGAGCAGCTACACGTCCGCGTGAGAGACCGGTGCGCAGCGTATGGACTGAAGGATGTTGCTCACTTTGATCAAAGCCTCTTCGAGCGCCGGCAGCGGTGCCGCACCGATGCACAGGCGTAGTAGTCCGCTCGACGCCGCGTCGGGATCGACCGTGACGCGGGACGGCGTCGTGACGGTGACGCCTGCGCCGGCGCACATCGCATGAGCCCGTTGCGCGTCGTCTCGTGTCAGCGGTAGCCAGAGATGAATCGCGTCGGGATCGTTGAGACACGTGGTTCTTCCAAGGACCGTGCTCGCCAGTGTGGTACGGCGCCGAATCTCCGCGCGCATTGAACCGGCCATGAGATCGGCGGTGCCGTCCGTTTACGCAAAGCGTCACTATACCTAGACTTTCCACTGACCACTTTCAGTCAAGGAAAGAACATGAACCCGTCGCTCGACCACCTGGCGCCGTCCACTGTGGCTATCCTCACGGACCGAGATTACTCGGAAGAACTCGGCATCTCCGCCGACCTGCATCAATCGGTCGGCTATGTCTTTCTGAACGACGAACACAAGGCCGAATTGACCCGCCCGTTGACCGGCATGAGCTATACGCGCCGCACAACCCGACCAGCGCGCGCTTCGCCAAAGTCATGGCGCAAACGTCCGTCGACGCGTTCGAGCGCGCAATCACCAGGCATACCAAACTGATTTACATCGAAACGCCGTCCAATCCGTTGCTGCATCTGACGGACCTGAAGGCAATCGCGGACATGGCGAAAGCGAAGGGCATCGTCACGGTGGCGGACAACACCCTGGCCACGCCGGTCAACCAGCGGCCTCACGAATCCGGTATCGATATCGTGGTTCATAGCGTGACGAAATACATCGGCGGTCACAACGACCTGATGGCCGGCTGCGTGACCGGATCGCGGGAACTCGTCGAACGTATCTGGGACACCAGCTATACCACCGGCGCCGTGGGCGCGCCGTTCAATACCTGGCTTGCGCTACGCGGCATCCGGACACTCGGATTGCGGATGAAGCAGCACAATGCAAACGGTCACGCGATTGCGGCCTGCCTCGAACGGCATCCCGCAGTGAAGGCGGTCTACTATCCGGGCCTCGAATCGCATCCGCAGCACGAACTGGCGAAACGCCAGATGAGCGGCTTCGGCGGTGTCGTGACGTTCGAGCTTCGGAACGGGTATGACGCGGCGCACCGCTTCATCGAGCAGCTAAAAATACCGACGCATTCGGGCGGACTGGGCGGCATCAACTCCACGGTCCTGCAGCCTGCGTCGTTCTTCGACAACCGGCTTTCCGGGGAGCGGCTCGCCCAGATGGGGTTGAGCTTCGGCATGGTGCGAATCTGTTCAGGCATCGAAGAGACGGGCGACCTGATCGCCGATATCGAACAGGCGTTGGAGTGAGCGCGGCATGGGCACGACGACTGGGGTTGGCGAACGAACGGATAATGAAGATCGTATGAACTTGCCGGAGCGGCGTATGCTTGACTTGCACGCTCGCGGTGGCATCGTGCCGATGCTGCTCGGCGGCCTATGGGTTGCCGGCCGGATTGCTGCGTTTGTCGGTTGGGCTCGAAGACAGCAAAGATTGGATCGACGATTTATTGCAGGCGCTGCAGCCGTTGATCCGCTCATCTCCGGTCTGGCCTTTGAAGGTCCACCGAATGATGACCAACCAAAGCACGCCACCGTATCAATCAATGCGTAGCGGTCAGAGACTCGCTTGACGTCCATAGCCGTTCAGCGCGACTGCCAGGTCCGGCGAAGCGCGCAAGCGGGCGATATCGCGCGCCGGCGGTTCTCCGAAGTGGCGGCGATATTCACGACTGAACTGCGTTGGGCTTTCGTAACCCACGCGGAAGGCGGCGGTAGTGACGTCGACGTCATGAACCAGCATCAGGCTGCGCGCGTCCTGCAACCTGAGCTGCTTCTGGAATTGCAGCGGCGTCATCGCCGTCACGGCGCGGAAATGTTCGTGCAGGCTCGACGGACTCATGCCTGCTTCGGCGGCAAGCTGCTCGATGCTGAACCGTTCGCGGAAGTGCTTCCCGATCCATGCGATGGCGCGGCCGACCAGGGCCACGCGCCCCTGGCTGGAGGTGATGTGACGCATCCTCGCGCTGTCGGGGCCAGCGAGCAGGCGATAGAGAATTTCCTGCTCGGCAAGCGGCCCGAGCACGGGCAACGCGGCCGGGTCGTCGAGCAGGCGCAGCAGGCGAAGCGCCGCGTCGAGCAGACCGGCGCTGGCGTCGGACACCGTCTTGCCTACGGGCAGGGGTGGCACTCCAGGGGGCGGCGGCACGCGCAATGCCAGGTCTCCCAGCATGACCGGATCGAAATCGAGGTACAGGCACAGGTAGGGCTTGTCAGGCGTCGCCTCAACCACTTGGCCTATTGCCGGCAGGTCGTACGTCACGACCCCATAGCGTCCCGGTGCGTATCTGAAGACGCGGTCGCCCAGCGTGACTTCTTTGCGTCCCTGCGCGACGAGGCACAGTTGCGGCCGGTAAACACTCGGCATCGGCATCGTCACCGTGGAGGATCGGACAAGCGTCACATGTTCGATCGGGGTGGCGTGGAAACCATCCTTCGAGACGTTCCGGGCAATTATTGCTGCAATTTCCGCTAGTGTTTCCATGAGACGGACTATCGCACGAGCGCGGAAGCGCGGCAATGTGAACCGCGGCTTCTGGAGGATTGGGCAGCAATCCCGGCGGATCAGGCTAACCGTTCGGCGGCGGCGCGCATCACAGTGTCAGCGGTGCCCTGGTCACAGCAAACCTGGTCCCGAAACCATATGGAGCAAACATGACAACCGACAATCTGAAGATCCCCACGGTCGCACTGGGCACATGGGCCTGGGGCGACAGCGGCGAGACTGGTAATGGCTACTTCGGCAGCAGCCTCACTCAGGCTGGTCTCGAAGAGGTCGCCGACAAGGCGCATGCGGCCGGGTTCAGCCTCTGGGACACCGCCGTTGTGTACGGCATGGGCCGTTCGGAGGCTGTCCTCGGGGAAGTGATGAAGCGTTTCCCGCGCAGCGACTACCAGCTTTCCACGAAGTTCACCCCACAGGCCGCGGGGACGGCCGACGATCCGGTCGCAGACATGCTGGAGCAGAGCCTGGCCCGCCTCGGCACTGACTACATCGACCTTTACTGGATTCACAATCCGGCGGATGTGGCGCGATGGACTCCGCACCTGATCCAGTTGCTGAAAAGCGGGAAGGTCAAACATGTCGGCGTTTCGAATCACAACCTGGGCGAAATCGAACTCGCCAACCAGATTCTCGGAGAAGCCGGGTTCCGGGTCGAAGCCATCCAGAACCACTATAGCCTCCTCTACCGCAGTTCTGAGCACGCTGGCATCCTGGACTACTGCCGCAACCACGGCATCCCATTCTTTGCTTATATGGTGCTTGAACAGGGTGCCCTGAGCGGCAAGTACAGTCCGGAGAGCCCGTTGCCGGAAGGCAGCAACCGGGCGAAGACTTACAATGGCATGCTGTCTCAGCTAAAGGCCCTGACGGACAAGCTCGCCTCGATCGGTCAGAAGTGGGGTGCGGCAGCGGCCGATGTCGCGACGGCCTGGGCTATCGCCAAGGGAACGACGCCTATCATCGGCGTTACCAAACCCCAACATGTTGATAGTCTGGTCAGAGTCAGCAGCATCATGCTCACCACAGACGAAATCGCAGAGCTGGAAGCTCTCGCCGACGGCGCTAACGTGAACACCCGTGGCTGGTGGGAACAGGAGATGTCAGTCTGAAGCTCCGCTGTCCCAAGTCCTCGGAATACCGTTCGGAGCGGGCTGCGGGACAGCATGTATTCGGTCTACCGCTTCCCGGTCGCGGGGGGCAGGTTGTGTGAGAGCGCGTGATCTGTAAGGCGGATGAAGATGGAATTGCGACATCTCCGCTGCTTCGCGGCGGTTGCAGGCGAGCTATATTCAGTGCGTTTTCCGGAAGCCGGTATTCGATCGTCACCCACCCGTGCCAGTCCGGCTAATGCCCGGCAACGCGAATATGCAGCGCGTTGTTCAGTGAGACGACCCCCGGGACGGCTCTCGCCACGTCGCCGGCGCGCTGAATCTGGGCTTCATCGGGTACCGATCCAACAAGATCAACCCTCCCGTTCCGCGCGAGGACATTGACGTTGTACATCTGCAAACCATCGGTGTGTACGAGAGCATTTCGCACCGACTTCTCCAGCTTGCGGTTTGCCTGATGTTGCGCTTTGCGTTGTGCCTTTGTGGAAGGAGCGGCCTTTGATGCGGATGCTATCGGCGGGATCGTTGCCACGCCACTTTCTTGTGCATACGCATAGCTTGCGGAAGCAAACAACACCGCAATAGCTACTGCACTCAACCAGCTGTTCGATCTCATTTTCCCTATTCCCAAGTATAAGCAAAGTGCAGCGACGGCCGGGCATGACGAACTCAAGCTCGCGCGCCCGGACTCAATTGCCGACGGCGGGCGTATCGCACCGCGGCGAAAGCCATCATCTCCGGGTCAATTTTCTGGATCAACACGTTGTATTGGAAAGCTCTTTTGCAGGATCGCAATACTGGAGATCAGTCTGGGTTCCTCCGCATCGGAGGAACAGGCAGGTGAAGCGCGCGGTGCATGGACGACTAAGTGATACCGGCGTTCTTTTCAAAAACGATGCCGCAAGCCGGTATGCACGGCCACCTGATTCACGCCGCTCGACTGCTGCGCCACCACGCCGTTGTAAATGTCCGCATGAGCGCCGCCCGCAGCGTGCTGAACCACCGCGTTCAATACGATATCCGTTCATTTGGATGTAAGCGGCTCGGTCTGACCGCTTCTCGATGTTGATTTTTCCAACGCATGATGAGCGCGTTTAGATTGACGGAGCCAGTCAGTCATGTCGAACGCAGGGGGCGAGCCCATCCCCATCGCACGTACGCGCAAGAATTCAAGCAGCAGGTGATTAGAGAGACGTTGGAAGCTGCGGCTTCTTTGTGCCTTTATTCTGGCTGCCTTGCTCAACCGCGGCACTGCCAGGCTTCAATCGCCGTAACGCCGGTGGTCGGCAAAACGAATTGTTCAGGAAGGACTGGATATTGTGAATTTGATCGTCGACGCTGAAGAACTATCGAATGTCGTTCTGGTCGGAAACAGTTTTGGCGGACCATCAGCTTCCGGTACCGTCTATCGTATTCCAGAAAAGATCAGGCATCTTGTCTATCTCGACGCTCGGATTCTCGAGTCAGGGCAGACACTCGAACAGGCTGGCCCCCAGGCGCATTGAATCGCGGCGGCGACTTGCGCAGGAAACGAGTGACGGGATCACTGTCCCACCTGCGACTCCATTGTCGCTGGGGAGCGCTCGGCGCCAGCGGTGGTGAAGCGTTCAGGATAGCTTCATCGCGGCTGCAGGCGCTGCTTCAATCAAATTGTCGTGTGTCTGCGGCCTTGATCGCCTGGCAGTATCGCTGCCGGTTTCCGCGACGGACACATTGTCGATGGATCGCGCACCTCTTCGATTAATAATCGCATCCCGACAGTTATATTTCATTCTGCTTTCCGGTCTGCTCGGGTACGGTCGCAGGCCTGCGGAGTGGTCGAGAAAATATACGATCTGACGGATATCGTCACATTGCTATCACTGTGATGAAATTTTTATCAAGAGACTGGACTTGCCGATGGAACCGGTTTCATAATCTGACGACCTGATTATGCGTATTCCCAATGAACAGGTTCGATTCACGCCGGTTGCGTATTACCTGGTTCAACCAGGAGCGGTTGTCTGACGGCGCGTCCAGATCGGCGACTGTGTGCTGTGAAGGGATGCATTCCGGCCGTTTCGGTCGGAAGGGATTCCTGTCGCGGAACATCCGGAAAAAAGAAAGCATGCGAGCTATTTCTCGCGAACAAGACGAAAACCACATGGCCCCATACGATCAGAAAATGCGCGTTATTGCGTGCGCCGGTGTTACCCGGAGAGCGGTCCTGAAAGTCATGGCGGCAGCGCTGTCGCAAGTCGGCCTGTTCACCGCTGCACCCAGGTACGTATTTGCGCAGCAGCCGGATCTCGACAGCAAGGGCTTTCTTGCGCTGTCGCAAGCGGTGACAGGTAACGCGAATCTCGATCCGACGACGGCTTCGCGAATTGCAGACGCATTCCGGCGCGCGGACGCCGGTTTTGCGGAGCGTGCGGCCGTGCTGGCGCAACGCGTCCGCGCTGGCCAAACATCGGCGCAACTGCTCGCCGCCGCCGATCGCATCGGCCTGCGCGACACGGCGCTCGCGATCGTCGCCGCATGGTACACGGGAACGGTCGGTCATGGTCAGAAGGCCGTGATGGTCGCCTATGCCGATGCACTGATGTACGACACCGTCAATGACGGCATGAGTGCGCCGACTTACTGTTCGAACGGGCCCCTCTGGTGGACCGCTGAACCACCGTCTGCCGCTGTCGCACCGCCCCGTAAAACGATCACGCCAGCAACTGCCTCGCACTCACAAGAACACGCTTGAATCTCATGAGAAGTCCCGTATTTGAATCGAACGGCGACGTGTCGGCCGACGTCGTGATCGTGGGATCCGGCGTGGTTGGCGGTCTGATCGCCGACCAGTTGGTAAGCCACGGCCATTCGGTGCTGGTTCTTGAATCCGGCCTGCGCATTGAACGCGCGCAGGCAGTCGAGAACTGGCGCAACATGCCCTTCGACAATCGTGTCGGCTCGGACTTCCAGGGGCTCTATCCGCAGGCGCCGAATGCGCCGGCCCCACTCTATTTTCCGAAGAACAACTACGTCGGCCTGAGTGGCCCGGATGGGCAGAGTTTTCAGCAGGGCTACCTGCGGATAGTCGGTGGCACAACCTGGCATTGGGCTGCATCGAGCTGGCGGCATCTGCCGGTCGATTTCCGGATGCAATCGACATATGGCGTCGGCCGCGACTGGCCGATCTCCTATTACGATCTTGAACCGTACTACTGCCGTGCGGAAGAGGAGATGGGTGTCGCGGGGCCGAGCGATCCGGCGATGCAGTCACCGTCGCAACGCAGTCGCCCGTACCCGATGGACATGGTGCCATGGGGTCACGGTGACCGACGATTTGCCGACGTCGTCAACGCACACGGCTACCGGTCGATCCCGATTCCGCAGGCGCGCAGTACGCGGCCGTGGCATGGCCGCCCGACTTGCTGCGGCAACAATAACTGCCAGCCGATTTGCCCGATCGGCGCGATGTACAGCGGCATTCATCATATCGAGCGAGCGGAGCGCAAGGGGGCAAAGGTGCTCACCGAATCGGTCGCGTACAAGGTCGACACCGACGCAAACAATCGCGTAACGGCTGTGCACTGGTACGACGCGTCGCACAAATCGCACAAGGCGAGCGGCAAGATGTTCGTGCTCGCCTGCAACGGTATCGAGACGCCGCGCCTGCTGTTGCTTGCCGCGAACGAGCGAAATCCGCGCGGCATTGCGAACCGGTCGGACCAGGTTGGCCGCAACATGATGGATCACTCGGGCTTTCACTGTACGTTCCTCGCGAACGAGCCGATGTGGCTCGGTCGTGGTCCTGCGCAGAGCAGTTGCATCGTCGGACCGCGCGACGGCGAGTTCCGTGGGAATTATTCGGCGAACAAGATGATCCTGAACAACATCTCGCGCGTCGGGCCAGCCACGCAGCAGGCGCTGAAGCTTGGCTTGGTCGGCAAGGCTCTGGACGAGGAGATTCGGCGCCGCGCGATTTATGGCGTTGACCTGTCGATCAGCCTCGAACCGCTGCCCGATCCAAACAACCGTCTGACGCTCAGCAAGACGCGATTCGATCCGCTTGGCCTGGCGTGCCCGGACATCCATTACGACGTCGGCAATTACGTGCGGCGTGGCTACGATGCGGCATGCAAGCAACTCACGCATATTGGCAGCCTGTTCGACGCGGTCGAATTCAACATCACGACGGCCCTGAACGCGAACAATCACATCATGGGCGGCACCATCATGGGATCGGATCCAAAGAATTCGGTCGTCGATGGCGACTGCCGCGCACACGATCATGCGAATCTGTGGTTGCCCGGCGGTGGCGCGATGCCGTCGGCATCCGTCGTAAATACGACCCTGTCGATGGCGGCACTCGGCCTGAAGGCGGCAGATTCGATTTCCGCGAGTCTCGTGAAGAGTTGATCCGATGAGAGACGCGATTCACCGACAACTTCGCATGCTGTACGTTGCCGGATATCGTACAGCGATCGCACTTAGCCTGTTCGGAGTCTGCGGCGCGCCCACATTGGCGCGGGAGGCGCCGCCGGGCGCCTCCTTGACATCAGCCGACGCCGCACTGATCGAGAAAGGCCATCAACTCGCAATCGCGGCCGACTGTGTCGCATGTCATACGGCGCGCGACGGCAGCAAGCCGTTCGCGGGCGGATACGGCATCGCGTCGCCAGTGGGGCAGATCTATTCGAGCAACATCACGCCCTCAAAAACAGCCGGAATCGGCAACTACACGGAAGCGCAGTTCGCACGTGCACTACGCGAAGGTGTGCGCGCGGACGGCGCGCACCTGTATCCGGCGATGCCGTATACGTCGTACAGCGGCCTCAGTGAGAACGACGTGCGTGCGCTTTACTACTACTTCATGCTGGCCGTGAAACCGGTCGATGACCCTGCGCCCGCCACGAACCTGCCGTTTCCGTTTGGCATGCGCACGGCGATGATCGGATGGAACATGCTGTTCCTGTCGAACAAACGTTTCGAACCCGATCCATCCCACGACGCTCAGTGGAATCGCGGCGCGTATCTGACCAACGTGCTCGCGCATTGCAGCGCGTGCCACACGCCACGCAACGCCCTGATGGCCGAAGACTTCGACCGCAACCTGGCCGGCGCGCAGCTCGGCTCATGGTACGCACCCAACATCACGTCGGATCCGGTGAGCGGAATCGGTGCATGGACCGACGACGAGCTGGTGTCGTACCTGAAGACCGGCCGCGCATCCGGCAAGAATCAGGCGGCCGGCCCGATGGCGGAAGCCGTGCAGGACAGCCTGCAGTATCTGTCAGACGCAGACCTGAAATCGATCGTCACGTACCTGCGCAGTACGAGGCCGATCCGCGACGAGCGCGAATCTGCACCTGCATTCACGTACGGTCGCGCGGTCAGCAGCGAGGCCGCGCTGCGCGGCACGCACGCGCTGAATGCGAACGGCACGCTGACGACGGGGGTGGCACTGTACAGCGGCTATTGCGCAAGCTGTCACAGGGTAGACGGCAAGGGTAGCCCGAGCCAGTCGTATCCGTCGCTGTTGAACAACACCGCCACAGGCTCGCGCAATCCGTCGAATCTGATCGCAGCGATCTTGTACGGCGTTGATCGTAATGCGGGAGGGCAGCATGTGCTGATGCCGTCATTCGGTGAAGATTCCTACGTCCAGCCGCTCAAGGATGAACAAATCGCTGCGATCGCAAACTATGTGCTGGTGCAGTACGGCAACGCCAATGTTTCAGTGACGGCGCACGACATTGCGGTCGCGCGCGGTGGCGGACCGGTTCCGCTGCTCGTGCGGACCCGTCCCCTGATGCTGGCGGCTCCTGTAGTTGCCGCGCTGATGGTCGTCTTCGGAATTGTGTTCTGGCGCCGCCGCGCACGCCGTACGGCACACACGGGCATATTGTCCGGGGAGGATGGCTGATGGCAGGTGCCATGCATACCGTTGCTCGACTACCTGACAGGAATCGGCAAACTGCGCACGGTCGATCTGTATCGTGTCGGGCGGAAGCGCAAAGGGTACCAAGGGCACCAAGGGCCAAAACATGCTCCTCCTTGCTGTTAACGGCAGCAAAGGAAACGACAACTTGATTGCGGTGTAACCACGTCGCGCACCTTCGAGCGCGGTGTGGTGCTGACGTATCACGCTGGGTGCTTCTGCACGCGGTATGGACAGGAAAATCGATTTGGCGGGGCGCGTCTGGGCGGCCTGGAATGACTTGTGTGGGACGTGTTCGATTGGAAAAGCACGCGGTTGCATCCTGGCCCGTGACCTTTTGTAACTATTTGCGCACGCGTGGGGCACAGCCCGCGAGCCAGCATCGTTGTTGACATAGCCGTGAAGCTTTGGGGCAAGCAGCGCGTGGCCGAAAAGCTGCCGGTGGCGGCCGTACAGCAGTCCCTGCGGGAGTGTTCGGCACGTTTGCCGTGGCGCGCACGCGCAGTCTTCAACGTTGCTTTACGGCCTGGCCAACGCATTTGCGAGAGTGGTACGTGCGCCTGGGTCAGCGGGAGACGCGCGGGAGGTCGGTTCGGGTGGACAATCCACATCATATTGAGGCTTCTCCGGGCCCGAAGACCTGGGCGGTGGCATGAAAGCGATTTTTACGCTCGAAAGCTTTTACAGGATCGACAGTGGCCAGCCGGGTGCGTTTGATGGGCAGTCATTTTTCGGGCGCAGGGCGTTCGTTGGTTTGAGCGGGCAGTTCGGCCAGGTGAACCGATGCTCGAGGCGCGGCTGACGAGTTCGGGCAGCGCGCTCGTGAAGCAGAGCGACGTGGCCTGCAGCATCATGATCGAGAAGCCGAGCAGCGCCGGCAGCGCGAGGCGCAAACCCTGCGGCACGGGGAACGAAACGCAGCGCATCGACCGCGCTCAGTGCGATTGCTGCGGCCACCTCCTTCTGGCCATACGGCACCGCGTCGAAACCCCGCGCGAATGATCCCGCTCCTATAGGCACCGGGTGCAACATGCCAGCGCGACCACGGCGCAGAGGAACAACAACAGCCGTCCTCATGTGCGTGCAACACCAGGCGTGCACCTTATTCGGGGAAGGGCCGCTAACGGGGGAGACCGCTGCTATTGGCCTTTGGCCGGGGCAGGGGGGCTTCAAAAGACATGGAGCAAGCTTTAAACGTGGTATACTGGTGTACATTGCCAATTGCGTCAATTTCATCAATGCGCGACAGTGTACTTCCCTTTGTGAGTCATGAACGGTCCAAAAATCTTGGTGACCAGGTGGCCGATTCGATTGTAAGCGCCGCCATTCATGGGCACCTGGTGCAAGGCCAAAGGTTGATTGAGAGCGAACTCGCCGATGCGTTCGGTGTCAGTCGCGTACCTGTGCGTGGCGCGTTGCATACCCTGGCGGGCCAAGGCATCGTCATCCCCTTGCCCAATCGGGAAGTGCGGTTGGTCACGATAACGGCAGACATGCTGGAGCAGATGCTTTCGGTTCGGCTCGTTCTGGAAGCGCATGCAGCAGACCTGGCTTTTGGTGCTATCAAAAAAAATCCAAAATTACTGACTCCTTTCGAAGATGCAGTAGACGACATGCAGCGTGCATTCCGAAAAGGCTCCCCATTTTTGGCGGCGCAGGCGGACATGGAATTTCATCGGGCACTGTATGCGGCCAGCGGAAACAGTATGTTGCTCGAGATTTGGGATCGCATGGCAAAGAAAATCTTGATTGCTGTCGGCTTAAGTCTCTACCAAAATCCTGAAAATCTGGTCGTAGAGGACCACCTCGCCTTGTTGGAGATGCTTAGGGCTGGAAACCGGAAGAGTTTTAAAGAGCATTTGCAACCTCATATAATGGAGGCTCGGGCGAGGTTCAAAGTCTAGGAGAATCGGCCTAAGTTAGACCATGTTTTTATGGTCTAAAGCCGGTCGGTCCTGCAAGGTTCATTCTCAGGATTGAAAAAGTCTTGCGGTCAACATGACGGCACCCGCATCAATGCGAAGTCGATGAACAGGCGCGGGACCATAAGAACGAAAAGAATGGCCTTGATGTGATGCCCAGCCAGACGATGGCGCGCAGCAGCTCCCTCGTCCATTAGCGGGCCGATGTCAAGTGAACAAACAATACCGGCGTCTGCCGGAGTGTGGCAGCCGGTTCCAGTGCCCGAACTCAGCAGCTGAGCGCACCCGATTTCTTGTTTCATGGCTGCGACAGATGGCGCCACACGCCTATCGGGATCAAGCGAGCGGCGAAGTGCAGATGTCTGTCGCACTCGTGGTTTCACGACCCCAGAAGCACTACAAGAGCTTCCCCATTGAGCACGGGTTTAATCGAAGTCCGACTTGACACATGCTGCAATGCCGCTTCGGCGCACGTGAGAAGGTGAAGGACTGCCGTACCGCAACCCGTCATATTCCGTCGCTGGCACGGACGCTTTTGAAAGACGCGCAAGGATCTCGTTCGTTGGGCAGGACGCAAGGCCCTGTTCTTCTGACAGGTATGGGCGACGACCTTCTCCCGGATCGTCGAGTCGACAATCACCCATGCGAACTGCGCTGGCGTTACGCTTCATCTCAAAGACTGCTACGCCCATGAGAAGCAGCAGAAACGAGTGAAGAGGGCGCTCTGCGCACGTTGCGCTCGCACGTTGGGAGGGGTAGGCGTGACGTTGAGCCGGAGGTGGCGATTGTTGATCGTGGCTACAGGAGGGGCGATGGCGTGAAGATTTACCACCCGGGATTGCAGTGCGGTATCACGCGGATTCGGCGTGCAACGATCCGAAGGCGAAGCGCGATCGAACCGGCCATTGGTCACGTGAAGTCGGCCTACGGGCAAACTCGATCGGAACGGGTCTAAAGGCGCATTCGGCGATGCTCGTGTTCGCTGAAGACCGTCGCCGTGGGGTTGTGCGGCGTGTTCACAATGATCATCCGCGTGCGCGGGTTGATGGCCACCGCCACTTCGTCCCAGTTCACGCGGAAGTCCGGCTGCGCGAGCTTGATGGCGACAGGCTGCACGCCATGCGTTTACTTCATGGGTTCCACAGTCGCCGGCGACGCCACGCGATCGCGGGCGATCCACTCGCTAAAGAGCGTGACTTTCTGCTGCTGGGCCACGCAGTCGGGGTATACGAAGTAGTAGCGCGAGCCGGTTTCCACGGCCAGATCGAACGGCATCGTGAGGCGATTGGCGGCAATATCTTCGGCCACGAGGGTCCGGTCGCCGATCGCAACGCCGAAGCCCTGCATGGCGGCGCTCGTCGCGAGATCGAGTGACTGGAACGTGGGGCCCACGTTCCAGTCGACGTTCGGTGCGCCCGCGCGGCCTAGCCAAAGCTTCCAGTCGGCGTGGTCGCGCGTGGGATGTAGCAGCGTGTGGCCGGACAGATCGTCGGGGTGCACAAGCGGCCGTGCTTTCGCGAGTTCCGGCGTGCAGACCGGCGTGAGGTACTCGTCGAACAGCGGCACCGCGTGGACGTCCGTGCCGGGCGAGGAGCCGTAGATGATCGCGGCGTCGAAGGGCTCGGCCTGGAAATCGGCTTCGTGGTGCCACGTCGTGGTGATCTGCACCTGAAGATCAGGATGCTCGGTCTGGAAGCGCATGATGCGCGGGAGCATCCAATGCATTACGCAGGTCGGCACCTTCAGCGCGAGTTCGGTGCGCTGCCGTGTGAGGCGCACCGAGGCTTCCTCGATGCGGCCGAAACCTTCGCGCACGGCGGGTAGCAACTGCTCGCCCTCGGCCGTGAGCGCGAGGCCCTTGGGCGAGCGCTTGAACAGCGGCAGCCCGTAATAGTCCTCGAGCGCCAGGATCTGGCGGCTCACGGCGCCCTGCGTGAGGCAGAGGTGGTCCGCCGCGCGCGTGAAGCTGCCGTAGCGGGCGACCGTTTCGAAGATCTGCAGGGCGTTGAGGGGAGGAAGGCGTCTCATGGGGGGGCGTGCTCCGGCGGGCGGACAGCTGGCGGGCCTGTACCCGCTCGCGCCGCCCGCGCTCGAGCCGTAATGATACGACGCCAATTGAGCGGTGCGGTCGGTCCTGAGCGTCAGTGCAGGACCTTCGCGAGGAAGTCCCGTGCACGCTCGGAGCGCGGCGCCGCGAAGAAGGCGTCCTTCGTGTCGTCTTCCACGATGAAGCCGCGATCCATGAAGATCACGCGATGCGCGACCTTCTTCGCGAAGCCCATTTCGTGGGTCACGCACATCATCGTCATGCCTTCCTGCGCGAGTTCTACCATCACGTCGAGCACCTCGTTGATCATCTCGGGGTCGAGCGCCGACGTCGGCTCGTCGAACAGCATCGCGACAGGGTCCATGGATAGCGCGCGAGCGATCGCGACGCGCTGCTGCTGACCACCCGAGAGCTGACCTGGAAATTTGTCGGCGTGCGCGCGCAGGCCCACGCGGTCGAGCAGCCTCAGGCCGTTGTCCGCGGCCTCGTCCTTGCTGCGGCCGAGCACCTTGATCTGCGCGAGCGTGAGGTTTTCGGTGATCGAGAGATGCGGGAACAGCTCGAAGTGCTGGAACACCATGCCCACCTTCGAGCGCAGCTTCGAGAGGTTGGTCTTTTTGTCACCCACCGAAGCGCCGTTCACGCGAATCTCGCCCTGCTGGAACGGCTCGAGTCCGTTGACGGTCTTGATGAGCGTGGACTTGCCCGAGCCCGACGGCCCGCACACCACCACTACCTCACCCTTCTTCAGATCCGTCGTGCAGTCGGACAGCACCTGGAACGAGCCGTACCACTTCGAAACGTTGTCTATGGAAATCATGTCGGAACCCGCATTTGCAAGAAAAAGGCTTCAATGAGCCCGTGCCGCGTGAAAGCGGCGTTCGAGCCCGTGTGCGTACCACGTGAGCGGAAAGCACATCGCGAAGTAGATCAGCGCGACCATCGCATAGATGGGAAACGGACGGAACACGGCATTCGTGATGATGTTGCCCGTTTTGGTCAGCTCGGTCAGGCCGACGATCGACGTGAGCGCCGTGCTCTTCACGACCTGCACGAGAAAGCCGACCGTCGGCGGCACGGCGATCTTCCAGGCTTGCGGCCAGATCACGTAGCGGAGTTGCTGCACCCACGTCATGCCGAGGCTCGCCGCCGCGCCCCACTGACCACGCGGGACTGCCTCCACACAGCCGCGCCAGACGTCGACGAGGTAGGCGCTCGTGTAGAGCGTGAGCGCGACCGTCGCGGCGGACCAGGGCGTGACGTCGATGCCGATGAGCGGCAGGCCGAAGAAGCCGAGGAAAAGCTGCATGAGAAGCGGCGTGCCCTGGAACAGCGCGACGTAAGCGTTGACGAAGCGATGCAGCGCGGGGACCGGCGCCACGCGCATCGCGAGCAGGCCGAGTCCGGCAACGCCGCCGCCGAGAAACGCGATCAGCGAAAGCAGCACGGTCCAGCGCGCTGCGAGCAGCAGGTTATACGCGATGTCCCAGTTGGAAAACTCGATCATGGTGCGGTCTCCGTCGTGACCGTCGCGCGTGCGGAGCGGGTTCGCCACGCGAAGCGTCGCGACTGGCGCGATGCTGTGCGCTGTGAGGTCCGGCCCGCGAAGAGTCGGGCGCCCATCCGGTTGAGGAGCCAGCGCAAGGTCATCGAAAGCAGCAGGTAGATTACCGTGACGATGATGTAGACCTCGAAGGCGCGGAAGTTGCGCGACTGAATATAGTCGGCCGCGTAGGTGAGGTCCTGCACCGAGATCTGCGAAACGACCGCGGAGCCAAGCATCACGATCAGCACCTGGCCTACGAGGGCGGGGAACACGTTGGCGAGCGCCTGCGGCAGCACGACGTGGCTGAACAATTGCGGCCAGCGCAGCCCGAGCGCCATGGCCGCCTGCACCTGCCCGCGCGGCACCGAGTCGATGCCTGCACGCAGGATCTCAATGGCATAGGCGCCCAGGTTGACCGTCATGGCCAGCACGGCGGCCTGCACCTCGTCGATATGGACGCCGAGGCTCGGCAAGCCGAAGAACACGAAGAACAGCTGCACGAGAAATGGCGTGTTGCGGATCAGCTCGACATAGGCGGCAACGGCGGCGCGGGTCCAGCGCGGACCGGCCATCACGATCGCCGCGCCGGCGGCGCCGACGATTCCTCCGAGCGCGGTGGACACGGCGGTCAGGCCGAGCGTGACGCCGGTGCCGCGCACGAGCATGCCGGCATAGGTGCCGATATCGTTGAATTCGAAGACATAGCTCATCGCGAACCCTCAACAGACGGTAAGAGCGGAAAGTGCATCACAAATCCGCGGGCAGCGAGGCATGCAGCCACTTCTGCGACATCACATTGAGCGAGCCGTCCTTGCGCGCGCCGGCAATGGCGTCGTTCACCTTCTGCATGAGGCGCGGCTCATTCTTGTTCAGGCCCGCATGGTCGGGTGAGCTGAACAGCGAGAACTTCTGCTCCGGATCGATGGCGGGGTGGCGGGCGATGATCGTTGCGCCCACATCGTTGCCGACCACGAGCAGTTGAGCTTGCCCGGAGAGAAACGCGGCAATCGCGCCGTTCGGGTCGTCGAAGCGCTTGATAGTGGCGCCTGCGGGCGCGACCTTGGTGACACTCAGGTCTTCCAGCGTGCCGCGTGCGACGGCGATTGTCTTGCCCGCGAGATCGGGCGCTCCCTTCACTGGCAGGTTCTTCGGGCCAAACACGGCGAGGTAGTACGGCGCGTAGGCCTGCGAGAAGTCGATGACCTTCGCACGCTCTGGCGTCTCGCCCACCGAAAGCAGCAGGTCGGCCTTGTGGTCGGCCAGATAGGCCATGCGGTTGTCGCCCGTCACCTGCACGAGTTCGACCTTCGCGTTGAGCGCCTTGCCGATCAGGTTAGCCATGTCAATGTCATAGCCTTGCGGCTTCATGTCCGGGCCGATCGAGCCGAACGGGGGATAGTCCTCGAATACGCCGATGCGCACGATGCCGGACTTCGTGATGGTGTCGAGGGTGTCGGCGTGCGCGGGCATCGCGGTGGCCGCAAACGCGCTCGCGCAGGCGAGCGCGACGGCGGCGCGGGACAGCAGGGCGCGAAGTGGAAGGGCGGTGCGGAGCGTAGCGTTCATGGTCGATTCCTTCGTAGTGTGTGGAGCGTAAGTGAATGTGTCGGCTGTCTTAGCGCGCGGCGATCAGCTTGCAGGCATGCGGCGGCAGGTGGGCGAACACGGGCATGCCCGTGCGCAGATCGGGCGTTTCGCGCGGCGTCGTCGCGGCGGTCAGCGTGAAGCCCTCGCAATCGATGGTGGCTTCGATCGAGGCGCCAACATCGCGCACGAACGTCACGCGGCCAGGTAGCGTGTTGGGAGTCGGGACCGCGGGGCTCGTCCGCAGGCAAACGTCTTCGGGGCGGATCAGGAGGCGCACGCCGCCGCCCGCCACCAGCGCATGCGCGGGCGGATCGGGCGCCGCCACGGTGAGGCGCTGGCCGCCCGGCAGCACGATCTGGTTGCTCTCGGCCGGCGTGACCGGCAGGATATTGCCGAGGCCGATGAAGTTGGCCACGAACTCGTTCACAGGGTCGCGATAGATCTCGAGCGGCCGGCCCACCTGCTGGATGCGGCCTTTCTCCATCACCACGATCTCGTCGGCCATCGTCATCGCCTCGCGCTGGTCGTGCGTGACCATGATCGTGGTGATGCCGAGCCGCTGCTGGAGCAAACGGATCTCGACCTGCATCGCTTCGCGCAGCTTCGCATCGAGCGCCGAAAGCGGCTCGTCGAGCAGGAGCAGGCGCGGCGACGCCGCAATCGCGCGCGCGATCGCCACGCGCTGCCGTTGCCCGCCGGACAGTTGCGTAACGAGCCGACTGGCCATATGCGGCAGCTGGATCATATCGAGCAGTTCGGCCACGCGGCGCTTTTGTGCAGCAGCGTCGGTCTTGCGCAACCGCAGCGGATACGCAATGTTCTGCGCGACCGTCATGTGCGGAAAGAGTGCGAGTGACTGGAACACCATGCCGAAGTTGCGCCGGTTCGCGGGCACGTCGAGCAGGTTCTCACCGGCGAAGGTCAGCGTGCCCGAGGTGGGCGCTTCGAGGCCCGCGATGATGCGCATGAGCGTGGTCTTGCCGCAGCCCGAAGGGCCGAGGAAGCACACGAGCTTGCCGTCGGGCACGGACAGGTTCACGTGATCGACGGCGTACGCGTCGTTGAAGCGCTTCGTCACGTCCTGGAGTACCAGCTGTGTCATCGTCATTCCTTGCAGGGGAGCGTGAGGCGCTCGGGGTTCAGACCGCGACGCCAGCGTCGCCGACGAGCTTCTCGAGCATCCAGATCAGCGCGAAGTCGATCGCAACGGTAAAGACCGCGAAAGAGAACACCGTGGGGTCGAGCGACGACACCGTGCGGCTGTAGAGCCACACCGGTAGCGTCATGGTGTCGATGCTGTAGAGGAAGAAGGTCACCGTGAACTCGTTGAACGAGACGATGAACGCGAACAGCATGCCCGCGAGGATGCCGGGCCGCATGAGCGGCACCACGATGTCGAACAGCGCGCGTCGCGGGCTCGCGCCCATCAGGCAGGCCGCTTCCTCGAACTCGGGGCCGATGGATGCGACGGAAGCCGCGCAGTTCTTGACCGCGAACGGCAGCGTGAGAATGACGTGGGCGACGATTAGGCGCAGCATGCCCAGCTCGCCTGGCAGTGCGTTGAACACGAGCAGCAGCGCGAGGCCGAGCATCACGAGCGGATAGACGACGGGCAGTGCGACGAGCTGCTCGACGAACGCCCGCCCGCGAAAGCGATAGCGCGCGAGTGCGTAGGCGGCGGGCGCGGCGACTGCGGTGGAGATCGCCATGGTTGCGATAGCGACGATCAGGCTGGTAGTGAGCGCGGTGCTCATCGAGAGCGTGTCGGTCGCGTCGGGAGACACGAACGTGCGCCAGGCGGCGCGGTACCAGTGCAGCCCGAAGTGCCGGGGCGGAAATTCGAGCATGTCCGAGGTGCCGAACGACATCGTGACCATCGTGAGGATGGGCAGCGCTGCGAGGAACAGCACAAGGGCAGCGAGCAGGCCTGTCGGGCGGCTGAGCCGACCCGGCAGGGCAGCGCCAGTGAGCAGGCGGTTCATCAGCGGGGCTCCTCGAGGTGTTGCACGCGGCGCGCGAGACGCTGCGACACGGCCATGACGGCGAGCGTCGCGGCCATTAGGACGACGCCGGAAGCGGACGCAGCCGGCCAGTTCAGCAGCGGCGCCACCTGATCGTGTATGAGCACCGCGAGCATGGGCACGCGCCGGCCGCCCAGCAACAGCGGCACGGCGAACGCGCTCGCGTTGTAGGCGAAGACGAGCAGCGCGCCCGAGACGATGCCGGGCATCGCGAGCGGCAGCGTGACGTGCCAGAGCGTCTGCCAGCGTGATGCGCCGAGCGTGGCCGCCGCTTCGTCAAACGAGCGCGACACGGCGCGCAGCGCGCTCGACATCGGCAGCACTGCCAGCGGGAATGCAGTCTGGATCAGGCCGAGCAGCACCCCTTGCTCGCGGTACAGCCAGATTACGGGGCGCTGCATGAGGCCCGCCGCCTTCAGGACGTGATTGAGCAGACCTGCGGGCCCAAGGATCACAAGCCAGCCATAGCCCTGCAACAGCAGGTTCACGAGCAGCGGCAGCAGCACGCACGCGAGCATGAGCCGGCGCGCGAGCCGCGACTCGGTGCGGGCCATCGCGAGCGCGACGGGAACCGCGATCAGCATGGCGCACACCATGCTCCCGAAGGCGAGCCGTAGGGTGAGCCAGAGCGACTTGAGGAAGTACGCATCGGCGAGGTCGGCGTAGTTCTGTAGCGTGAAGGTATGCCACTCGTTGCCGGGCACGCCGAAGCTCATGCGAAGCACCGCGAGCGACGCGGCGATTAGCACCGCGAGGAAGACGAGGATGGGCGCGAGCAGCAGCCACGGCGGGATAGCGGGCAGCGCGGCGGGCTCGCCGCGTCCTCCCGCGGGCTTCGTAGTCGTGCGCGCAGCCGGCGATGAGAGCGAGGCCATGGCGTTACGCGGCGAAGAGGCCGGTGTAGCGCTTGATCCACGCTGCCTGCACGGCCGCGAGCGCCTTGTCGTTATGCAGCACGGCCTTTTCGGCGATCTGCTTCGGCGACGGGACGAATGCGCGGCTTTCTGCGGGGATCACGGCGCGGCTGTTGACGGGGCCGTTCAGCACGTCAGCGGCCATGCGGCCTTGTACGCCCGCGTCGAGCGTATGGTTCACGAACGCGTGGATCAGGTCGAGATCGCCCGGGTGCGCCTTGGGGATCACGCTGAACATGAGTTGCGTCGCGAAGCCTTCCTTCATGCCGTAGGTGATGCCCATGTTGTACTCGGGCTTGCGGATCTGGTCAGGGAAGAACGCCGCCGAGTAGATGCCGCCGATATCGAGCGAGCCCGTGCGGAACAGGTCCGCGATCTGATTCGGATTTTCGCCTAGTGTCATCACGCGGTCCTTCAGTTCGGCGAGCTTGCGAAAGCCGGGTTCGATGTTCTGCTGCGAGCCGCCCGCGAGCTTCGCGGCGATGATCGTGAGATCGACCGCCTCAGCCCATTCCGGCGGCGGCAGGAAGAGTCGGCCAGAATAGTTCGGATCCCAAAGTGCTTCGTAGCTCGACGGCGGCATCTTGACGGTCGATGTGTTGTAGATGAGGCCGTCGGACCACAGCAGATAGCCAATGCCGAAGCCGTTTGCGCCGGTGCGGTACTGGGGCGGGACGTCCTTCAGGTTCGGCAGCTTCTGGAGGTCGGGCTGCTGCAGGAGACCGGCATCGGCAAGACCCGCGGCACCCACGCCGGCCAGCGTGATGACGTCATAGGTCGGGCGGTCGCCCGCGGCCTTGACCTTGGCGACCATGCCGGAAGTGCCGTCCGCGCGGTCCGCGATCACCTTTGCTCCGGTCTGCTTGCTGAATGTCTCGGCGATATTGCGCAGCGCGGCGGTGCCGGTATCGTCCGACCAGGTGAGGAGACGCAGCGTCTTGCCCGCGAAACTGGCCTGCTGGGCCTTCGCCGTTTGGATGAACGGCATGGGCAGCGCCGAGGCAGCGAGCGTTGCGCCTATCGCCTTCATCGCCTGCCTTCTGCCTGGGTTGTAACGTTGCATGGTCATCTCCTGTTGAACGATGCGGCTGCGTATGCGCGCTGGGGGGCTCTTGCCGCGCGGGGGTGGGGGATTCAAATGTAGGCAGGTCAAATTTTCGGAACAATCGAAATCTCCTCATGGGCGCCATGAGAATCCCTCATGGCGCCATCGGCGCGGCACCGTCTCAGGCGGGGAGCAGCACCTGCTTGATCTCCTGATACGCGGCGAGCGCGAAAGGGCCAAGTTCGCGGCCGAGGCTGCTCTGCGTGTAGCCGCCCCATGAGGTCTTAGGAAAGTTCATCTGTGGCGCGCCGGCCCAGACGACTCTGACCTCGAGCGCGTTGCTGACTCGCGTGCCGCGCTCGCAGTAGCGGGTTGCGACGGGTACGACGAGGCCGTAGGGCTTGTCGTTGGCCATGGCGATCGCTTCATCCTCGGTGTCGAAGGCGCGCATGCGGGGCACAGGGTCGAAGATCTCGTCGCGCCATAGCGGGCTGTTTTTCGGCACGTCGGTGAAGACCGTTGGGCGGACGAAGTAGCCGGGCCGCAGGGCAGGATGCTGCCCGCGACGGCGCGCTCGCCATCGGCTTTGCCGCCCGCGTCGACCTCCGCGATCACGGTTTCGTTCGACGGATTAACGGCAGCGATGCGCTGGTCCGATGCGCTTGCGCACCACGCGCTGTCGATGAAGAGCGGCGTGCGCAGCGGCGCATCGAGCCAGGGGGGCGGCGTTGTTCAAAGGCCGACCTTCGCAAACCAGTTCGCTTCGCGAATCTCGATGACGGTCGGCACGCCGAACGCTTGGGCGTCTTCCAGCGCTCCGGCGAGCGCGGCGGGGTCGTCGACCGTGCGCGCTGCGCAGCCAAAGCCGCGCGCGATCGTGATGAAGTCCGGCGTGTACGGATCGACGCCTACCGGTGTGATATCGCGCGCGACCATGTATTTGCGGATCTCGCCGTAGCCCTCGTTGTTCCAGACCAGGACGATCACGGGCAAGCCGGCTTCGACGGCGCTGGCCAGCTCGGGCAGCGTGAACTGCAGGCCGCCGTCGCCGATCAGGCAGACGACCGGGCGGTCCGGTGCTGCGAGCTTCGCGCCGATCGCGGCGGGCAACCCGTAGCCGAGCGTGCCGTAGCCTGTCGACGAGTTGAACCACGCGCGAGGACCCGGCGCGTCGTAGGTGACGTTGCCGACGTAGACGGGGCTCGTAGAGTCACCGACCACGATCAGGCCGGGCAGCGCGGCGGCGAGGGTGTCGATCAGCTTGGCCTGCGCACGCGTGGGCGCATCGTAGCCGGCTGCGATCGCGGCGCGCACTGCAGCGACGCGCGGGGTACCCCACGCTGCGCCGCGCTCGGGCAAGATGTCCGCGTCGAGTGCCGCACAGAGCCCGTCCAGCGCCACGCGCGCGTCGCCGACGATCGCCACGTCCGGCCGGTAATTGCGCATCAACTGCTCGGCGTCGATATCCACGCGGATCAGTTGCCCGTCTATCGCGAAGCCGCCGTCGAAGACGACGTCGTAATCGGTCTCGCCCAGCTCGGTGCCGATGGCGAGCACGACGTCGGCATCGCGAACTAGCGCGCGCGTTTGCGGCAGCGACTGCGTCGAGCCCAGCAGCAATGGATGCTGCGAAGGTAGCAGGCCCTTCGCGTTGATCGTGAGGGCGACCGGCGCCTGCAGGCGTTCGGCGAGTTCACGCAGTGCCTCGCTGGCGTGCGCCGCGCCGCCTCCGGCGAGAATGAGCGGACGGCGCGCTACGCGCAGAAGGTGCACGGCGGCCGCGAGCGTGGCGGCGTCGGGCGCGGGTCGCGTGGGCAGCACGACGGGTGCGGGCGCGATGGCCGAAGCGGGCGCGACGATCACGTCGAGCGGAATTTCGATGTGGACCGGGCGCGGGCGCTCGCTCGCGAAGACGGCGAACGCGCGCGCGAGCACCTGCGGCAGATCGGCCGCGTCGAGCAGCGTGTGCGAGAAGGCTGTCAGGCCCGCGAAGACGTCGCGCTGCGAGGGCAGTTCGTGGAGATGGCCATCGCCGCTGCCCAGTTCGCGGCGTGCGTTGACGCTCGAGATCACTAGCATCGGGATCGAATCGGCGTACGCCTGTGCCATCGCCGTGGCGATATTGGTCATGCCGGGCCCGGTGATGATGAAGCAGACGCCGGGGCGCCCCGTCACGCGCGCGTAGCCGTCCGCCATGAAGCCCGCGCCCTGCTCGTGGCGCGGCGTGACGTGGCGGATCGACGATGCGGCGAGGCCCCGGTAGAGCTCAACGGTGTGCACGCCCGGAATGCCGAACACGTATTCGACGCCATGGCGTTCGAGCAGCTTGACGAGTACTTCGCCGCAAGTCGGAGCGGCAAGCGGCGGGGAGGCAAAGACGGGCGCTTCAGTCAGGCATGGGGACAGGGCCGGAGAGTTCATGGATCGTCGCTCTTGTTCCAGTGTGTGGGTGGGCAAGCGCCGCGCGCGGCAGGCGCCGAGCCATTGTCGAGGCCGCTCCAGTCTGGAAACAATCGATTAGTTCTCATGGCCCGCATGAACTTTCTGCATGGCAGCGGATACGCCAGCGATGGCTTACAGGTTTGCCGGCGCGACTGCGGAGGTGAGCTGACGGTGAGTGGACTGCAGCTGCGATTGGGGCAGGCCCGTTCTTGCGGTGGCTGCGTTGGTGCTCCAACCGCCTGAACGGCACATCCCGTCAGAAGGGGGAGACTAAATGGGTATCGCCAGCTGTTGGGTTCGAAGTTTCTGCTAACGTTGACTCGGTGGCGCCACTTTATTTGCCATCAAGCTTTAAGAATCCGGCCACCAATCTGTTAAACCACCGGGCTGGTATAAACGCAGCAGACATATAATACGACCAGGACACGCAACGGCAGGTCATCGATCTCAGCGAACCCGAACAGTAACAATCTTCCCAATGTCAGGCGAGCTACCGTGCGTGACCCCACGCTCTGTTATTGCCATAGGCATGCCCTTGCGCCCCTTTCTTCATTTCATGATAAACGGTGGAGACGTCCATAATGGCGATCGGGCATGCATAGGCATACTGCCCACGGGCTTAACCGAACTGAGAATGGGAAAAATATTGGGTCGCGACTTCCGGCAACGCACTGATGTCAGGGAGATTGGCAACCAGGAAAGAGGTATCAGTCGACTCCTTTCTGTCGCGATTCACCCATACGCAACCCGCACCTAAACTTCGCCCCGCAGCTTGCAGATCATATTCAAGATCGTATGCAGCATACAGCCAATTACCTGGTTTGACACCCGAAACTTCCAGGAACTTCTTCGCATGCGCATCTCTCGGCTTGTAAGACGATACATCCTGCGCAGTTATGATCAAGTCGAAAACGACGTCGAAATGCCGGAGCGTGCCGGCAATGATGTCACGATCAACGTTTGACAGGATTGCAATCTTGTAGCCCAGACTCTTGAGAGCACGCAATGAAGCATTCGAATCGTCAAAGACGGGCCAGAAAGGCATCGTAACAGTCAGGATATCTTCATCTCCCGGCCTCATCGCAATTCCCAGCTCATCGACAATCCTTCTCACGGTTCGACTCTTGACTTGACGGTAGAGTTGATAAGGTTCCAGTTCGACTTCGAATTCTACTCTTCTGTAATGGGCCATGATTTCACGTGCGTTACCCGTCGACACAATTTCCAGTGCCTGAGTCATTCCAAGCCGCCAGTCGATTAGTGTCCCATAGCAGTCAAAGGTAATCCACTTATCCATAATTTATCCAGTTCATTAATTAAAATTAAAAATACTACATTTTAACGACATCGAGAAGCGTCTTCTTCTCGGCCTTATAATCGTATAGTGACACCACTCCATGCTGCAGGTCCCCGTGGTTGTCGAAATTTATCTTTCCAGTTACTCCGTTGTAATCGGTCGTTGGCATGGCGCTAAGAATCTTTGATGCATCGACAGAATTAGCTCGTCGCATGGCGTCGACGATAATATAAACAGCGTCGTACGCAAAGGGGGCGTAGACTTCGGCCGGCTGATGGAATCGCTTCTCGTACCTGATGCCGAAATCTTTTCCGCCCGGCATCGCTTTAATATCCCTGCCGGCTTCTGCGCAAACAACCTGATCCACTGCACTGCCGGCGAGTTCTGATAGTTTGTCAGTACATGCTCCATCGCCCGTAAAAACGGGGACATCGATTCCCAGCTGTTTCGCCTGCTTCACAAAAGGGCCCGCTGTCGAATCCATACCGCCGTAGAAAATACTTTCAGGGCGCTCACTTTTGATCTTGGTAAGAATTGCGCGGAAATCGATAGCCTTATCGTTTGTCTCGTCGGTCGACAAGACCTCCATGCCCAATGACTTCGCACGTTGCCGAAACACGTCGGCCAACCCCTGACCATAAGCCGTCGCGTCATCTACGATCGCAACGTTTTTAAGTTTTTGGGTCTCGTGTGCATACTGTGCCAGTGCCGGTCCGAGTTGGGCGTCGGTCCCGACGACACGATAGGCCGTCCTGAACCCCTGCTGGGTATAGACAGGATTAGTGGTTCCCGGCGAAATCTGAACAATCCCCGCATCGTAATAGATCCTGGAGGCAGGAATCGAGGCACCGGAATTTCCGTGACCAACCACCGCGACAACTTTGTCGTCCACAAGACGCTGTGCTACCTGCGTCGCAGTTTTTGGGTCGGCAGCGTCATCCTGCCTATCAAGCTGCAGCTCGATCTTCTTTCCGTCAATCGTCAAACCTTTCGCGTTGATTTCCTCTACGGCCAAGAGTGCCCCGTTTTCGATGTCCTTCCCGATATGCGCGATTGAGCCCGTGGTTGGTGCAGCACTGCCGATCTTGACAACTTCGGCGGTTGCGCTGCGGCTGGCCAGCATAGCTAAAAAAAGAAATGAGACTGAATAAAATTTCGTCGTGCCAGAATTCATAGCACCTCCAAAAAGCAGTTTTTAAAGACGGGGTACAGAAATTTCGTCATAACCATAAAATTCACATACAAGTCGGATTTTAAAAAATCTTAAAATTAAAGGAATTTAAGATTTTCCAGAAAATTATTGCGGTCGATTCAATTTGTAAAATGTGGTTAATATTTTTAATTATCAGCCGCGGACAAGAAAGCGCTCAACTACGCTTAGATCCGGCTCGACGCCTAGCCCAGGCTCCATGGGCACGTCGACATATCCATCGTTCACCACAATTGGATTCAGGATCAGTGTCCTGGCGATCTCGGCCGGGTTGTAGCCATATTCCAGAATAAAGGCATTCGGTATAGCTGCCAGAAAATGCAGGGATGCGGCAGTGTTAATGTGGTTCGAGAAGTTATGGTTGATGCACTTCAGGCCCCGCTGATTTGCGATTGCGGCCACCTGCATGGCCATTGTCAATCCGGTTTTCGTCAGGTCGATCTGGATGTAGTCAATTCCCGCGTTCATCAATCGCACGAAACCATTGACGGAAGCATCTTCTTCTCCTGCCGCAATCTCAGTGGGGACAAAATTCGAAAGTCGTTCATATCCGACCAGGTCGTCCGGGACAAGCGGTTCTTCGATCCACATCAAGTTGTAAGGCTCGAATGCCTGAGCCCTGCGCATAGCCTCTTTCGGCGTCCAGGCAAAACCCGCGTCAACCGCAATGCCTGTCGCATCCCCAGCGGCATGCCGAATTGCTTCAATCGTTCGGATGTCGTCTGCCAGGGGGCCGCGCCCGAAAGACTGCCAACCCATCTTCATCGCCGTATAGCCGTCATCCACGATTTTTCTCGCGAGATCAGCGTTCTTGCCCGGAGTGATTTCAAACAGTGTGCTCGCGTAGGCAGGAATTCTGGATCTAAAGCATCCGCCTAGCAGTTGATGAACGGGAACCTGCAAAGCCTTCCCCTTGATATCCCACAAAGCCAGATCAATTCCGGCCATCGCATGAATGACCGCACCTTCGCGACCACTGTATATCGTGGAGTCATACATCTTCTTCCAGAGCCGGGTCACGTTCATGGGATCTTCACCGAGAAGCAGGTGACGCAGCCCCGACACCACCGGTGAGGAGAACGGCGCTTCAATCACGGCCTTATTGATTGCTCTCGATCCGTCAGCCTCGCCCCAGCCAACGATACCGGCATCGGTGGATATTTTGACCAGAAGCGCCTCCATTGAGCTGTCTGGCAGCGCTTCGATGTCACCGCGCAAATGGAAAGCCTGCACATCAGTGATCTTCACAACTTCTCTCCGTATGTTTGTGTACTGGTATACAAACACGACGAAATCAGGATTGCAAGCAGAACCGTTCCCGACAAGGGAGCAGATCGGGAGCATCACCTTGTCTTCCATCGGCCGCGACGTGCTACCAATTGTGGATCCACAAGCAAAGCCCGACCGGAAGCAACGCCGCGGAGAACAGGCGCCGTGCGACGCCCCGGAACCGATGGACACCATTCCGACAGCGGCCCGATGGGCTGCTTTGTGGAAACACGAAGGTGCATTCCTCGAAGTATCGCAACAATCTGATCGAATCGAACTATCACCACATCAGGTTCCGAACGAATGTGAAACTCGCGTTCAGGCGGTTCAGAAGCGCAGCGAACACGGTTTCAGGCAATGAGCGGAATCGTCAAATTTTCAAGAGGCAGTTTGATCTACCCGATCTCGCGCCCGGGAATATCACAACTATCCAGATGGTATGCCTGCTTTTATTTAATAAGTAATACTAAATAATAAGAGTATTTCGATGCATACATTTGATTTGAACGATATCCTGCGAATGCACGATATGCTCGTGCAAAGTAATTTCCGTGGTCCTTTCAAGGAACTTCCATGTCAAAGAAAACGATTGCTGATTATCTGGCGACGACCCTTGCGCAGGCAGGTGTGGAGCGTATCTGGGGCGTCACGGGTGACAGCCTGAATGGCCTGGCTTTCAGTCTCAATCAACTTGGATCGATCCGCTGGATGCATACACGCCATGAGGAAGCCGCTGCGTTCGCGGCAGGCGCCGAGGCGGCGTCGAGCGGCAAGCTTGCAGTATGTGCCGGAAGCTGCGGACCGGGTAACCTTCATCTGATCAATGGCCTCTTCGACTGTCATCGCAGCCAGCAGCCGGTACTGGCGATCGCTGCTCACATTCCTTCGACGGAGATTGGACTCGGGTACTTCCAGGAAACCCATCCGCAGGAGCTGTTCAGGGAGTGCAGTCATTTCGTCGAACTGGTGTCGAACGCCTCGCAGTTTCCGCGTGTGCTCGAGCGGGCGATGCGCACGGCGATCAATGAGCGCGGCGTCGCAGTGATCGTGCTCCCCGGTGACATTGCGCTGGGCGAGGGCCCGTCGGTCACACCGCAATGGAACGCGAACGCATCGATCACGATCACGCCGCAGGATGCGGAACTGGACCGACTCGCGTCGATGTTAAACGCCAGCGAAGCCGTGACCATCATGTGCGGCAGCGGTGTGGCCGGTGCGCACGGTGAGGTGGTGAAGCTGGCCGACACGCTTGGTGCGCCGGTCGTGCACGCATTGCGTGCCAAGACGTTCATCGAGTACGACAATCCGTTCGACGTCGGGATGACCGGGCTGATTGGTTTTAGTTCGGGATATCACGCGATGATGTCGTGCGACACGCTGGTGCTGCTCGGCTGCGATTTCCCGTACCGGCCATTTTATCCGCCCTCGGCGAAGATCGTGCAAGTTGACTGGCGGGGCTCGCAACTGGGACGGAGAGCGCCGCTTGCAATGGGGCTCGTCGGCACTGTGAAGGAGACGGTTGCCGCCCTGCTGCCCCTGCTACACCGAAAGACTGACCGGCGTTTCCTGGACAACGCGCTGAAGCATTATGCGTCGGCTCGTAAGGACCTCGACGATCTCGCGACACCATCGGCGCCTGGGCGTCCGATCCATCCGCAGTACCTGACGCGGCTCGTCGACGACGCGGCGGACGATGACGCGATCTTTGCGGTGGATGTCGGCACGCCGACGCTATGGGCCGCGCGCTACCTGACCATGAACGGAAAGCGGCAACTGCATGGCTCGTTCAATCACGGCTCGATGGCGAACGCGATGCCGCAGGCGCTCGGCGCGCAGGCCGCGCATCCGAAACGCCAGGTCGTGTCGCTGTCGGGCGACGGCGGCCTGTCGATGCTGCTCGGTGACCTGATTAGCGCGCGCGAGCTGGATTTGCCGATCAAGGTCGTCGTGTACAACAACAGCCTGCTTGGTTTCGTGTCGATGGAGTTGAAGGCGGCGGGCTATCTCGATACCAATGTCGATCTAGGCAAGACAGATTTCGCGCAGATCGCGAAAGGTGCGGGCATCTGGTCGGTGCGCGTCGAGGAGTCTGAGGCGCTGCCCGCGGCGATGAAGGAGGCCTTCGCGCAGCCTGGTCCGGCACTCGTTGACGTCGTCATTTCGAAACATGAGCTCGCGATGCCACCGACGATTGAGCTCCAGCAAGCCAAGGGCTTCAGTCTGTATATGTTGCGTGCGATCTTGAATGGCCGTGGAGATGAGCTCGTCGAGCTGGCGAAGACGAATCTGCGATGACGTGCCCCGTACCGCCTTTTTTCGCCTCTCCGACACGCTGACTTCCGCTGCCAAGTGCCATGGATTGCCACTAATTGCGAAATAGTGAATTTCTATTCTCGAAATAGATGCCCGGTTTAATTTAGAAGGCGAATCTATAAATAAGCATTGTCCGATTATTTTGTTATAATTTTATATATAAGAAATCAGAAATTGTGTAGTGCGAAAATTCGCATTTATTGTGCGAATTTATATTGTTAGCATAGTTGCTCATCGTTCCCAATGAGGTTCGATGATGTTCTCCCCGCTTAGACCTCCGGTTGCCTCGACGGAGGTCTTTTTTTCGTGCCGCTTGCTGCGTTTCAGACCATCGGCAATCGGCATGGTCGCGAACGAGGCTCCGATCCAGCTTTCGCAAATGATCCAATAACAGCGGATTTGATGGAAAAAGATAGAGGAAAAAATTGAAAGAAGGAAGGCTTCGATTCGGGGTGCTGTGCTTGAGCACGACGGCTGCGTACGGGGGGCAGTGGGGTGTTCAATTCGCCGAGGGCATGGCGGATCACGGCGTTCGCAAAGCCGATTTCGGCATTGCTGGGACCCGGGACTAAGATGGTGGGAAGTTGCCGGTTATCATTTCGCCGTCGGGATATTCAGGAACAACCGGGCTCGCATCCGGACATGCGGGATGTTCGGCGTAACACCGGTGTTTCGCTTCATAAGAGTTCCGGCTCTATTCGGCCATTCGCCGAAGCTGGCGCAGGCGTGAGACTGCTTTCTCGCGTGGATGAAACGCCAGACCGTGGTTTCTTTTCCTCGTTTCAGTTTTCCGACATGGCTGGAGTCGGGGCACAGTTCGGCGTGCACCGGACCTGTCAGGCTGGTTTCCGATTTCAGCATTTGTCGAATGCGGGTCTCAGGCATTCCAATCCCGGCATCAGCTTCAGATATATCCAGTATGCTTCTGACCTTGCCACCGGAGCGTTACCAGACCATCAAACGCCGGTGGGCAATCCGGCCGTCGAAACCAGCTGGTTCGAGTTGGTGCACGCGCCACCCGGCGCATTGATGAACGCGATGAACTATGAACCCGGTTTCCGGTGCGCACACAGTCGCGCTCGAATAATTACCGAACTCGATGAAGTGCGGCCAAGATCTGCGACGACCCCTTTCGGAGTGTGACGAACCGTATGGATAGGCGCGACACCGCTTCGCAGATCGCCTCAGTATCGGCGGGAGCGTTTTATTGCCTTTAACTACGGCGGAACGGGATGTGGTGCAATGAACGGGACTTGATGGGCCAGGCGGCGTAGTGTGCCAGCCGCATGCGCGTCGGCGCACGCCTCCGTTGAAATAGTACTCCTGCCACAGAGGCAGGGCGGCCACCCTATTACCACAAGCTGCTCCAGTGTCGCCTCGCCGGTGCGGTAGTGAGAAAGTATCTGAGCGACTCCCCATCGCCATCAGGCCGGTCATTGAGCAGCGAATTCCCGATGCGAACGGTACTTCGCCAATAGTCCCGATGTGCGAGACGAATCCGTACGGCGGCACACTGCGAGCAAAGTGCTGCGTTGCTGGCATCGTGCCAGATTACGGCTTGCCAGCCAGTTGCGCGCATATACGTGGCCGGTTCCTTCACCGCGAGTCGCTCGTGGACGGGCACACGGCGCAACGATCTCGGAGGGCTGTCGCCCTCACTCCGGATCTGGGCGGAAGTGGCGCCTGCCGATCAGCTTGTTTGTCGAGAACGGTTGTGCTTGCAATCCTGATTTCGTCATGATCGTATACCAGTACACAAACATACGGAGAGAAGTTGTGAAGATCATTGACGTGCAGGCATTCCATTTCCGCGATGACATCGAAGCGCTGTCAGATGGCTCGACAGAGGCGTTTCTGGTCAAAATAACCACCGATGCCGGTATCGTTGGCTGGGGCGAGGCTGACGGATCGAGAGCAATCAATAAGGCCGTGATTGAAGCGCCGTTCTCCTCACCGGTGGTGTCGGGGCTGCGTCATCTGCTTCTCGGTGAAGATCCAGTGAACGTGACCCGGCTCAGGAAGAAGCTGTGCGACTGCGCGATATACAGTGGTCGCAAAGGTGCGCTCAGTCATGCAATGGCCGGAATTGATCTGGCTTTGCGGGAAATCAAGACAAAGGCTTTGCACGTCGCTGGTCGCCAACTGCGAGGCGCACGCCCTGGGTCCAGAATTCCTGCCTACGCCAGCATGCTGCTAGACATGAAGAAGATTACAATTTCCTGTGCGGCAGGTTCGATCCTCGCCGTTGCGGCGTCACCGGCGTTCGCGCAAAGCTCGGTCACCCTTTACGGTCTTGTCGACGCGGCCGTCCGGTATCAGACAAATGCAGCCCCCGACGGCAAGGACCTGGTCGGTATGACAGTTGGTCCGGAAACCAACAGCCGTTGGGGATTGAGGGGAACAGAAGATCTCGGCGGTGGGCTGTCTGCGATCTTCCGTCTTGAAAACCAGTTTGACGCATTCAATGGCAAGCTGAGTTCACCGAATGAGCTTTTCGGCAGGCAGTCATATGTCGGTCTGTCGAGCGATACCTACGGGACTCTTACTCTCGGCCGCCAATATTCTCCTCTCTACGACTCGATGGGTGAAATTTTCGATCCGCTGACAGTGGGGGACTACTGGCAAGACAGTTGGGTGTGGAACGGTATTGGGCCGTACCTTATCGTCAACAACGCTGTGAAGTACACAGTGACGGTCGATGGGCTGACTCTTGATGCCCTCTACGGCTTTGGGAACCAGGCTGGTTCTGTGGGTCTTGGCAGCACGTACGGTGTAGACCTGACATATGTTCGCGGTCCTGCCACTCTCGGCGCTGGCTTCCAGCAGACATCTGTTACGTCCGCGCAAGGCAGCCTGGTCAACGGAGGGAAAATTAACATGCTGCACATCAGCGGAGCGTATCAGCTCACATCGTCAGTGCGATTGCTCGCCGGCTGGCTTCATTCGCAGGACCAGTCCGGAACGACTGACATCAACATGCAGCAGGCCGGTGCCCCGGGACTTCCGGGTAGCAGCCCGAACCGGATCGACGACGCATTCTATGTGGGTGGAAACTGGCAGGCGACCGGTGCCTTGCTATTTACGGTAGCCGGCTACTACGACCACGCACGCAATGCCGAGCGACTCGATGGAACGCTTGGATCGGGTATCAACTACTCGGCCACGCTGCTTGCAGAGTATTCATTGTCGAAACACACGGAAGTGTACGGAACGGCTGACTTCGCACGTGGCAACGGCGCATTCGCCGCGGATTATCCCGGTTCGACCAATCAGGCTGGCGTTGTTGACAGCATCGGCCGTACGAACAACGTTGGCGTGGCAGTAGGTCTTCGCCAGATGTTCTGACGACGGACAGAACCCATGTATGCGCTGCCCCGGGCCGCAATGCAGCTTGGGGTTGCCGCATTGTTGAAAGACAGGGGCTGCACCGATCGTATTTCGCAGCGCTCGCACTCATTTTATCGGGCCACCACTGAAGCCATATGGGTGCAATGGACATTCATTGATACCCACGCATATTCAAGCGTAACGCGGGTCCAGTCGACGAAACACTCTGTGCTTTCACAACGGGCCGCCGTGTGGTAGCCCACAGCTTCAACCACAATTTTGAGGTCAACGCCCGGGGCCTCCTATTCACGGTGCAGAAGTCTTTGCCTCTCATGAACAACGGCGCGTCGATCATCCTGACGAGCACCATCGCTTCCCTGCGTGGATTCCCGGTTCGTTCAGCCTATGCCGCCTCGAAGGTGGCGCTGCGTTCCTATGCCCGAACCTGGACGATGGAGCTGAAGGATCGTGGCATCCGCGTCAACACGATCACGCCGGGTCCGTGCGGCACGCCGCTGATCGACGCACAGGAAAGCACTCCGGAGGCCGCCGCGGCGACGCGTGCCAAGCACGCTGCGAATATACCGCTCGGTCGCATGGCAAGGCCGGAAGAGATCGCGGGGGCAATGTTCTTCCTTGCGTCAGAGGACAACAGCTTCGTTGCCGGTAGTGAGCTGCTGGTTGACGGCGGCATGTGCTCCGTCTGACGCATCGACGGAAGGCTCTGGTGAGTCGTAGCCGCGTAGGCCGTCGGCATTGCCCGAACTCCGCATGGAACACCCCGACAAGCCGAAGATCGCAGAGCTCAGGCCATAGTCCTAGAGCTTCCAGCAAACAATCCGAAACTGGAGAACAATCATGACAGCCAGAGATAAAGGCAATGCGGCGACGCGAGAACTCATGGGCACCGAACAATCCGAACGTCTCGCCACGGCGGCCGCATCCGATACGTTCGGTGCCGATATCGCCGGATATGCCATCGATCATGTTTTCGGCGATATCTGGACGCGCAAAGGCCTAGACCAGCCGCGCCGTAGCCTCATCACCATGACGGTCATGGTGGCAATGCGGCAGCCGCATGAATTTGGCCTCCACATGAATTTCGCACTCGATCACGGCATGCCGCTTCACGAGATCGAAGAAGCACTGATCCAGATGCTTCCCTATGTCGGGTTTCCCGCCATTTCGAGCGTGCTGCCGATTGCGACGAAGATCATAGCCGAACGGGGCTTCGACAAGACGTCAGACTATGCAGGTCATCGTGGCCTGCTCTGAGAAGCAGCCCCGGTCTGATCGCTTTCAACTACGGCAACACTCTGCGCAGGAGGCCGCCAGCGAGCGCCGGTTGCCAACTTGTGGGCCTCGATCTGTCGTCCGTAGGCCGCCTTGACCTTGGCCTTGGCTTGATCGCTATTCCGCTTTTGAACGGGTGATCTGCGCCACTTTCACACAGGGCTGTTGCTGCGTGGCGCGTGGCGTCACCACGCCCACCGTGGACGCGACGCACACGGCCAGTCGACGCGCCAGCTCGTCTTGCAGCACGGCAAACAGTTCGGCGCTGTCCTGCGGCAACGCTTCGCCTGCGACTTCCGGCAAGGCGTGCAGTGCCACGGCGGCAGGCGATTCCGGCACGTCCGGAGCAGAGTTTTCCAGCCGGTCTTGCACTTTCAGGCTCACGCCGAGCGGCAATCCTTCGCCTCGATTCCGCCGTTGACGACCAGCGAGCGCCACGCAGTCACCGTCGCCGTGGGCAAAGTCGCCGCTTCGGTATGTGAATATCCGGCAGGAGCGTGGGTGAAGGCCGTTTCCGGGGCGAGCACGCAGTCGCATGCATAGCGGTCGATGCCGTCGCCGGGCGTCGTGGAAAAGTCGCTGACCGGGGGGCACCATCAACCCATTGTGGGAAGAATGTCGAGACGACGTGATCTCCCACTGCGAAGCCGAACACGCCGTCGCCGATCGCTTCGACCACGCCTGCGCCGTCTGCCATGGGAATACGTCCAGGCGCAGCCCACGTCCTTCCGGTCACAATGCCGAGATCATGGAAATTGATCGAGGTCGCATGCAGGCGGACCCGGATGGTTCCCGGACCCGGCATCCCTGGATCGGGCAATTCGACCATCGTGAGGGCTTCGAGGCCCACCTGACCATTGGAGAGAACGCGCGCATGATGGGTCAGACGCGGGCAAGCGCCGCGGGCTGTGATTCGGCTGAGTGCAAATTCTCAACGGGATCGCCCTGTTGCGCCAGGTGGATGCGGAGGCCCGTTTCTCCGGAACCGAGACCGGGCTTGAGCACCTGCTGTCCATCATAGTGTCCGCCATTCTGAGTGCGATACGGGATTGGCGTGTCGGTGAAGAGATTCTCCATCCGGACCTTGAAGGCTGCCGCGACTTCCACCCAGCGCTCTTCAGACAGGCGGTCGCTCTGGTAGATGGGGAAGGGCGGCATAACATCCATGCCCGGATAGAATAGCTGTCCATGCTGGATGGGCCACAAGATCTCGTCGAGTCGGCCATTGACGCCGCGCTCGCTATAGTGTGGCTCGCGGCCGCCGATGCTGACGACAACCATCGCCCGGCGACCGGCTAGCGTTCCTTCACCATACCGATCACCCCATCGCTCACCACCATGCAGGCCGACGCCGTAAGCGAAGCCATGCGCATAGACGCGCTCGACCCAACCCTTCAGGATCGCCGGCGCGCTGAACCACCACAACGGGAAGGTGAGGATGACCGCGTCGGCCCACAGCAGCTTCTGCTGCTCAGCCACGACATCGGCGGGTTGGGTGCCCGTAGCGAAGGCATTGCCCGATTCCGACGCATAGCGTAGCCGATCGGCGTTCTTACGCTGCGGGAAGTCGGCTGCATCGGCGACGGCCTTCCAGTGCATGGCGTAGAGGTCGGATACTTGAACCTGATGGCCCTGCGCGGTCAGCGTTTCGACCGCGAGGTTCTTCAAAGAGCCGGTCAGCGACTGAGCCTCTGGATGGGCGTGGACGATAAGAACGTTGCTCATGCTGTGATCCTGAATAAGAAAGGGAAGAGGCGGCTTTCGACCGTTCTCCTCAAAGCTAGACAGCCCTAAGGACTTTCACCGTTCATCTCGTTGATGGTGAAGCACGCAGCGTAAATGGTGATCAGGTATATTGGAAATGAATTTCATAGATACCTGCTATTGCCATGGATAATTTGCGTAGTCTCGACCTGAACCTTTGCGCACGCTCAATGTATTGCTTGAGGAGCACAACGTGAGTCGGGCTGTCACGGCAGGCTTGGCCGAACTTACCTCGCCGTTGTAGAGCCTTTTCAACGTCATCCGGGATGGTCATGCCCGATTTGAGCCGGCACTATTTTTTGTCGGCCCGGGTCATCGCGACAAAGCCGAGGATATCTCCCCGACGGGCACCAGTCAGGGCAAGACGCACCGACCCGCTCGATTAGCGCACAAAATTGGCGTAAGCCGGGTTTGAGCGAGCTTCCCGCGCGCGCTGCGCTGCGAGGTCCGCACGATCATCGGGTGGTGCAGGATAAGAAGCCTTTTCATCCTCGGCTGTCGTTCCATTGAGGAACGCACGATAGAGGTCAGCGCGGACCTGCTCACGTGTGAGCCCCTTTGACGTCGACTGGGCATGGGTGTTGGACGCGAGGAGGGTAGTCGACGCTGCGAGAAACAGAACGATGATGACGGATTTCATAAGCCAGTACCTCAGATAAGCGGAAACACACGGAACGTGTGGCCAGGCAGAAAGACCCCGATCGCACGTGACGTATCCATGATCTCAGGCGCGCTGGTCGCGGTGGCAGTCGAACAGATTAAGGTTTCTTTAGGATAAAAAGGGGGCGATAGCGGACCGTGATGCTTTTTCTACAAGTGCGGGTGTTCCGATGTTGACGTTCCGGACGATGAAATATTCTTCACATAACCCGCGCGATGATCTGCGATACTCGCATGGTGTCATTCCTTGTCCGGTGCGCTGGGCCGGAAACGCCGATCATGGCAAAAATTCTCACGATCGAGGACGATCAAATTGTTGGGCGCGACATTGTCCATACGCTTTGCGAAGCGGGATTTGATGTCGAATGGGTGATGAGTGGAGAGGACGGTATCGCACGTGCGCTGAACGGCGAATTCAATGTGATCACACTGGACCGGATGCTGCCTGGCGTCGATGGATTGACGATACTGAAGACCCTGCGTGGTGTTGGTGTCGAGACGCCGGTGCTCATGATAAGCGCGTTGTCGGATGTCGATGAGCGGGTTCGCGGTCTGCTCGCAGGTGGCGACGATTATATTGCCAAGCCGTTTTCGCCCATAGAAATGCGCGCACGTGTCGAAGTGTTGTTGCGCCGGCGAGCTCGCCTGCCAGAACCCGAAGTCACAGTGTTACGGGTGGACGACCTGGAGATCGATCTGATCGCACGCACGGCGCGCCGAGGCGAACATGTTGTCTCGTTGCCACCGGTGGAATTCAGGTTACTGGTCTATCTAGCCCGCAATAGCCGGCAGATTCACACACGCACGATGATCTTCGAAGCCGTCTGGAACTTGCACTTTGATCCCGGTACCAACCTGATCGAGGTATATGTGGGCATGCTACGGAAAAAGATTGATCTGCCGGGTATGTCGCCGCTGCTGAAGACTGTGCGCGGTTCAGGCTATATGCTGGGGTGAGGCGATGAAGATGAGCTTCTGGCGGAGCACAATTTTCCGGCTGCTGACAATGTATGCGCTGGTATTTGCAGCGTCCGTAGTCGGACTCGTGGGCTTCAACTACTGGAACTCTGCGCGCTATACCGCCCAGCAGGCAGACTTTAATATCAATTGGCAATTCGAATACTTCTCGGCATTGCCGCGCAACGTGTTGATCGATGAGGTCAATGCGCATTTGCGCGCGGAGATGCGTCGGCCTATCAACTACTACGGGTTGTTCTCACGGGATGGAAAGCACATCGCTGGTGACATCGCGGTGCTGCCAGCAGATGTCAAGCCGGGTGGAGCGGGCGAATGGTTCCGTCCCGAACTTTCGCAGGACGTTCGCCAGCACCCGACTTTCATGTGGACGCGGGCCATGGTGCTGCCCGATGGCGACACCTTCATCGTAGCGCGCAATGTTGACGAGATGACCCAGTTGCGCAACTACGTGCTGGGCGGCCTTGCATGGAGCGGTGTCGTTGCCTTGCTCGGTGGGATAGGGCTCGGAATATTGTTTTCCGCTGCGCAATTGCGTCGTCTCAACGAAATTCGACACCTGTCGTATCTGATCGCGCAAGGCGACCTGAAGACGCGCCTGCCTCTACGGGGGAGGGACGAACTTGCGTGGCTTTCCCAGATCATCAATCGCATGCTCGACGAGATAGCACGGCTGATGGGCGAAGTGAAGAGCGCCTGCGACGGCATCGCACACGATCTCCGTACGCCCTTGATTCATATTCGTTCGTTGCTGGCCCGTATCGACGCAGAACGGCTGCAGCAGGAGGATTCGCAAAACCTGCAGCAGGCAAAAGGTGCGGCTGACGAGGTGCTCAGGCGATTTGCTGCGATCCTGCGCATTTCCGAAATCGAAAACCTGCGTCGGCGTGGCGCCTTCAGTGATACAGCAATGCATGTTCTGTGTCGAGAGGTCGGCGAGCTTTATGCACCCGTCGCGGCGGACAAGGGTGTCAATCTGGAGTTAGATCTGCAGGATACACAACCTGTACGTGCTGACTCTGCTCTTATGTTCGAAGCGCTTGCCAATATCGTCGACAACGCGATCAAGTTCGCGCAGGAGAATGGCAAGGTCGTGATTGCCACAGGGCAGGCAAAACACGGGCCGAGGATCACCATATGCGACGATGGTCCAGGAATTCCTGCCAACGAACGGTCGGCCGTCCTTCAGCGCTTTTATCGTAGCGAAAGTACCCGTGAAAGACCGGGTTCGGGACTTGGGCTGTCGATCGTCCAGGCGGTAATGCACCTGCACGAGTTCCGGTTAACACTCTCGGATGCCAATCCGGGTACGTGCGTCACGCTCGACTGCTGCCCTGGACACGTATTCATATGAACGGCGTGGTTGCGCGCATCATGTGTTTGCAGACTGCCGTGACGAAGCGCTGTATGGCGGCGGTTGTCCGTACTGCGAGAGGCTGGGAGGACGCGTAAGCGGGCGGTGCAGCGCGTGCAAACGCCTCCAAACATTCGCGTTGAGCGCTGCGTGGCGCTGGCACGTCAAAGAGACATCTGTCGACGAGCGCAATCGGCTGCTCGCATTTCGCGGGTGAAGCCGGGAAGTTCTGCGCCGCGCCAGGCGCGAATGGGTGATGCCCTGGCCGGATTCAGCGGCGTTTGGACACCACCTGCCAGGCGTTAGCCTGCAGTGCGTATAGCGTCCCGAAGTGCCTTGCGCGTTTCACGTGACGACACGCTTTCGTGAAACTGCATGAATTTTTCCACGAAGGGTCCACATTGGTCGAGGCGAAGGCTGACGAACGGCGACATGAGCAGCACTGCGAGCGGATCCCCGCTCGCCAGCAGATTCCAGTCTCCTGGGCCGAGCTTTTTCTCATCCACGGCGAAGGTGTCGCCGAAATCGTCGACACCTCTCAGGTACTGCTGGAAGCACACGAGCAACAGTGCCTCGCGTGAGATGTCGCGACCGTCGCGCTCCAGTTTCGAGATGGTCTTGCTGTGAAAGACCGGAATCTTCGACGCGCCGTCGTGTGCGACGCGCAAAAGCTGGTCCGCAAGCGCGGCGTTGCTGAAGCGCTCGATCGTGCTGTCGATATAGTCAAGCCCGTTGACGCCAGGCGGCCACGGCAGGATCGGATTCACGTCCTGCTCCATGAACACGCGTAACAGCGCGGCGATGTCAGGATCGGCCATGCCGTCATGAACGAGCCGATGACCGAGCAGAAGCGCGGGATAAGCGAGCAGCATATGCGAAGCATTGAGCATGCGGCCTTTCATGGCTTCCCACTCCCAAACGTCGTCGCAGAGTTCGACGCCCACGTTCTCGAGTGGTGGCCGACCGTCGCTGAAGTGATCCTCGATCACCCATTGCGTGAAGGTCTCGGCGACGACCGGGGCAGCGTCGCCCGTTAGCGCGTGCGCACGCGCATGCATGTACGGAGTGACTTGCGGCGCGATGCGATCGACCATGCTGTTCGGAAACGCGACGTGGCGCTCGATCCAGTTTGCGAGTTCGGGGTCGCGTGCCGCCGCAAACGTGAGCACCGCGCGGCGCGCCGTATCGCCGTTCTGGCGGAGGTTATCGCAGGACATCACGGTGAACGCCTTGATGCCCGCGTCGCGTCGGCGGCGCAGTGCTTCGACGATGAATCCGAATGCAGTGCGTGGCCGTTCGCCAGCGAGATCGTGGGCGATATCCGGCTCGTCGAATCGAAATTCGCCCGATGCTTCGTCGAAGTTGTAGCCGCCTTCGGTGATTGTCAGGGAGACGATGCGGATTGCCGGATCGGCGAGTTTCGTGAGCACTGCGTCGGGATCGGAGGGCGCGTGCAGATAGTCGACCAGTGCGCCAATGATGCGAACGTCCTCGCGCCCGTCGGGGCCAATCTCGGTGAGCGAGTAGAGGCCATCCTGGATGCGCAGCGCGTCGGCCTTTGCGCGCGCCGACGCACCGTTGCCGAGGCCGATGCCGCAGATACCCCACTGTGCGGTGCCCGGCAGACGCAGGCAGCAATCGATGTAGCGCGCCTGGTGCGCGCGATGGAAGTTGCCGACGCCGATATGCGCGATGCCTGCGGTCAGCGCGGCGCGATCGTAACCTGGCGCGGTGATGTGTGCGTCGAGCAGGTCAAGCGTTATGCTCGAGAGCGGCAGAGCCGCGTCCTGAGCGGCACCCGAGGCGGTGGTGTCCTGGTTCGTTGCGTGTGTCATGCGAAGTCCCGGTTTGTGTTTACATTGCGCTTCTGTGCAGTGCACTGAATGATGAAGGAATCGACGAGCGACGGCAGTTGTGCCATCCGTTCGAATACGATGCTTGCACCTGCAGCAAGGAGCTTGTGCACCTGGTCGCCGGGGATATGCTTCGCACCGGCGAAGCCCAGGACGGTCATGCCAGCCGCCACTGCCGCGCGAGTGCCGGTCACACTGTCTTCCACCACGACGCAATGCTTCGGTGCAACGCCGAGGTTACGCGCCGCGGCAAGATATACATCGGGGGCAGGTTTGGGATTGGGGACCTTGTCCGCGGTGAAAACGCGTTCGCCGAAGTGCCCGATCAGACCGGTACGCGTCAATGCGCTATAGACGTAATCCGCATTGCTGTTGCTCGCGCAGGCCTTGCGCAGCGCGATCGCGCCCAGTGCGTCGTTGACGCCCTCAATCATGGGCGCCTGCACGGCGCCCATGCGCACGGCGGCATCGATCGAGGCAATGGCATCGGCGTCGATTGGGCAACTGAGCTCGGCGGCTACCCGCTCCAGCAGCGGCTGTGTGCGCATGCCGAGCAGCGGCCGCAACGTGTCGCTGACATCGCTTCGCGGCCAGAGTGCTTTGAGCCGATCGGCGATGATGTGTTCCGCGATAGCTTCGCTGTCGATCAGGACGCCATCGCAGTCGCAGATCATCAGAATATCTTCGGCGATGGTGCCGCCTGGATTGCCGTTCATTAATTCACCTTGTCGGTTGTGGTAGCCATGTGCGAATGCGGCGTGAAGGTGCCATTGCGTAGCGCGCGTTCAATGTCTTCGAGACTGCGGCCTCGTGTTTCCGGCACCGCGAAGTAAATGAATATCCACGCGAGTACGTTGAGGGCTCCATAGACCCACATCGCGCCGCCTACACCGAGCCACTTCGTCATCGTGAGCGCCGTGCCCGTCAACAGCAGGTTTGAACCCCAGAGCATGGCCGAGTGCGCGCCCGTTGCCTGGTCGCGAACGCCGAGCGGGTAGATCTCCGCGCCCGTGAGCCAGCCGATTACCTGGATACCGCCGGAATTGAAGACCATGAAGGCGATCAGGCATCCGATCACCCACCATTGCTGGAACCGGCCGGCGAGATCGAAATGCAGGACCGCGCCGAGCGCAAACAGGCTGGCCGCGGCGAACGGCAACGTGCTCAGGCTCAGCGTGCGGCGCCCGATGTGATCGACGCAGAGCTTGCCCATCAGCGTCATCGCCAGATAGGTCAGCGCGACGCCAAGCGCGGCCCATAACGACGCGGAATCGCCGAAGCCGGCGTCGCGCAGGAAGGTGGGCGTGTAGTAGATCATCATCTCGATGCCGCTCAGCTGGGTGAGCGCGGCGACGCCCAGCCCGGCCACGAGTGCCGGCCGAACCCACGGTTCGCCCAACGCGCGCCAGCCGCGCATTGCGTCATTTTCGCGTTGATCCACCACGTCGCGCATGTCGGCAAGCTCGCGACGGACGGCGTCCGGCGAATGGCGTACCTTTGAGAGTTCGGTGCGTGCGTCCTGGACACGGCCTTGCTCGACCAGCCAGCGCGGGCTTCGCGGCAGCCTGCTCATGCCGTAAAGCAGCAAGAGGGAAGGAAAAACCGCGACGCCGATCATCCATCGCCATGTAAAGACATGCTCGCCTGCTACGCCGATGACGGCTGCGAGCAGGATCCCCACGCCAATGGCGACGTTGAAGTAGGTCACCAGCCTGCCGCGCTTGTCTGGCTCGGCGAGCTCGGCGATATAGGTCGGAACGATCTGCGTGGAGCCGCCTACCGCGATTCCCAGCACCAGCCGCGAGACACCGAGGCATATGACGTTGGGGGAAAGTGCGGCGGCGGCGACGCCGATCGTGTAGACGGCAGATATCAATACGATGGTACGGCGGCGGCCGAGGTTGGCCGATAGCCGCGTGGAGGCGAGCGAACCGATCACGGCGCCGAGCAGGATGATGGCGGCGATGAGTTCCTGCGCGCGATAATCAAGGTCGAATTCGTGTGCGATCAATGGCAGGGCACCGGAGATGATGCCCGTGTCGTACCCGTAGAGTCCGCCTGCGATGGCCGAAACGGTGGCGATAACCGCCATGTAGGCGGAAGGGGAAAGGCGTTTTTCGTCCGATGTCGTAAGCAGTCTTGTGATCAATTTCGTTCTCCTGAGAATGTAGGTATGAACGATTCGGGGAGATAGGTGGACATGGAAAAGTCGCTCCGAAAAGAGAACGCGCGCGTCCCGTTGCATTGACGGATGCGTATTGCGGTTCGCAGTGGACGAAAGCAGGCACGGCACGAGCGGTGCCATTGCTGCGGCGGGCGCGCGGCGCGCTATGGGCCGGGCAGATGGTGCATTGCGCGCTGGGTGGCGAATCTGCCTGCGATCCCCCGCGGGCGGGAGAACGCTGCCGGTGCAGCAGGGCTGGTGGTTTCAGGACACGAACGGCACAACCTGGAACCGTGGTGACAACGGGTCATGACAGCTGCCTTGGTCTGAATCGCGCACAAGGCTGGCCACGCGGGCTTCGCCTCTGACTTCGCACATTCGTAGGTTTCCGCACGATCTTTAGCCGCACTTCGGGGAAGGCGCCAGTGTCTCCCCTGGCTCTTCACCGCCTGCCTTGCAGACGACGCTCCAGCCGCGTAACGGACGGAACGAAAAGGCGTTCGACACTCACCTGATGGCAGCGGGCGTCGAATCATGTTGAAAGCACCTGGCGGCGCCGTGCGATCCACTGCTCGCCGAGGCCAAGATGCATGAGCAATTCTACACAACATGAGCAAATGTTCAACCCTGTTTCATAATCTTTCGCATTTATAAAATGGATTCCTAATCAATAAGAAAAAAATTCAATATCGTGATTGATCGTAGCCTGTGCCTGTCACTCGCGCGTCGCGTCGCCGCGCGCGTGTCGGCGCGATATGGGTCACGAACCCTGATCCAATTTCCATAGGTGCCTGCATTCCGTCCGGTATCGCGATGCTCCGCGCGGTCCTTGAACTGTGTGTTGCTTCCATCAAACTCTATCTTTTTGTTACAGGGGTATACGTTCCAAACCGGTTTGAGTTACTATTAAAACCGATTTTTTTGTTGGGCTATAGATGCATCTGACACCAAAGCGGATGCTGGTCGACTTCCTGGGATCTGCAGGTCAAGACGGCGATCGTGCATCGCGGGAAACCGGGAAGCGTGGCCTGGCGGTGAGTCGTCGCCGTTGCGGCACGGTCGTGCGTGCGCATGGATTGCCGGCGCGTACACTACTGAGGATCCAGCATGTTGAATGTCAACCGTGTTGGCTGCGCCCCTGGAGCGTGGTCGAGCCGACTCTTTGTCGCGCTCACGCTTACGTTTGCGGCCTGTGGTTCGTCTGGTGCAGCCGACAATGGAGCATCGAATTCGTTGAAGGAGCTTGATACGTTGCAGTGGCGTCCGGCGCTGCATTACACGCCCCAACGCAACTGGATGAACGATCCAAACGGTCTCGTCTACTACAAGGGGATCTACCACCTGTTCTACCAGTACAACCCGGAGGGCAATGTCTGGGGAAACATGTCGTGGGGGCACGCGACCAGTCGCAATCTGCTCGACTGGGTCGAGCAACCCGTCGCGCTCGCGGCGAACCGCACGGAGGAAGTGTTCTCCGGATCAATCGTCGTTGATGCGCACAATACTTCGGGCCTTGGCAGCGCCGCGCTGCCGCCGCTCGTGGCGCTCTACACGTCTGTGTACAAGCCGGGCTCTGGGCACGAGCCAGGTGTGCAGGCGCAGTCGCTTGCATACAGTACCGATGAAGGTAAGACGTGGCGACGCTACGCGCACAATCCCGTGCTCACGCTGGACCCAGAGTCGAGTCATTTTCGGGATCCGAAGGTGTCGTGGTACGCCCCCGGTGGTTACTGGCTGATGTGTGCGGTCGTTGCCGATGCGCACGTCGTGAAGCTCTACAGGTCAAGTAATCTGATCGACTGGACTTTCCTGAGCGACTTCACCTTGCCTGACATTCCCCATCACGGTGCGCTGTGGGAGATGCCGGACCTGTTGCCGTTGCCGCTCGATGGCAATCCGGCGAATGAGAAGTGGGTGATGATCGTCAACGTCAATCCGTGGTCGATTGCAGGTGGCTCGGGTGCGATGTACTTCGTCGGTCGCTTCGACGGCACACGCTTTGTTCCCGACGACGTCGCGCCTGCAGGCTCCGACCCGGTGCGCTGGCAGTGGCTCGACCATGGTGCGGACTATTACGCGGCGGGTACGTTCTCGAACGCACCGGGCGGCAAAACTGTGGCGATCGGATGGATGGGTAACTGGGACTATGCCAACGACGTGCCCACAACCCCCTGGCGCGGTGCGATGGCGCTGCCGCGCGAGCTCGCGCTGAAGACGGTCGATGGCCGGCCACAGCTTGTATTTGCACCGACCGAATCCTATGCATCGCTGGTGGGGCGCAGCCCGACGACGCGTATCGCTCAGGTTGGGCTCGTGTCGTCCACGCAGGCGCTGCCGGCGGTAACGCGTGGCGTCGTTCAGAATATCGAACTGACTATCGAGCCAGGAAGCGCTCACCGTGCGGGCCTGGTCGTGCGCAGCTCGGCGGACGGCGCGACGGGCACACGGATTTTCTACGATACCCAGGCGCAAACGCTCACGGTTGACCGTTCGCACGCAGGGGATACGTCGTTTTCGCGCGCTTACAGCCCGCAGCACATCGCGAATTTGCCACTGCATGACGGCAGGCTGCGGCTGCGTGTCGTGGTCGACCGTGCCTCGGTCGAGGTGTTCGCCGACGATGGGCGAGCGGTTGTCACGGACCTCATCCTTCCCACGCTCGCCGACGACCGGGTAAGCCTCTTTGCCGAGGGCGGCGACGCGAGCTTTCGCGATATTGCGGTGAGCGATCTGTCGCGGATGCGCCAGGGGCGGGCACACCCGTAGCGACTCGCTGCGGGTGCTTCACGTTTCGGCGCCTCCCATGGCATTCAACGGCGAACAGCGATGTCTGGCGACGTCGAGCGCGCTGCGCATCGGTAGCGCCCTGGTGCAGGGCAAACTCACGGACTTTGATGCGCCGGTGCGCGCGCCTTGCACGTGCCGGACGAGAATCCGCGTGCTTGAGCGTCGAATTTGCGCCATGTGAGCCGGGTGGACGTGTCGTGTCGTTTACTGATGCGTCGCCCGCGCATATGCACATACTTGCCTTATTGCTGCGGTGGGCCGCCGGATCGGAGTCCGTGAAGGGGCAACGTCTTGATACAGCGCCCCACAGGCGTGAATTGCGCGCTCAGACTCGCAGGCGGCCGTCAGTGTTGCCCGCCTCGATGTACGGCTCGGCGAGGCGGTGTTCGGGCGGCGTGCGGCCTTCGATGGCCGCGACGACCAGCCCGGCGAGTGCCAGTCCTGAGTCTCGTCCGGTAGGTTGCGAAACCGCCGTAACTGTGTACGGGGCGGCGCTGTCAGCAGGCACACCGTCATAGACGATCAGCGAAATGTCCTTGCCAGGCTTGCGGCGTCGGTCCCGCAAGGCGCGCAAGGCGCCGATTCCCGCAAGATTGTTGTCGACCAGGATGGCCGTCGGCGGGCTGGTGCTGTCGAGCAGCGCGAGCGTTGCCTGATAGCCGTTATCCCGATCGAAGGCGGCCTGGCGCATGTTTCGCGCAACAGGCTTGATACGGGCTTCGCGCAGCGCGCGGAGAAAACCCTCGCGGCGTTGGGACGCAAAGCTCAGTGAAAGCGGTGCACCGACCAGGGCGATGCGCCGGTGACCGAAATCGATGAGCCGTTTTGTAGCAGCGTAGGCACCTGCCTCATTGTCGAAGTCGAACCAGAAGTAAGGCTGCTCGCTGTTCGTGCGCCCGTAAGCGACGAACGGGAAGTCGCGTTCGTGCAGGAACGCGATGCGCGGATCGTCAACGAGCGTGCGCGCGACGATGAAAGCATCGACCAGACGGTTGTCGACCAGTCTGCGGTAAGTGTCGAGCTCCGCGTTCGGCCGGGCGGACACGATGATCAGGTCCAGGTCGCCCAGTCCCTCCGTAATGCCGGCGACAACCTCGCAAAAGCGCGGGTCGCCAAGATCGCCGGCAGAGAACGGGTACACGATACCGACGGCGTTTGCCCGTCCTGTCGCCAGTTTGCGTGCGGTTGCATCCGCGTGATAGCCGAGCGCCTCGGCGGCCGCGACGACGCGGGCGCGAGTTGCTTCGCTTACGTCGTCATAGCCATTCAGCGCGCGGCTTACCGTTGTCTTCGAGAGACCCAGAGAACTGGCCAGTGCCTTGAGGCTTGTTTTCATACCGGGATTGGGTGCTGTCCGTCTTCATTTGCCCACAGGAGCCGGGTGAAGCGGCCGGGCGTTCGTGGCACTTATGATACTGCGATTGTGGCCCCGGAACGAATTTTCATCCCTCCACCACGAAGGAGGTCCAGGGACAGGCTGCGGCTTGCACAGAAGCGTATCCTGATCACAGTGAGGTCAAGATCTGGACGGGAGCGCGTGAAGAGGTTGGTGGCCTTGGCCGCGAGCGCGACACAGCTTTCATTGAACTGGCAACTTCCGTTGTGAGGGCCACGCGGAAACTGATTCCGGAAATGCAGAAAGGCGCGGCCGTCGATTTCATGCGATGATCGCTTCGCTGCTTGCTTTCGAGGTGACGGATATGGCCAATCTGCGACGCAGAAACCTGAATGTGGCGCTTGCGCTTGGCGGATTATTTCCGGCTACTCGAGTATTGGCCCGAAATGGCGATGCGGTTGGGTCTGTCGAGCCTGAGGTGCTTCGATTCGAAAGCAACGGATGGATTCCCAATAATCAGCACCTGGCTGTGCTGGTCTACCGTAACGCCGTTACCGTGAAGGGACCAGACCCGGCCTCCAGTTTCGAGGCGGTTTTTGCACAGAATGGGTGGCCGCCGCAATGGCGAAATGGCATTTACGATTTCCACCACTTCCACCCGGAAACCCATGAGGTACTTGGCTTTGCAGGAGGGAGCGCGCGTCTGTTGCTCGGTGGCCCCGCACCCGTCGGGCGCGAGGTGAAAGTACAGGCCGGCGATGTCGTGGTGTTACCGGCCGGGACCGGCCACTGCAAGCTCGAAGCAAGTTCCGACTTTCTCGTCGTCGGCGCGTATCCGCCGGATGAGGATATTGGCATCAGCCGCAAGGCGCTGACTGCAGCGCAAATGCAGAAGCTGGAAGCAGTACAGTTTCCACGCAGTGATCCATTGTCCGGCCCGGACGGTGCTCTTCCAAAATTGTGGAGCTGAGTTCGATAGTCATGCCTGGCGTGTACTGGATGAAGAATATCATCCGACTGGGTTGCGTGCTGTTGCTTGCGCTTGGGCCGGCGATGGCGCGCGCGGCTGCCGCGGTTACCGATCATGAGATTGGCGCGATTCTGTCGGCGCGCTGTGCGGCTTGCCATTCGGAGCATCCAGCCTTGATGTCCAGCGCACCCAAGGGACTGACGTTTGCCTCGCCGGCGACGATTGATAAACACGCACACGCGATTTATCGCCAGGTCGTCGAACTACGCGCGATGCCCGTTGGCAATGTCACGAACATGACCGATGCCGAGCGGCAAGCAATTGCGCTCTGGTTCAATGAGAGATCGGGTTCTCATACGATGAAGGCCGAAAGCGCACATCTGCCTTAGACCAGCGTGGCGCACAGCGGGACGAGTTCCGGCGCCTGGCAACTGTACGGAGTGAAATGGGAATATCTGGAAAACGCAGGCGCCTGCTTTCGATTGCCGCTAGCGGCGCGACATTGACGATTCTCTCAACCTCACCGTTGCGCGTTGCATGGGGCGAGACTCCTTCGGATCCGCGAAAGATCGGTGTGATCGGATCGGGCCATGTTGGCGGCACACTAGGGCGTCTATGGGTGCAGGCCGGCCATGAGGTGATGTTCTCCTCGCGGCACCCAGACGAGCTCGAAGGGATGGTTCAACAGCTCGGCACGACCGCGCATGCTGGCACGCCTCGTGATGCCGCCACGTTCGGCGATGCGATCCTGCTTGCGGTCCCATATGGAGCGCTGCCGCAACTGGGCCGCGATCTTTCGTCCGTGATGGCAGGCAAGGTCGTGCTTGACGCGTGCAATCCGTACGCATGGCGCGACGGGGAGGCTGCGCAGCTCGCCATGCAACAGGGCAGCGGGGTTGCCTCCGCGCACTTCTTTCCCGGTACACGCCTCGTTCGTGGTTTCAATTCGATCGATGCCAGCATCGTCGCGAGTGAGGCCCATCGCCAGCCTCCTCTCGTCGCTGTGCCCCTGGCAGGTGACAATCCGGGCGCGCTCGCTGTTGCCGCCTCATTGGTGCACGACGCTGGTTTCGATCCCGTCGTCGTCGGGCCATTGCGGGCGGCGCGCGAGTTCGAACCTGGGTCATCGCTTTTCGAGGTGGTTCTCAGCGCTGCGGAACTGCGTCAACGCCTGGGTATTGCCCCCAGTGGCCAGTAAGCCGTAAAAATGACCCGATCGTCGTCTTTCGAACGCGTTTGCGAGCAGGGAATGGCCATGTCGTCTGACGCGAAACCTGAAACCGGGGCGAGACGCCCGACTTCATGGCTGGCAGGTGCGTTGCGCCCCTGGGTACCGATCATGACCGGGGAAGGGCGTCCGCTCATCTGGTGCTGGCTGTATGTGTTCTGTGTCCTGTGTTCTTACTATGTTATCCGGCCCATTCGCGACGCGATGGGCATCGATGGCGGAGTGCGCAATCTTCAATGGCTGTTCTCGGCCACGCTTGTTTGCATGCTATTGGCGAATCTGCCATTCGCGGCGCTCGCACGACGCCTTCCGCGCACGCGCTTCATTGCGATTGCCTACCGGTTCTTTATCGTCAACCTGCTCGTGTTCGCCATTCTGCTATCGCTTGGATCTCACGAGCAGAGCATCTGGATCGGGCGCGTATTCTTCGTATGGGTTTCGGTATTCAACCTGTTCGTGGTATCGGTCTTCTGGGAACTGGTCGTCGACACATTCGATGATGAGCAGGGCAGGCGACTCTTCGCGCTGATGGCGGCCGGGGCAACGCTAGGTGCGATCGTCGGCGCAGCAGTCACCGCGACGCTCAATCATCTTTTCGGCCCTGTTGGGCTGCTCGTGCTCTCGGCCATCCTGCTGGAGGTCTCGGTAAGGTGTGTGCGGCGCATTGCGCCTGTGCACCGGAGAAGTTCGCACTTTCGCAGTGAATTCACTGCGATCGGCGGAACGGTGCTCGCCGGCATTTCCCGGACAATCCGTTCGCCATACCTCGCCAGCATCTGCGTCTATATCCTGCTGTTCTCGATGGCCTCCACGACACTCTATTTCGAGCAGGCAAACGTGATCCATCGCACCTTTGCAAGCGGCTCGTCCCGGGTCACTTTTTTCGCCACGCTCGATTTCGTCGGAAATCTGCTGACGCTGCTTATGCAGATACTCGTGACGGGGCATATCATTCGCCGGTTCGGAGTGACGCTTACGCTGGTTCTCATCCCGGCGCTGAGTGCGGTGGGGTTTGCTTTTGTCGCACTGTGGTCGACATTTTCCACAGTCGTGGTCTTCTCTTTGCTGCGTCGTGCCGGGAACTTCGCGATTGCGAGACCCACCCGGGAAATACTGTTCACGAAGCTGGATCGGGAGGACAAATATAAGGCAAAGAGCTTTATCGATACTGTCATATATCGTGCTGGAGATCAAATCGGTGCATGGACGTATGCAGGATTCGAGTCGATAGGAATGTCGGGAGGTGGTATGGCGATCGTTGCCATGCTGCTTTCCTTGCTCTGGTTAATGAACAGCCTGTGGCTTGGCCGACGTCATGAAAGCGGGGTGATTCCAGCAGGTCCAATGGAAGGTTGAACTCCGGACCCTGGTGAAAATACTGCAACGGCTTGCTACCCTGAAGGCAATGTCCACTGGTGTCGAGGCGGGTCTTTGATCAGGCAATGAATCTGTCCGCATTTTTGCGGGCGAGGCGGTTGAGCAACAGGTTACCCACGCACCTGCATAAACCGATCACCGAACAGGATGGCAAACTGGTTCATGGCTGATTTCCTGTCGAACGCGGCCCGCACGGTTTTGGCCAGTACGTTTACTGAAAGGGCACGTACCCGAATGGCATTTGTATGGAAGATTCCTGTCGGTCGATATGCGCAGAAAGAGAAATGTAATACGATGCAATTCCCAGGTAATTGGCGGCGCAAGACGTGTATACCAAGGTTTTTCGTCGAACTCGAATAAGCCGGCTCCTATGGTCAGGTGTCGGTGCAGCGGTTCTGCTTTCCGGCGTGTTGCCCGCAATCATACTGGTTCATCTATATCGCGGCTTCGCAGACGCGAGGCAGAATGCCGCGCGACTCGGGCAACTGCGTGTTGTTCTGGATGCCGCGAACAGCATTTCCGCCGAGCGTGCACCATCCAACATTCTGATGGACAGTAGCGCTGCAACACGCGCCAAGGCTCGGGCCGCGGTCGAGCGAGCGCGCGCCAAAACCGATCGCGCACTGCACCTTGTAAGTCACGGCAAGGTACCGCTCCCGCTGGTCACGGGCGTATCGCGGCAACTGGTAGTGGCGCGCGGCCTTGTCGATGCCGCGGCGGCCCGTACACCGCCTCATTACGTCGACGTCCAGCGCGCAATCGATGCGATGTTTGCGGCATACGACGCCTACCGGGCGGTCGTGAACTGGCAGGCGCAGGATCTGGTGCGCGCGGATCCACGCCTGAGCGCGCCAGTCATGCGGGCGCTCGTACTCTGCGCGCTGCGAGACGATGCCGGCCGCCTGGGTTCTCAGATCGTGGCGCCGCTCATCACACGGACGATGGTACCCCCGCAAAATATCAACGCATTCCATCTGATTCTCGGCCGCACAGAGCAGCAACTGGGGCTGCTTGAGTTTGAGCAAAATGCGGGTGGGCAAAGCCTCGCGCTGGCTGCCCTGCAGGCCTCCGCCAGGACGGAGTTCACAGGCGAGGGTGAGCCGCTCATGGAACGTCTGATTGCCGAAGGTGAGGCCGGCGGGCCATATGCGCTGGACGCTACGGCGTTCACCGAACGTTACGTTGCAACGCTGGGTCCACTCGTCGCATGGCGCAGCGCCTGGATCGACCAGCTCGTGTCCGACTACACGGCGGAAGAAAACAGGGCACTCGTCCAGTTCGCGACCGTGTTTGCCGTTGCGCTCGTGATCATCGTCATGATCGCCGGTATTGCGCTGTTCATTCAGGCGCGAGTGTTGCAGCCGCTGCTCGAGGCGAGCGAAGCCGTAATTGGCCTTGGAGAGGAACAGCCCACCGCACGTGCACGGCGACATCGCGGTGTCCGGGAGGTGGAAGCGCTATTTGATGCGATTAACCGTCTGGAATCCAGACTGCGCGAGCGTTCGGCACACACGCGCCAGCTCAGGCATCTGGCGGAGACAGACCACTTGACGAAACTCCTGAACCTGCGGACCTTCGAAGCGCGTGGCAAGCCGAGGATCGCGAACCCGGATGCGCACGCCCGCATTTTTCTTATCCTGCTGGACATCGATCACTTCAAGTCGATCAATGACCGGTATGGCCATCCAATGGGTGACAGTGTTCTTGCCGCTGTGGCTGGCGCGTTGTCGAACAGCGTTCGCCCGGGTGACCTTGTTGCGCGTGTGGGGGGCGAGGAGTTCGGGATCCTGTGTGAGGCACGGGACGCGTCGAGCATACAGGCTCTCGCGCACCGGGTACGGCTCGTATTGCGAGGGCTGGAGATAAGGACCCCTGATGGTGAATGTGTCCCGGTCACCGCCAGCTTTGGCGTGGCAGAGGCGACGGGTGTGACATGGCGCCAGCTGGTATCTCGAGCCGATGTCGCTCTGTACGCGGCGAAAATGGCGGGACGGGACCGTATCCACTTTGCCGCGGGCGGACCGTCTCCGAACGAACATTCAGCCAGTTGAACGCGGCGGGAACCGTCGACTGGCTCGTACCCGACGTTTGTCGATTCCAAACAGGCCCGCAGTGAAGCCGGAGTTGACCGAGCTCCGATGCGGGCGGCGCGCGCGGTTAGAACCGGTGGATCATGCCCAGGCGGTAGACCATCTGGTTGACTCCCGACGATGCGCCAGCCGAGGCATCCACAATCTGTGCTTCGTCAAAGCTCGTCCCGGTATGGGCGCTGACGACATGCTGCCAGGCGCCTTGCAGATAGAGCGAAGTGCGCTTGCTCAGGTCGTAGTCGAGCATCAGACCGAGCTGGTGCCATTTGGGTACATATTTCGTGTCTGACGCGTCCAGATGCGCCATCGTAAATGTATAGGCCGCGCCCAGCCAAAACGCGTGGGTGAAGTAGTATTGTGCGTTGAGTTCGAAGTTGTCGAATTTCCACGAATTCCACGTCGCGCCATTCGGCAGGCTGGTATTGTCCATCCACGCATTGCTGACCGGATTATAGACATCAACATGGGACCATGCTGCGCCGACCAGCACGTGGGTAAACTGGTAAGAGGCCGCTACCCCGATGTCCTGCTGCGACGAAGCATTGAAGAGATCGCCGCTGTTGATCGCACCGCCCGAGGCGAGCCCCGGATTGTTGAGCTTCAGATAGGACGCAGCCGCAGTCAGATTGCCATTCTGGTAGTTCAGCGTCGCTCCCCAGACCCGATTATTTGAGAAACCGCCGGGCTGGTTGCTGAAGCCGTACATGGCTTCAGCAGTGAGCCCGCGGTAAGTCGGGCTGACATACTTGACGGCGTTGTTGACGCGGAAGTCCCAGTCCACATTGTCGTTATCGAAGGGATGAGTAGTGATGTCGCCTGCCCAGTTTCCGGCTGACGTGATGCTGCCAAAGCCGAGCGCGTCAACGCTGGTGTCATACTGGCGCCCGAGCGTAATTGTGCCGTACTGCGAGGACGACAGACCCACGAACGCCTGACGGCCGAACATGCTCGAATCCTGACCGAGCTTGCCAGTGTTCACGTTGAAACCGTTTTCCAGCTGAAAGATAGCCTTGTCGCCACCGCCAAGATCTTCACTGCCTTTCAAACCCCACCGACTGCCAAATGTATCGCCGCTCGACATTTGCCATGCGCTATGGCCGCCGGTATTGCTGGTGAAATTGAGGCCTTCGTCAATCAGCCCGTATAGCGTCACGGTCTGTTGTGCGTGTGCCGCACTGGTGAGCAGGAGAGCCGGTAGCCATGCAAACCGGGACAGTTTCATCTGTTGGCGTTTCATTGATTCCCTCTGATGGTGTGGTTGAGCAGTCAGCGCTGGGCTGAATGACTTCGGTGCTGGACCGGCATTCAGTCAAGGCTGACGACGCAGTGTAGGTAGAGGGAAAAACGATCGCTGCAGCGCACGAAGTAATACTGTCTTTCAATAATCGAAAGTGCCATCCGTGGATAGAAGATATAAGGACGGGCGCGGTAATCGTGAGTTTCGTGGTGTATCACACGTGTTGCTGCACTGTTGTTTTTATTTTTTCGCTGCTTGACGGAAAGATTTGATCTGCATGCCAGACTAATGATCTTCACGTGTCAAGTGAATGAACTCTTGCCTGGCATGTGGCCGGGAGCGCACTGTTGCGTTCGCGCACAGGGCCGGCTTATCGCATTGGCGGTGGCGAGCCCGGTGTTGAGCTCGTGCGCACGCGATACCGGAGTACCTGGTATGGCGGGCGCCGGAGGTCGTGGCCGTCGTTGAGACCCGGCATGCGTTGCCACTGACCGATGCTCACATACAGGTAGCCGTCCCGGTAGGCGAGTCCGTCTGGCCACACGAGTCGGCCATCTCGCGCAACAAGCGAGAAGCGGCCCTGTGGGTCGCGTTTGAGTATGGAGTAGCGCGACGCATCCCCGAAATAGAGTGTGCCGCCGGGATCGACCGCCAGTCCGCCGTTTGAGGCTGTTTGTCCTTCGAAATGGATCGCAGCCACCAGTTGGGCGTCGGACTTCGAGAAATCGCTGATTACTGCGGTCGGAATGCTGTAGTAGTCGGGGTTTGTGGGGGTGGTCCAATACAGGGTACGCATGTCGGGAGACAGTTCAATTCCGTTGACACCGCCCTGAGGCATCGTCGGATGTTCGAGACTGTATGCATGTGGACGGCCCTCGACGTAGGTCATGAAGCCTGGGGCGGGTGAAGTCTCGGGACGGTCGCGGAACACTTCGCGCATGCGGCCCGAAGCGACATCGACGACGATAATGGACTGGTCGGGTTGAGCATATCCGTTATTCGAGATATATAGTGTTCCCTGAGCGCCGTGTGTCGGATCGAAGCGCAGATCGTTCAGTTGAATTGTGTCGCGAAAGAACGGCCGGTTAAACAGAATGCGCCTGACGATCCGCCGGCTGGGAATGTCGATGCCGACGATCTTCGCAGCCCCTTCGGGGATGCCGTCGATCCCCGCACGCTTGCCCTCGTCAAGTACCCATAGCGTGTTGCACGCGACCGTGATTCCGAGAGGGGACACGATCCAGTCAGCGAGCGGCCGCTTCGAGGGTTCCGTTGTCGCCCTGTCGGGAAAAGCAACGAGGCGCGTGCCGACGACCTCGACTACTGCCGCGGCCGCGTGGTTCCTGCCGACACGGGGCAAGGTTAGAAAGAGGCGACCGTCGTGTGAGAATGCGACGCCGGATATTTCGGCGGAGTCCGTTGAAACCACGACTTCCCCGCGATTGACGTCTCGCAGTGCTTTCCCGGCACATACTGGCATGCTGGCTGCTGACGCCATGAGCGCCGCAGCAGCCAGTGTCAGAACAACGTCTACCGTCGAACGACATTTCTGTTGCCGGCCCGAACACACCGCGCGGGACCGTGTGGCCTGATCGGCAGCGGTTGATTCAACTCGCTGCGCCCGCATGGATGTAAGGTCCGAGCAGGGACAGGTCGGCGACACTCAAGCGGTCGGAAGCAGTTTTGGCTTGATGCCAGTATGGATAAAGGAGCGGCGGTGCGCTGAGGCGATCGAGCTGCGCGCGCTCTTCGTGGGATAGCTGGAGGTGGACCGCACCAAGATTGTCCTCGAGTTGCGCGAGGGTGCGGGCACCGATGACCAGCGATGTCACGCCGGGCTTTGTGAGCAGCCACGCAAGCGCAACCTGTGCGGCGCTTACGTCGTGATCCTCTGCGATGGCGATGAGTGCTTCTACGACGTCGTAAAGCAGGGTGACGTCACGGACCGGCGGCTCGTCCCACTCGCCAAGGTGCCGCGATCCGGGGGGCGCAACACTGTTCCGACGATATTTTCCCGACAGCAGACCTCCGGAAAGCGGGCTCCATACCAGCGTACCCAGGCCCTGGTCTAGCGTGATCGGCACGAGCTCGTATTCGGCTTCGCGCGCTATCAGGGAGTAGTAGATTTGCTGGCTTACAAAGCGTGCGTACTGGTACCGCGCTGAGGTGGCAAGCGCTTTCATGAGGTGCCACCCCGAATAATTGGATGCACCGATATAGCGGACCTTTCCGGAGCGCACCAGTGTGTCGAGCGCTTCGAGCGTCTCCTCAAGCGGTGTGGTGCCGTCCCACTCGTGCAGGTAGAAAAGGTCGATGTGGTCCGTTTTCAGGCGACGCAGGCTTGCCTCGCACTCGCGGATCAGATGGTGGCGTGACGCGCCGGCATCGTTGGGGCCATCTCCCACAGGCATCCGTGCCTTGGTCGAGATCAGAAAGTCATGGCGATGTCCGCCGAGTGCTTCGCCCAGAATCTCCTCGGCGTGACCGTACGAATAGACATTGGCGGTATCGATGAGATTGACGCCTGCTTCGGCACAGCGAGCGATCTGTTCCCGGGCGCTCTCCAGACCGGTTGACCCGACCGCGCCGAACTTTCCTTCGCCGGCGAAAGTTAGCGTCCCAAGAGAGAGCACCGATACGCGCAATCCGGACTGTCCGAGTTGCCGATATTCCATAGGATTGTTCCGTCTTGATGAGTGATCCGCGAGACACTGCTCAGCGACCAATGCGATCCTGGAGCTGGGCGAGCGCGTCGGCTGCACACGCCTCGTCCCTGTCACCGCCGGGCGCACCTGACACGCCGAGTCCACCCAGCACACTGTTGCCTGATCGGATCGTCACGCCACCCGGCACGAAAAGTACTTCGGGGATTGTGTTGAGCCCCGCATCGGCGGGGCCGCCGTGACCGGCGCGCAGCAATTCGCCGGTCGATCGCATACCGAAAGCCTGGCCGTACGAGTAGGCTGTATAGGCTTTTCGGTAGGACACGGAGAGCGATTGCAGCGGGACGCTATCGCCTTTCACGACAGCCTGCTGATGGCCGCTCGTGTCGACCACGGTGGCGGTGACCGAATAGCCGCGCTGCTCGCACAGTTCGACGGCTTTCACGGCAAGCTCATTTGCAACCCGCCACGCCAGCTTTTGCGTCGTCACAATGCTGTCATTGGCCGGCGCGGCGCATGCAGATGCACATGCGAGTACAGACAGGCAGACAAGTGAGCAGCATACGGCGCGGTGTCGGGACCAGGAGTTTCTGTCTTTCATGAGGCCCTTCTTCGTGCGGGGTCAGAGGGAGCAGCAGGTACCGCAGCCGGAAGAACAGGGACTAGCCGGCAGGCTGCCGGTCGACTGACGGCGCTTCATCGATGGGCGCGCGAATCAGCAGATAGGGCGGCTGCCGCAGATCGTGGCCGCCGTTGAAACCCGGCAGGCGGTTCCATTGCCCCAAGCTCACATACACGTAGTGCCCGGCGACGAAGATCGCGTCGGGCCAGACGATGCGCGGATCCCGGACGACGACATCGAAGTGCCCGTCCGGATAGCGGCGCAGGATCTCGTCGTGCTCCGAGTCTGTCGTGTAGATGCGGTTTTCGCTGTCGGTTGCGAGTCCGTCGGCGGTGCCTTTTTCACCTTCGTTGCTCACGGCCGCCGAGAGCTGCGCATCGCTGGTGTCGAAATTGGCCAGCAGGTCGGTCGGGACGCTGTAGAGCCGCCTGCTCGACAAGGGGCTGTAGTAAAGGCGGGAGCTGTCTGCGCTGAGCGTGATGCCATCCACACCACCGACGGGAAACGTCGGGTGCTTTGCATCGTATCGCAGCGGCCGACCTTCCAGTACGGTCATGAAATCCGGCTCGGCTTGCGTCGACGGATCGTGTGCAAGAACGCGCCGCTGGCGGCCTGTGGCGAGATCGACGACGACGATTGCAGGTGAGGTGCCGAATGACGAGTCCGCGATATAGGCGGTGCCCTGTTCTCCGTGCGTGAGGTCCACGCGCAGATCGTTCATGTGGCTGTCGGGAAGCAGTGCAGGCGCCTTCAGGACAACAGTCGCGATTATCGAATCTGTAGCGGGATCAATGCCGACGATCTTGGCGCCGCCAGGCGGGATGGGGTGTCCTGCGCGCTTTCCGTCATCGATCAACCAGATTCGACCCCGCGCATCGATGGTCATGCCGTGAACCGAGACGAGCCGCTCGGCGGCGGCGCGGTCCGAGGGAAGGCTGTGCGCCGCATCCGGATAGGGAACGAGCCGTCCGTCTTTCAGTTCGGCAAGCGTCGGGCCCTTGTGATCCTCGGCGTGGCGCGGAAAGCCAACAAAGATGCGTCCGTCATGGGTAACAACAACGCCCGATGGGCCCGGACCATAAAACCGCGCCACGACTTCGAGCGACCCCGCCGACACGCCGCCCTGATCATGGGTATCCGTGACGCCCGGAAGGGGCGCGACCTGGGCGGCGGCGAGCGCGGAGAACGTGCTTGCCAGCACGCCGACCATCCATCGGCGAGATATTGTCATTCTCATAATGAAACCGGTTCCATGCTAACGTTCTCCAGTATCCACAGGAAGACGGCGGCCGGTAAGCCATCTGACCCGGAAACTTCTTACGGAAAAGCCGAAAGACGGATGCGCGACATCAATGACATGCAGGTGTTTGTGGAAGTAGCTAAATTGGGGTCATTGTCGGCCGCTGGGCGCAAACTCGGACTCGCGACTTCGGTTGTTAGCGAACGTATTGCGTCACTTGAAGCGCGCTTCGGCGTCAAGCTGATTGTGCGCACGACTCGCCGCCAGTCACTCACGGATGCCGGACGGACCTGGCTTGCGCACTGTGAGAGCCTCCTCGCGGACTTCCTGAAGGCACAGCAGGCGGTGCAGCGTTATCGCGACACGCCTCAGGGCGTCCTGCGCGTCACTGCGCCCACGCCGCTCGGGCGTCGGTGCATTGCTCCGCTGATCGGTGCATTTGCGGCGTGCCATCCGGACATTCGTATCAGCCTGCTGCTGGACGACCGGATGTCAGACATCGTTGCGGAAGGGTTCGATGTGGCAATACGGGGTGGCCCGGTCAGGGATACGTCGCTGGTTGGCCGCGTGATTGCCACCTCAAGGCGAGTTGTCGTCGCAAGTCAGGCGTATCTTGAGCGCAATGGAGCGCCGGCAACCCCTGGCGATCTGCGCAACCATGTGTGTATCGTTCACAACCCGGATGCGAATCTTTCTGCCACCTGGCGATTCGGACGCGGCGACGTGGCGCAGGTCATTCGAATCGAAGGAGCGCTCACCAGCAACAATTCGGAATTGCCTGTGCTGTGGGCACGCGCGGGTGTCGGGCTGACGCAGAAATCGTGGTGGGAAGTTGCTGCAGAGGTCGAACGGGGTGAACTGACGACGGTTCTCGACGCTTTCGAACCCGAGCCCATCTCCTTTCTTGCGCTACATCCGGTACAACGCTCACAGTCCAAGAAAGTCGAATTGTTCATCGACTTTCTGGTTGATTCGTTTTCCACCGAGCTGTCGTCAATGTGATGCGCCCGCAACGCGGCGCCTCGTCCAATGGCATGCGGCTGTGCGCCAGCAGTGGATGGCGAGTGGCCACCGACGCCATCAAAGCTCCCCAAAAAGCAGGTTCTGGTGCATCAATGATGCCATCGTCGACCTTCCGACCGCCCGACCTGACGTCGTACCAGTCGTCGTGCCGTCCTTTGCTGTGCTGTGCCAGCGGATCGATGCCACAGGCCTGCGGATGGCAAAACGGCCGGCACGGCTCGGTCTGCCCAATGCTGTGAGGTCGCTCGTAGCGCGAGGCCCGGCCTTCGGACCGAGCCACCACACGCGACGCATGCTTGCACAGCCACCATCGCAGGAATGTGTCTCGGCTGACCGCCGGGCCGCGCACATGGAGTTTGACCAGCGTGACGGCCTCATGGCCGATGATGCCCGGCAAGCGTTTGGTGCAATCTGCATGGGTTTGTTTGTATGTATTTCCCGGTAATTAATTGGTAATCCGTATTTTCCACGTGGTGTGACGATCGCGAATTATCAACATGCTGTCGCGCACACCCACGTGTGAACCTCAGTGACGATGTCTGTGAGCGAAACGGGTAATCATCGCTCCGGTGAAAGCAAATAGTAATTTCACTTAATAAAAATATCATTTGATTACAAAACCGGTTAGGTTTAGCATTCAAACCGGTTTGGAAGGTCTCTCCCTGTGCTTCCCATCCCCTGTGATACGAGGTCCACATGAAATATTCGAATGCTTCTCGTCAACGCTCTTTGAGCAAACGTTTGCTTTTGGGGCTCGCTGCGATGTCGTCCGTCTGCGCGGTTCCGGCACACGCCCAAACTTCGTCGCCAGTATCGGGCTTCCCAGCTCCGACTCCGCATACGCAGCAGGCCTACGACCCAGAGGGCAACTTCACCATGCGCTGGACGCGTGCCGACATCCGGCAGATCCTGGCGCAGTCACATACGGCGACAGCGGTGGACAAGAACTCGCTGCCGCAGGCACTGACGATGCCGGACATTCCGCAGGACTTCCCGTTGATCAACCCGAACGTGTGGGTGTGGGATACGTGGCCGCTTGCGGATCTTCATGCGAACCAGTTGAGCTACAAGGGCTGGGAAGTCATCTTCTCCCTGACCGCGGACCCTCATGCCGGTTACACATTCGATGACCGGCATGTCCACGCCCGTATCGGCTTCTTTTATCGCCGCGCAGGCATACCAGCATCGCAACGCCCGGCCGACGGAGGATGGACCTGGGGCGGCCATCTGTTCCCGGACGGTGCAAGCGTGAAAGTGTTCGGTACGGCGCCGATGACCAACAACGCTGAATGGTCGGGTTCGGCGCGCTTCCTGGGCGGAGACAACGTGAGCCTCTACTACACGGCCCTGTCGTTTAACCGGTCTGCCCCGGGCGGATCGGACATCACTGCGCCGATCGCTATCATCACGCGGGCGGACGGCCATATTCATGCAGATGACAAGCACGTCTGGTTCAGCGGTTTCGACGATCACAAGGCGCTGCTGCAGCCTGACGGTGTGATGTACCAGACCGGGCAGCAGAACGACTACTATTCGTTCCGCGATCCGTTTGTCTTTACCGACCCTGCGCATCCGGGCAAGACATACATGGTGTTCGAAGGCAACACGGGTGGTCCGCGTGGGGCGCGTACCTGTACCGACGCCGACCTCGGTTACGCGCCCAACGACCCGTATCGCGAAGACCTGAACACGGTGATGAACATGGGGGCGATTTACCAGAAAGCGAACGTGGGCCTCGCGATCGCAACCAACAAGCAACTGACCGAGTGGAAATTTCTTCCGCCAATCCTGTCGGCAAACTGCGTGGATGACCAGACTGAGCGGCCGCAGATCTTCATGAAGGACGGCAAGTACTATCTGTTCACGATCAGTCACCGTGCGACCATGGCAGCCGGTGTGGACGGGCCGGACGGCGTGTACGGATTCGTCGGTAACGGCATCCGTAGCGACTTTGAGCCACTGAACGGGGGGGGAGGTCTCGTGCTCGGCAATCCTACCGATTTCAGCGCACCGATCGGCGCGCCATATGCCGAGGACCCGAACCAGAATCCGCGCGCATTCCAGTCGTATTCGCACTACGTGATGCCGGGGGGGCTCGTCGAGTCGTTCATTGATGCCATCGGGGCACGCCGCGGCGGCACGCTTGCCCCGACCGTGAAGGTGAACATCAGTGGCACGTCAACGGCAGTCGATCGCTCCTACGGCAGCGGCGGGCTGGGAGGCTATGGCGATATTCCGGCCAATATGCCGGCAACGGGCGATGGTCACAATGACGGTGGCAACTCGAATCATTGAGTCCGCCAGGCGGCAGCACCCATGCAACAGCCAGCAAAAGGTGTTGCCGCACACGAAGTTCGGCTGTGTAGCCGCGTTAGACAAATGGAACAGGGAGTATCGCGATGCCACGCTGGATTGCTGAGTTGTCTGGCTACCACGGACCTTCATATCTTGCAGTGGCAGACGCCATTGAAAATGCTATTCGTGACGGGGTGCTCAAGACGGGAAGCCGGTTGCCCCCGCAACGCTTGCTCGCGGATTTTCTCGGCCTGCATGTGAATACGGTGAACCGGGCGATGCGCGTGACGGCGCTTCGCGGGCTCACGGTCGGTACCACTCGCAGGGGGACGATCGTTCTCGGGTAATCGATAGGAGCGGACGCGCTCGGGTTTGCATGTGGCTAATCTGGAGCGCGAGCGACCCGTGTTTCGCGCCTGTGCCTGGCGGGGAGACCACCTAACCGGGATATTACAAACCACGACCGCTGCGAACGAGCGGCGCGCGGAGACCATTCATATCCACGCTGACGGCGGTAGCAGGCACGTCGGCGAAGGTCAAAGCTGAACTGTGAAATCGTTTGGATTCGGTTGCACCACAAGCACTGTGCCGACGTTTGCCGATCCATGATTCAACTGGCAATGAGCAATACTATGGATAACTAGAAAATTAAAAATACATGGCTATTTCAACACATTCACAATCTGGCTGACCAGCCGTCTCCCGGTCAGAACTTCATGGGAGGTTGAGTCCAGGTTTGCGCTGAGTAAGGTAGTTGCAATCCTTTGCTGGTGTGGGGCTGGAAAGAGGCCAGCGGCCGACTATCAGCGAAATAAATGTGTTCAATTGGGTTGTGTCATCGAGAACGGATATATTAGGTCACTCTCCCACGCTAACGGAGTACACATGAGTACGCCCATCGATACACCCACGCCCGATGAAGCCAAATGCCCGTTCCATGCCGCTGCCAGACCGATCGCCGGCGGTGGCACGTCGAACCTCGACTGGTGGCCCAACCAGTTGCGTGTCGATTTGCTCAACCAGCATTCCAACCGTTCAAACCCGCTGGGCGAAAGTTTCGACTATCGCGCGGAGTTCAAGAAACTCGACTACAGCGCACTCAAGACCGACCTGCGCAAGGTGCTGAGCGACTCGCAGGTGTGGTGGCCCGCCGACTGGGGCAGCTACACCGGCCTCTTTATCCGCATGGCATGGCATAGCGCCGGTACCTACCGCATGATTGACGGCCGTGGCGGTGCAGGCCGTGGCCAGCAGCGCTTCGCGCCGCTCAATTCCTGGCCCGATAACGTCAGTCTCGACAAGGCGCGCCGTTTGCTGTGGCCGGTCAAGCAGAAGTACGGCCAGAAGATTTCGTGGGCCGACCTGATCGTGCTCGCAGGCAACGTTGCGCTGGAAAACGCGGGCTTCCGCACCTTCGGTTTCGCGGCTGGCCGCGAAGACGTGTGGGAACCGGACATGGACGTGAACTGGGGCGACGAGAAGACGTGGCTCGCGTACCGCGATCCGGAAACGCTCGCGAAGAACCCGCTGTCGGCCACCGAAATGGGCCTGATCTACGTGAACCCGGAAGGCCCGAACGCCAGCGGCGACCCGGTATCGGCGGCGCCGGCAATTCGCGCGACTTTCGGCAACATGGCGATGGACGATGAGGAAATCGTCGCGCTGATCGCCGGCGGCCATACGCTCGGCAAGACCCACGGCGCCGGTTCGGCAGAGAACGTGGGCGCGGAGCCGGAAGCCTCGCCACTCGAAGCGCAAGGTCTGGGCTGGCACAATGGTTACGGCTCGGGTGCGGGCGCGGACGCGATCACCTCGGGTCTCGAAGTGGTCTGGACGCAGACGCCCACGCAGTGGAGCAATCACTTCTTCGAAAACCTTTTCAAGTACGAGTGGGTGCAGACGCGCAGCCCGGCTGGCGCCATCCAGTTCGAAGCGAAAGATGCAGAAGCGATCATCCCCGATCCGTTCGACCCGTCGAAAAAGCGCAAGCCGACCATGCTGGTCACCGACCTCACGCTGCGTTTCGATCCGGAATTCGAGAAGATTTCGCGCCGCTTCCTCGACGATCCGCAAGCGTTCAGCGAAGCGTTCGCACGTGCATGGTTCAAGCTGACCCACCGCGACATGGGCCCGAAGGCGCGTTACCTCGGCCCTGAAGTGCCCGCGCAGGATCTGCTCTGGCAAGATCCGCTGCCCGCACCCGTGCATCACCCGAGCGCTGCCGATATCGCCGATCTGAAGGCGAAGATCGCGGACTCGGGCCTGTCGGTGAGCGAGCTGGTGTCGATCGCGTGGGCGTCGGCATCGACGTTCCGCGGTGGCGACAAGCGCGGCGGCGCCAACGGTGCGCGCATTGCGCTCGCGCCGCAGAAGGACTGGGACGTGAACAAGGCCGCGGTCGCCGTGCTGCCGACGCTGCAGGCGATCCAGCAGGCGTCGGGCAAGGCGTCGCTTGCGGATGTGATCGTGCTGGCCGGCGTGGTCGGTATCGAGCAGGCGGCTGAAGCGGCGGGCGTGAAGGTTAGCGTGCCGTTTATCGCGGGCCGTGTGGATGCGCGCCAGGATCAGACCGATATCGAATCGGTCAACGTGCTCGAACCTCAGGCCGATGGCTTCCGCAACTATCGCCGTGTGCAGGATGGTCCCTCGACGGAAGCAATGCTGATTGACAAAGCGCAGCAGCTCACGCTGACCGCGCCTGAACTCACCGTGCTGATCGGCGGCCTGCGCGTGCTGGGCGCGAATACCGACGGCAGCAACGACGGCGTGCTGACCGACAGGCCGGGCGTGCTCAGCAACGACTTCTTCGTCAATCTGCTCGATATGGGCACGGCGTGGAAGGCGGTGGATGCCTCGTCGGAGCGCTTTGAAGGGCGTGACCGCAAGAGCGGCGAAGCGAAGTACACCGGCACGCGCGCCGATCTGGTGTTCGGTTCGAACGCGGTGCTGCGCGCGCTCGCGGAAGTCTATGCGAGCGCCGACGCCAAGGAGAAGTTCGTGAAGGATTTCGTCGCGGCCTGGACCAAAGTGATGAATCTGGACCGCTTTGACCTGGCTTGAGTTTCCGCCGGAACTTCGGGTCGCTTTATCCGGCCCGAAGTTCGACGCTCGATCTTCGCTCTGCTGTCACGCTCGTCCACCCCATTGACGATCCTGCGATCCAGAGCGCCGCTTAATCCCATCTTCACGAAAGTGGCGATTTCGCGGTGGTCAATCATACTCAGTCGATTGGCCAGGTGCAGTTTGAGCATCTGGGCGATACGGGTATCTGCCCGATGTGCCCATCGCCATAGACGAAGCCAGGGCGCCGAATCGACCAGTTGAGACCGCTTTCACACGATAGTCTTTCGGCCGCGAACTCACGGGCGGCATAGTCGCGTTGTCGCGCGACCTCATCGCCTTCATGCGCACACGTACAGGACATCTCGGCGATGCGCGACGAACTGCCGCACGTAGTAACCGCGCGCCGGTCAGCAGCGGCGCGAGCTATCGGTTGGAAAGGTCGGTGCCACCACGAGATGCAAAGAACTGCCGCGGCTGTCCATACTCGCGGGAGGCGCGAGTCGTCACCCAGGCGTTTCAACGACACAAATTCCTGTTGCAAAACATTTTGGTGTCGTACTATCCGTCATGACAACACATGTTGCGTATTAGTTTGATCGAGAATCGTGTGTTGCGGCGCTGTCTAGCGTTAGTCCGTCGCCTTTGATGATGTCAGGGGCATTGCCTACCACCGCGGAGAATCTATGGGACGTCGATCCTTCCTCAAGTCTATGGTTGCTGTCGCCATGTTCGGCACAGCTCTCGCCCACGCCGGCAGCAAAGAACTCGTCGTTGGCACCGATACGTCGTTCATGCCCTTCGAATTCAAGCAGGGCGACAAGTATGTCGGTTTCGATCTCGACCTTTGGGCGGAAATTGCAAAGGACCAGGGCTGGGCTTACAAGATCCAGCCAATGGACTTCAGCGGCCTCATTCCGGCACTGCAAACCCAGAACATCGATGTGGCGCTTTCCGGTATGACGATCAAGGAGGAACGCAAGAAGGCGATTGACTTCTCGGATCCGTACTACGACAGCGGGCTCGCCGCCATGGTGCAAACGGGTAACACCAGCATCAAATCCATCGACGACCTGAACGGCAAGGTCATTGCAGCGAAAACCGGGACGGCTACCATCGACTGGATCAAGGCGCACCTGAAACCGAAGGAGATCAAGCAGTTCCCGAATATCGACGAAGCCTATCTTGCGCTGGAGGCAGGTCGGGTGGACGCTGCGATGCACGACACGCCAAATGTGCTTTATTTCGTCAACACCGCTGGTAAAGGGAAAGTGCAAGTCGCCGGCACACCGGTCAGCGGCGACAAGTACGGCATCGGTTTTCCGAAGGGGAGTCCGTTGGTCGCCAAGGTCAACCAGGAGTTGATCAAGATAAAAGCCGACGGTCGCTACGCGACGCTGTACAAGAAGTGGTTCGGCTCGGAGCCGCCCAAGTCGTAACCGGCAATGGCACGACGCGCAGCGACGTCCACTGCGCGAAGACGACTCAATCAGGAGCGGTGTGTGGAATTCGATTGGTCAGTTATCTGGACTGCTCTTCCAGACTTGATGGCCGGCGTGAAATTGACGGTATTCATTGCGTTTGTGGGACTGGTTGGCGGGTTTGTTGTCGGCGTCGTCGCCGGCATGTTCCGCGCGTATGGTCCCCTCGTGTTTAACGTCATAGCGCAGGTCTATGTTGAACTCATTCGCGGCACGCCGATTGTGGTTCAGGTGATGTTTCTTTATTTTGCGCTGCCTTTGCTCGCGCACATCAGGATCGACGGACTCACGGCCGCCATCATCGCCATTATGGTGAACTCGGGCGCCTACCTGGCCGAGGTCGTGCGAGGAGCATTGCTGTCGATCCCCAAGGGTTTGATGGAAGCAGGCCTCGCGATGGGACTATCCATGCCGCGCGTTCTGCTGAAAATCGTGGGACCGCTGGCATTTCGCAGGCTGATTCCTCCGTTAGGTAACCAGTGCATTGTGAGTCTGAAGGATACGTCGCTGTTTATCGTCATTGGCGTCGGCGAACTGACACGCCAGGGCCAGGAAATTATTGCGGGGAATTTTCGCGCGGTCGAAATCTGGTCTGCGGTGGCCGTGATTTATCTGGCCCTCACGGGTGTGATGACGCTGTCGTTGCGTCTGGTTGAACGAAGGATGCGCATACTATGAGCATGGTCGAATTCCAGGGTGTTTCGAAAAGCTTCGGCACCGTGCCGGTGCTCAAGGACATCAATCTACGCATCGAGAACGGAGAGGTGGTCGTGATCGTCGGGCCATCGGGCTCGGGCAAGTCGACTCTGCTTCGTTGCATCAACGCGCTCGAAAAAATCAGTGGTGGAGAACTGCTCGTTGACGGCCTGAGCGTCAAAGGCAACACGTCGGATATCCGCACGATACGCCTTGAAGCGGGGATGGTATTTCAGCAGTTCAACCTGTTCCCGCAGATGACAGCGCTTGAGAACGTCATGTTCGGGCCGATTCAAGTTCGTGGCGTCACGCGCGCAGTAGCGCGTGCGCAGGCGATGGCTCTTCTCGACAAGGTAGGTCTCGCGGCGCGCGCGGATCACTATCCGTCGGAGCTGTCTGGTGGCCAGCAGCAGCGCGTTGCCATCGCGCGTGCACTTGCGATCAAGCCGAAGCTGATGCTGTTCGATGAGCCGACGTCTGCGCTCGACCCGGAGTTGCGTCACGAAGTGCTCAAGGTCATGCAGGACCTTGCGACCGAAGGTATGACGATGATTGTCGTCACACATGAGATCGGCTTTGCGAAACAGGTGGGGACGCGCCTGCTCTTTATGGACAATGGTGGGATCGCGGAAGACGGCGCGCCAGCGACGCTAATCGATAATCCACCTACGCAACGTTTGATGGACTTTTTGCGGCATGTGTCGTAGCTCAAGTCCTGGTGGCCGTCCATTGTTCTCGCGGATAAGCCGAGGCTGATGCGACTGTATCGCAAACCGGCGTCCTTTCGGTGGGACGCCTGGAGCACTTTCGGCTTTGCACGATGTCAGAAGAGCCGGAAGATGCTGCATCTGTTCGACCTGTTCCGTCCGGAGCTGTCCGCAGGGCATCGGAAGATGCTGAGCCGTCTCGCGAAAGTCCAAAGGCGATTCGGTGCCTTGAATGACGCCGTTGAGCGGACTGCGCCGGTAATGGTTGCTGACGTGAGTCGAAAAGATGGCGGGGCACGATCTTGCCCATGTCGTCTCTCTCGCCTCTGCTATCGCACTTTGGGAAAGCCCATTCGTAAATCGGCAACCCGTCGGATACCGCCGTAATCTTTCAGGGCATCGTTGTTTGGCGGCCGAGCCTCCCGTCACTGCGGACTGCTTCCCGGTGTGCGCTTTTTTGTACAGCCTGTGCGGACTACAGGGGATTATCGCGCAGTGCGACGGCGTCCATACTACGTCGACCGCTTTATGAGGAGAGCACGATGCCGCTGACAACCACCCACACCGCAATGCCCGCCCAAACCTTTCTCTTCGCGGGCCGCGCCGTCAACCGCATGGGCTACGGCGCCATGCAGCTTGCTGGCCCCGGCGTGTTCGGGCCGCCGAGGGACCGCGAGGAAGCCGTTGCGGTGCTGCGCGAGGCGCTGGAACGCGGCGTGAACCATATCGACACGAGCGACTTCTACGGTCCACACGTGACGAACCGGATCATCCGCGAGGCGCTGCATCCGTATCCTGCTGATCTGACGATCGCCACCAAGGTGGGTGCGGTGCGTGACGCCGCTGGCGCGTGGTTGCCCGCACTTGAGCCTGCCGACATTGAGCGGGCAGTGCACGACAACCTGCGCAATCTCGGCCTCGACACGCTCGACGTTGTCAACCTTCGCATCATGGGCGACGTGCACAAGCCGTCGGAGGGGCCGATCGAGCGTCAGATGGAAGCGCTCGCCGACATGCGCGAACGCGGACTTGTGCGCCATATCGGCGTGTCGAACGCGACGGCAAAGCAGATCGACGATGCCGAAAAGATCGCGCCAATAGTCTGTGTCCAGAACCACTACAATCTCGTACATCGCGCCGATGATACGCTGATCGACTCGCTGGCGGCGCGCGGTATCGCCTATGTGCCGTTCTTTCCACTGGGCGGCTTCACGCCGATCCAGTCGTCAGCGCTATCGGACATTGCACGCTCGCTCGGCGCCACGCCGATGGTCGTTGCGCTTTCCTGGCTGCTGCACCGTGCGCCGAACATCCTGTTGATCCCGGGGACGTCTTCGGTAGCGCATCTGCGCGACAACCTGACCGCTGGTCCGCTCGGTCTCTCCGCCGAGGTACTCGCGCAACTCGACGCAATCGGCAAAGCTCAAGAGTGAGCGGGCGGCACGGCGCGGGCGAGGAAATTCCGTCCGCGTACGTTCAGCGTGATACGCAGCGCCTGAAGATGTGCATGGGCCTCGCTGCGTCCATATTCCCCCAATCCTCTTCGAGGCGGGATCCTGAATCCGTTGAGACCGGACGGGCAATGTGGTCAATTGCGGCGCGCCCGATGCCAGGCACAACCAATTCGATCACGCTCAATGCCTGACGTGCAAAAGCCAGGCGATCACGTCCTGGATGATCGGCTCCAGCCGGCGGCAGGCCTCTTCGGCGTTCTGATCGCTTTCGGCCACCTCGCACGCCTTGGCAACCTGGTAGGCGAACCACATGAAGAGCGCACTGCCAGGATCGCCGTAGTCTTGGGACTCCTCAGGCAGGAGGCTCCGCAGATAAACCCCGAGCCGATTGTCTGCGTTCCACGGTGTACGGTCGTAGCTGTCGTTACGCCCAAGGAAGATTGCGGCCATATCTCGCGCATCCTTCCCAATGTTGGCTAGCGGCACTTCGAAACCGGGCTCACCCACTAGAAACGCCGTCCAGGTGTCGATAACGCGAGTGGCGAACTGACGCACGAGCGCATCGACAACCACGGGCTCGCCGAGCGATGGCTTGCGTATGTCCTTTCGTTCGAACTGTTCGGTTACCATTTGAAACGGGAGTCGGTTCGCCGCACGATAGCTCGAGAGCGTCTGAGCTGCTCATGTCCGCGAGGAGGGGGCAGGGGATCATTCGCAATCGACTTTTTCGAGCCGGCCGTTGTAGACGTTCGGGGGAACGATAGTCCTTTCCGTCATTGTACGGAGAGAGTAATGCACACTACGGCGCCCCTTGCGGCCCGCTTCTGCACACATCGATCCCATCGGCCAGGAGTCAAGCCTCTCATGCGTCGATATAAATCGCAACGGTGCCGATGTACTGTACCTCCGGGCAATCGCTGTCGTCGTTCGGCCGACCCCGCACACAGCATCCTCATTGAATTCGCGCCGGCCATCCCGTTTCTCGCCAACGACCAGCCTGTTGCGAAGGACTTGATTCTCGGTCAATGCGGTCTGAGTGCATGTGTCCACGCGGACACTTAGGTTCAGACCTTCTGCCGCTCATTGGAAGGGCGTCGTTTCTCGACCGCATACCCTAAATCTGGTATTTTTTTGCTTTCAACCCAACCGGCTTCATGACCAAGGATCGGCACAGATGAGCTTCATCCACTTTATCGGCGGCGAGAAGGGCGGCGTCGGAAAATCGTTGGTCGCCCGCGTTTTGGCCCAGCATTTTATCGACGAGGGCATTCCGTTCGTCGGCTTTGACACCGACAAATCACATGGTGCCTTGTTGCGATTCTATGCCGATTTTGCAGCTCCGGCAGTACTCGATCAACCCGACAGCCTCGATCCCCTTATCGAACATGCACTCGACGATCCCGAGCGGCGTGTTCTTGTCGACCTTGCCGCCCAAACGCAGCAGTCTCTCGGCCAATGGCTGGATGACACGGACGTCATCGGTCTTGCCGAAGAGCACGGTCTAACGTTGACCTGGTGGCACGTCATGGACGCAGGACGCGATTCGGTTGATCTTCTGCGGCAGTGGCTTGATCAGTTTGGTGGACGACTCAAGCTGGTGGTCGTATTGAACGAAATTCGCGGTGACCGGTTCGAGATCCTAGACTCATCCGGTGAACGCGCGCGTGCTGAAGCGCTTGGCGCGAGCGTGATCACCCTGCGCCGGCTGCCCGACACGACGATGCAGAAGGTCGATCGACAAAGCGCAAGCTTTTGGGCAGCCATCAATCATCATGACCGTGGTGCCACCGGCTTGGGCCTGCTTGAGCGGCAACGCGTCAAGGTGTGGCTACACCGCACTTATGGCGAATTGGTTAAGGTCGCCTTGTAGAGACACCACGCCGGTCGGTTTCGGAAATGCGCAATGGTTTGGCGCACGGCGGCTGGGGTGAAATGATCGACGTCTAACTCCGCCATCGGCGTTACGATCGATTGACCTTCGCGACTCACGGCGCAGTCACGATGTCCGGTAACTGATCGGTCCGCGGCTCGTTCACCTGGTTGCTGATGAAAGCCCAAAGCCGTTCGGCCGCCTGGCCCCGCTCCTTGAGCGGACGGTACAGGCGTATCTCCAACTCAGTCGCCCAAACGTTTGACCCTGCACGAGCCAGATTTCCTTCGCTTAACTCTTTAGTGATGCAGCTTTCCGGAAGCCAGCCGATCCCGTGGCCGGCCACGACCATGCCTTTTAACGCCTCTGACATGTGGGTCTCGAAGCAGCGGAACAGGGCGTACGGTTCCGTTGCGTTCATCAAAAGCATTTCGACAACGTTGCCAAGGAATGCTCCGGATGAGTAGGCGAGCAGGGGCAGCGGTCTGCTGCTCTTGCCAGGAAGTTCGAAGAGAGGCTTGCCATCATTGGCTACTGCCGAGACGGGAACGATGCGCTCAACACCGAGCGTCAGGAACGGGAAGTGATTGGGATCGAGAGCGATCGGCAATTGCGGGTGGTGATAGCCGATCAGCAGGTCGCAATCACCTGCCACGAGATGTTGCACACCCTCCGGCACGTTGACCGCCTGAACCCGGGCCATGATGTGGCCGAATTCACTGGTCAGGCGCTTGAGCCAGTCAGGAAAAAGCGTGAAGACGAGTGTATGGGCAACGGCGAAATGAACCACATGGTCGTTTTCGGCGAACTGTTCATACCCGCCCACTAGGTTGCGCGCCGCAGTCATGCTGCGCAGGATGTCCGCCGCGAGACTGCGAAACATCCGGCCGGCCGGCGTAAGGGTGATCGGATTGACGCTGCGATCGACCAGCTTAGCGCCCATCCACGTTTCGAGCGCCACAATTCGTCTACTGAACGCTGACTGGGTGAGATGCCTGCTGCGCGCCGACCGGGAAAAACTTTTCGTATCCGAGAGGCTGAGAAAGTCTTCCAACCACTTTGCTTCCATATCTATCACTTGTGTTGGGTAAATCGACAACCGAATCCGTGCGACGCGGCAACGTTAGCCTACCGTTACTCACTGCAAGAATACCGATGTTTTTTTTCGATAGGTGTTAGTCGAAATATGCATGAGCGTTGCCGCCATAAATTTGGCTACATACCTTTCGTCTGTCTGGCCATGCAAAACGAAGCGGTGGCCTAATCAAAACCCCTTTTGGTATCTAAGTGGTCATAGGCCGGTGATTGCGCGGATGCTTGTTCGCAGGCAAAGATCCCCGTGTCAGTAGCGGTTCTGCGGCGTTTGAACTGTACTGAGAAAAGCATCATTTTGGTGCGCTAAAACGTACGACCGTTCCACGGTGCCCCTTGTTGATTTGTAGCTTAATCGATGCGTCATCGCGCATACGTCCTTCCGCATATGCCCCGGGATTACGAAGTCAAGTGCCCGCATTAAAAGGATTGAACTGTTTATGTCCACACTGGGTAACCCAAATTCCACAGCATCCAGCGGCGACGTGGATAAGAAAAGCTGGCTGGAATCGCACGAAGCGGGATATCACAAAACGTTGGGTAATCGTCAAGTTCAGATGATTGCCATTGGCGGGGCGATCGGCACTGGCCTCTTTCTCGGCGCGGGCGCGCGCCTGCAAATAGCGGGTCCTTCGCTTGCCGTCGTCTATCTGGTCTGTGGCGTCTTCTCGTTTCTGATCCTGCGCGCGCTGGGCGAGCTGGTGATGCATCGGCCAAGCAGCGGCAGCTTCGTATCATACGCCCGAGAGTTCCTCGGTGAAAAAGCCTCCTATGTCGCCGGTTGGATGTACTTCCTGAACTGGGCGATGACCGGCATCGTCGACATTACGGCCGTCGCGCTGTACATGCATTACTGGGCGGCGTTCTCGTCCGTGCCGCAATGGATGTTCGCGCTGGTCGCGCTGTGCATCGTCGCGGCGATGAACCTGATCGGCGTAAAATGGTTTGCCGAAATGGAGTTCTGGTTCGCGCTCGTTAAGGTTGCCGCGATCTCGCTGTTCCTCGTGATCGGCTCGATCATTCTGGGTACAGGAACGCATGTTGGGGGGCACACTACGGGGGTGCATCTGATCCGCGATAATGGTGGGCTGTTCCCGCATGGTCTGCTGCCTGCGCTGGTGCTCGTACAGGGCGTCGTGTTCGCGTTCGCCGGAGTCGAGCTGGTCGGCACCGCTGCAGGCGAATGCAAGGATGCGCGCAAGGTGCTGCCGCGCGCCATCAATAGCGTGATCTGGCGCATCGCCGTGTTCTATGTGGGTGCAGTGGTGTTGCTTGTCTGTCTGTTGCCGTGGAGTGCCTACAAGGCGGGGCAGAGCCCGTTTGTCACGTTCTTCGCAGCACTCGGCGTGCCGGGTGTTGGCTCGGTCATGAATGTCGTCGTGCTGTCGGCGGCGCTGTCGAGCCTGAACTCGGGGCTGTATTCGACCGGGCGGGTGTTACGTGCGCTGTCGATGGGCGGGTCTGCGCCGCATTTCCTTTCACGCATGAGTTCGCAGTCAGTTCCGTACGCCGGCATTCTGGTCACGGTGGCGATCTACATCGTGGGTGTCGCGCTGAACTATTTCGTGCCGTCGAGCGTGTTCGAAATCGTGCTTAACGTGGCGTCGCTCGGCATTCTCAGCACCTGGGGATTCATCGTGGTTTGCCAGATGAAGTTCCGTCAGGCGGTGGCCCGTGGTGAGGCTGAGCCGGTGACCTTCAGAATGCCCGGCGCGCCAGTGACGTCCTGGCTGACGCTGGCGTTTCTGGTGGGGGTGCTACTACTGATGGCATTCGACTATCCGAACGGCACGTGGACCGTTGCCTCGATTCCGGTCGTGGCCCTGATCCTCGTCGCCGGCTGGTACGGGGTGCGCCGCCGCGCGCAAGCGCTAATGAAGCCGACGATCCCGTCGGTCACCCTGACCCAGAGCGTGCTCGAGGACAATGCGGACTAACGCGGCATGCCGCTCCTGCCTATTGCATCGACAACAGCAGTAAGCAACAACGACGGAGAACTGAAGTGAAGCCATTCGATGAGATGCTGACGTCCGCTGACGGGGTCCGTACGCCTTATGAACTGCTCAAGCAATGGCTCGATGCGCAGAATCCCGCAAATCTAGCGGAGAAGGCGAATGACGCGGAAAGCGTCTTTCGTAAAACGGGCATTACGTTCGCCGTGTACGGTGAAGAAGAAGCCGCCGAGCGTCTGATTCCGTTCGACATCATCCCGCGCATCATTTCCAGTCAGGAATGGACGCGCCTGTCGCAAGGCATTGAACAGCGCGTGATAGCCCTCAACGCTTTTCTCGACGATATCTATCATCGTCAGGAGATCGTGCGCGCCGGGCGGATACCGAAGGAACTGATAGCCCAGAACGATGCCTTTCTGCCGGAGATGATCGGCTTCCGGCCGCCGGGCAATGTCTACACGCACATCATCGGCGTGGACATTGTGCGCACGGCCGAAAACGAGTTCTACGTGCTGGAAGATAATGCCCGCACGCCCTCCGGTGTCTCCTATATGCTGGAGAACCGCGAGACGATGATGCAGCTTTTCCCTGAGTTGTTTCAGCAGGTCAAGGTGCGGCCAGTCGAAGCTTATCCGCAATTGCTGCGCGAGTCGCTTGCCGCCGTGTGTCCACCTGGCGGCAAGCAGGAGAACCCGACGATCGCGGTGCTGACGCCCGGAATCCACAACTCCGCGTATTACGAGCATGCGTTCCTCGCCGACCAGATGGGAGTTCATCTGGTCGAGGGCAGCGATCTCCAGATCGTGAGCGGGCGCGTGGCGATGCGCACAACCGAAGGGTTCTGCGCCATCGACGTGCTGTATCGCAGGCTCGATGACGCCTATCTTGATCCGCTGAGTTTCCGGCCCGATTCCGTGCTCGGTGTCGCCGGCATTATGGACGTCTACCGCGCGGGCAACATCACGATCGCCAATGCACCAGGTACCGGCATTGCCGACGACAAAGCGATCTATTCCTATATGCCGGAAATCGTCGAGTTCTACACGGGCCGCAAGCCGATCTTGGAGAACGTGCCGACCTGGCGATGTTCCGAGCCGGGCAGCCTGAAATACGTGCTGGACCATCTCGACGAATTGGTGGTGAAGGAAGTTCACGGGTCGGGCGGCTACGGCATGCTGGTCGGGCCAGCCGCGTCGAAGAAGGAGCGGGAAGATTTTGCCGCCAAGCTCAAGTCTCGTCCGAACAACTACATCGCACAACCAACGCTGGCGCTGTCGACCGCCCCGATTCTGACCGAAAAGGGTCTGGCACCACGCCACGTGGATCTTCGGCCCTTTGTGCTGGTGTCTGACCGCATTCGCATCACGCCGGGCGGCTTGACGCGCGTGGCCCTGAAGGAAGGTTCGTTGGTGGTGAATTCGAGCCAGGGTGGCGGCACCAAGGACACCTGGGTACTAGCGGACTGAGGGTCCGGACGAGGATCGCATATCGTCCGAAGTTCTATCGAAGAGACTGGGTGCGCAAGAACCTGAGAGAACGCCAGCCTGATACAGAACTGGCACACGAAAAAAAACAGCAATCGGAGTTGGACAGGACATGCTTCTTGGACGCACAGCAAGCGGGCTTTACTGGATGCACCGCTATATCGAACGCGCGGAAAACATCGCACGGATAGTCGACGCCGGGCTGCGTATGGCGCTGACCAGAACCGCCGATGCGCAGGCAACCTGGTCATCCGTGGTGGTGACATCCGGCGCGGAAGAGGGTTTCCGGGAGAAACACGACGCTTATACCGCCGACACCGTTTCCGACTATCTGCTGCGCGACGGGCACAATCCCTCGAGCGTTCTGTCGTGCATCGAAGCGGCGCGCTCGAATGCCCGCGTGGTGCGCACCGCGCTCACCCGCGAGGCGTGGGAGAGCGTGAACGAAGCCTGGATGGTGGTCAAGCGGGCGCTGGCAACGCCTGTGGCGGCGAGTGAACTGCCGGTCGTACTCGATCAGATCAAACGCCAGGCCGCGCTGATCCGCGGCACCTTCCACGGCACGATGCTCAGAAACGAGATTTTCGATTTCGCCCGAATCGGCACCTTCATCGAGCGCGCCGACAACACCGCGCGCATTCTCGACGTCAAATACCACCTGTTGCTGCCCGCGGTGTCCTATGTTGGCACGACGCTAGACAACTACCAGTGGGAATCGATCCTGCGCTCGGTCGACGCGCATCGATCCTACCGCTGGGTCTACGACGTCCAGTACAAACCGACCAATATCGCCGACTATCTGATCCTCAACGGCCGCATGCCGCGCTCGCTGAACTTCTGCTACCTGAACATCGTCGAGAACCTCGCGTATCTGGCGCAAGACTATGGCGTCACCCATGCCTGCCACAAGAGCGCCGACACTACGCTCGCTACGCTCCGAGACAGCGCGGTCGAGCAGATCTTTGCGCAAGGCCTGCACGAGTTTCTCGAGGGCTTCATCGGGCAGAACCACCGGCTTGGTTTTGAAATCGCCGAAACCTACAACTTCGATTGAGACCAGCCATGCGTATCGCTATTCGTCACACCACGCACTATCAGTACGATCAGCCGGTCCCTTATGCTTTGCAGCGCCTGAGACTGCGTCCGCAGTCTTGCCCCGGGCAGACGGTCATCGACTGGCAGGTCACCGTTGACGGCGTCGAGCCGAACGTCTCTTACGTGGACGGGATGGGTAACCATGTCGATTTCGTACGGCAAGAGCGCAACACGCACGAGACAGTCATCGTGGCCGCGGGGACGGTCGACACGGAGGACCTGGCGGGGATCTTCGGCACGGTCGACGGCGTTGCGCCGCCCTGGATCTTCGAGCGGGAGACACCACTGAGCCGGGCCGGCGAACACTTTCGTGCGCTCGCGGCCGACCTGCGCGCCGAAGATGCGCAGCTTCAGTCGCTGCATACCTTGATGAGTACGATCCACGACAGGATCGATTTTCAACCCAGCACGACCGAGGTGAGCACGGATACGGAGACGGCTCTACTTAATCGCCAGGGAGCCTGTCAGGACCATGCGCGCGTCTTTATCGCCGCGGCGCGAACGCTCCATGTGCCTGCCCGCTACGTCTCGGGCTATCTGCTAATGGATGGTGTCGCGAAGCAGACGGCGAGCCACGCATGGGCGGAGGCGTATCTCGACGGACTCGGTTGGGTCGGCTTCGATGCGGCCAACAACACGTGTCCGGACGCGCGTTATGTGCGCGTCGCAACCGGCCTCGACTATCGTGATGCGATGCCCGTATCCGGCATTCGCACCGGGCACGGTGCTGAGACGCTGACTGTCGAGATCAGCGTCTTGCCGGCCCAAGGTCAAAGCCAGAGCCAGAGCCAGAGTTAAAGCTGACGGATCGATGAAACATCTTATCAACCGTCGCGCTGATGAGGTATGCATAAATGTTCTTAACCTCGCTTGCAGGGAAGCAGTATGTCAAATTTCGGTAGCGCAGTGAGCGACATCAATGGCTCGTCGGAAGACGTTACACACGCTTCCAGCGTAGACGCGGAGCCGGCGTCCTGCGAGGTGCGCGCCCGTCTTAAGCGCGTGAAACAGAAGGCGGCTGATGCGCAGGTCATCGTCGTCGAGAAGGGGCGCAAGTCTGCGCGGGCTGCCAACGACTATGCGCATGACCGTCCATGGACGACGGCCGGCGTGGCCTTGGGTATCGGCGTGCGGATCGGTCGAAAATAGCCTGCCGGGTCATCGGCTCATAGCGACACTGCTGGGCCCCGATGTAACTGGATGGAGCCGGACTCGGCGCCTTCGGTTGCATGGCTCGGCGCGTCTTGAGATTCGCGACGCCAGGCTTCTGGGTGAGGCAAGCGTACTCGCTGCACGCCCTGAGAGATTGCGGGTCCGGAACATCCATCCGTCGAATAGAAGTAGAAGCGTCATCCATGTCTATCCACGTCGCGCTCCATCACGTCACCCATTACAGCTACGACAAGCTGATCAACCTCGGTCCGCAAATCGTTCGGCTGCGCCCCGCGCCTCATTGCCGTACGCCGATCCTGTCGTATTCCTTGAGGGTCGAACCAGCAGGACACTTCGTCAACTGGCAGCAGGACCCGTTTGCCAACTACATGGCGCGCTTGGTATTCCCTGAGAAAACCCGCTGCTTCAAGGTCACGGTCGATCTGGTGGCCGAGATGTCGGTCTACAACCCGTTCGACTTCTTCCTTGAGGAGAGTGCCCAGACGTTTCCGTTCCAGTACGATGATTCGGTACGCCATGAACTGGCGCCGTACTTGGCTTGCGATCAAGCCGCGGCGGCTGCGCCGGCGTTTCGCTCCTATGTGGCTGGCATCGACCGTTCGATCGAGGGCACGATAGATTTTCTCGTGGCGCTAAACCAGAAGCTGCAGCAGGACGTCCGCTACCTCGTGAGGATGGAGCCAGGGGTGCAGAAGCCCGTGCAGACGCTCGAACTGGGTTCCGGGTCATGCCGCGACAGCGCTTGGCTGATGGTGCAGATATGCCGCCATCTCGGGCTCGCTGCGCGCTTCGCATCGGGCTACCTGATCCAGCTTAAGCCGGACGTCAAAGCGCTCGACGGCCCGGGCGGCAGCGAAGTCGATTTCACCGACCTGCACGCGTGGTGCGAAGTCTACCTGCCGGGAGCCGGCTGGATCGGTTTCGACCCGACGTCTGGCTTGCTGGCCGGCGAGGGGCACATTCCGCTCGCTTGCACGCCGCAGCCAATGAGCGCAGCGCCGGTGGAAGGGCTGGTCGACGAATGCGAGGTTGAGTTTGCGCATGAGATGAACGTGACGCGCATCTATGAATCGCCGCGCGTGACCCAGCCCTACACGGAAGAGCAATGGCAGGACATGCTGTCGCTCGGGCAAGTGGTGGACGCTGACCTGCTGGCCGGCGACGTGCGTCTGACGCAGGGCGGCGAGCCGACCTTCGTCTCCATCGACGAGCGCGACGGCGCCGAATGGAACACCGAGGCACTCGGGCCGACCAAGCGTGGCTACGCGACTGAACTCGTGCAGCGTCTGCGCGCGGAATACGGGCAAGGCGGTTTTCTGCACTTCGGCCAAGGCAAGTGGTACCCGGGTGAACAGTTGCCGCGCTGGGCGCTATCCATCTTCTGGCGTGAGGACGGTCAGCCGGTCTGGAACAACCCGGCGCTGTTCGCCGACGAGCGTGAACCTTCTTCCCATACGGCCGCCGATGCGCAGCGTTTCATCGCGGCGCTGACCACACGTCTTGGCCTCGACGGCGAATGCATCGAGCCGGGCTACGAGGATGTCTGGTACTACCTGTGGCGCGAGCGCCGTCTGCCGGTCAACGTCGACCCGTTCGATTCGCGCCTTGACGACGAACTCGAGCGCGCGCGTTTGCGCAAGGTATTCGAACAGAACCTCGACAGCGTGGTCGGCTACCTGCTTCCGCTCAAGTCCTCGGAGAAGGGGCCGGGTCTCGGTGGCTCGCGCTGGCAGACCGGGCCATGGTTCTTCCGCGACGAACGCATGTATCTATATCCGGGTGATTCGCCGATGGGCTATCGCTTGCCGCTGGACTCGCTGCCCTGGGTCAGCGAGAGCGATTATCCGTACACGGTCGAGCAAGATCCGTTCGCACCGCGCGCCGCGCTGCCAGGCACCGAGGCGCTGCGCGCACGCTATGCCGGCGTGGAGGGCGCGCCGGCATTGGCGGCGGGAAGAAATGAACGTATGGGTACGCGCACGCTAATGCAGCCGCTGCGTGGCGGCGTGGATCCCGGTGCAGGTCTTGATGCCGATGGAACGGGACGGGGCGATGACGATCAGCGCTATCCGCAACTTCACGAGTCGGCAGGGTGGATCACACGCACGGCGCTGTGTGTTGAAGCGCGCAAGGGAATCCTGTATGTCTTTATGCCGCCGCTTGCGGCGCTCGAAGATTATCTCGAGCTGCTGGGAGCGGTCGAACTGACCGCTGGGGAGCTGGGCGTCAAGCTGGTAATCGAAGGCTATCCGCCGTCGCGCGATGCGCGGTTGAAGATGCTGCAGGTCACGCCGGACCCCGGCGTCATCGAAGTCAACATCCATCCGGCCCATGACTTCAACGAGCTGGTACAGCGTACCGAATTCCTCTATGAAGCGGCCTACCAGTCGCGGCTGTGCAGCGAGAAGTTCATGGTTGACGGCCGTCACACCGGCACGGGCGGCGGCAATCATTTCGTACTGGGCGGCGCCACGCCGGCGGATAGTCCGTTCCTGCGCCGCCCCGACCTGCTCGCCAGTCTGATTGCGTATTGGCATAACCATCCGTCACTGTCGTATCTGTTTTCGGGACTGTTCGTCGGCCCGACAAGCCAGGCACCGCGCGTGGACGAGGCGCGCAATGATCAGATTTACGAACTGGAGCTCGCGTTCAAGGAAATCGAACGCAACAAGCTGATATATGGCGCGGACATGCCGCCCTGGCTGGTCGACCGCGTGCTGCGCAATATCCTGATCGACGTGACGGGCAACACACACCGTAGCGAGTTTTGTATCGACAAGCTGTACTCCCCGGACTCCGCGACCGGGCGCCTCGGTCTGCTTGAGTTGCGCGCGTTCGAGATGCCGCCGCACGCGCGCATGAGCATCGTGCAACAACTGCTGTTGCGCGCACTGATCGCGCGCTTCTGGAAAGCACCCTACAAGGTGCGACTGACGCGTTGGGGGACGGAATTGCATGATCGCTTCCTGTTGCCGGCCTTCCTGAAAATGGACTTCGATGACGTGCTCGCCGAGGTGAACGAAGCCGGCTACGCGTTCGACCCGGCGTGGTTCGCGCCGCACTTCGAATTCCGCTTTCCCTTGTATGGGCAGGTGGCGGCGCGAGGCATCCAGCTCAGCCTGCGCGGTGCGCTTGAACCGTGGCACGTGATGGGTGAGGAGGGCGCACCTGGCGGCACGGCGCGCTACGTCGACTCGTCGCTCGAACGCTTGGAAGTGCACGTGAGCGGGCTCAACGACAATCGTTATGTCGTCACCGTCAACGGGCAGGCGCTGCCGTTGCAGCCGACCGGCCCAGTCGGTGAATACGTGGCGGGTGTGTGCTACAAGGCATGGGCCCCACCGTCGGCTTTGCATCCGACTATTGGCGTGCATGCACCCTTGACCTTCGACATCGTCGACACGTGGATGCATCGCTCGCTGGCCGGTTGCCAGTATCACGTCGCGCACGCGGGAGGCCGCAACTACGACACGCTGCCGGTCAACGCCTACGAGGCCGAGAGCCGGCGATTGGCGCGCTTCTTCAACTTGGGACACACGCCGGGCAGGATGGACGTGGAGCCGGCCATACTGAGCCGGGAGTTCCCGTTCACGCTGGACCTTCGACATACGAGCCAGACGAGACGCTAAGGGTGTTTTTATCGCGCGAAGGCCGATCGGAGACATCGGTCCTCGCGAATACGGCCGGCCTGTGCGGGTCAGGCCGGCGCGCGAGCGGCCTCGCCGGCTGCGTGCGCAGCGGGAGTCGAACGCGTCGCGCGTGAACCACCACCTATGACAAAACGGGATTCCGGAAGTGCTTTCTACCCAACCCAATGGCCTGGTGTCCGACGGTAACTCAAGAGCGGCGCCGGTTCCGACGCGCTCGGGCCAGGGTGTCGCTGAACCGGCTACCGATCTGGCTCGCGCCGCCGAAGCCGGTCAATACGATGAACTGCGTGGCAGCGCCGCTGCGACGCCGACCATGCCGTTGACGGAGCATTGGCGCGAATTCTTCACGCAGTTGGCCGGCGAGGGCTTTGCCGGCCTCGACAAGCGCGTCGAGGCGCTGCGCCGCCGCGTGCATGACAACGGCATCACCTACAACGTGCATGCTGATGTCAGCAAGGGGGCCGCGCGCCCGTGGTCGCTCGATCTGTTTCCACTGCTCATCACGCCGCAGGATTGGGCCAGCATTGAGCGTGGCGTGCTGCAGCGTACGCGTTTGCTCAATGCGATGCTCGACGACCTTTACGGGCCGCAAACCATTCTGCGTGATGCGTTGTTGCCACCTGCGCTGGTGACAGGGCATCCCGGTTATTTGCGGCCTATGCACGGTGTGCGCCCCGCCGGAGCGACATGGCTGCATATCGCCGCGTTCGATCTTGCGCGTGCACCGAATGGCGAATGGCGCCTGGTGTCGCAGCGCACCCAGGGACCGTCGGGCCTCGGCTATTTGCTGGAGAACCGTCTGATCGTCTCCGGTCTGTTTCCACAGCCGTTTCACAGTCTGCGTGTGCAGCGCCTCGCAGCCAGCTATCGCGCTTTGCTACAGAGCATGCAGGACATGAGTCCGGCGGGGCGAAACTCGCGCATTGTGCTGTTGACGCCGGGACCGCTAACCGAAACCTACTTCGAGCATGCTTACCTTGCCCGCTACCTGGGGCTGACCTTGGTGGAAGGCAGCGATCTATCTGCGCGCGACAATCGTCTGTATCTGAAGACACTGCAGGGGTTGGAGCCCGTGCATGGCGTGCTCGGGCGCCTCGATGACGACTATCTCGACCCGCTGGAACTGCGTTCGGATTCCACATTGGGTGTGCCGGGACTGTTGCAGGCGGTGCGTGCCGGCAACCTGCTGATCGCCAATGCGCCTGGCTCCAGCTTCCTGGAATCACCCGGCATTCTGGGCTTCCTGCCGCGGCTTGCCGAACGTCTGCTGGGCGAGCCGCTGCTCCTTTCGACGGTGCCGACGTGGTGGTGCGGTGAGCGGCTCGCCTACGATGAGGCCATGCCGCGGCTGTCGCAGTGCGTGATCAAGCCGACGTATCCAGCCGGTATCCAATGCGGAGGCCGGTTCGAGCCGGTAGTCGGCAGCACCTTGTCGGAGCCGATGCTCAATGAGTGGCGCGCGCTCATCGCTGCGCAACCGGACAACTACACGGTGCAGACCTATCTGCCATTCTCGCAGGCGCCGACCTGGCATAGCCGTGACGCGGCGGGCTGCGCGGCGCACGAGCGCATTGTGCCGCGCGCGGCCATGCTGCGCGTCTTCGCGATTTCGGACGGACCAGGCGCATGGCGTGTGCTGCCGGGCGGGCTTACGCGTATCGCGAGCCGCGATCAGTTGTCCAATGTATCCATGCGGCGAGGCGGCAGCAGCGTCGACACGTGGGTCATGACCGAGGGCGCCGTCGATGCGACGACGATGCTGCGCGAACATCTCGGCCCCGACGACCTGATCGCGCGATCACGTACCGTTTCGAGCCGTGCCGCCGAGAATCTGTTCTGGCTCGGGCGTTACACCGAGCGCGCGGCGAACAGTGCCCGTCTCGCGCGCGCGGCGCTCGAACGCCTCACTGCGGAGGCCGACGACGACAGTGCGGCACAGTTGCATCTGCTTGACGTGCTGTGCCGGGAAGGCCACATGATTCCTGCCGACACTCCGCCGGGCCCGCACGCGCCGCGCGACTTCGAGCGTGCGCTGAGCGCGGCGCTGACGAGCAGCGACGACGGGATCTCCAGCGTCGCGTTCAGTCTGCGAGGTATGTGTGGGGCGGCGGCGGCGATCCGCGAACGCCTGTCCCGCGAGCAATGGCGACTGATCACCGACGCAGTCCAGCACTTCAGTCAGACGTGGCAAGCCGGTGGCGGCGAACCTGAGTCGTCTGGCAACGAGGCGCTGCGCGCGCTGGAGCGCCTGAACATTCACCTGGGCACGATCACAGGCGCACAGACCGATCACATGACACGCGACGACGGTTGGCGCTTGCTGTCGATTGGCCGGCAGATCGATCGTCTGGCGTTTCTCGGCACCGTCCTCACAGCAGCGTTTAGAACCGGTGCGGTTCACGAACAGAATGGCTTCGAACTGGTGCTCGACCTGTTCGACAGCGCGATCACGTTTCGCTCGCAATTCCAGCGCCGCTTCGACGTCGCGCCGCTGATTGACCTGCTTGTGCTGGACGCCGACAACCCTCGCTCGCTGGCTTGGGTGGCACAGACACTACGTGGACGGTTATCCAAGGTGGAGTGCGGTGAGCGCCATGAGCTGTCGGACCTGGCTCGAATCATCCCGGACGTCGCCCGCTGGCCGCTGCGCGAATTGTGCGACCCGGGTGAAGACGGTCTCTACGGGCCGCTGCTGGATCGCTTGAGCGCCTGTTGCGAGGCAGTCTGCAAGCTGTCTGACCGCATTGGCGAGCGCTATTTCAGCCATGTGCGCGAAGCCGAAACGACGCTGTGGGGTTAAAGCTAAATCGATCATGGACCTACCCGAACAGTCCGCCGGCCAGGATCAGCGCGCCGACGGCGCGCGCTTGCTGCGCGTGACGCACGATACGCACTACCAATACTCGGCGCGGGTGGAATACGCGCAGCATCAGGCATGGTTGCATCCGCGGGAAACGCCTCGCCAACAGGTGCTGGATTTTTCGCTAGATGTCAAACCCTCGCCGGATCTAATCAGCACCGAGGTCGACACGTTCGGCAATCGGCGTTACTTCTTCTCGCTCAACCAGCCGCACGACGAATTGCTCGTGCGCAGTAGCAGTCTGGTTCGCGTGCGGCCGCCGCGACTCGCGGCAGCCGCATCCGGCGAACGACCGCCAGTGATCTCCGACCCCTCAACCTGCAACGCCAGTGCTTGGGAAGCCATCCGCGCAAGCCTCAGCTATCGCGCCGGGCAACCTTACGACCCCGCCTGCGAATTCACTTTTGCTTCAAGCTATGTCACCCGTCATGCTGAACTGGCGCGCTACGCCGCGCCCAGTTTCACGCCAGGCCGAGCGCTCGTGCAGGCGGCGTGGGAATTGATGCAGCGTATTCACGAAGACTTTGCCTACGCGTCGAATAGCACCGAGGTGACGACGACCGCGCTCTCAGCACTGGCGATACGACGTGGAGTCTGCCAGGACTTCGCGCATGTGCTGATTGGCGCCCTACGTTCGCTCGGTCTTGCGGCGCGCTATGTCAGCGGCTATCTGCTCACCCGGCCGCCCCCAGGAAAGCCGCGGCTGATTGGCGCTGACGCCTCGCATGCCTGGGCCGAAGTCTACGATCCGGCCTGGCCCGAGGACGGTGGCTGGCTGCAACTGGACCCGACCAACAACCGCGCGCCCGGTAACGATTACGTGGTGCTCGCGACCGGCCGTGACTATGCGGATGTGGCGCCGCTGCGCGGCGTAATCCACGGTGGTGGCAGTGAGCATGCGCTTACGGTGGGCGTGACGGTTGATCCGCTCGACGAGTCTCACGATACTTTATGCGTTCCGGCCGCCCATCAGTGAGCCACGCTCGAAAGTCATATTTCCAAATCGCTCCCGGTACTCGCTGGGCGTCAATCCGGTGTGTCGCTTGAAAAGACGTCTAAAAAAGCAAGATCGGAGTATCCGACTTTGGAAGAGACAGTGGCCATCGGGATGCTATCGTTCTCAAGCAGTCTCTTTGCCGCTGACATCCTCAAAGACTGCACATAGGCAACCGGTGCGTGGCCTGTCGCAGCCTTGAAGCGCCTGATGAAACTGCGCGGCGCGACGTGAGCCGGCCTGTGCGCCGTCACAACCATCGGCGGCGCGTGTGTCGGCAACGTTGCCCAATTGCGCCTACTCAGCCCTGAACTCCATGGGTGGAGAATTTAGCGCTTAGTGCGGCTGCAAAGCCGATGAAGATAGTTGATGAAAGTTCAATACGGAGAAGATGTGGCGAATCACTCAGGCCCCGAGTTATGCGGCGTGCATCGCGAGGTGCAGGCCGAAGTGTTGACAGGGGAAACCGGCAGGCCAGCCATTGAGCCGCGAAATAGATATTCCGGGATGCCGACGCTGTTAAGCGAAGCGGAAAGCAACATGGCGCACGACGTCAATGGCAAGTCGTGTGCTGATCCCGCACGGTCGGAGACCCTGTGTGCATGTCGGGAAGTCTTTCATACGGAAGCAGCGAGATCTCATCGGTGTCCGGTGCGGGTGGACCGGACGGGACTGGGAAGGTCAATGACCGTAAGCCAGTCGGTCGCGCTTCAAATGGTTGCTCCACAAATACCTGCCGCCGTACCGACTCGTCCATCCGCATCCGACCGAGCGGTTTCGCGTCAACACCTTTGGTAAGAGCCGTATGCAGTAGTTCTGCACGTACGGATCTGTGCGGGGGGCGATGGGTAACCATCGTCCCTACCGCGACCGATAGAATGCATAGGGAGATGGAGAATTGTCTTGTGCAAATTGTTCGCGAGAGTGCGGATGATCAACGGCCCGATCTCGAATTTGGGTCGACCGATACAGCGACCTGTCCCGTCGATCTGGTCGGCGGTGGTAAGCGCGACAGCGCGCGCGAGCGGCTTACGTTGAACCCGCATACGGTAGTCCAGACAAGCGAACTCCCGAAGACGTCGTTGACGGCTCGCATATGCGGGTTAATGACAGCGCATGTGATCGATGACAGATCTTCCATGGGCAATCCGAAATGGAGAACGTGAGGTCAAAATTGGCAAAGAGTGTTCCCACAGCTGTGAGCATTCGCGGACGTAACAACCCGTGAATATGGGCGGTGTGCCGGCGGTACGTCACCGGCACCGCGCAGGTCTGACTGCGTCAAGGCGAGTGAAGAGCGCTCGAACTAGGACTGACGCGGCAGTCGCGCATCACGTCCGGGCGGTCCGGAGCCGCAACGCGTTACCGATGACAGAGACCGAGCTCAACGCCATTGCGGCACTGGCGATTATCGGGCTGAGCACAATACCAAACCACGGATAGAGCATACCCGCGGCCACGGGAATTCCTACCGCGTTGTATGCAAATGCGAAGAACAGGTTCTGTCGGATGTTCTTCATCGTGTCGATGCTCAACGCACGGGCGCGTGCGATGCCGCGCAGGTCTCCCTTGACGAGAACGACGCGGGCGCTGTTGATGGCCACATCCGTTCCGCTGCCCATCGCGATGCCAACATTCGCCTGCGCAAGAGCCGGCGCGTCGTTCACACCATCCCCGGCCATGGCGACGATGTGTCCCTGCGCCTGAAGCTCCTGAACATGCTTGTACTTGTCTTCCGGCAGAACGCCAGCCTTGACGCCATCAAGCGACAGGGCCGTCGCCACAGCGTTTGCAGTGACCGCATTGTCCCCAGTGAGCATCACAATCCGCACGCCGGATGCTTTGAGCACACGAACGGCGTCGGGTGTGGTCGCCTTCACGGGATCGGCCACCCCAATATAACCAGCAAGCTCGCCTTCCATGGCGACATAGATGACCGTTTGTCCCGCCTCGCGCAGCTTGTCTGTATTGAATTCGACAGGCTGGCAGTTAATATTCGCATCTTCCATCAGACGCACGTTGCCAAGCGACACCGTGTGTCCATCAATTTTTCCGGTTACACCTTTGCCAGGGATCGAGTCGAAAGCATCCACGCGATTCGTGCCTGTTCCAGCTTCCTTTGCACGCGCGATGATGGCCTGTGCGAGCGGGTGTTCGCTCGCACCTTCGAGACTGGCGGCGTAATCCAGCAACTGGGATTCGGACCGGCCGTTGAGCGTAACGACTGTTTGCACGCGTGGTTTGCCCTCCGTAAGGGTTCCAGTCTTGTCGACGACGACGGTGTCTACCTTCTCCATTAATTCAAGGGCTTCCGCGTCCTTGATGAGCACGCCTTCGCGAGCACCACGTCCGATCCCAACGATGATGGAAACGGGGGTGGCTAGACCGAGTGCGCACGGGCACGCAACGATAAGCACACTGATGGCGACGACCAACGCGTTGCCCAGAGCTGGCGCGGGCCCAACCAGGGCCCAGATGACAAAGGCAATCGCAGCAAGGCCAATGACCGCGAGCACGAACCAGCCCGAGACCCGGTCGGCGAGCTTCTGGATAGGCGCACGCGAGCGGGCCGCCTCTGCCACCATCTGCACGATTCTGGCAAGCAGGGTGTCGGAGCCAACCTTCTCTGCGCGCATCAGGAGCGTTCCCGTCTGGTTGACGGTTGCGCCGGTCACCTTGCTGCCCGTGACTTTCTCTGCGGGGATCGGTTCGCCGGTAATCATCGCTTCGTCGACGCTCGACCGTCCCTCAACGACGACGCCGTCAACGGGTATTTTTGAACCGGGCTTGACGCGAAGTGTGTCGCCGACGATGACGGCCTCGAGCGCTACAGTTTCCTCACTGCCATCGGAGCTGATGCGTACCGCCGTGTGCGGCGCAAGCTGCAACAGGTCACGGATTGCGCTTGACGTGCGTGAGCGCGCGCGAAGCTCCAGTATCTGCCCGAGCAGCACGAGTGTCACGATGACTGCGGCTGCCTCGAAGTAAAGCGGTAACTCGCGTCCATGTCTGAACGCTTCGGGTAGTACGCCGGGGAAGAACAACGCGAAGACGCTGAACGCATAGGCGGCAGCTACTCCCAGTCCGATAAGGCTGAACATGTTCAGCCGCCACGTCACAAATGACTTCCAGCCCCGCTGTAAAAACGGCCAGCCGGCCCACAGCACCACTGGGGTCGCCAGCAACGCTTGTACGCACTGTGACCACGACGCCTGCGTCCAGCGCGGTACGGCCCACTCACTAAACAGATGGTCGATTCCGGCGCCAATATCGACAGGCAGAACCATTCGCCCCATTGTCATAAGCAGCAGCGGAATGGAGAGGGCGAGGCCAACCCAGAAACGTCGCGTCATCGACTCCAGTTCGACGTTATGTTCTTCTGTCGCACCCGGCGTCACTGGCTCAAGGGCCATTCCGCAAATTGGACATGCGCCAGGCGCCGTCGCGCGTATCTGCGGGTGCATCGGGCAGGTGTAAATGACACCGGCAGCCGGCCTGGAGACAGATTTCCGGTCCGCGCTCGCGTACTTGCCCGGATCTGCCCCAAAGACCTCGAGACATTTGCTGCTGCAAAAGTAGTACGTCTGGTCGCGATATTTGAGGTGATGCTCCGACTCTGTCGTTACTGTCATTCCGCATACCGGGTCAACGGCTTCGGTTGCGTTTTGCTGGCCAGCAGGGGACACACGCGCGTGCCCAAAAGCTTCGTGGCTGTGGGTATGATGGTTGTGGCTGTGCGTATCAGACATCGTAAATATTCCCGGCTGTAGTCAATGCACGTGAACTGCGTCACTGGCCGATAATTTGGGGATGAAGCCTGGCGGCGTGCACGCAGCATAGTCTCTCCATATCTGGCCGAAATGTTTTTTTCCGCTTCATGCGCCTGCGTCATGACAAGCCTGACAGATATGTGGATTTGCACGGAATCCTGACCGGCGACGATCTTCTCAGGCACAGGAAATGGCCAGGCAAAAAACTGGGCTAGCCTCAGTCCAGCTGAAGGGGGCAGGTTATGGTTAAGGGTCTCCGGCCGGTGGGCGGTGGCTCAGGGTCATCAAGGCTCCATGGGGAAATTTTGGGCATAGTATACTGGTGTACCTTTCCCATTAAATCAATCTTCGTCAATGGCCGCAATTCAATTCCCTTTGTGAGTCACGAACGGTCCAGAAATCTCGATGACCAGGTTGCCGATTCGATTGTAAGCGCCGCAATTCATGGGCACGTGGTGCAGCGTGCATTCCGCAAAGGTTCGGCATTTTTGGCAGCGCAGGCGGACATGGAGTAAGGTACGCAGATAAGGATAGCGCCGTTTACTGATTCCAGGCAGGGGCGTTCTGCCGCCTGAACCGACCTGGCGGGGCACAAGACCCAGGGAAGCTGCAAATTCGCGTCCGGATTTGAAGGTCTTCGCGTCGCCGATTGTTGCTACGGCAGCGGTCGCCGTCAGAAGTCCTGCTCTCGGAATGGTGCCGGTTGCCCTCACGCTCGCGTCCTCGCTCTTCCAGTGCTTCGGCCGTTGTTCGACGCGTGCAATCGGCTCATCGAGTTACGTGAGCGCAGCCCGTTGTTCGCGCAGAGTTTCAAGCAAGGGGCCCGGAATCAGGGTGCTGACACGTTCGAGGACTGAGGACATGTTGGCGTCGAAGGCGCGTTTGCTCGCGGGCATGACCTCTCCGTATTCGCCAACGAGACCGCGCATGCAGTTGATCTGTGAAGTACGGAATTTGACGAGTTGCTGTCTCACGCGATGCAAACCCAGAACTGCCTGCTGTGCTTCAGTTTTGACCGCAACCGTATTGCCAGGCTGCAGAGCCGCGAGCCAGATGGCGCGAGCATCGGACGTATCGCTTTTATTTCCGATATTGAATGCCTTTGCAAACCGTGATGCCATCAATCTGACTTCGCGACCTATCTGACTCAGCGAGCGGGGTCAGATGTTGGGAGCCACCACATGCCTTTATACCGATCAGAAACGGCCCCCGATTCGCGAAATATTTGAGAAGCGCGACTCGTTTAAGCGGTCGATTGATGATCTCGCCGCTTGCCGCGTCGATATAGTGAATCTGGCTGACATTCTTCCCAATGTCGATCCCTGCTTGTGTGAGCTTCATCGTGCCCTCCGCTCGGAAGTACCGCACGTGCAAGATGCGCCACTTGCGTAGCGGCGTTCATCCCATCGAGCTATGCGGTAAGGTTCGTCCAGGCAAGTTTGACTGACCATGTTGCGCTCAACATGGTTTATGACGCTCGATAGCCTCCGGGCACGGCAGTCCGCTTTTATACGCCCAAATTGCGATTGAGCCGCGTCCACCTTGCGTGTGATTCGAGCATTCGCCGTTTTTATTCACTTCCCTGTCTGGGAAAGTTGGTATTTGACCGCTTCGCGCGACAGGTGAGGCAGTTCATTCGCTTTGGGGCTGTAGAAGACACGGTCATCACCTCCGGCGATTGAGCGGTGCGCATCGGAATGATTCAAATCGCGCAATGGGCTGCCTGGGCAACGGAAACCGATGCGGCTCCCTGTTGTTCGCTGGCGAAACTGAAGTGGGATTTGCGTAATGGATTTCTGCTGCCGATGCCGTTCTTGTCATCGATAAATCGTTCTGACGGGCTTGACGCCTCTTCACCGGAACAAACGAACGACATTCACATCTCGGCATCAATGCATTATCATGGATCCACCGATTGAGGCAGTCACGGTTCGAGTACGGCTCGGTCGCAGTGCGCTGATTGACACGGGTATCACCGGCAAGCGCGTCTTTCACGGATATGAAAAACGCATAGTCAGATTCGCTCTCGTCACACGAATGAAATGGAGGGAGGACGCGAATCTCCATTCGCATTAAAGTTCAATGTACGGTGGACGATAAACACGAGTAGCGAGGCCGAGCTGCGGACATTCAGTGTTCCAGCTCGCACAACGAGATCGCCAAGGCGACCCGCATCATTCTTTTCGGGGGAAAGGGTATGCGCCACAATCAGCCAGTCACGCAGCGCGAGTTCGAAATTCCGGACGATGCGACGTTGATGTCGACTACCGACACGCAGAGCTATATTAATTATGCTAACGCCGCGTTCATCCATGCGAGCGGTTTTTCTGAGGACGAGATTCAAGGTCAGCCCCACAATCTTGTCCGCCACCCTGACATGCCGCAGGAGGCATTTGCCGACATGTGGGCCACGCTGAAGGGTGGAGAGCCATGGACCGCACTGGTCAAGAACAGGCGCAAGAATGGCGACCACTATTGGGTACGCGCGAATGCCATTCCAATCGTGCGCGACGGACGTACGTCGGGCTACATGTCGGTGCGGACCAAGCCTGCCGGCGAGGAAATCGAGGCCGCCGAATCGCTTTACCAACAGTTCCGCGAACACAAGGCAGGCAATCGACGCTTTCACAAGGGCCTGATTATTCGTACGGGCCTGGCCGGTTGGACTTCAGCCCTCAAGACAATGCCAGTCCGCTGGCGTATTCGTACCTCGTTGCTTGCGGCGGCGCCACTCATTCTGGGTGCTGCCTTGCTCGCGGGTGTCAGGGAGCTTTCACTCGCTGCGTTCTCTGCATTTGTTCTGGCGTGCCTGCTCTTCCTGTCGCTGTGGCTTGAGAGTCAGATTTCCCGGCCGCTGGAGAGGGTGCTGGAACAGGCCCTGCGCGTCGCCTCAGGCGAAAGCCAGAAAGCCGTGCATATGGACCGCGTCGACGAGATTGGCATGACGCTGCGCACGATCAGTCAACTTGGACTCATGTTCCGGTGGCTTATTGACGACGTGAGCGAGCAGGTCATTACCGTTGAGCGCGCGATTAAAGAGATCGCCCAGGGGAACAACGATCTCAGCAAACGCACGGAGCAGGCTGCCTCGAGCGTCCAGCAAACCGCATCATCGATGGCCCAGATGAGCGCTACCGTAAAGGGCAACGCGGAAACTGCGATGCAGGCAAACACGCTGTCAGGCTCCGCAAGCCATGCGGCCGCGAAGGGCGGGCAGGCGGTGGCGGACGTGATCAACACGATGAACGAAATCAACACCAGTTCGCAAAGGATTGCTGACATTACCGGGGTGATTGATGGAATTGCGTTCCAGACCAATATCCTGGCATTGAACGCAGCTGTTGAAGCCGCGCGCGCTGGTGAAACGGGCCGGGGTTTCGCGGTCGTCGCGGGCGAAGTGCGTGCGCTCGCCCAACGCAGCGCGAACGCCGCGAAGGAGATCAAGGACCTGATCTCCGCGAGCGTCGAAAAGGTCGAGATCGGGTCAAGCCTGGTCGACGCCGCTGGCAAGACCATGGATGAAATCGTGACGCAGGTTAAGCGGGTATCCGATCTGATCGGTGAGATCCGTTCGGCGACCGAAGAGCAAAGTAACGGCACAAGCCAGATCGATAAGGCCGTAAGCGATCTTGACAGTATCACGCAACAGAACGCAGCGCTGGTCGAGCAAAGCACGGCCGCGTCAGACAGCCTCAGGCAGCAGGCGACGCGACTCGTTGAGGCCGTGAGCGTTTTTCGGTCATGACACGATGAGGGAGTCTGGCAACGGCACGCTCACGGGTGACCGCTCGGACAGCGCTAGTTCTGGCAGCGCGATTTCGGGAAGTCGGGCGAAATTCAGTTGGGCTGCCGCAAGCCGGGGCTCGAACGTGAAAATGGCTTGCCACACTTCGCCGCGGCGAGAAGAGCCCGCGACGGCGGGAGGGGCAGGCCGTGCACGCGCCGTCGATCCCAGTCATTTCGACCTCTGAAAACGAGCTTCAGGCGACCGCATTCGCTTTCTTTCCGTTGTTCGAGAACATCATTCGGCAATTCTGGATTCGCTTGATGCGTTGGGAAAGCAAGTCGGTGCCGCATACAGCGAACCGGGTAGTGGAACCCGGGGTGCGTTGTTCGCGGTGCAACGTCGTACCGGGATCGCTTGATCGCAGTCATGGGTATGTCAACGGAGCGTCGAAAGATCCTTCGCTGCTCGCAGGCTGGCTCACGGCACGAGCAGGGAGCGTCGTGCATGAGGTGTGAAGGTCGACAAGGTCAGCCTGGGACTGAGTCAGGCTTGCTGATGTAGCCGAGTGCTTGAACTTACATTGGATCGAAACCTTGAGCGAAGCCAGGGTGATCGTCGAGGCGTGGCGCCGGGATAACAACGAGATCCGTCTACACTCGGCACCCAAAGCGTTGGCTGCAGAAGAATTTGCCTGTCAGCTGGTGCCTTCACCGGTCCGATCGGATCCGGTGCGCCGCAAAACTCGCTCCCGGTCTGGTCCGGAAACCCCAGGCAGATCAGGGAAGCCGGAAGCTACCGCCGGACTTGGGACACTAAATCCCGGCGCTTCCCTGAAATGTGACGGACCTGACGGGCCGGTGATCTGGTCGCCGGGCAATCTTTTCTCGTTCGATGAGAGCGCTCCCGGGTCTAACCGCTGGTGTGGTCCACCCCACCTATCTCCTTGATGAAGGCGAGCAGGAGCGTGCTGAGCCGATCTGGCTGCTCCTGCTGGATCCAGTGACCGGCGCCGTCAATCAGCTCGATGCCGCTCATTCTCGTCGCCGCCTTCGTCCTCATAAGATCGAGTGCACCCGGCGCTGAATAGGTGCCCCAATCGCTCTTCCCGCCAATGAAGAGGGACGGGACATCAATCGTCTTGCCCGAAAACAGGCGCAACTCAGCGTTCAGGCCAGGGTCGGATAAGACGCGATAAGCTTGAAGGGCACCTTGAAACCCAGTGCGGCCAAACTCCTCCGTGTACACTCCAAGTTCCGGTTCGGTAAGCCATTTGCAGGCCAGGATCTCGGCGGCGGATGGTTGGAACGGAGCGACGGTCTGGGGCATCGTCTTGCCGAGATCCATGACGTAATATGTGGGCAGTTGCGCAAGTTCCATGGCGGTTCGCGCCTTCAACGGATAAGGCTCATTTCCCGGCCAGTCAGCGCTCTTGACGTAGAAAAATGCGCGAAGAAACGCGTGCAAGCCTTGAGGGGGGTGCCACATGTCATCGTTCGCCTCCCGTGTGCTCAAGTATTGCTGGTAATACTCTCTCGGCGGGTTGAGCGCTGCCAGCGCGGCCGCTAACTTTTGATTGTCAGTGTTTGGTTGAACTGACGATGCCTCGCTTTGCGCGGTGTTGAACGGAAGCGCCGGCGGACCAGGAAACGGTGCGCTCATCAGTACCACCGAGGGAAAGACGTCGGGTCGCGCTAGCGCACAATAGGCCGCCACGGGCGAGCCGAGGTCGTGCCCAACGAGCATTGTCGTACGCCGATACCCCAGCGCCGAAATCAATCCGAGGGCGTCGCGCGTCATATTCAGGAGGCTGAAGGGTTCCAGAGGGGTGTCATAGCCGTTCACCCAGCCGGTGGTGCGCCCAAAACCCCGCTGGTCCGGCGCCACAACATGGTATCCGGCGTCAGCCAGGATTGGGATGACGTGTCGCCAGCCATAAGCCAAATCCGGAAAACCGTGCAGAAGCAGCGCGAGTGGCCGATCGGGGCTTTGGTAGCCGGCCTCGAGAATATGGACATCGAGGCCGTTGACGCCATGAATCATGCGCGAGCGGACTCCCTTGGGCAGCGTTCCCTCGTCATAGGTTGAGGCGGCCAAATCAGTTCCTCCCATGGGGTTTGCGCGGACCGGTCGAAGTAAGGCCGCAACGAGGCCGGCGGCGCCCATCGCCAGGACGGATCGTCTGGACACCGACGGCTTGTGTCGGGACACGGGCATCGCTGAGCTCCGGTATATGGTGATCGCCATATTATGGCGATCACCATAGTCAGGTCAAGCGAAACGTGGTACGTTTCCGGCATGACACGCAAAACTGACGCGCGCGCTCGCGCAATTGCCACGGCGGAGCGACTGTTTCGCATCCAAGGCTACACCGCGACCGGATTGACCCAGATCCTGGAGGAAAGCGGTGCGCCTAAAGGATCGTTCTACTTTCACTTTCCACGCGGCAAGGCACAACTCGCAGAAGAAGCAATCGATAATTACATTTCGAATCGAATTGCTGTATTACAGAGCATCTCGGCGAATACGGCGGGGGATGCTCTGAATTTTGTTCATCAGATTTTCAGCACATTTGCGGCTGAAATGGTCGCCTCTGATTTCCAGTATGGATGCCTGATGCAAAATCTGGCGAATGAACTGCCCGCGCTCGACGCTGAGCTGACCAAACGGGTAGCGCGCGGATTTGTTGAGTCGACCGAGATTATTGCGGCGCATTTTAGGGGGTGTGGTTTCGCTCATGTGCGCGCGTCCTCTACCGCAGCCGCGTTGGTAGCCGCCCTTGAAGGCGCCCGAACGATCGCCCGCCTGGAACGTACGCCGGCTGTATTCGAGGCGCTGGCAGATGTTAGTGCCCAAAGGTGGGCTGCGCCCGAGGTGTGATCCGCTTCAGTGTGCTTGCTCGGACGAGGAAAGTAGATCCGCACGCTATAGCATAATCATCAGTGACTGAAGCCATGGGCGTCGAAGAGCAGCTGGTTTGTATCCCAATGGATAGTCAAACAGGCCGCAATCCGCTCACCATCATTTCGACGCTGCCTTCGGCAGGTGTGGGTGCATTGCTCACGCTGATTCTGTGCGACGAGGATCTCCCAGTCACAGGCAAGATCGGCATCATCCGGCTGATCGACATCGTGAAGAAGAACGCGATCGTGACGATCGACTTCGCCCTGGTGACCGAGCGTGAACATTGTCGCCCCCCGGTTCCTGCCTGCGCGAACTGCATTCTGCCTGGATCCCTGCGTACTCATCGCCTCGAGCGTGGAACGGGGCCGCGCGGCATCGGTGCGCAGCCACACCCAGGTACCGGCGGGACCGGTGTAGTTGTTTTTTCATCAGCCAAAGAATCAGGTCAAATCGATATGGCGCTACCTTCGGCAAGTCAGGTATCTGCCGTGGACGTTGCATACGTGGATGGCGAGGGGGAAACTCAGGGGGCGATTTAAGAGGGCGAGGGTTCGGCGATACCGCGCATCGTACTCTTCTGGCCGCCATCAAAGGTGATGCCAGGTTTCATCACAAAGGTAAGCGCGATTCCACACATCATCACACCGATCGAGAGGACGAATGTCATGTTCCAGTTGCCAAGGCGATCGACGAAGTACCCCGCGACCACCGGACTCACGATTGCTGCAATGAAACCCGTGCCGCTCATGATACCGCTCGCGGTACCCGAACGATCATACGCGATGTCCATCGGAATTGCCCACATCGGACCAATGTTCATTTCATTGAAGAACATCGCGGCTGCGAGGCAAGCCAGTGAGTACATCGGGTCGTGCAGCAATACGACGGGAACTAGCGAAATCGCCGTGAGCCCCATGCAGAGCGCGACAAGATAGCTACGGGCGAGCTTCACGTTGCCGGTCCTGCGTATCAGCCGGTCGCTGACGAGACCACCAGCCAGATCGCCCACGACGCCGGCGATGAAGACACCGGACGTGAACACGACAGCCTTTTTGATGTTGAAATGGAAGGTATGCATGAAGTATAGAGGCATCCAGTCGAGCATCAGCCAGAGAATCCAGTTGTAGCAGAAGTAGACGGCGGACACGGGTGCCATGCGCCTGTAAAGCCGGATCCATGTGCCTCGCGCGTCGACGGACTGCGTCTTCGGCGGTGGCAGTGCCGCCAGTTCTTCGCGGGTGATGCGCGGATGGTCTGCTGGCCTTTCGGTGTACGTGAGACGCCACAGCACGAGCCATACCGCGCTGAGCGCGCCGAGGAGATAGAACGAGAATCGCCAGTTGAATGCCGTCATCAGCGCTAACACTACGATCGGTGCGATCGCATTGCCGAGACGCGCGCACGAGTGCGTGATGCCCTGTGCCATGCCGCGCCTGTCTTTGGTCACCCATGCAGCCATTGCGCTGGTCGATGCAGGGAATGTTGCGCCTTCGCCGAGCCCGAGCAATAGCCGTGCAGCGACCAACGACACGAATCCACTTGCCAGCCCAGTCAGCGCGGTTGCGATTGCCCAGACGGCGGCGCACGCGATCAGTGTGCGTCGCGCGCCGAAACGGTCGCTGACCCATCCTCCGATGAACTGGAAGATCACGTACGGGTACGCAAAGGCGGAAAAGATGATGCCCAACTGCGTGTTCGTCAGTCCAAGTTCACTCTTGAACTGACCCGCGGCCGTGCTGATGTTGACCCGGTCCACATAGGTGATGAAATACATCAGGCAGAGCATCGCCAGCACAAGTGTGGTGGCTTTGGGCAGTGTTCGTCTCATGTCTCCTCCTGGCGAGCGAAGTTGGTACTTCTGGCCTTGTGCGATCGCGTGCAATGTGTTCGACGGTTGCTACCGGTCCATTGTGATAGTTACTATTTCAGTCGACCGGAAGTGAACGCGGTCACGGCATTCCGGAATTCGGCGCTGCCGTACACTGCCTCGACCAGATCGTCGTCGTCCATCCGCTGTTCGACGACGATGCGCCGCAGGCTTTCCTTTGCAGCCTGCTGCGTTACAGCCGACAGCCCGATCAGACGTTGTGCGAGTGAGCGCGCCACGGAGTCGAGCATGTCCTGATCGCAGACGTCGTAGACATAGCCACAGGCTAGCGCCTCTCCGGCGTCCAGGAACTCGGCGAGCAGCAGCATTTTCTTCACACGTGGCGTGCCGAACGCAGCGTGAAGCCGGGCGAGATTGCGCGACGAAAGTGTGTTGGACAACGTCTTTGCAATCGGTACACCGAAGCGGGAAGCGCCGCTGCACACGCGAAAATCACACGCTGTCGCGAGCGCAAGACCGCCACCTACGGCCCACCCATCGATGACCGCAACGGTCGGCACCCGGATGCGTTCGACGGCGTCGATCACGCGCTCGACAAGCGCCTCGTAGGCTATGCCTTGCCGTCCATCGCGCAGGGCAGTGAAATAATCGATGTCGGTGCCCGACACGAATGATTTTCCGCCAGAACCCCGGATCAGGATGCAGCGCACTGACGTATCGTTCTGACATTGCCTGATCAAGGCGAGCAGGGTTTCATACATTGGGATCGTCATCGCGTTGTGCCGCTCTGGACGGTCGATCAGAATCTGCGCGGTTCCTGCGTCAGGCTTGCTCAGGGTAACCTGGTCGCTCATGGCTGAGTCCCGTTAATTTCTGCGAAGAGTTCCGCGTTGTGCTCGCCAAGCAGTGGAGGGTGGCGCCGCACTTGCTGCGGCGTGCCGAGCAACTTGACGGGGAAGCCGATGTTGTTCACCTTGCCTTCGATCGGATGGTCGATCTCCATGCACATGCCTCGATGCCGTGCATGGTCGCTTCCGAATGCTTCGGGGTACGATAGAATCGGACCGGCTGGTATGCCTGCTGCCAGCATTATCTCGATCCATTCTTCGCAATCGCGGCGTGCGAACGACTGCTCGAGCCTTTCGATCAACGCTTCGCGATTTTTCAGGCGCAGCGAGACTGTCTCATATTCCGGATCCCGGAACAGATCCGGCCGCTCGATCAGCTCACACAGTTTCGACCACAGTTTCTGGTTGGTCGCGCCCATCACAAAGTAGCCGTCACGCGCCTTGACTGCCTGGTACGGTGCGCTCATCTTGTTGCTCGTGCCGAGTGGTGATGGCGGCACACCGGTGCCCCAATAATCCGACATGTCCCAGATCGAAAAGGCCATCGCCGAATCGAACAGTGACGCGTCGATGTGCTGACCTTCGCCTGTCTTCTGCGCGCCGATATACGCTGAGAGAAGGCCGTAGACAGCGAAGAGGGCGCAGCCGATATCGGCCACTGGCACGCCCGCCTTCACAGGTTTGCCGCCCTTGTACCCAGTCACGCTCATTACACCCGACATCGCCTGGGCCATCAGGTCGAAACCGGGGCGCGACGCCCACGGTCCGCTTTGCCCGAACCCGGAAATACTGACGTACACAATCTTTGGATTGATCGCGCGCAGCGACTCGTAGTCGATTCGCAGCCGCTGGACGACGCCCGGCCGGTAGTTCTCGACGATGACATCAGCTGTCCTGGCCAGCTTGTAAAAGAACTCGCGGCCTTCCTCGCTCTTGAGGTCCAGCGACAACGAGCGTTTGTTACGGTTCATGTTCAGGAAGCCCATGCTGTCTGGCCCTTTCATCTTGAACCCCATCGCGCCACGCGTCTGATCGCCTTCGGGCGGCTCAACCTTGATCACGTCGGCACCAAGATCGGCGAGCATCATGCAGGCAAATGGCCCTGCCATCACCTGGCTGACATCGAGTACCCGGATGCCCTGCAGCGGCAAGGGTCTCGCATGTGTGGAATCGTCGGATCGCGACATATGCAAATTTCCTGAAGAAGTAGGGGCGAGCGCTCACCACAGCGAGAATCACGGTACTCGCGCTCAAAGGACAGAGGCGACAGCCGCTGGCGAAGCCTGCGCACGGCCGGGGCAAAGCGGTGTGAGGCCCGGCGCAAGCGCGTGTTCAGGCGCGTGAGCTCAGCTGGAAGAGCGGGCGTGCGCTGCGCGAGGGGATTGCGGTGCGGTCATGTTGTCTCCGTGTATGTGTTGTTTTGACAACTTTCGCCCGGGTGGCTGATCGGGGCAAGCCCGAAAAGCTCATGGCTGGATTCGCAAAATACGAAAGGGCGGAGCCCTGTCTTTGCGTTATATTACTAATGCCTTTCGGTTAACGCGTTCACGACGTTCTGTAGCGTCTGCGTTTGTGTATGCCCCTCAATGTACGAAAGTACATAGTCGCGCTGGTGCCAGTCGCCCAGGATCTCTGCACTGGCGAGTGACATCTCGGGATTGAAGGATGCAAGAACATCTGGGGGCATCAGGCCGACACCGAGACCATGACGCACAAAGGCTAGCATTGTGTCGAAGCCGTTCACGGAATAGTCGTTGGTGAATTGCCGGCCACGGCTGCGAAAAGCGCGCTGGACGGCCGAAAGAATCGCCGAGCCTTTGCCGAGACTGACGAGAGGGATGTTGAACAGGTCGTCGAGGGAGATTGGGGAGCCCGGGAACTGGAAATGCGCACGACTGTAGACGAGTACGAGACGATCCTGGTGGTACGGTAATTGTGGCCGGTCGAGGAAGCCACTTTTCTTCTCGTAGATGCCGATATCGATGACCTTGTCTCGCAACAGTTGCTGGACGATCTTGCTGTTCTCTTCGACGATCTTTAGCCTGATGCCGTGGTAGCGCTGCTGGATGGTCGCGATGTCACGCGCGAGGAGCTCGATCACGACAGCCTTTGGTGCGCCGATGATGATGCGCCCCTCCAGCCCGTGGGCGAGCGTCTGGGCGTCTCCGGCGAGCCGGTCGACTAGCGTGTCAATCTGGCGGATGTGGAGAAGCAGTTTGTCACCGGACTCAGTGACTTCGACGCCGTGAGGAATCCGGCGGAAAAGTTTTGTCCCGAGTTGGAGTTCGAGATCGGAAATGCGCCGCGAGGCGGCCGCCACGGCTAGGCCAAGTTTGTCGGCGGCCCGGGAAATACTTCCTTCGTCGACGATGGCGAGGACCAGCCGAACGGTTGTCGTGTCGACTCTCAAAATGATTGAAGTCTCGTGGTGAGTTTCATGAATGCGGGATCCGTCCGACGTGGAGTCTGGGTGCAGATCACCGTCAATGTTCTGACGCCGGTCGTAGTGTAGACGGATTTCTGCCGCGCATGCGTTGCGAGCCTGCGGCGTGAACTGGCGAGCGTGTGACGATGAACTGGCATGCTTGACTGCTGGGGGCGAAGAGCTCGCCGCTCTGGTCGGGAGTTCTGCAGAGTGAACAATGTCGACGTCAGGAATCAGACCGGAATTACGTATCGGGCACCCTCAGCATGACAGGGGCGGAAAGACACGTTGTGCGCCAGGGGAGCACCTCGAAAGCCGGGCACCTTGACAATCTTTTAATTTTTTCTGGCGACTTGAGTGATAGATTGCGAACGTTTCCGGAGACGAATCCTGTGGACAACTACGTCTTTCGCTATAAGGGCTATATAGTCGATTTCACGCCGTTCGACGCAGGTGCGGGAACGTACGGCGCGCGCTGGGCCATTGCGAAGGATGACGCTATATGGTCGGGCAGCGTGCCATTATCCACCGCGATTCTCGGAGCCCGTGGCACCCGTGAGGAGATGGCTGAGCTCGGCAGAAGCAGCGCGACCCAGCTGATTGATCGCGCGTAGTGCCAATGCGCTTTTATTGGCGATGCATGGCACGCGGATGATCCGGCCGGATGCAGCGCGCCAGCAGTTGTTCGAGCCACTCAGCAAATACCTGAACGCGACGCGAAAGGTGTTGGCGGTGCGGGTAGAGCAACGTCATCGGCATCGGCGGCGGCCGGTAAGCGGGCATGATCTCGATGAGTTCGCCTGCGAGCAGGTACTCGCGGACGTCGTAGGCCGGAATCTGGATCAGGCCGAGGCCTGCAGGCAACATGCATAAGCGGGGCTTGCGACATTGATGAGCGGCAGTTCGAACATCGGACGGGCGACAAGATCCGAGTCTGGCAGCAGGCCGACTCGCAATGCGCAATCGACCCGGTCCTCAACCAGATTGACAATGCGATCGGTGATGCCCAGTTCGATATTGATCTGCGGGTAGCGCTCGAGAAATTCCGGCAGCGCTGGTGCGACGATCAGGCGTCCGATTCGGGCCGGTAGGTCAACTCGCAATGTGCCTGCAGGCGCCATCGTTGATTGGCGGAACAGGTTCTCGGTCTCGTCCATGTCGGCAATCAGCCGCAGGCAGCGTCCGTAAAATGCGGCACCGTCTGGCGTCTTGCGTCGCCGAAGTACAACGTCGCCCTTATCTGGGAAAGGCGGCTTCGCCGGGACTCTTTCATTTAGCATTGTCATCAGCGACTGTTTCCCTTTCCCGGTCCGGGTTCAGAACTATCGCATTACGGTTGACCCGGCGCGCAGGCGAGCTGGCGCGGGGAGGTTCAACCGCGTAACGTTGTCGTGGCGACGGTGAATTCCTCGGTACTGACCTGCTCTGTGAGCCAGTCATCTGGCGAGCATCTCCACCAGCCAATGCACAAGCGGATTGGCGGCAGACCGTGGGTGCCAGGCAGCGATCAGATCGAAGCCGGGAGGCGCTGAGTCACCCACAAGGCGCAGAGGCGCCAGCCGGGGATTCGGCAGCAGGCGAGAAGGCAGGAACGCCACTGCTCCCATTGCCTCGATTACCTCCGGTACAAGCAGGAAATGCGGTACTGCCAGGACGACAGTACGTTCCAGTCCGAGCTGCTCCAGCCAGTCATCCGCAGAGCCGATCAAATTCGCTCGGGCTGGCGAGACGACAACGTGAGGCAGTTTTGCCAGCTTCTCCAGACTCAGGACATGCCCTCCGGCGAGCGGCGAATCGCACGCCGCTACACAGATATAGCGCTCGTGAAAGAGGAGCTGCCGGGGATAATTCGCTGGGACATACTCGGGAATCGAAACCAGAATATCAATTTCGCCTGTGCTCATCCTGGTGGCCACGGCGTCGATCTCGAATTCGCTCAGGATGAGTTTGAGTTGTGGCGCCTGCGTGCGAATGGCACGCAGTTTCGGCGCCACGACGACACTGTGCGCATAGTCGGCCGCTGAAATGGCGACAGTGCCGGTGACCGTGGCTGGGTCGAAAGGTCTGCGATCGACCAGCCGCTCCATAGCCTGCAAAATTTCACGCACTTCCGCTGCCAGTTCCAGGGCAAGGGCGGTGGGCATGACGCCACGTCCCGTCCGCAGGAACAATGGGTCTCCGAACACATCACGCAGGCTGGACAAATTGGAGCTCACGGCCTGCTGGGTCAGGCCGATCTGGCCTGCGACGCGGCTCAGATTTCCGTCTTTCACCAGCGCATCGAAGATGCGCAGCTGCTTCACGCTGAGGTGGGAGGCTCTGTTCATTTTTGTATCTTATACAAGAAGTAATTGTTTGCTCTTGTATCGGAACACGTTTACTTTTCGGGGATCTGCAAGGACACGAACTCCGATGACCCAGAGATACTTCGCCATGGACTTCGCTTTCTACAGTTCCATCGGTGTTTATAGTTTTGAAGACCGTTGTGAGATCACGAGGGCGGCCGGCTATGACGCTATCCATCTGGCGATCTGGGACGGTCGCAACTGGCAGCTTGCCCGGGAACTGGCAAGCGTCAGGGAGCGGTTCGGACTCGATGTCGCCGGCGTTTACGTCGTGCTGGACCTGGCCCTCGGCGAAGCGGATCCGCGCAATAGCGGCATCCTCAAGATGATTGAGACCATGCCTGAGGGGTCGACTGTCGATCTTGCCATCAAGTCCGCGGGCACAGGCTTGCGTCCCTCCGACCCGCAGGGCGATGTTGCGGTAATTGCCTGGTTGCGCAAGGCGCTGGCGGTCGCCGAACGGCGCGGTACGCGCGTGCTGATCTATACGCACATCCAGTTCTGGGTAGAGAAGCACAGTGATGCGATCCGGCTGTGCGAGAGGGTTGCGCACCCCAACCTCGGCCTGACCTTTTCCGCCCTGCAATGGTATGCACGTGATGGCCAGAACCTGGCAGCGATGCTGAAGCGGGCTATGCCCTATCTGAAGCAGGCCAATCTCTCGGGCAGCCGGCTCAGCCCACAGGGATTCTTTGAGGTGGCTACCATCGAACCAGTCGATACGGGCGAACTGGACAACTTCGCCGTGGTTTCGTTACTCACCCGCCTGGGCTATAACGGTCTGCTTGGCTACAACGGCTGGCACGAGGGCGGTGACAGCTACAACAAACTGGAACGCTCGCTGCGTGCGATGAAGGACATCGTCCGACGCGTCGAGCAGTATCCTCATTGGGGGCGTCACCTGGATGCGTGACTCTCTCTCCATGCTGTCGCCCTCGACGACACCCTATTCAGCGCAGCCGGGCTTTGCACGTACTTTCGAGGCTGGCCGGCTGACGTTGGGCCTTTTCTTCCCGATCGAGTCCTTTGCGGGCGATGCGCCCTTGATGGAACGCCAGGCCGAACTGGCCAGAACCGCCGAGGCTGCAGGTTTCGCGGCCCTCTGGCTGCGCGACGTTCCCTTGCGCGATCCAGGCTTCGGTGATCTCGGTCAGATATTCGATCCGTTCGTCTACCTCGGTTATATCGCCGGCCAGACCAGCGCGATTGCTCTTGCTACCGGTTCCATCGTCGTGCCGATTCGTAACCCGCTGCATCTCGCAAAGGCTGCGACGAGCGTCGATCAATTGAGCCAGGGGCGCCTGCTGCTGGGCGTTGCGTCGGGCGATCGCCCCGTCGAGTTTCCGGCTTTCGGCGTTGATGCCGAGCGGCGTGGCGAGATTTTTCGAGAACACATTGATGTGCTGCGTCAGTCGCAGCGGACCCGCTTCACGGCGCTGCACTGGAGCGGTGGATCGCTCGCGGGAGCCGATATGATCCCGAAGCCGTTCACGGAAGAGGTACCTCTGCTGGTGACTGGCCGCAGCCGGCAATCGATGGACTGGATTGCCAGACATGCCCATGGCTGGATCACCTATCCCCGGCCGCCCAGGCTGCAGAAAATGGTGATTCAGGAGTGGCGTGCTGCGGTGGTCGCACAGTGCGGGGAAATATTCAAGCCGTTCAGTCAATCGCTCTATCTCGATCTGGCCGAGGCGCCGGGCGAGCCGCCGCAGCCGATCCATTTAGGTTATCGCCTGGGACGAAGTCATCTCATTGCATTGCTGGAAGTCCTCCAGGACCTCGGCGTAAACCATGTCATGCTGAATTTGCGGTTCGGACAACGACCGGTTCCCACGGTGCTGGAGGAACTGCACCGGCATGTCTTACCGCGGTTTCCAGCAATCACTCACAATTCGCAGGCAGAACGGGGGCTCAAATGAAATTCGGTATTATCGGTGCAGGCCAAATTGGCGGCACGCTCACCCGTCGGCTGAGCGCACTGGGTCACCAGGTTCTCGTTGCCAACTCGCGCGGCCCCGACACCCTGACCGGATTGGCTTCGGAAACGGGGGCGAGGGCGGTAACGGCCAGTGAAGCCGTGCATGAGGTTGATCTGGTGGTTCTCACGATCCCGGAAGCCAGGGTTCGGGACCTGCCAAAAGGACTGTTCAATGATCTTCCTCTCGACGTCCCATTGATCGATACTGGCAACTACTATCCGCGCGAGCGGGATGGACAGATTCTGGATATCGAGCAAGGGCTCCCGGAAAGCCGGTGGGTGGAGCAGGAGATCGGCCACCCGGTGATCAAGGCGTTCAACAATATCTACGCGAAGCAGCTTCTTGAACTGGGCAAACCGGCGGGGACGCCGGGCCGGATTGCGCTTCCGGTCGCGGGCGATGATCCGCTTCTCAAGGCAGTTGTAATGGCAATGGTCAACGAACTTGGATTCGATCCCGTGGACGCGGGCGTGATTGCGGACTCCTGGCGCCAGCAGCCAGGGTCGCCGGTCTACTGCACCGACTTGAGCATGGCAGGGGTGGTGAGCGCGCTGGCAAAAGCCAACCGGGAACGCTCGCCCCGGTGGACGGCAACGCCGGATAGTCCCGGCAGCTTCGATGCGCCTGCGTGATATTTCCACTTCCTGATCGCCGCGGTGTTGGGCTGGGCTTTGAAAGAGCACTTCTTGCATTTGCGCCCGTCGGCAAGTGACGGCATGTCATCGAGATGCTGGTTGCGCCCGACAAACACATGGCTCGCGTCGAGTTCGTGACTACGTGTGATCTCAACCGTCTGGAGGTTCGTCCCCCGGTGCCCGCACCGTCAACTCGTTGCTTAAGGAGATCATAACTGCGGGATTGTTCTGTGCGCGCATGGAACTGATCGCGTATCGAAAGACTTGCCCAAGCAACTGTTTGAGCTTCCCGGCAACATAGGTGCTACCGTTTTGGCGTTCGAAGCCCGTGCGAATGCTACCGTCGCCGACGCCTTTAACAAGCTGGTGAACAAGTGCTGCCGTGATATCCGGTGCAGGAAGCGCGCCGATCGCGCGATTGACGACGGACCGCCCTAGCCACGTTTTTCGCTGATTGAATGTGTAATCCGCGACGGTACCCGTGTGATGTTCCAGCCATTCGGAGCATATCGCGCCGAGCGTTTGTGCCTGCGCCTGGACGTATGGGCGCCTTCGAATTGTCCGATAATCCCGTCTGATCAGAACAGGCTGTGCGGGGAATCGAACAGTGCGGGGTGAACCATGCCGATGGAAATGAACGATCTGGCCGCTTTCGTCTCGGTGGCGCGCGCGGGCGGCTTTCGCGATGCAGCACGCGCGAGCGGCGTTTCGGCGTCGAGCCTGAGCGCCGCGGTGCGCAGGCTGGAGGCGAAGCTCGGGCTGCGCCTGTTGAACCGCACCACGCGCAGCGTCGCGCCGACCGAGGCGGGGCAGCGTCTGCTCGAATCGATCGCACCGCTGTTCAGCGAGATGGAAGCGGCGCTCGACGTGCTCAACGGCTACCGCGAAAAGCCGGCCGGCACGCTCAAGCTCAATGTGCCCGCGAGCGCGGCGCGCACTATCCTGCCGGGCGTGCTCGCGCCGTTTCATCGCGCGTATCCCGAGATTCGCGTCGAGGTGGTGGTGGAGGACGGCTTCGTCGACGTGCTGCAGATCGGCTGTGACGCCGGGATCCGCTACGACGAGCGGCTGGAGCAGGACATGATCGCGATTCCCATCGGTCCGCGCGTGGAGCGCTTCGCGATGGTCGCCTCGCCCGCTTATCTCGCGGCGCGCGGGCGGCCTGCACACCCGCGCGAGCTGCTCGACCACGCTTGCCTGCGGGTGCAGTTCGCGGGCGGCGCGATGCCGCTCTGGCATTTCGAGCGCGACGGCGAAGTGCTGCGCCTCGACCCGCCGGCACCGCTCGTCGTGCGTCCCGGTGCGGCACTCGATCTGCTGATCAACATGGCGCTCGACGGCGTCGGCATCGTGTACCTGTTCGAAGAGATGTTGCTGCCGCATATCCGCAGCGGCGCGCTCGTGCGCCTGCTCGACGACTGGGACGTATCGTTTCCGGGGCCGTTTCTCTACTACCCTGGGCGGCGGCACCTGCCGGCGCCGCTGCGCGTGTTCGTCGACTTCGTCAAGGCGAATGCGCAAGACGATTCGGCTTCCTGATCAGGCGTCGAGCAATCCACGTCGCCTACTCGGGATGACGCGGCGTCTGTTCTTCGTCGGTGGTCCACGGCTCGCCGTGCGTGGTCCAGCCAGGGCACCCGGGGCGCGCGCCGTGCTTGATGACGCTTAGCGACGCTTCATGCCGTACTCGATGAACGTGCGGCACAGCAACTCCATGCCTTTCGCGTCCTCTTCGTCGAAGCGCGCGAGATGCGGGCTGTCCACGTCCCATACTCCGATCAGTTCGCCGTCCGGCGTGACGAGGGGCACGACGATTTCCGACTGCGAAGCCGAATCGCACGCAATGTGCCCCGCGAACGCGTGCACGTCTGGCACCACCTGCGTTTGCCGCGTGGCCGCCGCCGTGCCGCATACGCCCTTGCCCAGGGGAATGCGTACGCACGCCGGTTTGCCCTGGAACGGACCGACTACGAGCTCGGTGCCGTCGAACGAATAAAAGCCCGCCCAGTTCAGGCCTTCGAGCGAATGAAACACGAGCGAAGCGAAGTTCGCCGCGTTCGCGATGACGTCGGTTTCGCCTTCGATCAGCGAGCGCGCCTGCGCTGCCAGCGATTCGTAGCGGGCGGATTTGTCGGAGGGAAGGGTGTCGGAAAGCGAGAACATAAGTCGGTCGATCGGGATATCAGGATATGCGCCGTTCCAGTGAAGGGCGTGGTGAGCCAACCGGGAGTTTAGGCGAGATCGGGCACCGGCAGGAAATCGGACGGCGAGGAATGTGGCGCATCCATGGACCGGAGCGCGCCCTCGTGCGATTATTCACGTTTCGTGTTGAATCTATCCACGCCTGCGGGGCTGGTCGCCGGCGGGTTTTCAGGCATGCTGGCGCATCAGGACAGATTCAGGCACAGAAACGGAGGACGCAACATGAGCAGGACATTCAGAATCGCCGCCATTGCTGGCGACGGCATTGGCCAGGAAGTGATGCCCGAGGGCGTGCGCGTCGTCGAGGCGGCCGCCTCGAAGTTCGGCCTCGAGCTCGAATTCACCTATTTCGACTGGGCAAGCTGCGACTACTACCTGCAGCACGGCAAGATGATGCCCGACGACTGGTTCGCCACGCTCAAGAATTTCGATGCGATCTACTTCGGCGCAGTCGGCTGGCCCGACAAGGTGCCCGATCACATTTCTCTGTGGGGCTCGCTCCTGAAGTTCCGCCGCGAGTTCGACCAGTATGTGAACCTGCGCCCGGTGCGTCTGTTGCCCGGCGTGCCGTGTCCGCTCGCCAACCGCAAGCCTGGCGACATCGACTTTCTCGTGGTGCGCGAGAACACGGAGGGCGAGTACAGCTCGGTGGGCGGCAAGATGTTCGAAGGCACCGAGCGCGAGTTCGTGCTGCAGGAGTCGGTGTTCACGCGTCACGGCGTGGACCGCATTCTCAAGTACGCATTCGAACTCGCGAACCAGCGCGGCCGCAAGAAGCTCACGGCGGCCACGAAGTCCAATGGCATCTCGATCAGCATGCCTTACTGGGACGAGCGCGTGGCCGCGATGGGCGAGGCGTATCCCGGCGTGAAGTGGGACAAGCAGCACATCGATATTCTGTGCGCGCGTTTCGTGCTGCAGCCGGACCGCTTCGACGTGGTCGTCGCGTCGAACCTCTTCGGCGACATCCTCTCGGACCTCGGCCCCGCATGCACGGGCACGATCGGTCTGGCGGCCTCGGCGAACCTGAATCCCGAGCGCAAGTTCCCCTCGCTGTTCGAGCCGGTGCACGGTTCCGCGCCCGACATCTTCGGCAAGAAGATCGCCAACCCCATCGCGATGATCTGGTCGGGCGCGATGATGCTCGACTTCCTCGGCAACGGCGATGCGCAATACAAGGCCGCGCACGACGCGATCATGCGGGCCATCGAGAAGGTGCTGGTGGAAGGCCCGCGCACGCCCGACATGGGCGGCACGGCGAACACGACCGAGCTGGGCGAAGCGGTGGCCGCCGCGCTGTGACGCACATGCCGGACGCACCGAAAGCGCCGAAATCCGTCGCGTCGCCGGAGCTCGACGACTTGCGCGTGTTCTGCATGGTCGCGCGCAAGGCGAGCTTCAGTGCAGCGGCCGAAGCGCTTGCGGCGTCGCCGGCCTATGTGAGCAAGCGCGTGGGCGTGCTCGAGGCGCGCCTCGGCACGCGCCTGTTGCACCGCTCGACGCGGCGCGTCGCGATGACGGAGGCGGGTGAGCGCGTCTATGCGTCGGCGGGCAAGATTCTCGACGACGTCGAGCGGCTCGTCGATGACGTCTCCACCACGCGGCGCATTCCGCGTGGCACGCTGCGCGTATCGAGCAGCTTCGGCTTTGGCCGCAATTTCGTGGCGCCCGCGCTTGCGGGACTTTCCGAACGGTATCCGCAGCTGAGCGTGCGGCTCGAACTGTTCGACCGGCTCGTCGATGTGGCGGGCGAGGGCTTCGACCTCGACGTGCGTATCGGCGACGAGATCGCCGGCCATCTGATCGCGCGGCGTCTCGCGACGAACTATCGCGTGCTCTGCGCGGCGCCCGCGTATCTCGCGCGGCGCGGCGCGCCTCAGGAGGTCGCCGATCTCGCCAAACACGCGTGTCTCGCGATCAAGGAACGCGATCATCCGTTCGGCGTCTGGCGCCTGAATGCGCATGGCGAAACGGTTTCGGTGAAGGTGGCGGGGCCGCTTTCGACCAATCACGGCGAGGTGGCGGTGCAGTGGGCGCTGGCGGGCCGCGGCATCGTGCTGCGTTCGATGTGGGATGTCGCGCCATTGCTGGAGAGCGGGCGCCTGCAGCGCGTGCTGCCCGGCGTGACGCAGCCGGCCAATGTCTGGGCCGTGTACCCGGCGCGCCTCGCGCAGTCAGCGAAAGTGCGCGTGTGCGTGAATCATCTGGAGGAAACGTTCGCGCGCATCGGCATCGCCGCGCCTGCAAACGAGGACGAGAGCGGACGCTGACCAGATCTGTCGCAGTAATGCAGTCGGTTGTGATGTGCGGAACAAGACTGCGCGTCGTGCGCCAGGGGCGCATCAAGCCGTGCGGGGACGAACGGCACCGCTGCGAAAAAGACCCAGACCGTCGCGGTCCGGGCAAGACCGGAGCGCGGGGCGCGCGCTCCGGCCGGAGGTTCCGCCAGGAACCGGCGCTTCATGCGCGCTCGGCCTGGCTTGCGGCTCGCCCGCAGACTCGCAGGCCGCGCGGCAATTACTGGCCGAAGTAGACCGGCTTCATGCCGTCATCCGAGGGGCGCACGACGGCGGGCGCACCCGAT
>NZ_QEOL01000013.1:0-200963 GCF_003096715.1 Paraburkholderia silvatlantica
GTTCACCAGGTTCGGCATGCTGTCCTCGATGCCGAGCCTCGCGTGCGGGCCGCCCATGTCGGTTCGCACCCAGCCGGGCGCCATGAGCAGCAGGGGACGATCGAGGAGCTCACGGCGTTCGCGATGGTGCCGAACCGCATGCCGGCGCGGCTGGCATTGCGGCCAGCAGTCGAGTCGCTTCGACCACAAACGACATGTCGACCGGGCCGTGACTGAAGCCTCAACCTTGCGTGATGAAGGTATGGACGTGGGTGTTGAAGAGGTCGGGGTGCGTGCCGTTCATGCCGTGAGTGGCGCCCTTGATCGTGACGCGCCGCGCGAACGCGATCCACGCCTCCAGCGCTTCGACGTTGTTGCGGAACATGAGCGGGCTGCGCTGGCCGTCGATCAGCAGCGTGCGGCACTTGATCTCGCCAGCGGCGCGTGGCGCATACGGCGGCAGCGGGTCCTGCAACTGCTTGGGCAGCGTCGTCGCGTTGGCGATGGCCATCTGGCGAAACGCCGCCGAGCCTTTTCTCCAGGCACCCGGCACGCTCACGGAGTCGACGAACAACTCGAGCCCCGCTTCGACTTCGCCCGCGTGGATGAGGTCGGCGGCGCGCGTGCGCAGCGTGTTGGTGGCGGGAGGCAGCGCGGCTTCGTCGTCGTCCGCGCGGGACAGCGGGCCGCCGGGGTCGGCGAGCACCAGCGTGCGCACGAGGCGCGGATAGCGGCGCGCCAGATGCCACGCCACGCAGCCGCCACGCGAATGGCCCACGAGGTGCACCGATTCGAGACCCAGCGCGGCGATGAAATCGGCCAGCTCGGCGACGTGGCTCTCCCAGCCGAAATCGCCCTGAATGCAGGCGTCCGCCGCGGGCCAGTAGTGGCTCAGACTAGGCGCGATGCAGCGGAAATGCTCCGACAGGCCGTTAAGCTGCGGCATCCAGTAGCGGTAATCACAGAGCGATCCGTGGACGAACAGCAGCGGCTCGCCATCGCCGCGCTCGAGGAACGGCAGGGCAATGCCCGAGTGCAACGTCGCGTACGACAGATCGGGCGCAGCAAGTAGGGAGGGATCGATGCGTTGATTCAAGGAGTAGCTCCTGGCGTGTGAGCGTCACTTTGCCGCAAGCGCACGATTAAGGGAAACTCAATAAACTGAAGGAATCGATAAGGTTTTCTGATTATAAAAAGGGGCGCAACGCCGCGAGGCCCGTCGCGCGGGGCTATTCTCTTACAGCAATGAAAGCAATCGGGTGCGCCGCACCGCTGGCGGCCCGGGGCGCGGCGGCACAATTACGATTTGCAGCGGCGATGGCCGCGTTCGCGGCGGGAGATTTACGCCTTCGGCGCCACGAGATTGGCGTCGCGCGCGAGCAGCCAGCGTCCGCTCGCATCCTTGCGCACCAGTGTGAGCGTGTAGCCCGCACGCCGCATGGGCTGGGTTGCGCCCGGCGGCAAGATGGAGATGTCGATGCGATTGCGCAGAAAGGCCCAGTCCCCCAGCACCTGAAGTTCCACGATCTCAGCCGTGCCCTCTATGCGCATGTCCTGTTGTGCCTGAGAAGCCGCGGCGAACCCGGCCTTGCCGAACGGCTCCTGGCCAGGCACCGTGAACACCACGTCGTCGGTCATCAGGCTAAGCACTTTGGCGGTGTCGCCGGCGCGGCTGGCTTCCATCCAGGTTTGCACCAGCTCGCGAATTGCACGTTCGTCATCGGTCATCGTGGACTCCCTTTTCAGTTCAACGATTCTGGAATGCGCCTATCGCGGTGCTTCAAAACGCACTGCGATAGGCAAACAGGCCCGGCAAGCCGCCGGTCATGACGAAGAGGACGTTCTCGCCGCGTGCAAGGCGTCCCAAACGCGCGGCTTGCACGAGACCGGCGAACGCCTTGCCGCCGTACACGGGGTCGAGCAGCAGGCCTTCTTTCGAAGCGACGAGCCGCACGGCCTCGCGCATCGCGTCGGTCGGAATGCCGTAGCCGTCGCCGAGCTGTGCTCCGTCGATCACGATCGAGCGGCCCTCGATGCGCCGCGCCGGATCGATCAGCTCGAGCGTCTTGCCAGCCTTTTCGAGCGTTGCTGCGTGGGCCTGCTCGGCCTTCGCGAGGACGGTGTAGGCAAGCACGAGGCTCGGGTCGATGCCCAGCGCCGCGAAGCCGGCGGCGAGCCCCGCATGCATGCCGCCGCTGCCGTTGGGCACGACGATGCACGCGAAGCTCAAACCCTGTACATGGCCCTGCGCCATGATTTCGGCGGCGCACGCCGCGTACCCCAGACACCCCACCGGGCTCGATCCGCCCAGCGGGCACACATAGACCTTGCGGCCCTGGGCGCGCAGCTCGCCGGCGCGCGCCTGGGCGAATTCCAGCGCATTGGCCGCGCCGGGCAGGTCGTGCACGCGTGCGCCGAGCAGGTCGTCGAGCAGGACGTTGCCGTTCTCCAGATACTCGAAGTCCTCGCGCGGCACGGCACGCGTGAGCACGAGTTCGCACCTCAGGCCCGCTTGCGCCGCCGCAGCCGCCGTCAAGCGCGCGTGGTTCGACTGACGCGCGCCCACGGTGATGATGGTGTCCGCGCCCGCAGCCAGCGCTTCGCCCACCAGAAACTCCAGCTTGCGCAGCTTGTTGCCGCCGCCGCCGAGGCCAGTGAGATCGTCGCGCTTGACGTAGACATTCACGCCCCCAAGTTCGTGGCTTAGCCGCGGCAGGGGCTGGATCGGCGTGGGTCCTTCCAGCAGTGCGCGGCGAGCATGCCGCGAAAGATCGAGCTGATACGGGGACGCGGCATGCGTTGCTGGATTCGTTGCGGTCGTCATCGGGCTCTCGCTGTCTCGCAATTTGAAATGGGAGTGTGGCTGGCGGCATCTGCGTTTGCCAGGCGCCGAATAATAACCGGGGTAATGCTCGAATAATGCGCGACGCCTCAGGGTTCTCACGTCCACGTAATTCCGTATTGCGTCGCAGCAAGGAGGTTTTTAGACTGATTCTTATCCAGGCCATCGTCCGAGACGATATTCCCACCACGGGAGGCTTCAAATGAATATTTTTCAATCGCCGAGCCAACCATCGAGTCCGAGGCTGCACGTATTCGAACAGGAAGGCGGCTGGCACTGGGGTATCACCGTAGAGCGTTCGGCAGGCGGCGGGTTCAAGGTGATCGCGTACAGCGAGAAGACGTTCCGCGCCGAAAACGAAGCACAATCCGACGGCGACCGCGCCCTCGTCAATCTCGCCGAACTGGTTTGAGCCGCGCGCCGCGCGGCTTCGTGTTTTCACGTCTGCGGCATCCTTCCTCGCATCCTTGCACGTCTGCGGCCCGCGCCCCGCGCTGCGCCGGAATCGACGTTTCCTTTCGTCTGGTCGCTTTGTCTGCATGCACTCCGGCAGCGTCCATCGGCCTCAGTGATCGATCGCGCGACGTTTGCGAAAAATCAGCGCGCAAACTCGTCTGCCCCGGTATCTTGAAAAATTGCCCGAGAGGGCGAGTCAGACCGTTCCTGAACGCCGTCATTTTCCTTCATGACTTCCACCGCGCCGCACTCCTCGCCGACCCTTGCGCCCGATCTGCAACTGGGCGAACCCATGACCGATACGATGCACGCCGAGTTCGTCGCGCTGCTCGACGCGCTTGCGCGCGCGAGCGACGAAACATGGCTCGACGCGTTCGACGCGTGGGCGGCGCATACGAAGCAGCATTTCGCGCAGGAAGAAGCGTGGATGGCGGAAATGAACTTCGGTCCGCGCCATTGCCATGCGGGCCAGCATCGGCACGTCCTGAACGTAGCCGCCGAGGTGCGCAGGCAAGTTGCCGATGAGGGGCGTTTCGACACGGGGCGGCAACTGGTGGGCGAACTGCGCGAATGGTTCGCCTGGCACGTGCAGTCGATGGACGCCCTCATGGTCGAAGGCCTGCGCGAACGCGGTATCGCGAAGTTCGATCAAGCCGTCTGAGTCACATTCCAATCGTTCGATTCATGCAAGCAGATATCGTAATCGTGGGCGCCGGTCCGGTGGGGCTGTGTCTCGCGCGCTCGCTCAGTGGTGCTGGCCTCAAGATCGTCATGGTCGAGCAGCAGAGCCTCGCCGGCATCAGCGAGCCGCAGTTCGACGGGCGCGAGATCGCGCTGACCCAGAAGTCGGTGCGCACGATGCGCAGGTTCGGGCTTTGGGATCTCATCGACCCGCACGCGCGTGCCCCGCTGCGCAGCGCCAGGGTGTTCAATGGTCCCTCGCCGGGGGCGCTCGAGATCGGACACGACCTGAGTGGCCACACGGAGCTGGGCTGGCTGGTCTCCAATCACCTGATTCGCAAGGCTGCCTACGAGGCGCTGCGGCAAAGCACGGCTGAGCATGGCGACGTGACGCTGCTCGCGGCGCGAAAAGTCAGCGCGGTGAAAGCCGATGACGATCTGGCGAGCGTGACACTGGAGAGCGGCGAGACGTTCTCGGCGAAGTTGATTGTCGCGGCAGACAGCCGCTTCTCGTCCACGCGCAAGATGATGGGCATTGCCGCCAACATGCACGATTTCGGGCGCGCCATGCTGGTTTGCCGCATGACGCACGAAGCGCCTCACGAGCACGCCGCATGGGAATGGTTTGGCTACGGTCAGACGCTCGCGTTGCTCCCCATGAACGCGGAGCGCTCGACGAACGCGCATCAGTCGTCAGTCGTGCTCACGTTGCCTGTGGGCCAGGTCAACGAGATCGCCGCGCTGGAGCCCGACGCGTTCGCGCGGCATATCGAGGACCGTTTCATGCACAGGCTGGGCGCGATGAAGCTGGCGAGCACCCGGCATGTGTATCCGCTCGTGGCCGTTTATCCGGAGCGCTTCGTCGGCAAACGCTTCGCAGCCGTGGGCGACGCCGCGGTCGGCATGCATCCGGTGACTGCGCATGGGTTCAATTTCGGTCTGCTCGGTGTGGAAACCTTAGGTAAGCGAATCATCGACGCGCACAGGAGCGGCCTCGATATCGGGGTGCCCTCGGTTTTACAGGGCTATGAAACGCAGCACCGACGCGCGACGAAGCCGCTCTATCTCGCGACCCGGTTCATCACCGACGTCTATACGAACAACACCGCACCCGCGAAACTGGCGCGCGACTTCATGCTGCGCGCGGCTTCGAAACTGATGCCGTTCAGGAAGGCCATCGCGGCTTCACTGACCGGCTGACTTCAGGCTCCCTCGCCAGTCACTGTCCGCATAGACAGGTAGGCGTTGCTGGGCCAGTCAGCGGGCGCGGGCAGCAGGCTGGTCGAGACGCCATAAACCCTCGGGCGGTCCTGCAATATCAATCCAGGTCCGCAAATCGTCTGCGAGCGCTGCTTGAGGGTGGCCGGAAGGATCAGTGATGCCAGAAGAGGGGATCCTGGCGAGAGCGGCTATCACCTTCCTGCGCATATTGGCTTTCCCTTGGCGACGTCCGGCCATGGCGCTTTGCGGCGCCCGGCTCGCGCTCGGCACTGGCGAGCGTGAGCAGGTGCCTCGCTTCGCGGCTCGATGGGTCGACTTCCACCGCATGCCCTGCATCTTGCCGCACACAAGCCCATTGGCGCTCGTGTGCGCATTGCCGCGCCTCGCCGATCAACGCGTCGCGCTGCTGCTCGCGCGCAACGAGGTCGGCTTGCATCTGCTGCGCCTGGGGGTTGCCCGGCTCGACGGCGAGCACACTCGCGAGCGCCCTGCGTGCGGGCCAGAGGTTGTTCTTGTCGAGATTCAGGCGCGCGCTGGCGAGATTGCTCGCGACCTCGGGATGCGCACTCGCATGGCGCGGGGCGCCGGGCGGGCGTGAGACGGCCGGCGCATCCCCTTGGGCGACGCGGTGCTGCGCCGTCGCATTCGCACGCGGCGGAACGGCGGGCGGCCGCCTGGCCAGCGCGGCGAGGGTGCTACTGGTGCCTTGAATGCCCTGCTGCGTGCCTTTTGACCCGCTCACGGCCCCCTCGATCACCTGTACGCCGAGCTTTGGCTCCCATTCACTGCGGTGCAGGAACGCATAACCGGCGAGCGCGATTGCGAGCGCGCCGAGACCCGCCCAGGCATAGCGCGGCAGCCGCTTGCGCGTGGCGGCGTGTTCCTCGTCGATCGAAGGGTACTTCCCGTCGTAGGCCCGATTGCCGCCAAGAGCGCCCGGCAGTGCGCCCAGGTTTGCCCGCAGGCGCCCGGCTACCCCGTGCGTGCGTTCGCCCGACACGCCATCGCTCGCGGCTGCGATGCGGGCTGCCGCGGCCACTTGATTCGCTCCGCATTGGGGGCAGAGTGCGAGCGGCGCATTGAACCTGGTTCCGCAGTAGGGGCACTCCGACGCGTCGGAATCGTCGTGACCAGGGGCGTTGACCATGGGAGGAGCGCGCTTTCGCTTCGATTGACGTATTGCCGCAAAATCGGTGCCTGATTTGCGCACTCATTTGAATATGGGCCACTTCGCCGCGAAGATCAATCGGCGGATTCCGCCAGTTTGGCGGATAGGGACGGGCGAAACGCCAGCGAATGACGCTGCCTTATGTGCCTTACGGCTTCACGCAGCCGATGATCGTGGCGATTGCAGGAGCATCCAGCGTCAAGCCGATGTGCCCCACACCGGGCACGATCTTGACTGGCACGTGTGCGGCCGCTTTCCCGAACGCCGCCGTGTATTCGCGGGCGTGAAAAACCTCATCGTCGGCGCCGGCCAGCACGTGCGGCGGCTTCGCCAGAATCAACACATTAATAAGGATCACAAATCAATATGACGGATTTGCGCGTACGATATTCGCGCTCTGCAGGCGGCTGCAGAGCGCGATGAGGACGTGACGTAAGGAACGTGCCGCTTGCGCCTGTACGGGAATCGAAGCGACGAGGCGCAAGCGGTTCGCGGAACGCTTTGGATCGAGGGCGCACGTGATTCCGGCCGGGCTACTGCGACATTTATTAGCACTGCAGGATTTTGTTAATTTTTTATAAAACTGACGATAAATCGGATTTATCCGATAGTTATCCTGCATTCCATCCGTTAGCCTCGACCATCGCATGCTCAAAGCAATTCGGGTAGCGACGCCTGTTTGCCCTCATGTGCCTTGCGTCGTTATGAATAGATCGGAAAACGCCATCGCGTCAGGCGGGGCTTCGTCCCGTATCACAGGTATAAGCAATGAATATACGGTGCGCGGCTACAGCGGTAAGACGATGCTCGCAGCCGAAAAGGGCTTCTACTGGCGCATCGAACTGCAGTATCCGCTCGGGCAAACCGGGCGGGTTCTCTACGCGCGCATGGAGAATTTCGATGCCGAGAAGCATCTGTTTCCGGAGTCCTCGACCTACATGGATTTCCTGATGAAGAAGAAAACGAAACAGCCTTAAGGGAGCCGTCATGTCCAGAATCTTTTCTTTCAAACTTTGGGTTGCCCTTTCTACGTTTGCGCTGCTGGCGGCGTGTGCGCAGCCGGTCAAGCACGTTGATTACACGGCTTTCAGGAACAGCCGTCCGCATTCGATCCTGGTGCTCCCGCCGGAAAATGAAACGACTTCCGTACAGGCAACGAACAGCATGCTCTCGCAGATGACGATGCCGCTCGCCGAAGCAGGCTATTACGTGGTGCCGGTGGCGGTGATGGATGAGACATTCCGGCAGAATGGCTTGACCGTCCCGGCGGATATTCAGGCAACGTCACCCGCAAAGCTTCGCGATATCTTCGGTGCCGACGCCGCGCTGTATTCGAAGATCACGCAATTTGGAACCACGTACCAGGTGGTCGATAGTGCGACTGTCGTCACGGCTTCCGCAAGGCTGGTGGACCTGAAAACCGGCGATGTGCTGTGGCAGGGCAGGGCAACTGCCAACAGCAACGAGGGGAATAACTACGGCGGGGGGAGCTTGATCGGCATGCTCGTAACCGCGGCGGTCAAGCAGATTGCGAACTCGGTCACGGAGAAGAGCCACGATATTGCTGCTGCGACGAGCTATCGGCTTCTGCATGCGGGACCGCCTAATGGTCTGCTATATGGGCCGAGATCGCCGAAATACGGCACAGATTGACCGTGCTGGTCGTCATACGCGATGCTCGCTGCGGCGAGTATCGCGTCTGGCGGGTTCGTAATTATCAGCCTCCACATCGTTGGGATTAACGATCCCGGAAAGCCGCAGCTGTTGATGCTCACCGCTCATCGCGATTGCGTGCCAGACTCAGTGCGACGACACATAAATCGCATCCGCAAACGGCTCCGGAATGGCAAAGCTTGTGCGCATCCGCTTCGTTTCTGCCGCGGGCGTCAGGCCAAAGAGTCTTTTGAACTCCCTGCTGAACTGGGACGCACTCGTGTAGCCCACAGCGAAGCTCGCCGCCTCCGCGGTCAGGTCCTGGCGGACCATCAACAGGCGAGCCTGATGCAAACGCGTCGACTTCACATACTGCATCGGCGAAACCTGGGTGATTGCCTTGAAGTGGCTATGGAAGCTCGGAACGCTCATTCCCGCTTCCTGTGCCAACTGCGTCACGTCCAGCGGCTGCGCATAGCCGGCGTGGATAAGGCGTAGCGATCTGCCAATTCGGCCGAACTGACCTCGCATCGCCAAAGCCTCGCGCATCGAGCTGCCTTGTGCGCCGGTGAGCACCCGGAAATAGATTTCACGCAGCAGGCACGGGCCCAATACTGTGGCTTCGAGGGGCCGATGCATCGCCTCGAGCAAGCGCAGAACCGAGACCTGCATCGCGTCATCCATCGGCGTCGACATCATGCTCTGAGGCGCATGCACACGCGCCGTTACGCCTTCGCGATCGATCTGTACCGCCAGTTCAGCCGCCAATGTGAAATCGAGGTGCAGGTAGAGCGCAAGCAACGGACGCGCCTCGGTTGCGTCGGTTTCCATGCTGAACGGAACAGGCACAGACACGGCCAGATAGTGATGTTCATCGTACAGGTAGAGATGGTCGCCGAAATAGCCTCGCTTGCGCCCCTGACAAACGATCACGATGCCGGGGTCGTAGAGCACCGGCGTGCGTGACAGCGGCCGGTTCGAACGCAGGATACGGACGCCCGGCAGCGCGGTGAGGTTGTAGCCCTCCTCGGGCGCCAACGCGCGAAGCAACGCAATGATGCGATTGCGGCTTCGCGACGTGAAGCCAGGATGGTGGGTAGAGGTCCGCTTCGTGCTCATAGTTTTAGGCAAGAAAATTAGCAGAATCAGGCTTTGTTTAGCCCGGTCCTCAGACTAGTATGCACTCACCAGACAACGTTCGGGAGAAGCTTCAATGGAGTCCAGTAAAATTCTGCTCATCACTGGCGTGAGCAGCGGCTTTGGTCGCGCGCTTGCGCAAGAGGCGCTGGCGGCAGGTCACAAAGTCGTCGGTACCGTGAGAAGTGCCGAGGCGAAGCGCGAGTTCGAGTCTCTTTCCGCGAATGCCGCATTCGCACGCGTGCTCGATGTGACCGACTTCGATGCGATCGACGGCATCGTCGAGGAAATCGAGGCGAGCGTCGGGCCGGTCGACGTGTTGGTCAACAATGCCGGATACGGGCACGAAGGCGTCATGGAAGAATCGCCCCTGGCCGAAATGCGCAGACAGTTCGACGTCAACGTGTTTGGCGCTGTCGCCATGATGAAGGCGGTTCTGCCGTTCATGCGCGCGCGCAGACGCGGGCACATTCTGAACATCACGTCGATGGGCGGCTATATCACCATGCCGGGCATCACTTATTACTGCGGTAGCAAGTTCGCACTGGAGGGCATCTCCGAGGCGCTTGGTAAAGAGGTCAAGGCTTTCGGTGTCGCCGTGACAGCCGTCGCACCCGGCTCATTCCGCACCGACTGGGCGGGTCGCTCGATGCGACGAACGCCCCGTTCGATCCCGGATTACGACGCGATTTTCGACCCCGTGCGCAAGGCGCGCGAGGAGAAAAGCGGCAAACAATTGGGCGATCCCCGGAAGGCGGCGCGCGCGATGCTTGCCGCAATTGCCGCGGAGCACCCGCCCGCGCATCTTTTGCTCGGTAGCGATGCACTCGGGCTCGTGAGGGACAAGCTGTCGATGCTGGAGGCCGAAATCCGCGCCTGGGAGAGCGTGACGGTCTCGACTGACGGCTGAGGATCGCGGGGCGCATCGAGATTTTTCACCCGGCTTGAAACGGCTGGCACTCCGTTGCGAACCAATGGCCGACCGGGCGCTGCGCTGCCTGTAGATTCTCGGGGCAGGATGGGTCGCTCCATGCCTGCGAATCATCAGGCGCGGGGATGATTTCGGCGGTGCAAACGCTCTCGGCATGTGCAGACTTGCCTTGATCATTTTACCGGCCCATTGGGGGTCAGGATTGGTGGTTCAATACCGCCTGTATCCACGGCGAAGCCGCCCCAGGGGCCCGAACCGACACTCGGGCCGATGTCACCCGGCGGGCTGTAGTCGCTGCTAACCGGTATCGCGGCTGCTGTACCGCGAGAACCGGTCCCCGTCCCAATGACGCCTGGCGGGCCGTAGCCGGTATCAGAGGTAGCCGTCGCCGAGGCGTTTGTGTTGCCGCTCGTGCCCGTTGCCCTCGGTTGGCGGTAAGTTGCCGGCGCGGCACGCGCTATGGAGTTCGCGCCTGGCGCGGTCCCAGGGACTACCGCGACCACGTTCTGCCTCATGCGCAACTGGGCGAACCTGCTTCCCAGGATGCTGGCGGAAGCTACGCCAGGGCCACCTGCACTCGCGTTACCACCGCCGGCGGCGCCTCCACCTGCGCTACTGCCAGTGCCCGAACTACCTGCGCCGGAACTGCCTGTGCCGGAACTGCCTGTGCCGGAACTGCCGGCCCCGGAGCTACCGGCACCGTGGCCGCCGCCTCCAGAACCCGCACCGCTACCACTGGAGCCGGAGCCACTGCCACCCGAACCGGCACCGCTGCCACTGGACCCGGCACCGGAGCCACCCGAACCGGCACCGGAGCCACCCGAACCGGCACCGCTGCCACCCGAACCGGCACCGCTGCCACCGGAGCCGGCACCGCTGCCACCTGAACCGGCACCGGCGCCACCGGAGCCGGAACCGCTGCCCCCCGAGCCCGCACCGTTGCCGCCCGCCCCGGCACCATTGCCTCCGGAGCCCGCCCCCGCCCCGACGCCCGCACCGTTGCCCCCCACACCAGCGCCGACGCCCGCGCCCGCACCTGCGCCGTTACCACCCACGCCTGCGCCGACACCGGCCCCGACGCCTGCGCCGTTGCCACCTACACCCGCCCCGACGCCCGCACCGTGGCCACCATTACCGTTGCCATTGCCATTGCCATTGCCGCCCGCACCCGCACCCGCACCGTGACCACCGCCGTTGCCACCCGCGCCCCCACCGTGGCCGCCACCGCCACCATTGCCGCCCGCCGCTGCATAAGCCGCACCGGACAGCGCTAAAACCGCCACCCATGTCGCCGTGTGTTTCGTCGCTCGGTTCATCGTCCGCCCCTTTCCTCGTACAAACCGCTTCGAGAGTGCGCCGGTGCAGCGCTCAAATTCCGCGCGTGCGCCAACAGCTGCCTCGCGCATACGATGTGCCACGATGAGCTGGGGAATCGGTCCTATTCAGGATAACTACGAACGACGCGATGCATCGCCCGATGCAGCCGGGATGATTCCGGCGCTTCCCTGTACGGCGCGTTTTCGCCGACGGCATTTTGAAAAATTGCCATCGGCAAAAGTCTCCAGGCGTCACGTACGGATCCGGCCACACATCACGCGTGGAGTCCATGTCGAGTGCCGGATTTGAACAAGAGTCTTTATCAATCGCCGGGAGGGCATGATCCGTGCGCAGATCGCCGGTCCAGGCGTCCCGATCCGCGTCAGGTTTTCCCGCTCCGCGCAAATTCCCGAATTCGCGCGGCCAGCGCGGGTATGCCAGCATTACGGGCCACGAAGTGGGAAAGCTGGCGGGTGGCCAGATCGACGGTCACCTGATCGTCGGGCGCCTTGGTATAGGGTCCATCGACGGCTGCGTGATATTCGATGCGCAACTGGGCGTCGTTCGCGACGATGCGCAAATAACCGTAATTCTGGTCGTCGTAGTTTTCGATGACGACGGCATCGGTGTCCTTCGAGGCGGCCTGGATCAGTTGCGGTGCCCGAAGCGGCGGCTGCCCGTTGCTGGTCAGCCGCTGGATACCGTGTCCGCCGTTACCACACACAATGTACGGAATGTGGGTTCCGTCAGGACGTGTGCGGGTAAAGCGTTGATAGTTGTGCGCATGTCCCGCAAGATCGGCATGGGGCCATACGCCCACCTCTTCGCAGATCGCATCGATCTGCTGCTGCATCTCGATACTCCAGCCGTGACGTCCGCGAGCGACATACGGCGGATGATGATGCGCGAACAGGAGTGCGCCCCTGTAGCCTTCCTTTTTCACCCGCTTCAACGCCGCCTTGAGAAACTTCAGCTGGCTGTCGCCGATGTCGCTGTTCGAAATCACCCCAGGATCTTCGAGCGTATTGCTATACAACGCGATGATGCGCACGAACGGCGCTTCGAATGTAAAGAAGACGCCAGGTTGAATTTGCGCAGTACGTGAAAGGTTGCCGGCATCGGGAGAGACCTGAAAGCAGTCGGAGCAGAAGTTTCGCAGAAACGCCTGCAAACTCTTTTCGTGCTGCAATGGCGAAATCATCCCGTCGTGATTGCCGGCGACGGCGAGAATCGGTGCGTGGTAGTCGCGATAGGGCTCGTAGAACTGATCGTAGTAGTACTGCGCTTCGCCGAAGCTATAGACGATGTCGCCCAGCAGAAAATTGAATTGCGGCACTTCGGCAGGATCGGTTTCGTCGAAGTCGCTGACCATCTTGTCGGAGACTTCGTTCTGCGTTTTCGGGCCGCGAGTACTGCCGCAATCGCCCGTCGAGTGAAAAACGATCTGTCCGTTCGTACTGATCTGGTCGAGGATGGTCTGATCGTTGCTGATCACGTCCGCGAGTGTCAGGCGGGGCTCGACGCCGCCACGCGGCGCAGGAAACGCAAGGGCCTTGAGTTTGTGCTCGCGGTTGAGTTCGTCGATCATCCGGTAGGCCGCCACGTCGGAGGCATGCCTGACGATGAAGGTTTGCGGATCTGGCGTAGGCTGCGGCTGCGAGAAGACGGGGGCGGCGAGTACGCGGCCGCTGTCACTGCTGGTTGGCGTTCGAACCAGGCGCTTCTTTGGCATGTTCTATTTCCTCCAATCGTGGATACAAAGCGGGACCGCGCCTGACCGGCATGGCCTCCTGCCGAATGCTCCGGGTGAGACGGTGGCTTGCGGGAGAGGTTCAGTCGCAGTCGTTGCAGGTCGTAACAGGCGATTTTTTTCTCCGTTTATACTCACTGTCGCCTGAATGGCTTACGCCCAGGTCCCACGCTGCACGCCGAAAAAACCACGACATCAGTCGACAACACGGCACGCGATTCACGTTTCGCAACCGCGGTTCTTACATAACGGGTGGGACCTATTATGCTAAATCGTGCTTTTGGCGCAGTGATTTCATCGTTGCTCGCGGCCGGCGCGGCCGTTGTACCGGCTATCTCGCATGCCGACGACAGCTTCGCGCAGGACGAAGGCGCGTCGCATGGCCGTGCGGTCAAGGTGATGATCGTTTCGATGTTCGGCCCGGAAGGGCAGGTGTGGCTGGATCATCTCGGACCGTGGCAGGACATCACCGTCGCGGGTCTGTCCCCCGATTACCCGGCCGTGCACTGCAACCGGCAGGATGTCTGCGTGATGACGACAGGCATGGGGCACGCAAACGCCGCCGCGTCGATCATGGCGCTGACGTTCTCGCCGCGGTTCGACTTGCGCCATACGTACTTCATGGTGGCGGGCATCGCCGGTATCGATCCGCTTCAGGGGACCGTCGGTTCCGCTGCCTGGGCGAACTGGCTCGTTGACTTCGGCATTCAATGGGAGATCGACGGACGCGAAATTCCGTCGGGCTGGAACACCGGCTATCTCGGCATCAACACGACGGGCCCGACGCAGAAGCCGCCGCTCGACTATCGCACCGAAGTGTTCCAGCTGAATCCGTCGCTGACGAACGCGGCATTCGCGCTGTCGCGCAACGTGACGCTGAGCGACGACGCGCAGGCGCAGGCCGCACGCGCAAAATACAGCTATGCACCCGCAAATCGGCCGCCGACGGTGATCCAGTGCGATACGCTGGCGGGCGATACCTGGTGGTCGGGCACCGAACTCGGCGAGCGAGCGCGGCAATGGACGAAGATCCTGACCGACGGCAAGGGCACTTACTGCACCACGCAGCAGGAAGACAACGCCACCTTCGAGGCGCTGACGCGTGCGGCGAACGTGCATCGCGTCGACCTGAGCCGTGTCGCGGTGCTGCGTGCGGGCTCGGACTTCGACCGGCCGTATGCGGGCCAGTCAAGCGCGGATAATCTGCTCAACTACGCGTCGCAAGGCGGCTTCACGATCGCGATCGACAATCTGTTCCTCGCGGGCAATCCGCTAGTGCAGGACATCGTCACGCATTGGGGCGAGTGGCGCAATGGCGTACCGCAGCGGTAGCGCGTTTGCGATGGGGTGACGCGTAACCGACGCCTTCGCATCATTGTCACGGTGAGGCTGTCCGCTCATCGAAGTGCACATGTCCAGCATCCATGCGAGGGAGCCGTTCCGGCACCATCCGGAGTTCGCCGATATCGTCAAAGGGCAGATCCGCGGCCTGGGGATGGAGGTGCGGGTTCTTCTCGCCCGGCATCCCCCTTTACCCGGCTCACCCGTTCGCTGTCCCCGGTTCGGCGACTTCGTCGCGCGTGAAGCGCGCGTAACGCAACGCCAGCGTGGGCAGCACGATCAGGTTCAGTGCGGTCGACGTGATGAGTCCGCCAAGAATGACGATCGCCATCGGCCCTTCGATTTCGTTGCCCGGCGCGCCACTCGTCGCAGCGAGCGGCGCCAGCGCGAGCGCGGTAACCAGCGCCGTCATGAGGATTGGCACCAGCCGCTCCGATGCGCCACGCACCACGGTGTTCATGTCCCAGTTCTGTCCGTCTGTGTACACAAGATGCTCGTAGTGGCTGATCAGCATGATCGAATTGCGCAGCGAAATGCCGAGCAGCGTGACGAAGCCCACCATGCTGCCGAGCGAAAGATTTCCACCAGTGAGGACCACGCCCAGCACGCCGCCCACAAGCGCGAAGGGCAGGTTGATCATCACCAGCAGCACGGCGCGCAGGTTCTTCAACGCCAGGAACAGCAGCAATGCGATGCCCACCAGAGCAATCCCGCCGTACGCGAGCAGGTCGCGCTGCGATTGCGCGCGCGCTTCGCTTTCTCCGCTGAAAACGGCATAGGTGCCCGAAGGCATCCTGATCCCGCGATTCACGCGCGCCTGCGCTTCCTTCACGAAGTCGCTGACCGCCCGGTTGCCGAGATTGACCGACACCGTCTGCACGCGCTCGCCGCCGTCGTGCGTGATCTGGTAGCGGCCGGCGACCTGCCGGATCGTCGCGAGCGTGGAGAGCGGCACGGCAAAGCCGTCGGCGTTGCGCACCATGAGTTTGCCCACGTCGCCGACCGACCTGCGCGTTGCGGGGTCGAGCACGACTGCAACGTCGTAGCTGCGGCTGCCCTCGTAAATCTGCGCGACGGTCACGCCGGCATAGGCGGCCTGGATCGCATCGAGAACTTCGACCGGGCGAAAGCCCCAGCGGCTCAGTGCGTCGGGATTGAGCCTCACATCGAGTTCGGGAATCCCGGGGGGAGAATCCACCCGCACACTGGCAACGCCGTGGATCGTACCGATGAGCTGGGCGATCTGCTGCGCGGTGCGATCGATGACGTCGAGATTGTTGCCGAAGACGTTCACGACCACGGGGGCTGTCGTCCCCGAAATGGTTTCGTCGATGCGTTCCTCGAGAAACGTGTTGACCGAGGTGGAGAGGCCCGGAAAGCGCGTCAGGGCCTGGCGAATCCGGTAGAGCGCCCAGCTCTGGCCCGATGCGCCCATCGGCTCCAGGTCGACTTCGAATTCCGAGAGCTGCACGCCGGTCGGGTCGACAACACCGTTCGCACGGCCGGCGCGCTGCGCCACGAGGCGCACGCCCGGCACCTGCAGCAGCGCCAGCGAGACCTGGCTGCCGATGCGCATCGATTCGGCAAGCGAGGTGCCCGGCGCGAGCCCCATATGAACGGTGTAATGTCCTTCCCGCAGTTGAGGAATGAAACTTCCGCTCATGAAGGGCACAGAGGCGAGCGCCGCGGCACACATCACCACGACGATGACCATGACCCCTTTCACATGTTGCTCGACTTTCTGCAGCAGTGCGACGTAATGTGTCTTGAGGCGCCCCATCAGGCGCGGCTCCCGCTCGGGTAACCGTCCCTTCGCCAGCAGGGCGATCGCCATCGCGGGCGTGAGCGTCAGCGCGACGCCCAGCGACGCGAGCACGGCGAGAATATAGGCGATGCCCAGCGGGGCAAAGAGCCGTCCGCCGATACCGGTGAGCGTGAGCACGGGCAGGAAGATCAGCATCACGATGAAGGTGGCGAAGACCACGGCGCTGCGCACTTCGAGCGAGGCGCGCAGCACGACATGAAATGCGGGCAGTGGCTCACGCAGCATACGGTTTTCACGCAGACGCCGGTAAATGTTCTCGACGTCGATGATCGCGTCGTCGACCACTTCGCCCAGGGCGATGGCGAGGCCGCCCAGGGTCATCGTGTTCAGGCTGACCCCGAACGAAGTGAGGACGATGATCGCGACCAGCAGCGACATGGGAATCGCAACGGCAGAGATCACGGCGGTGTGCACGTTGAGCAGAAACAGGAACAGCACCGCGACGACCAGCAAGGCGCCGACGACAAGCGCCGTGCGCAGGTGAGCAACGGATGCCTCGATGAAGTTGGCGGGCCGGAAGACGTTCGTGTTCACGTCCACGCCCTGACGGGAGAGCACCGGCGCAAGCCCGGCGAGTGTCCTTTCGATGTCGCGCGTCACGGCCATCGTGTTGGTCCCGTACTGGCTTTCCATCACGACCATCACGCCGGGCTTGCCCATGATCGATGCTGCGCCAACGGCGGGTGCGCTTCCCCACGTCACGCCGGCAATGTCGCCCAGGCGAACCGCTGCGCCGTTGCTGGAGCGGATCACGACACCAGCGAGTTTCTGGGGCGTCGCGATCTGGCCATCGGCGTTGACGGCGATGCGCTGATTGCTGTTTTCGATGAACCCGGCGCCGCGCACGCCTGTGGCCTGGCGCGCCGCGGCAATGACATCCTGGATCGACAGATCATGGTGCATCAGCCTGACAGGATCGGCCTGGATCTGCATCTGGCGCGTTTGACCGCCGAACACGATCACATCGGCCACGCCTCGCGTGCCAAGCAACGGCGGCTTGATGGTCCACTGCGCGATGTCGTAGAGGTCCGCGAGCGAGCGCGTCTTCGACGTCAGACCGATGGTGCGCACGACGCTCGTCGTCGTCGTGAGCGGCAGGAGCTGGGGCGCCGCGACACCGGCCGGCAGTGTGCCCGCGAGTCCGCTGATGCGCTCGGTGACGAGCTGCCGGACCTGCATCACGTTGGCATGGTCGTCGAACACGAGCGTGATCGAAGAGAGGCCCTGCATGGACCGCGAGCGGATCGACTGCAGGCCGGTCATGCCGCCAAGGGCATTTTCGACCGGCTGTGTCACGAGGGTCTCCACCTGTTCGCTCGTCATGCCCGGCGCGGCCGTCTGCACGATGCTCATCGGCGGTGCGAACTCGGGAAAGACGTCGAGCCTGGCGCGCGTGAGGGAAAAGAGCCCGTAGCCAGCCGCCATGACGGCCAGCGAGAAAATGACGCCGCGAAAGCGCAGCGAAAAGCGAATGATCGCGTCGAGCATGGGGCTGTGGGTGGCGTTGTTCCGGGCGGTGCATGTAGGGTTCAGTCGCGGGATCAGTCGTCACACTCGGGCGGATCCTTGCAGGCGGTGCCGATGCCCTGTGGCTTGATTTCTTCGGAGAGCAGCAGTTGCGCGCCCTGCGTCACGATCTGGTCGCCAGCCTGGAAGCCAGCTGTCACGATGAAACCGTGATCGCCTTCGTTGGCCGCCTGCACGTAGCGCCGCGTGAAGCGGTCGTGCGCCGTGCGCACGTATGCCCAGGTCTGGCCGCCGTACCACACCACAGCCTGCACCGGGATCAGCAGCCCCGAAACGGCCTCGTTCGATGCGGGCACGCGCGCGCTCGTGCGCAGGTTCGCGGGCAGCGTGATGCCGGCGACGTAAAACCATGGCGTGCCCTGTACGGCAGGATCGGCGAGGGGCGAAGCGGATAGCCTCTGGGCGGCCGCTGTGCCGCCGCCGGGTGTGTCGACCGCAATGCTCCCGGGTGGCGTCTTGCCGAAGCTGGATGGCAACGTCACGCGTAACACAACCGACTGACCCGCCTGGAGGCGCTGAAACAACGTAGAGGCCGGCGCCGTTGCCGCGTTCGCGAGCGCATCGCCGAACCGCTGCCGCAGCGTGCCGTCAAGACCGTCCAGCGTGACCCGGGCGGCCTGGAGTTTTGCCGCATCGCCCTGCATCGTCGCCTGCGCTGCCTGGAGAGTCTGCTTCGAAACATTGCGGTCGTCGGCGAAGAGCGTACGGCTGCCCTCGTACTGCGCGCGTGAACTGGCTGCCTGTGCGGCGAACGTGTCAACGTCGGCACGCGCGCTGGCGAGGCGGTTGCGCAGATCGAAAAGCGGTTGCAGATCGATGACCGTGGCATCCGCGCTGATGCCGGACTGGCTCGTGACGGCCGCGAGCGGCGCGATTTCGATGTGGCCGGCGCGCTGCGCGTCGAGGCTCACGACCACGACTGTCTCGCCGTTGAGCGTCTGCACCGTGGTCTGCGGTGCGGACGACGTGGCGGTGGATGTCGATGCGCCAGAGTCGTCGAACGCCTGGTTGACGATGTACCAGCCTGCGCCAGCGCAGAGCGCCAGCGAAAGGACGATAAGGAGGATCAGCCGGAATTTCATCGTGTTGTCCCCTCACTGAGGATAGGCCTCGCTGCCTCGTGGACGAGAGGTAACTGCATCGCATCTTCGAGTGCGCCGGCAGCCTGCTGGAGCGCGACTTCGGCGTCGAGACGGGCGATTTCACTCGTCTGATAGCCGGCTTTCGCCTGTGTGTAGGTCAGCCGGTCCGCATTGCCGCTCGCGAATGCAGCCGCCTGGCTGTCGAGCTGGCGGCGGGCGCTCGCCAGATGGGCGTCGGAGATCTGCAGCGCTTCGCTGCTCGCCTGATAGCGCGCCAGTGCGTGCGCGAGCTCGCCAATGATCCTGTCCTGCAGCGCGCCGGTGCGGACCGCTGCTTCCTTGCGCCTCGCCTCGGCCTGTTTGATGCCCCCCTGGTTCTGGTCGAAGATCGGCAACGTGATGCCGGCCAGTCCGAAGGCGATCTTGTTGGTGCCGGTGTCGTATGTGTAGCCGGGGCCGAGATGGATGTCCGGATACTGTTTCGCGACCTCGAGCTGAAGCGCCGATTCGGCGGCGGCGTAATCGGCCAGCGAGGCGCGCAGATCGGCGCGATGGAAGAGTGCCGCTCTCTGCGCGTTATCCGGAGGTGGAGCCGGGGCAGACGTGCCGAAGGCGCTCAGGTCGAGCGTCACGCCGTCGAGCGCGGCGACCGGCACGCCGATGGCGGCGGCCAGTTGCGCGCGTGCGTCTTCTTCGGCAGTTCGCGCGGCGGCCAGGTCGCTCTGGGCCTGGGTGTCGGCAAGGACCGCCGCATCGACATCGGGCTGCGAATACTGGCCGGCTGCGAGACGGTGGCGGCTCATGGTCGTGATCTGCCGCTGGGCTTGCGCCTTCGTGGACAGGAAGGCGATGCGCGTACGCGCGGCAAATAGGGCGAGCATGGCGTCGCGGACCTGGGCACTGACCGTCCACGCTGCGGTGATGATGTTCAGCCGCGCAGCTTCGGAAAGGTGGCTCGCCTGATCGACGCGATAGCCGCGCTTGTGTGCGGTCTCGATCGGAATATCGAGCGAAGGGCCCCAGGTAAAGGGCGCTCCGGGCCCCGGATTAGGGGTGTTGTACTGGAACGGCAACTGCAGAACCGGGTTGGGCGTTGCGTTGGCGACATCGATGCCGGCCCTGGCCGTGCCCCATTGCGCACGGGCCAGATCGAGGGCGGGGCTGTAGTAGAAGGCCGCCAGGGTCAGCCACTCGCGGTTCCATGCTGCCGGTGGCCACGGGCTGACATCGTGACCAGCTTCGCGCGCGATCCAGGCGTGCAGTTCCTCGCTCGCAAGCGTGCGCTGCTCGAATTGCCGGGCAATCTGGTCGGGGGCAATAGGCTGGGGATGATAGGTCGTACAACCGGCCACCCCGCTCAACACGATGAAGACAATCGATAACGCGCGCCGCATGCTGGCATTCCATCCCGGACGATGTGCCGCCCACGCGGACGGTTTTCGGGTTGGAGGCTACGCCACCGGTTGTGAAGTTTTCGTCAAGAACCCACCCGATCCGGGTGAAACTGGCTCAGGTCCGCTCAGGTCCGCTCAGGTCCGGCTTGCCGCCGGCAGCCGAAGCGACACGCTGGTTCCCTTGCCGGGCTCACTGCCAATCTCGATTGCCCACCCGTAGCGCTCGCACAGCTTTCTGACGATCGACAAGCCGATCCCAACCCCGGGCGTCGGGGTGTCGGGCGATGCAGCCTGGTAGAACCGGTCAAAGACATGAGGGATCGCGTGCGCCGGAATACCTGGCCCCGTGTCCTCGATGTAAAGCCAGCCGTTGGCGTAGCGAAAGCGCAGGCTTCCGTGGTCGGTATGCCGCACGGCATTGTCGATCAGGTTGGAGAGTACGATCGCAAGCGCAGGGCGGTTCGCCACGATGCGAAGCTCGCCGTCGATTTCAATGAATGAGTCGAGTCCCTTTTGCGCGAGCCGGGCGGCAAACGGTGACAACGCGGTTTCGATCATCTTCGCCACGGCCACCGGCTCGACTTCGCGTGCAGAATCCTCCCGCGCGAGCATGAGCAGTGCATTGGCGAGTTCGCGCATGTTGTCTGCTGCCCGCTCGATCTGCTGCAGCCTTGTGCGCGATTTGCCCTGGATCGCCGTATCCTGTTCGAGCAGTTCGCAGCCTGTCTTGATGGTCGTGAGCGGCGTGCGCAGCTCGTGGCTGACATTGCCCGTGAACTCTTTCTCGCGCGCCATCATGTCGGCCATGCGCTGGTGGTAGTCGTTGAACGCCTCCACGAGTCCGACGAGCTCCGTTTCGTCGTATTTGCCGGGATGAATCGCCGCCGATTCACCCAGCCGCAGTGTCTTGACCTGCTGGGCGAGTCCTGCAACCTGACGTACGAGCAGTCCGGAAAGGCCAAAGGACAGCCAGATCGTCAGGAGTGCAAAGATGCCGGTGCCGCCCATCAGGGCGTTGATCACTTCCTTGAAATGCTTTTCGTAGATGTTGAAGTTGTACACCCGGTACAGGCGTGCGGTGCCAAGGGGGGCAATCTCCACGTGAATTTCCCGGTCGTCGATAATGATTTCGTGCGTGCCGAACGGCAGGGCTCTGACGGTTTCGGGCAGAACAATGGAACCGCGGTCCGCACCCGAAACATAGCCGTTCACGCGCACGTCGAAGGGGGGCAGCAACGCAGGATTGGCCTGGTAGCTCTTGAGCACGCTTGCCATGTCGTCGCGGATGAGCGCCGCAATCAGCCTCTCCTCCTGCGCCTCGGCCAGTGCGCGCACGCCCAGCGCCTGAGCGGCCAGCAGCGCGATGGTCAGCACGGAAAAAAACAGGGCGACCTTGAAGCGCAGGCTATTTCGCATCATCACAACCCGCCACGAGCCGGTAACCGACGCCATGCAGCGTTTCGATCACATCCGGTTCACCTGGCCCGCACAGGGCCCGACGCAGCGTATAGATGTGCGTGCGCAGCGTGTCGCTGTCCGGCAGTGCTTCGCCCCAGACTTCGGACTCGAGCTCGGCGCGAGTCAAGGTGCGGTGGGGCGACTGCATCAGGATACGCAGCAGGTGAAGACATTTGGGAGGGAGCTTCACCGGGCGTCCGGCACGTTCGGCGGTCATCGACGACAGGTCGAGCCGCACATCCGAAAATCGAAGATCCATCGTGGCGACCTGGCCGCGATAGCGCTTGATCATGGCGCCAAGCCGCGCACCCACTTCCTTGAGGGAGAAAGGTTTGACGAGATAGTCGTCGGCGCCGTGCACGAATCCCGCGAGCTTGTCGTCAAGTGCATCCCGTGCAGTCAGCATCAGCACGGGCGTGTCCCGGGCCGCCTCTTCCCGCAGCCTGCGGCAGAGTGTGAGCCCGTCCATGCCCGGCAGTGACAGATCGAGCAAAATGGCGTCCCATGAGCCGGCGAGGGCCATCTGCAGCCCCGCGTTGCCACTGGAGGCCACGTCGACCTCGTAACCGCCTGCCTCGAGATAGTCGTAGAGGTTCGCGGCAATCGAAGAATCGTCTTCGACAATGAGCACCTTCACGGACATCAGTTGGCCATCCTCGGGTATCGGGAAGGCTGATGCTACCGCAGTTTTTTATGCGTTGCGGCTGCGTAGGCCGCGATTGTTCGTGTTTCCCGCTTCGCCTGACCGATGGCTCGCATGGACGTACCATGGAGTGGCAGTGCGATAGAAGCCCAGGTTGCGCTGCGCCCATCAGACGCGTGGAGATGCGCCATGAAGAGCCTTCCGGAAATCCCCCTGACGCTGACTGCGTTGACGCTCCTGCTGGCCCTGGCCGGATGTGCCGTCGGCGGCGTGTCACAAAGCGGGCCACATCTGAGCCCAACGGAGTGCCGTGACCTGGCCGCGCTCAGAAGCAACGCGCCTCCGACGATGGCGGAACACCAAAGCGAACTGGCGGCCCTGAGGAAAGCGGGCTACGATCCGTCGCCATGGTACGACGACCCATACTACCCCGACGATCTACAGGCGGCGCAGCGTCTGGTCGACTACTGGTTCAACACGGAGTGTCACCCGTTTCAACCCCAGTGAGACAGGCGGGTTCGCTCCACGTCCCGGCGACAACGTTGAGTCCTGCTGCCGGGTCCTTGTCCTGCAGGTCCACGGCGCCGGTGCCGGCGTGCTATTTGCGCGCGAGTGGCCTATCCTGAAAGGATCAGTGGAGGCTGGTTTTCTTCTACGCATTCGACGGGAGGTGTGTCATGTCGATGTCGATCACTTTGCAGGAGCGCCTGCGCAGCAAGGGCTCACGCTACGAAATCGTGCGCCACCCATACAGTCATTCGAGCATGGAAAGTGCGGCTGCGGCGCATATTCCCGGTGACCGTCTTGCAAAAACGGTGCTGCTCGAGGACGAGCACGGCTATGTGGCCGCCGTGCTGCCCTCAACCTATGCCGTGCAATTGTCCGAGCTTTGGAACAAGACAGGGCGCAGGCTCGCCCTTGCTACGGAGGACGAACTGCGCGAGTTGTTCAAGGACTGCGATGCAGGGGCGCTGCCGCCGATCTGCGCGGCTTATGGAATGAAAACCTATCTCGAGACGAACCTGGCCGGCCAACCGGACGTCTACTTCGAGGCGGGCGATCACGAAGAACTGGTTCATATGGAAGGGGACCAGTTTCTGGCGCTGATGGACGACGCGGAGCGAGCCCATTTCGCAAGACGCATGCGAGGCATGGGCGTGCGTGCGTGAGCGAGTCGCCGAACGGCGTTCCTTCAGGCAGGCGCGGCACCGATTACGAAGACGTCGCCGCCGCCATGCGCACATAGACGCGCAGCACCTCGTCGTTGTCACCCGGACGACTACCCTCCCAGTACAGTCGCCAGCCTCCCTCGGGCGGCTGTCCCTGCGAGGGACGACCCTGTTCGATAAGCCAGTTGCAGGAGGTGGCCCGAGTGTCCGCGGTGGGCACGTGCATGACACCGGCGAAGTAATAGAGCATGGGAGCCTCGGATTCGCCGAGCCCGCTGCTTGCCATGCAGTCCCCCGCACTCCAGGTGCCGTTCAGTTTGGCACGCAGATCCTCGAACGGTGCGCGATAGCTCTTCGCGACATCGAGCCAGGGCAGCAGCAGCGTGCCGACGAGCCCCCATGTGACGATGGCGCCCAGGCACCAGCTGAATGCGCCGCGCCAGTCGCCCGCTGACTTGAGCAGGGGCAGCAGCAATAGCCACCCGAGCGTGAGGGCGAGCGCCGCGACGATCAGCTTCGGCTGAATTGGCATCACCCATTCGAGCGGCAGCCAACGGCCAAGCACATGCAGGACACCGTGGGTGTCGGGGGAACCCGTCATCGTCCACCATACGGCCCATGCAAGCACCACAAACGAGCCGAACACGATACGGCTTGTCATGTCCCACGCGAGGTGCACCCGCTGCGGCAGATAGCGGACTGACTGCATGGCCAGCAGGGAGAGCGGGGCGATGAACGGCAGGATGTAGAGTTCGCGCACTGTCGCCGACGTCTGCAATACCGCGAAGCCGATCCCGGAAAACAGCACCGGCAGTGCAACGTCGGGTTCGCGCAGGCGTCGCCATGCACCGGCCGCAAGCGCCACGAGCGCGAGCGGGACGACCGGAAAGCCGACTGTCAACGCCGTACGCAGCACAAACAGGTGCCCGACGTTTTCCGAGCCGAGTTGCGGCACCGAAAAGCCAAAGAAGCGGCCGATGTTGTTGTCCCACAGCCAGATCCTGAATAGCGTTTCGGAGCGCAGATAGAGGCAAAGCGGCCAGATCAGCGCGAACGGAGCGAAGTACAGGGCCGAGCGCGCCAGCGAGCGCGCAAAGCTTCTGCTACGGCACGCCGGGTAAAGCAGCATCGCCGCGCAGGTGGTTGCACCGAACACGAGCGGCACGAACAGGCCCTTTGCCAGAAAGGCGACTCCGACGCCAACGCCGAACATGGCAGCGGCATGCCGGGCAGCGTGTCCTTGAACGCGCGTGTCCTGGCAGGCGCTGGCGGCGCCGCGGTCTTCGTCAGGATAACGATGCAACGCGCCGTCCATCCGCAAATGAGCGCAGACAAGATCGTAAAGTGCGCAGAATGCCAGCGCAGCGCCGGCCATCAGCGCGACGTCCGTCATCATGTCGTGGATATGCTTGACGACTACCAGCGTGCTGGCGAAAAGTGCGAGCATTCCGGGCACGCGCGGGTCGGACCAGCGCACGGCGCCGGTACCCCGGCGGGCGAGGCGTGCCGTGCAGGCAAGCGTGAGCGCAGCGAATACGACGCTTGCGAGACGGGCCGCGTCGTGCAGCGGCAGAAGCCGGCCGAACATCCAGGCGAGTGAGGCTGCCACCCAATCGTAGATGGGCGGTTTTTCCACGAAGGGCTGCCCGGCGTTGGTCGGCACGACCAGATCGCCGGTGTCGAGCATGTGTTCGATGATGCCGAAGGTGTAGGTTTCGTCCTGCTTCCACGGATCGTGGCCAAGCGTGCCGGGCAGGAGCCAGGCGCAAACGAGCGCGAACGCAAACAGCCCGACGAACAGACCTGAAGTTGCCAATGCCCGCGAGTCTTTGCGCGCACGCGGCAATTCGGGGGTCAACGGGGTGGCGGGCGTCGCCGGCTGGCTGCCCGTGGTCAGCTCCCGCGGCACGTCGAACCGCACCGCGTCATTGGAGAGGGCAACCTGTCCGATGCCAACTTCTGCGACGCCGGCGCCATCCTTGCTTTCTTGCATGTAACCCTCCGCTCCCCGGCGCGCGACAATCTGGTCAGCACCTTTCGTTATGTGCCGTCGACGCGACAGCTGTCACGAGTACGATTGTATGCGCGAATTATTACCAAACATTACAGGTCGGCGTAGCGCATTTGAAAGGTTTGCTTCCTACCGTAAACGGCGGGAAATGGTCATCCACACTTTGCGCGGCGATTACGGGCACGCATTGTGCGCATGGCGCCGATACGGCGGCGAGGACGCCGCCCGCCAATTGCGGAGGGGAAAGTCATGAGGCCAACGGTGCTAGGCGTGTACGACAGCTACGCGGATGCGTGTTCGGCGCAGCGCGCATTGGGTGAGGCTGGAATAACGCAAGCCGATATTGCCATCTACTCGATATCGGTCGATGCGCCCCGCGAAAAGGGGCCACGTGTCTACGTACAGGGCGCTGTCGATGTGCACCACCACAAGAAAGTCTTCGATCGGCTCGAGCAACTGTTCGCGCGCATCTTCACGAGCGGACAGTATCCACCGGATGCAGAGGATTACAGGGAATTCATCCGACGCGGCGGCACGGTAGTCAGCGTCGATGTTTCCGAATCGCAAGTCGATCAGGCGATTGAAACGATGCTCCGCACAGGTGCCGCCGATATCGAGGAGCGCGCCAACGCGTGGCACGCTGGTTCTGCGAAGGCGCGAGGTCCGGAACACGCAGCGCATCCGGACAGCGCGGTGACCGGCGAGCGTGCCAGGCCGCACGAAACACACGGATGGCAAGGCGACACGCGGGCCGCGTCGGCGGCGCGGCCGACGGCTTCCCCAGGCACTCCTGCTGCTGCAGCGCGCGGATCTGCACCGCCCGTGGAGAAGCAGCCGCACGCAGCGGGCGCGTCTGAAGCCGGGTTCGCGCGCACGAGTGCGGATGCCGGCGTCAAGGCGCACACCGCGCAGGCGCCCGACGCCAACGCCGCTGCGTCAAACGCCCAGCGTCCAGTGGGGACGGGCTTCATGGGCGACCCGGGTCTCGGCGGGCAGCATGACGACCCATACCCGAACGACAACGAATTCAGGAAGGACTACGACGCACATTTTGCGAACACGGGGGCGTCATTCGACGAGTATCGGCGTGCCTACTCACACGGCGCCACGCTCGGACGCGACGAGCGGTATCGCGGGACCGACTGGCAGGGCGTGGAAGCGAATGCGCGCGCGAACTGGGAGTCGCGATATCCGGAAAGCGGATGGGAGCGCTTCAAGACGGCCGTGAGACACGGCTGGGAACGTGTCAGAGGCGGCGGCTAGTTTGGAGCTCGAATACTTGTGGCTTGAATAACCGCGCGCCTCAATCCGCAAACGTGGGCAGATTTTATGCGCGCTACGAGTGCATGGTCACATGTCGGCGCGGCCGGCTCGTTCGTTGCCGCGCTGCGTTTCTCGACTGGGCCGGCGGGGGCCGCTTAAGCGTTGATCCAGGCGCGCGCCTGTTCCAGTTCGTTGATGTGGAACGCCTTGATTTCAGCTTTGGTAAAGAATCGCGCAAAATGCATCGAGGCGCGAATCCAGGCCGCGTCCGCCACCACCGCGGCGCGTGTGACCTCGCGGGCGACGGAGACGCCGAGCGTCATGTCGGTCCACAGCGCCTTCGGCTCGATACCGCTGAAATGCTCGATGCGTTCGAGCACACGGGTCTTGCCGTTCAGTTCAAGATCGCCACGCATGCGCTCGATGGTTTCGCGCAGTTCGTGGTCGGTGATTTTGCCTTCGACGGTAATTTCGACGACCGGCGAATCGGGAGTGGTGTGATACTGGATCATGACGGGCCCCCTGGGTACGGAGACGTTACACGCTCAGGCGCGGTAAAGCCTGGCGTTCGATAGCTTTCTCATGCTACTCCTTTTCACGCGCCCCAATGCTTCCCGCAACCACGCGGTGTGCCACGGTTTTCCTTCCACGCCGTTTTGCAAAACTTTGCAAAACGAATCACATATTTGCAAGTGCATAAAAAAAGCCGCATACAAGGATGCGGCCGAGGGGTGCGCCTAACGGGAGGCTATTCCGTATCCAGGCGCATCGCCAGATTACTCAAGGCGTGTGACATTCATCCAGCCGACAAAAAAGAATGCGCTTCGTGTCGATACAGCACAACAGCAAAATCAGGGAATCTTGCGGCGCACTGCAGTCTGGGTTAGATCGGCCGCGTCGCCTTTAGTGAAGGTGCTTCACCGGACCCGTCGCTTACCACGGAATCGTCTGATTTTCCCAGCGGGTGAATGTCCCTGACGGGCCGTTCGGGCCCAGCAGAATGACGCGCACCGCCTCGCGGGCACCTTCCTCGACGGTTTCGGTGCCCGTATAGCCGTTGAGGTTCGTGCGGGTGTAGCCCGGAGAGACAGCGTTGACCCTGATTCCCTCGGGCTCCAGTTCGATCGCCATGGCAACGGTCAATGCGTTGAGCGCCGTCTTCGACGCGGGGTATACCGGACCGAAGATCGAGCGCCACGGGAACGCAGGGTCCGCGTTCGTCGTGAGCGACCCGAGGCCACTCGACACGTTGAGGATGCAGGCGGCCGTCGAGTTGCGCAGGAGTGGCAGCATCGCCTGATAAACGGCCAGCACGCCGAACACATTGGTGTCCCACACCGCGCGCATTTCATCGAGAGAGGCATTGCTCGGGCGGGTGGTCTTCGCAAAGTCCTCGACGGACTGGCCGGGCTGCCGGTTCATGCCCGAAATCGCGGCGTTGTTGACGAGCACATCGAGCCGGCCGTGCTCGTCGCGAATGCGCTGCGCGGCGGCGGCGATCGAAGCCTGATCCGTCACGTCGAGCTGGAGCGCATGCGCGTTCGGCCCAACCTCCCTGGCCGCGGCCTCACCGCGTTCGAGATTGCGCGACCCGACCAGTACGGTGAGGCCATGTGACGCGAGATCTTTCGCGATCTGAAGACCGATTCCCTGATTGGCCCCGGTGACGAGGGCTATGACGTTGTCCTGCATGCAAATCTCCTGGTGTTGATTAGTTCACCTCAGCTGCCCATGCTTCGGCGTCGGCGCCGGCGGGAATGTGCATCGGAGTCGAGGGGTCGGTCGCCGCGCGCCACACAGCCTCGGCGACGTCCTGTGCCCGGGTGAGGGGGGATGCTGTGTCCTCCAGATGCGCGAGGACCTGTTTGACGAGACCGGCGTAGGCTTCGTTGTCGAAGCCGTGGATGTGGGCACGTGCGTTCTCTCCAAAGCGCGTCTCCAGCGAACGGCCCGGTAGCACGAGCCGCACCCGAACGCCGAACGGCTCTAGTTCCAGCGCCATCGACTCGGTGAACGCGTTCACCGCAGCCTTGCTCGCGCGGTACGCGCCGATCAGGGGCAGCGCCTTGAAAGTCACACTCGACGTAACGTTCACGATGACGCCGGCCTTGCGCTCGCGGAACTGGGGCAGCACCGCCTGTGTCACCGCGATCGTGCCGAACGTGTTGGTCTCGAAGACCTCGCGCACAGCCTCGATCGGAGCGAGCTCAGCCGGGGAAGCTGCGCCGAAGCCCGCATTGTTGACGAGGACGTCGATCGGACCCGCGGCCAGGACGGCCTCGCGTACGCTTTCCGGCTTTGTGACATCGAGCGCGAGCACGCGCAGGTGTTCTGAAGGCGGCAGCACGTCCTCACGCGGCGTGCGCATGGTGGCGACGACCCGCCAGTCACGGGCCAGGAAGTAGCGAGCGATCTCGAGCCCGAATCCGGAAGAGCTGCCGGTGATCAACACGGTTTGCATGGAATCTCCTTTGGCATGGTTTGCGTGTGTTCATACAATAGATCGCGCAGACCGTACTTGCTACAATCAAAGATCCGAATTTCGTTTGCAGGAGTCCGGCAATGATCGATCCGTTGGCGGAAGTCGTGACGCTGCTGCAGCCGAGTGCGCGCTACTCCAAACTCGTCCTCGGCGCCGGCCGCTGGCGCATCAGTCGTTCGGGTGCAGGCGAGCCTTTCTATTGCGTCATCCTCGATGGCGGGTGCTGCATCACGATCGGCGATCAGGCGCCGCTCGAACTCGTGGCCGGTGACTTCGTCCTGATTCCCGCGTCCTATGGAATCGAGATGAGCAGCCTCGAGCCTCCCCCGCCGGACCTCGAGCCAGTCGTGCCCGTCGCGCTGGGCAACAATGAATTCAGAATCGGCGCGCCAGAGGACCCCATCGACTCCCGCATGGTGGCGGGCCACTGCAGCTTCGGGTCGCCGGATTCATCCCTGCTGGTTTCGCTGCTGCCGCAACTCGTGCATGTTCGCGGCCAGGAACGGCTGGCCACACTCGTAAAACTCGTGCGCGAGGAATCGGGAGAGCAGCGGCCTGCGCGCGAAGTCGTGCTCTCACGTCTGCTGGAAGTCCTGCTCATCGAAGCACTGCGCTCCACGGCGGGAACCTGTGCGCCACCGGGCCTCGTGCGTGGCCTCTCCGACAGCCGCCTCGCGGCTGCGATCCGGGAGATGCACGAGCACCCGACGAAACCGTGGACGGTTGCCGCGCTCGCGAAGGAGGCGGCGCTCTCACGTTCGACGTTTTTCGAGCGCTTTAGCCGCGCAGTTGGCGTCGCGCCGATGGAATACCTGCTGACCTGGCGCATGGCGCTCGCGAAGGATCTGTTGCGTCGCGATCACGGCCGTATCGCCGAGATAGCGCAACGTGTCGGCTACAGCTCGGCCAGCACCTTCAGTGTTGCCTTCACGCGGCACGTCGGCCGGCCGCCGACGCAGTACGCGCGTGAGGAGCCGGTGACCCCGGATGGCGCATAGGCGGGCTCAAGCGGGTTGCCGACAGCGCTGGGGTGTGCGCATTGCGGGCGTCGAGACACCGACGATGCCCCGACTCTTTTCTATTACACGCCATGTAATTGGCGAGGCTGCGGCGCGTCACTACGCTTTGGCTGTCGTGTCATCGCCCCTTGATGCGCGCGTCCAACTCCCAAGGAAAGATAATGGCTAACTTCCCCGTATATACACTCGAATCGGCACCGGAAAGCTCGAAGCTCGCGCTTCGAGGTCTTGCTGAAGCATTCGGCATGGTCCCCAACATTGCCGGCGCAATGGCCGGCTCGCCGAAACTGATCAACGGCCTGACCGGCGTGTTTCAGCAGGTTCACAGCGGCAGCTTCACGGAGGCACAGATTCAGGCCCTGTTGCTCACGAATGCCGTCACCAATGGCTGCACCTGGGCCGTCGCCTTTCACACCTTCCTCGCACTCAAGGAAGGGCTCAGCGAAGCCGATGTGCATGCCATTCGTGCCCGTCGTCTGCCGGCCGACGAAAAGCTTGCGGCGCTCTCGCATCTCGCGCGCACGTTGATCGACAAGCGCGGCCGTCTCGACGATCAGGACGTCGCTTCCTTCACGGCCGCCGGTTTTGCCCCGGCCCTGGTGCTCGACGTCATCCTGGTTGTCGCTGCGTCGACCATGACGAACTACGCCGGCAGCGTCGCCAATCCGCCGCTCGAGGAGATGTTCCGGCAATACGCCTGGCATGCCTAATCACCACGTGCTGATGCACCCGGCGAGGCTTCTTCAAAGACACCTTGCCTTCAGCCGATGACTTCGTGATAGGGCGGATTCTGCACGACCGGGAACGAAATTGTTGGGGGAACGCACCTTGCTGGCCGCATTGGACCGGCAAGGTACGTCCGCAAGCCCGCTATGAATGTGAACAGGCCCTGGGCGTTGCCGCGCTGGCGGGTGTCTGGTCGTCCGCGATGATCATTGGCGTTCGCTAGCGGTCGAGATGAGACAGCATGGGCGGCAGATAACGTGTGCCCGCGGTCTGGTGTCCGGCAAGGAAACTCCGGATGCGATCCAGTTCCGCTGGCGTCAGGCGAACTGAAGCTGCGTTCACGTTTTCTTCAAGGTATTTGCGCCGTTTGGTGCCGGGGATCGGCACCAGATCGTCACCTTGCTCGAGCAGCCAGGCGAGTGCGAGCTGGCCCGGTGTCACGGACTTTTCTTCGGCAAGGGCCTTGACGAAATCTGCGAGCTTGACGTTCGTATCGAAGTTGCTGCCCTGTATGCGCGGATCGTTGGCTGCTCGCCAGTCGTCGGCGGGAAGTTCCTCCGCGCGCCTGGCGTTGCCGGTCAGGAAGCCCCGGCCGAGCGGACTGTAGGGAACAAAGCCGATACCCAGTTCGCGCAGCGCCGGCAATACCTTGTCTTCGACGCCGCGCTCAAATAGCGAATACTCGCTTTGCACGGCCGAGACCGGTTGCACGGCATGGGCGCGCCGGATGGTATCGACGCTCGCTTCCGACAAGCCGAAATAGCGAACCTTGCCTGCGGCGATCGCGTCCTTGACCGCCCCCGCCACGTCCTCGATCGGCACGGCGGGATCTACGCGATGCTGGTAAAGCAGATCGATGTGATCCGTCTGCAATCGGGCCAGCGACGCATCGATCACCTCCCTGATATGGTCGGGGCGGCTGTCGAGGCCGCGTACTCCGTTGTCGAACCTGAAGCCGAATTTCGTCGCGATCGTCACCGTGTGACGACGCCCTTTTAGCGCGCGTCCGAGCAGTTCCTCGTTGGCGAAAGGGCCATAGATCTCTGCGGTATCGAGGAATGTGCAACCCAGATCGATCGCCCGGTGAATCGTGGCGATCGACTCTGCGTCATCGGGCGTGCCGTAGGCGTAGGACATCCCCATGCACCCCAGCCCGATCTCCGAGACGACGAGTCCTTCACGTCCAAGCTTGCGCGTGTTCAGCATATTGCCCTCCTGTGATGGCTAGCTGTCTACAATGGCACGCGCGTCGAATACGTGTTAGCACGATACTCTTGATTCCTTGCACGATTCTTCGATGCTTGTCTCGCGTGGGCGGCAACACGCCAGGCGCATTTCCCGCAGACGCATAGCCAGGTTTGCGGCGGTTATCGCACGCGGCAGCCTTTGCTGACGTACAAGCACGCACGAGCGCGCCAGGCGCTGCCCCGGTACAGCCCAGTGTCAAACCTGCGGCATTGCATCGCGTTTTCGGTTTCCCAGCGGCATTTCTCCGCCAGTCCATATAAGATGCATTGAAAATGAATGTATTGGCGAGAGCGATCATGACCGTCTTCCGGATCGAAGAACCCACCCCCGCGGCTCGCGGCGGTTTCGCGCTGTGGGCGCTCGGCCTCCGGCCGTTTTACCTTGGCGGTGCGCTCTTTGGCGGCGCGGCGCTGCTGGCCTGGATGGCCACGTATGCCGGCCATCCGTTGCCGGGCCCCAGTTCGTACCTGCCGGGCATGTTCTGGCACGCGCACGAGATGATTTTCGGCTTCGGCGCAGCGATCGTGGCGGGTTTTTTGCTGACCGCCGTGCGCGCGTGGACGTCGGTCACGCCGGCGCAGGGCAAGTCGCTGGCGGCGCTATGGCTGCTGTGGCTCGCGGGGCGCATCGCCGTTGCCTGGGCACCGTCTGGCGTCGCCGCCGTGGTCGACAGCCTCTTTCTCCCCGTATGTACGCCCGTCCTGCTGCGCGTGCTCATCGGCGCAAAAAACAGCCACAACATCTTTTTGCCGGTGGCGCTCGGCATGCTGGCCACGCTGAACGTGGCGTTCCATCTTTCGATGCAGGCCGGTCGCGCGGACTGGGCGCTGCACAGCGCGTATCTCGCCGTGGGCATGCTGGTGCTTTTCATCACGATCATCGGCGGGCGCATCATTCCGTCCTTCACGGCCAATGCCGTGCCGGGTTACACGGCACAGCGCTGGCATGCGGTCGAGCATGCGGTGATGCCGCTTAGCGCGCTGGCGTTCGTGCTCGACGCCGCGCCCGGCTCAGGCGTGCCCGTCGCGCTGGCCGCGCTCGCGGCGGCGTGCGCACAAGGCGCGCGGATCTGGGGCTGGCGTTCGTGGCGTGTCGGTAACCGGCCGATCCTGACCATACTGCACATCGCCTATGCGTGGATACCCGTCGGCTTCGTGCTGCTCGCGCTCGCCGCATTGGGGCTCGTCGCGCATACGCTCGCCATTCACGCGTTCACGGTGGGCGCCATCGGCTGCGCGATCATGGCGATGATCACACGCACGGCGCGCGGACATACGGGCCGCAAGCTGGTGGCCGGCGGCTTCGATATCGCCTGCTATGCGTTGCTCGTGATCGCCGCGGTGATTCGCGTGGTCGGACCGTGGCTCGCACCGCGGTGGCTCACGTTCTGGATCGAAGCGTCAGGCGCGTGCTGGGTCGTTGCGTTCGCGGCCTATTGCTATCGCTATGCCGGCTGGCTCATTGCGTCGCGTGTCGATGGTAAGGAGGGCTGATCCATCGGCCTTGCGCACGGCGTATCGCGCGAGTATGTTGACTGGCGAGCGCTGGACGCGCGCAACGCCTTGGGTCCGCCGTCCACGCGGTTTCGCCGCTAGCCGCGCGTTTTCTTTAACCTGCGTTCGGCTGCGGCGGCGGCCAGGGTGATCAGGACGCCGTAACGTGCAAGGCTGCGGCTTCCACCGTGAAGTGAACGTGCGAGGCGCCATCGCTTCTTGAGTCAATGCGGCGAGCCGTACCCTTGTACCTTCAACAGATGCTCGCGCATGCAGCGTGCTGCGGTTTCGCCGTCGCGGGCGAGAATCGCATCGACGATGGACTGGTGCTGCTGCGCGAAAGGATGGCGCGTGGCCTGATCCGTGGTTTTTTCACGCTGGGTCGGCTTGACCCGCATGCCGTCGATCACTTCCATGAGGGCAATGATCGCAGGATTGCGCGAGGCCTGTGCGATCAGCAGGTGAAAGCGCTTGCGCTGTGCTTCAATGCCCAGCGCCAGTCAAGGGCGCCTCACGCTTGCGCCATCTCGAGAAGCTTCGCCACGGTATTCATGTTGCGCGCCGTTCCGGTCTTCGCCGCAGCGATCTTGAGCTTCGAGCGCCCGATACCGTCCTTGTAGAACACATAGATCTCGCGCTCGCCCAGGCGGAATTCTTCCGCCTGCTGGCCGCTCACGTTGTCGAATGCATCAGCGGGCGGCGGCGTGTCAAGAAAGATGGCGACAGTGCGATCAGGCGCGGCAGCGGGAAACGGGTTGCCCTGCAGCACTGCGGCCAGTTCCGCGGCAGTGCGCACCACCACGCCAACGGGTTTGCCTGCATAAGCCTCCAGGCTCTGCTCGAGCTTCCTTTTCACCGATGCTTCGGCCAGCCGGCTCTCGAAGACCACGTTGCCGCTCGCGATATAGGTGCGCACTTGCGTGAATCCGAGCGCTTCGCACATGCCGCGAAGTTCGGGCATGGGGAGCTTGCCGGTTCCGCCGACATTCACGGCGCGTAGCAGGGCGATATAGACGGGCATCGGTTTGTTCCGGGAAGTCGCGAGTCAGTTAGTCAGGGCGCTGCAAGTCGGTTACGGCGAGGCCTTCGTTTGACACGATGGCGGGGCGCCTGCGCGCGTTGATTGTCACGAAGACCGCCATCAGCACCATGAAGGCAGCGAGCAGCAAGGCGCTGTTGACGAGCACGTGTGCATAGCCGAGCTGTGCGACGTCGATGAACGGATAGGGGTAGAAGTCGGTCTCGCTGCCGCGCCAGAAGGTGACGGCAAGATAGCCCAGCGGATAGACGAGCCAGGCGAGGCGATCGCGAGCACTCAGGGTGAAGCGCGGGACAAATAGCAGCCAATACGCCGCGCATAGCAGCGGGATCAGGCTGTGCAGGCTCTCGTTGAGCAGCGCACGATAACCGTGCGGCGTCCAGAGATGCCGCAGCAGCAGATTATAAGCAACGCCAACGAACACGATATACACCGTGACTGCGCTCACTGCGCCCGGAGCGCGGAGCAAGCGTGCCGGCCACGCGCGCACGCGCAGCGCAACGCAGGTGAAGGTGAGCGCGACGAGCAACACCGTGAGGTTGGTCAGGTAGGCCGAAAGCCTGCCGATGGCCTCGAACGTGTCGAAGCCGCGCAGCACCATGCGCTGGATCGTAACGTCGGTTTGCGCGGCAAGCGCTCCCCACGCGAGCAGCGCGATGACGCCCGCCAGCGCGGTGCCGTAGGGGCTTGGGGGTTGCGTTGTGGCGGTAAGCGGCGCGGCAGCCGCGCGTGCGGGTAGTGGTTGTTCGGGCATGCAGCGATGGTAGCGCACAAAGATCATGCGCGTCTGAAGCTGCTCTTCCCCGGCGGCGGGCTATTTGACGTGGGCGCGCGCCGAAGCCGAAACGAGATACAGGCGTATGAGATCGCGCAGTTCGGCCATCAGCGCGGCCCGCGCCGACGGCTCGTTGGCATGGCGACGCCCTTGAGCATGTGGATCAGCACGATCGCCATGATTTTTGCCCTGGCCGGCTTGAGATGCGCTATTGAGCGGCTCAGGATGTCGGCAACGCCGCCACGCATCGCTTTGCGAAAGCGCTTGCGGTGGTCGTCGCTGCCGCTACGGGCGTCGACGAGTGCAACGGCAAAGCTGCGCTGCGATTGCAACAGCAGCACGAAATCGACGAGCGCGTCGGCTACGGCCTCGAGCGTTATCTCCGGAACCTGCTGCTCCGGTTCGGCGAGTCCGTTCTTTGTCTGCTGTGCGTAACGCGGCAACGGCGCTTCGGCCGGCGCCCCTTGGTCGGAAAGAAGCGATACAGCGAGCCGATAGCGGTCGATGAGGCGCGCCGCAATTGCGGTCATGGCGTCGTCGTCGTAACCCTTCTCGCCGATTGAGGCCGAAGCAAGCCTGCGGCGATGAAAAAAGCAGTTGCATGGATTAGGGGAAAACCCTATACTTCAACCGTCTCCTCCATGTCTCTTTCTGATATGGATTCAGCCCGCTCTCGCAGCGGGTTTTTTCTTTTCTGGCGCCAGTTTGCGCGAGCCGCCAGCTACGCTTGCCGTCATTCCCTTACGAACACAAAATCGCATTTGCGTGCGGTCGTGCGCAAGCCGCTGCCTGAAGTCGCGTCGAACTGCGCGCTGACTTCGTACGAATAGGTCGATCGAGTGTTGGCGTGGAGCGACGAGGCGCTCAGGCCTTGGGCGACGAGCGTGGCAGACCCATCGGGTTCAAGCTTGCCGTCCAGCGTGAGCCAGCCGCCCGCGTCTCGTTCGCCATGCTCGCCGTGCAGGATGTTTTGCTGGATTTCGGCGGGGAATCGATATCGGTAGCCCGATGTACCGTCAGCGCCTTTGGGGCATGTGAGCGTCACGTTCCAGTCGCCGTCAAAGGTGCCGGCGGCGTGAGTCGCGGGTATTCCGCCAGCAAAGCCAGCACACACAGCGATGCAGCGCACGGCCAACGTTAATTTAGCTACCCGCATTGCGGCTCCCGGTGTCGAGTCATCTGGCACTATTGTGGCCGCAATTGGCGTGCCGGTATGGGCGCCGTCGCACAGTATGCTTCGCGGCAGCAAGGCAACTGGTGCAGTGGTGCAGCCTTCCGGCAGCCTGGCTGAGGCATAATTATGCAACTAACTGTCCAGATCGCCCATAGTCATCGAATTTGGCCCGCACAAGCGCAGAAGAGTCCGGCCATCGACGTGAATACCGTCCTCGCCCGCCGGCCGAGGCCTTCCTGCGTCTGCGCATGCTGCCCGGTGAATAATCGCAAGCTTGCGATTATTCACCGGGCAGGAAGTCCAGCCGGTCAAACTGGGCGGGCTCATGATGACGCAACGTCCGCACGAACCGCTTGACGCTGTCGTATCCAGCGGCGAAGCCAAACCGGTCCACCAGATCCTGGTAGATGGCCATGGCGTTGCGCCGCAATCGCAACTGGGCCTCGATGAATTCCCGGTGTGGTTCGCAAGCCGATACCTGGCTGCTTGCCGGTGGGCAGGGTGGAGGAATTTGCAGCTCGGCGCCGGTGGGCACCGTGGGGGAATTTGCCTGCGCCGCCGCGAATTGCTCCTGGTACTTACGGATCGTCTTCCGGTCAACGCCCGTGATCCGGGCGATCTCCCGCTGACGTTTGCCTGCGGCGACGAGCGTGGCGATGGTTGTTTGCAGATGCGGCTTCAAGACATTCACTCCAACAACCCCTCTTCTTCATTCTTCGAGGGGTGCAAGGTAACGTCCTGCCAGACCACGCCAGCATCATGCTCCGCGTGTCTCTAGGTGGGGGATTTTGAGGTGCCCACAGGTGGGGGAATTTGCCCGCCCATCGGGGTCCCGATCCGCTTCACTGGCCCGGAACGGGAGCGCGACCAGTTGCTCGCGGCTGTCGATCACGGCCGCGCATTGATCCTGGCCGATCTGCCCGCTGCCTCGCTCACGCAACTCAGACAGTTCGACGCCGATACCGATACCGGATTCTTCGCGGAGCTGGATCGCAACGGCTACCGCGCAACCCTGGTCAATGTCATGTCACCGTTCAGTGCCAGTACCCGCACGGTGCGCGAAATGATCGAACTCGCGGGCGAGCAGATTACGTGGTCGCGGTCAATCAGTGGTTCGGAGATCGGGAAGATTTTTTTATGTGGTATGGCAACGCGAACAATGCGCCCAGTTCTGGACGCACGATGCTGCCGCAGTTCGGCGGCGTCGAAATCGCGTTGCCCCAACTTCAGGCCGGCGTGCTCGTCGCCCTCGATGAACTGATGCTGACCTTCTCGGCTGCGCGTGAAGATTCTCGACTGACGACGCCGCAACGCTCACGCCTGCATCGCTGGATGCGTGCGCTCGATGACCAACTGGACCGGGCTGCCACCTCTCTGGGCCTGACGGAGAACGGATGATGAGCAGCAAGGCATTCGATGAGCTGCTTTCGCGCCTGGAGCCCGAGGACCGCGACCGCATCCGGGAGATGGCGATTGCCTACGGGCTGACCTTCGATGACCCGTCCTGGATACCGTTTGCGATCACGCAGATGACGCTGGACGAATTGCAGGATCAAGTCGGCGACGCGTCCGCAGCGATGAAGGAAGCGGCCGATCTCGCCCTGCGCCGGATCGGCAACAGCGCGCGCAACGTGCAACCAGGTCCAAGCCGTGATGGAAACACAGTCGAAAGCGGTTGAGGAACTGCGTTCGGCCATACTCGACATCGAACGGGCTTCGCTCACGGAATATCGGGCCGCCCTGGCCCGGTTGTCGGATCAGCATATCGGCCAACTGATCGACGACAGTACGGACGGCATCGTGCAGGACATGGTTGAACGACTAACCGGCGAAGAGGGGCTGCTGGTCGGCAGCGCGACCCGGCACTCGGCTGCGCTCGACGAGGCCGGGCAGAAGCTCATCAGGTCGATCGATGCAGCGGTCGCCCGGATCGACGACGCCTCGCGCAGAGCAGCCGCCGCCTCGATGTGGCGGGCCGTCCGCAACACGGGGTATGTGGCCATCGGAACGATCGCGTTATCCACGGTTTTGATGGCCCGGTCAGTAGTATTTTTCAGTACGCACCACGATATGACGGGCGGAGGTACTTCGCAGGCATGCAGCGCACCAAAACGAGCCGAACATAACATCTCATAGCTTCATTCATTGGGCATTCGTGCAACATGAGCCACGGCACGACTCGGAACGCTTGGTAGGCGAAGAAGCTCAGAATATCTAATATTAACCCTTCTTCATTGCTCGCAAGAACCGGATCGCCCGTTCATCGTTCAAGTGCGCTGTATTGAAGCGAATCCACGGCGTAGCTTCACCGTTGGGCCTATGGTAACTCCCGGGCTGGAGCGCAATTCCAAGCTTTGCGGCCTCATTCACCATGACCTCCGAATTATCAATTCCTGGGAATTTCGCCCAAATAAGCGTTCCACCGCATGGCTCTCCAAGCACCTCCCAACCGGCGTCGTGAAGATGCCCCAACGCGGTAGACAGTGCGCCGTTGACTCTGCGGCGTAACCTATCAAGGTGCTTACGATACGCTCCATGTTCAAGCAAGGCAGCAGTCACTCGCTCACTGAAACGCGTTCCACCTAGCCGGGTGAGGACCTTTACATCTACAAGCCGGTTGATTCGATCGGCCGTAGCAACCAGATATCCTAACCTCAAAGATGAAGATAAGCTCTTCGAGAAACCGCCGACATAGATCACTCGATTTAGCCGATCAAGCGCCGCGAGGCGAGCCGATGGGATTGATTGAAAATCAGCAAACACATCGTCTTCAACGATCATAAAATCATGCTCATGCGCGAGCTGAAGTAACCTGAATCCCACGTTTGGGGCAACATTAGATCCTGTCGGGTTATGCAAAGCCGTATTAACGAAAAAGACCTTTGGCTTATTCTCTTTCAATAGATCTTCGACCACATCTATATCGGGTCCGGTTGGCAACCGCCGAATCCCGATCAACCTTATCCCCTGCATTTTCAAAAGGCCGAATAAATTGAAGTAACCCGGATCTTCAACAAAAACGGTGTCTCCCGGCTTCAATATCAGCCGAACTACCAAATCCAATGCCTCACTCGCGCTGTCGGTTAGCATAATGCTCTGAGGCTCAACTGCTAGCCCGAAGAAGCGCAAACGTTGCTGGATCTGGCTACGCAAACCTGCGTCGCCTTGCGGCGTCGCATAGTCAATCAAGCTACGCGAATCCTTTCGCATTGCTTGGCGGATTGCCTGCGTAATACCGTCTACATCGCGCCATGCTTCTGGAATCAAGCCGATGGAAAGGTTAAGTGTGTAATCCGGCGAAGCGAACTGTTCTCGAACCTGGTTCGACTCCGGGGCAGCAAGGTCGGGATTCACCCCACCGATTGAGCGTTCGAGGTCGACACTATCAGCCACATAGTAGCCTGAGCCATGTCGAGAATAAAGCAGGCCACGGTTAACCAGCCTGTCATACGCCTCCAAGATGGGGAAGCGGCTGATTTGTTGCTCCGCTGCAAGCTGCCGGATCGACCATAACTTCTCCCCAGCGTGCAAGCGCCCATCTCGAATAAGCGCCTCAATCTGCCCAACAATCTGTTCTGTCAGAGACAGACTCGATCCCGCATCCAAGTTGATCTTCATTTCCATCCCCGAAGGAACTGTTGACCATAAGTCAACGAACAGTCTCTACAAACTATGTAAACAGTTTATACAAGATAGTTCACTACTGTTCATTCCATCTGTCAAATTTTAGCGGAACAATCAACCCGTGCCCCGTGCTGGGCTAAATCAGAAAGGCGACGTGGAAATGGCGATATCCCCGTTGAATTCGAGCAAAAAACGACGACGCGTCAGGGTCAAGTAATCATGCCATTTGCATGATGGTCTTAATCACGGTGCTGCCTCGGAACGATATGTCGATTTGCCAGTAAAACGGCAAGGCCGCTGCTCGCCGGCCTCCAGCGAGCGTTCTTCAATCTTGTTTTTAGGAGAAAGTCATGTCGCAAACGACTACGCAACAGCCGGTCATTCTGGTCAAACCGCGCAACACGCGTCCGGTACTGATCCCCGTTCATCTGTAAAAGAACGGCTCTCCGATAGGACCCGGCGCCATCGAAACATTGATGGCTCCGGTTGTACGATCAATATGCTTGGAGCATAGCGTGGATCAAATCATCTCGGAGTCGCGAAAATTCTGCCTGAACTCGTCCGTGGTTTCGCATACGCCGCTCATAGTCAGAACCGCGGCCGGCGATGAATTTGAACTGGAGACGGGTGCAATCACGGCGGATGAAACGGCTAGTTTGCTGAACAGCCTCACTGAAGAGAGGGATGTAGCCCAACTCGCAAGCCTTCTCCCCACTCGATCAACAGAGTATGTTCACACGCTCGTTGACCACTTGGCTGTGCACGGAATAATCCGTCCTGTAGTGCCATCAATCGGAAGGACCGGCTTGGATGCACTGCTCGAAATAGAGGACCTCTCGAACCGTCTGCTATATCAAACGCTTTACCGCAACGAGTTCTGGATCAATTGCTCGAATGCTACGAAGCCAGGTGATATTCCCCAATCCGTGATCTACGGCATGGTCATCGAGAACTATCACTTTCTCTTCCGGGAAAGCTACTTCGATGCTCCGGTTCTGTCATACGTTCCGAATACTGATGTCCGACTCGCTATGAACGAGTTCTTCGCCGAGGAATACGGTCACGATGAACTACTCTTGAAATCGCTCAATCAGATCGGTATTTCGCGAGAAGACTTGGCTCACACAGTACCGCTACCTCAGACCATGGCGCTTTGCAACAGTTTAGCCTATTGGTCTCACAACGATCCGCTCTTTTTTTTCACGACGCTCGGAATTCTGGAGGGCAAGGATATCCGGCAAGACTCGTTCCTCGACGCCGCATATCGCATTGGCATAGACTCTGATTTTCTGAAGCCGGTGAAAGCACACTCCGACATCAATCTTCAAGGCGAGCACGGCAGCCTCACGCGAAAAATTTTCTCGAAAATTCCGGTCGTCGACAACGAAACGATGCGGCGTATGCGTGCACTGACACACCTGTTCATCGAACTTTACGACGCATTCTACTCCTCTGTCTGGCAGCATTATTCGAGTACTGGCGAACTCCTTCGGCGGATCGACAAGCTTTGATCATCCTTTGAGGTAAGAATATCATGCAAGCACCGGGAACCACAGAACTCTTCAATTTTCCGACGTTGCGCTCGGGTGTCGAAATCGAGGGCAGCGAGGACGGCATTGCGCTGATCTACGGCAATCAGTCATGTGATATTTCTACTAGCGGTGACGCCAAACAGTCGATGCGCGCATTGGTTAACGCCTTAAAGGACGGAAATTCGTCTATTGACGATTTACGCGTTCGTCACCAATCGCTTGCAACATCAATCGATCCGCTTTTAGAAGAGCTGGATCGCTTGGGGCTGGTTACGGAGTCGAAATTCGAATGGCCACTTGACGCACGTTCCGGCCAAGAATTCAACTCACATATTCGTGACCTTGCTATCCGTGCCACGCGTACCCGTTGCAAGTCGAGGCTGTTCTCAATGATGAAAGATGGTTCCTTGACACGCGAAATGCTTATCGGGTACGCGCTCGAATACTATTACCTCGTTCGCGAAGCGCCTGGGCTCATCGCACCTGCGCTTTCGCAGGCCGATAGTCGAAGGAACAGGCAGGCGGTTCAGCGCTTTCTGGTGTCCGAACTCGATCACGACTTAATGCTTGCCGACTGCCTCAATGCAGCCGGAATCGATATTTCACAAGGAAAGCTCGATTATCTGATACCACTTCCCTCCACATTCGCACTTTGCGCAGCGCTTGGTGTATATGCCAAGCAACATCTTCTTTCCTTCAAAAGCATTCTCTTTTTATTCGAAATACCAAGTATTCGCTTCAACGATATGCTCTCTACATATTGTTCCAAGGTAGGTCTCCCTGACGGCTTCTCAGCGCCGCTGTTCAACCACGCGAACATTAACGACTCGCTTGATCATGAAGACGTGACCGCAGATTTGCTAAACGATTTGACTGCGATCTCGCGAGAAGAACAACTTGTCGTCGAGAAAAACGTTGTACTAACAGTTGAGACGATGGCCCAGCAGGAAGAAGAGATCATCAACTATTACGGGCAGCCAAACGCAGTCATTCCCCGAATTTTCCAGTGATTCTGCATGCAGGGAGTTCAAATCATGGAAGCTTGGCAGATCCATCGCTATGACAAGCCGTGCCTCGTTCCACTTTCGGCCCAACTCGATGAAGACGGACAGACGGTACTACTGAGTGCGGAATCGAACGAATATGAGATTGCGTCGACTGAGGTCGATGGCCCGCGACTGCTCGATAGTCTCCTTTCAATGGGCGATCCAAATGCTCAGATTTGGTCCGACATCAAAGATGGGCTGGCACTCCCTTGGCAACAATCGTTAGCGAAGCAGCTTGATGAACTGTCGCTCGTGCAGAGCAAGCCAGCCGACGAAAACGTGCTGAACGAATTGGGTAGCCTTTACGAACGATTGGTACAGAATGCCGCCGAAACGCTGGTCAAGATATCAGGCGATAGACCTGACGCGTATCGAAAAGCGATTTCTACCTTTGTTCGTATCCTCGACCTATCGCTGCCGCAAGCCGACGCGTTTTCTGTCTCAGACATCCCCAAAGTCAACGGCAACGGTGGAGATAACTTCGCCATACAGACATTCTTCCTACAGAGAATTTATGTGGAGGAAAATCTGCCGATCATAGCACCGCTCTGGCGACAAGTTCTACGCATGACAGGACGTCGACTCGGTATGACGTTCGCCGATGATGGACTCTCCCCTCCCACTCAAACAACGGTGATCTGTGCTGGGCTCTATTGCACCGCGCACGTAGAAACCTACTTGATGTGTCTCGTTGATCTCGTGCACCTTGCGACGACAGAAGATTGCGTTCGCCGCATCAAGATAGAAACGTCGTGCGATCATGTTGACACTGGCCTCAATTTCATGCGCCGCGCCGAACAATTTGCCCTATCCGGCCTCACTCGTCTCGGGGAGTCACGTTTCGTCAAGAGGATCAACGACGATGCGGCGCAATTTGGTCCAGTCGTACAAGGTCTTTTCATCGAGCAGTATCACGTGACTCAGCGCTTCGTCGAAATCATAGCCCCACTGATGACCAAACGCACCCGCTCGCCGGTCAAGCAACGTGCCTATCGTTATTTTCAGGAAGAACTTGGGCACGAGGCCTTCGAGCGTGCCACATGCATCGCGCTTGGCGTGGGTGCAGAGCAGCTCGACGCAGCATTGCCGCTCCCGTTGTTTCAGGCTTACGTAGATGCATTCACAGTACTTGGTCGTTACGACTCCATCGGCTACATGAGTTCGATCATGGTCACCGAGGGCATGCTAGGCGTCGACAATCCAGTTCATCACCGTCTCGAAGTGCTGGCATCCTCGAAAGTCGACTATCAGCGCGTCGCGAAGCGACATGATGATCTGAATGTCGAATTGAATCATGCCTCGCTATCTCGATTGTTCTTCGAAGAAGTGGGGGCCATTTCACCCGAGGCCCAGGAACGTGCGCTCGCTAGTCTTGCGTTCCTTATCGAACTAAATTTCCGCGCGATGGATCAGGCTGCTGATTTTTATGGCGATCAGAGCGACCTGACGATGTGCTCGCTCGCAACCTATGCGACAGCGCTTAAGTGATGGAAGATCAAGCGGCCGACGCTGCCATCTATGAGCGTTTCGTCAACCCAGCATGGTCGAACATCGTTCGATCTACCGGGTTGGACATGAAACCGGTACGCGCTTCAGGTAGCTGGCTTTATATGGAGGACGGGAGAAAGATTCTGGACTTCGTCACGGGGTACGGAGCAATGCCGCTGGGTCATAACCCGTTTGCATTGCTCGAACGCTTCAGTTCGGATCTGCAGACCCTGCTCCCCAACCTGAATCCGCTTGGCATATCCGCAGATGCCGGCGAGTTAGCCAAGAAGCTGATCGAGTTAGCCGGCATAGTTGATGGCAAAGTGTATTTTGGTAACGGTGGTGTCGATGCAGTCGAAGCCGCTCTCAAGTTTTCAATGGTTCATACAGGACGCACCGGCATCGTCACAATTGAGGGGGGATTTCATGGCCTCTCGCTGACGGCCACGTGGCTAGCTGGGTCCGATTTCTGGCGTCGTGACTTGCCTGCACCGCCTGCGCAGTTCAAACAATCGCCTTTGGGTGATACAGATTCTATCGGGTCTCTGCTTGCGAACAATGATGTGGCTGCCGTTTTGCTAGAACCCGTTCAGGGAACTGCCGGAGCACGCGTATGGAAACAGTGTGACCTGATGAAAGTGGCAGATCTGTGCGCAAAGCATGGAACGGTGCTCATCTTCGACGAGATTCTTTGCGGCATCGCGCGAACGGGGCATTGGTTTGCCTACCAGACATTGGATGTTCCCGCACCGCAGATAGTACTTATATCGAAGGCACTGACCGGGGGCATCTTCCCCGTATCCGCTGTCTTGATGCAAGATGCGATCTATCGGTCTGTGTTTGCAAGGGATAGCGCTGCCAAAATTCATGGGGCGACATTCAGCGGCAACCGACTTGGCATGCGTTGCGGTTCGCATGTGCTTTCCCTTTTACACGAACTTGACATTTGCTCAAACGTGCAAATACGTGGTGAGTATCTGAAGCTCGGTATCGATCGATTAGGCTCGAAACTTGGCTTCAGTTGCGAAGGCATCGGCCTTGCCCGTTCGATACACGCAATGCCGGAATGCGTGCATCGCTTTGGAGACGATGTAGCAGTCCAACTATGGCATGCATTGCTGACGCGGAATGTGCTCACGATTCCCGCTGCTCACGACCTGACATCGGTGCGCCTTCTGCCGCCCTTAAACGTGACCGCAGATGAAGTGGATCTGTTCTTACGTATATTCGACGATGTACTGCAAGATCTTTTTAGTGAAGAGGGGGCCGCATGAAAATAAGGCATATTTTATTAGCCTGCGTTGTCGCGGCAATTTGGGGACTAAGTTTTGTCGTAGTCGCTATCGGTTTGCGCGGCTGCCCGCCGCTGCTATTAGCTGCACTACGCTTCATGATTGTATTTGTATTTGGCGTCGCCTTTCTTTCAAGGCCAACATTGCCACTAAAATTATACATTCGGGCCGGCTTATGTTTGGGTGTCATCCAGTTTGCATGTATGTTTTCAGCAATCCATTTGGGTGTTCCCGCTGGCATTGTGTCGGTGCTCGCACAGTTACAGGTATTCATCACGCTGCTATTATCGGGTATCGTACTTAGAGAACGATCCAATTCGATGCAGCAAAGCATGATGGCACTTGCATTGTTTGGCGTACTGCTACTTGGCTATGCGCGATATCACGCTACGCTTCCGATCACTCCAGTCATTCTGGCACTTCTTGGAGCCGCAGGCTTCGCGTGGGGAAACATTGAGTTAAAACGCGCGGGAAAAGTCGATATGTTCGCTTTTACTGTTTGGATGAGTCTAATCCCACCAATTCCTTTGTTGCTTCTTTCTATTTTAATGGAAGGAGGGACGACAGGGCTATTCAATGCGCTGGAGCACCTGACCTGGATGAGCATATTGGCACTACTCTTCCTTGCCGTAGCGGGGACACTATTTTCGCTTGGAGCTTGGGGAAAGTTAATGAACCTGTATCCCGCTGCGGTAGTCGCACCATTTTCACTGATTAGCCCAGTTTTCGGTATGGTCGGTGGCTGGATCGTCCTCGGTGAACGCTACGATGCGGTAAGCATTATTGCATCGGGCCTAATCGTGCTAGCGCTCGCCGGAAACACCTATGTGTCGAGGAGTAACCGGCATCCCGTTAATAATCGGCGAGTACAAACCTCGACCTAATGCGGAGTCAACGGAATGACAATCGACGTATTGCGTATATCAAGCGACAAAAAAGAATTGGATATCGATATCATTCACACTTTTCTGCACAACCATGCCGCATGGTCAAAGGGTATCTCAAGGGAAACTGTCGAGCGAGCCATTGAAGCGTCGCTCTGTTTCGGTGCATATGTGGGTAGTAGCCAGATCGGCTTCGCCCGCGTGGTGACCGACATGGCTACATTCGGCTACCTCTGCGATGTGTTTATTCTGCCGGAATACAGATCGCGGGGGTATGCTGCAGCACTGATGGACCACATCTTCGGCTCCAATTTGCTTAAGCACTTGCGCAGGATTGTCCTTGTCACGACAAACGCACATGAAGTCTATCGCCCTCATGGGTTCGGTGCGCTAGCCAACCCGGAGCGGTACATGGAGTTATATAGGCCAGACATCTACTCCGGGTGAATCACATCTGTTTTTTTGATCGGTCTTTTCCGTAGTCGTCGGATTGACTGAGCTTCCCTCGGTTTTTCGCCTTCCAAGGGTCCCGAGTTATGCAGCGGCGTCCTTGGTCTGCTGGGCTTCGATCCAGTCCCGAAGGAACCGCTCCGGAGAAGCAAAGCCGAGCGACGAATGACGACGACTGCGGTTGTACAAGCCGTCAACACAACACCCATATTACCGAGTCGCGGGAAGTTCTCTATCGCTGGCACCCATGGTACGGACGTACGGTGTGGATCTTCAACTCTGTAGAGAAGAACGGAGCGACTGTTCTGCGCTGCGCGCTGGATTCGCTCGAGACGGCGCGCGTATCGGAGGTACCGCAGTGGATGTTCGATCCGGTTGCGTGTTGTCACATTACTTTCACCATCTCGTCTGCAACGAGTTGGTCAAACTCCTTCCACAGCGAGACAAAGCGCTTGCGATAGTAGTTTTTGTGTAGGTCCGAGATGACGTTGGTGTCAAGTACGTACATCAGAGACCTCCCCCCGCGAATTTCTCTGCGAAGGTCGGCAAGTTCTTCGGCTTCAGGTTCAAATACTCGGCGAGCTGGCCGCGATCAAAGCGGTGCTGGTAATACCTGGTGAAAGCCAAATCGATATAGCGCTGGCCCAGATAAGCGCGCTGGCTGTTGTAATAGTTGCCCGACGACTCGATATCCTTAGTACTACAGCCGTATATTTCTTTGCTATAGTTGTTCAGTACTACTACATGAGTATAAGCCGATGCGGGCGATTGCGAAATCGTGGGAACGTGAACTGTACGCATTGCATGAACGTCTCGGACAGCTGTTCAGACGCCCCGAACCTCGGCAGCGCTCACTGGCCTATATGAAGGGGCTGCTGGGCACAGTCGAGCGCAAGAACGGCTGGCAACTTGCCGAGTGGATTGGCGAGGCAACGCTGGACGGCGTGCAACACCTTCTCGAGCGGGCGCAATGGGACGCCGATGCTGCGCGTGATGTACTACGCCAATATGTGGTTGAACGACTCGGCGAGCATGATGCAGTGCTGATTGTGGACGAAACTGGTTTCGTCAAGAAAGGTGAGCACTCGGCCGGCGTTCAACGCCAATACAGCGGCACGGCGGGCCGAATCGAGAATTGCCAGGTTGGCGTATTCCTTTGCTATGCCGGTCACGGCAGCAGTGCATTCATCGATCGCGCGCTGTATGTGCCGCGGGCATGGACCGATGACCCATCTCGCTGCAAGGCAGCCGGCATCCCACCGACGTTGGAGTTTGCAACGAAGCCACGGCTCGCGCGCAACATGCTTGAGCGTGCGCTGGATGCCGGTCTGCCATGCGGCTGGGTCACAGGTGACGAGGTTTATGGTGGTGATCGTGACCTGCGGTTGTGGCTTGAGTCACGCGGGCAGGCCTTCGTGCTGGCAGTAGCAAAGAATGAGCCGCTACAGTCACCCGAATTGTGACTATTTGAGGCTACGTTCCAAGCTGGCGAGCGAAGCAGGGTATTGATTTAAAAAGAAATTTTTATTGAACCATACCCTCTTAATCCGTAGGTCGAGTGTTCGAGTCACTCGTATTTAAAGGGTTTGCAGCGATGCAAGCCCTTTTGCTTTCTACAAAAGCTGGCCCGTTTCTACAAAATCGGACTCACGCCGCGACTTCCTGCACAGAACAAAATGAAAAATGACGTTCTGATTCGGCAGCGGTTCGATGAGCTTGAGCAGCAGGGTTTGACCGCACCACGCGAGACATAGCCCGCGAGAAGGCGCCGAACCCCGACATCGTCGCCCCGCCCACGAGCCCCGATGCGACTGCGGGAAGTTGCCATCCGATTGTTGCAAACAGTAGCCCCGTCACGAGCATCCCCAGCACAGCAGCAGCCGGCGAGACGGTTTCGAGCGTCGTCTGCGCCGACGCCGGAAGCGCCGACGCGTTGGCATCGGGCGCCGCTGTCGTGACCTGGAACGGTGCAAGGTCAGCGGAGAACGCCGCGAGCGCGAGTCCAAGAAATGCCGCCACCAGCACCTGGAGCAACGCATAGTTTGCGATCTTCGCCGTCCATGCCTCGAAGAAGCGCGCGGTGGGCCAGAACGCCGCGCACGCGATGAAGATGGGCCCGAGCGCCACTACCAGATCCAGCAGCATCCTCGCCATCATCACCTCGACAGTAAGGACAATCAGGAAGATGGCACCACCCAGCCCGGCCAGCCAGCCGTTGACCGCATCACAGACCGCCGCGACGATGCCGGCGATGCTCATGCCTTCGTGTGTCGACTTTTCACCATAGGCATCCACCACGAGATCGATCTGCCGGTCGTAGCAGTCGAGTGTCTGGTAGATCCCTGCCGCACTGCTGCCCGTCACACTACCCGCACTGACGGTGCCACAGCCCGCGTTACCTGCACCGGCACTGGCAGCCGCTTTCCGAATCGTCTGTGCCAGTCCCGCCTTCGCCCCTTCCACTGCCGTCAGCACCTGCGACTGGTAGATCCCGGAACCCAGCGCAATGGACAGTATCACGGCCATTTTCATGCTTCGCCATGCGCATGCCAGCACAGACTCGTGCGCCTCGCCACGGATCACGGCAATGCCATAGACGACGATCCAGACAGTCACCTCGGTTGTCACCACAGGCACAATCGCACTGGACAGGGCCGAGGACACACTGGTCACGTAGGTCGACATGCCGTTTTCCAGCATGCCGCCCACTGCGGTAAAGAAGCCGCTCATCGGACACCTCCCGCCGCGTAGCCAGAGGTTACTAATTCGTACTGCAAACCAATCTGGAATGCGATCTCAGATGACAGGCGGTTGCAGGACCACACCCTTCAACGATGTGCGCAGGCACCGCGATGGCCGGGATAGGCCGTAAGGGGTACTGTACCGTGGACAATCTCATGGACAGCCTCCGTCTTCAGGAGGCCCGGGAAATCGACAGTGGCAGGCGGGAAATGTTCCTCACCGCGCCGGCGCAAATGCCAGGAGAGCACGCCACCGGAAGAGACCGGATTCCAGAAAACCAAAAGCCTGCTTGCGCAGGCTTTCATATGTTACGTTACGGCGAGTACATCCACACATCGATATCACGGGCCGCTAACGTGTACTCGGTCGTGCTTCGCACGTTGGCCGGATCCAGTTGTGTTTTCTTTATAGACGGGTTCCGTCAACAAGGAACACCGGACGGCAGGATAACGGGCGTAGCCCCGGGAGCCGCTTCATCCCGCCTGGTTGATCACCTCAAGATGGCGCACGCCGTCCGGTACGGCATCCACCACCAGCCTGCGATCGAAGGTGGCCAGGCTGCCACCGTGCAGGCGCGCGAGCGCAAGCAGATAAGTGTCGGTGACCTGGTCGGTCGCGAGCAGGCGGCTCGCGTCAACATGATCCGGATTGAGCAGGCTCGCGTCGTCGGGCCAGAATTCGTGGCCGGGGTGCGCGCGCAGCTGCGCAACGAGCGGCGCGACCGCTGCAGGCGTTTCCATCGTGTTCGGGTAGCGCGGGTTCCCGATAATGCGCAGCACGCCGTTTTCGGTGAGCGGGCAGGTCGCCCAGGCGCCCCGCCCGACCCGGCCAAACCACATATGCGCCGCTTCGTGCTGCACATGGCCGGCATCGAGTAGCGCGATCAGGACGTTCACGTCAAGCAGATACGCCATCAGGGCGCCTCGTCGCGCAACTGGTTGACGAGTTCGGGCGTGACCGGACGCGCAGTGCGTGCGTTCGGCAGCACGGGCAGCCCGTTGCGCATGGCTGGCGAAGTCCCCGTCGGCTGCAGCGCCGCACGGGCGAGGGTGGACAGCACACGGCCAATCGAGACGCGCTCACGCTCGGCACGGGCACGCGCGAGCGCAAGCACATCGTCGTCGATATCGAGGGTGGTTCGCATGACGTCCTCCTGTGGCACATCGTCAGGATAACGCCGATCGCATCAAACATCAAGCATCAGTCATCATCCCTACCACACGGCAGTTGCCGCGAAGCAAGCTGTGGAACGTGCCCAGCGTCCCGCGCACTGCCGCTCCGATCCATCCGGCAGTGGATCCTCCGGCTCCCGATCAGGCCTCAGCCACAGCGCACCGAATTCACAAATGCACGCCCCACCGTCCATCCTCAAAGATCGTCGGGATCAGGCTGGATCGCAAATGCGGATGAGCCCTTCACTGGCGTGGGTTGCGGTTTGCCTTCTGGCCCTCGTCCTTCAGTGTCGTCTCGGGGCTCTGCGCAGGTGCCCGGTTCGCCGTGCGCGCGGCATGACCCGCGCCGCCGCCTCTCCCGGCTGCACGCAGCGCATACCGGATCGTGCCCGCCGCGATCCCGATGCCCGCACCGCGCGCCTGCTCGGCGATCTGCTCCAGGCTGTAGCCCTTCGTCTGCGCGTCGCGGATATGGACACGCAGAACGCGCATTGCGTCGCGCACCGTCACGCCCCCGCCGCGCCTCGGGGTTTTCCGGCAACGCATCGAAATCGCGTGCAAACGCCTCCCACTACGCTTTCGTGGCAACAGACATCCGCGCCTTCTGAACGCATCCGCGTCACGCCACCAGCACTTCATCCTGCGCACACGCAGCGCACCTGTCAACGCCGCTTTGTCGCACGCGAAACGCAGGGGGACTGCCACGGACGCCGTGGGAAACCAAGAGCACAACGCACTTTTTTCGCACGTCGTACGCACGCAACGCATCTGCCTTGACGCACCACCGTTCGCAGAATGTGCGCAATCGGTACGCACACCGGTTATCGCGACCTTGCGTGCTGCGAGGAAAGAAAAAGACGCGTGCAATGAGCAGTAAAAGTGCAAGCCCTGCACCACGTGCGCGCATGCCATGCTGACGCGTTGTGTATTCCGCTGCACATGAAGAAGGACCCTGCGGGGCTCAGCCGGTTCATTGCCCATACGCACGCGTCACGCCAATTCGCAGGAGATACGCATCGGGAAGGCACACGCTGTCGACCGCGCATGCGCATTTCATCGCGTAACCACAGCGCACACCTTTACGCACCCCGTTGACATCTTGATATAACACCATCACGCATACGCACATCGGTACGCACCTGGAAACGCACGCCGATACGCCGTCCGGACGCAACCGGTTAGTCACCGGTCGCGTAGGCTTGGCGCACGTATCTCGCATAATGTGCGCATGGGATGACGTCGCACATTCGCACTTGAGCGCACATCTTCCCGTACACCTTCGCGCACGCTGCTCGCATCGGTTGCGCATGTCATGCTATCGGGCCTGGTCACACGGTTTACGCGGTGGCGGAGTCGCTCGGTGACGAGAAAGCCATAAGCCGCTATGCACAGCGTCGCGTGGTGATGAAAGCCGCGCCAACTGCGACCCTCGAAATGTCCCAAACCAAGCTCCTGCTTGAGATCCTGATAATCGCGCTCGATACGCCAGCACAGTTTTGCAAGCCGTACCAGTTCCTTGATTGGGGTGTCGGCCGGCACGTACTCAGGAAATACTTGGTCGGCTCGACTTCTTAATTCCTACGCGGGCGTTTCGGGCGTGCGACCGTCTGTTTCGGTCACCCGACTTCCACGTTTATCGATAAGCCCATCGGGAGCGGGCCAACATTGGCTACGTGAGTGCTTGGGGATACTCAGTAGGTCTTGTATGGCAGGAACTTCCCTGACAGCACCACGTTGACACGGTCACCCTTCGGATCGGCCTTGCGCTGAATATCCATCGAAAAGTCGATCGCGCTCATGATGCCGTCGCCGAACTCTTCATGGATGAGTTCCTTGATCGTCGTGCCATAGACGCTGACGATTTCGTACCAGCGGTAGATCAGCGGATCGGTCGGTACTGCCGTCGGAAGTGAGCCTTTGTACGGCACGATCTGCAGCCACGCTACCGCCTCGTCGGGCAGTCCGAACAGCGCACCGACCGTCTCGGCCTGCTTCTTGTCCAGTGTCATCTGGCCGAGGCAGGCGGCGGTTGTCCATTCCTTGGACAAGCCGATTTTTTCGGATACTTCGGACCATTTGATTCCCTTGCTTACCTTCGCGGCAAGGATCATCTCGGTTACCTGGTTGCGATTCGAAATCATGAGTTGGCTCCGTATAAAGTAAAACATGGAATGACTGCGTTACTGCATTGGCTAGCCGGTCACGGTGAGACGCACCGTACGGCTGGCGTTCATATCGACAACCTCGGTCTGCGCAAGACCCGGGTGGACGATATGAGGTGGTGATCGTGTTGCCTCTGCACGCCCGGTGTCCTGCTGAATCTCGGTCGAGCGGCGTACGAGAAAATCGATCAGATGATTGCGGATCCGTTAGAACTGTAGGTCGTGATGAAGTGAGTCGCGAGTTCGATCGCGGGGCAGCGTGTTGACCACGATTTCTGCGAGGCGCGCGCGAGGGCTATTGCTCATCAGGAAAATCCTGTCGGCCAGCAGGATTGCCTCGTCGACATCATGCGTGATCATAAAAACGGTTTGGTGCGTAGCGGACCAGATTCTCAGCAGTTCGTCCTGGATGACGCCGCGAGTCAGCGCGTCGAGCGCGCCGAACGGCTCGTCCATCAACAGCATTTTTGGCTCGACCGAGAACGCGCGCGCAATGCCGACACGCTGCTTCGTCCCTCCCGAGAGCTCCGATGGTTTCTTGTCACCGGCATGTGACAGCCCGACCATGTCGAGAAAGCGCGTCGCGTGCGCATCGACTTGCTGGCGGAACCATTCGGGGTGCCGCGAGCGGACCGCGAACGCGATGTTCTGCCGGGCTGTCAGCCACGGCAGTAGTGCGTGGCTTTGGAACACCACGCCGCGATCCAGGCTCGGCCCGTCGATCTCCCTGCCGTCCATGATCACGCCGCCGCCCGTAGCCCTTTCGAGGCCGGCCAGCACGTTCAGGATCGTGTTCTTACCGCAGCCCGAGTGCCCGATGATGCAGATGAATTCACCGCGTTCGATGCGAAAGTTCACATCGTCGAAAACGGGTGGAAGGTCTTCGCGATAGTGTTTCGAAAGCGCATCGACTTCGACGAACGCATGCCCTGCCGATGGCTGGCCATGATTACTCGACATAGGTGACCTTCTTTTGAACGGAGGCGAAAATGAGGTCGAGCAGCATGCCGACCACGCCGATGACCAGCACTGCGAAGATCACGTGGCTCAACGACAGGTTATTCCACTCGTTCCAGACGAAATAGCCGATTCCGGTGCTGCCGACGAGCATTTCGGCGGCCACGATCACGAGCCATGCGATGCCCATCGAGATGCGCATGCCGGTGAGGATGGTCGGCGCGGCCGCCGGCAGGACGATCCGGAACGCCTTGCGGAGCGGCGCGACTTCGAGCTGAGAGTTCACGGATATTGCCGGGCCACCGATAGGCTTCGAGCTGCAGGAAAGCGTCGGGCGCGAGACTTACATTGCGTTGATTGGCTTGGTTCGCGCGGCTCAGGAAATGCAGCGCGAACTCTCGGATGTCTCCCCGGCGCTCGGCTAGCGACGGCAGACGGATTGGAATCACGTTGAGGCGGAAGTAGAGGTCTTGCCGGAAGCGTCCATGGGCGACTTCGGTTTCAAGACTCCGGTTGGTGGCGGCGACGAGCCTGACGTCGACACGAATCTCCTGTTTGCCGCCAAGACGCGTGAGCGTACCTTCTTGCAACGTGCGCAGCAGTTTGCCTTGCATCGACAGCGGCAGCTCGCCGATTTCATCAAGAAAAATCGTGCCCGCGCATGCTTGCTCGAACAGGCCCTCGCGACTGCTGCTGGCTCCCGTGAATGCACCGCGTTCGTAGCCGAAGAGTTCCGATTCGAACAGCGTATCGGGGATCGCCGCGCAGTTGACCTTGATGAACGGCTTGTCGCGCCGCTGTCCGGCCAGATGCAGCGCGCGGGCGAACAATTCCCTGCCGGTGCCCGATTCGCCCAGCAGCAGCACGCTGGCCGTCGCGTCGGAAACCCGTTCCAGTTCCGATATCGCGCGCAGCAGTGGGGGCGACGTGCCGACGATGCCGTAGCGCGCGTTTTCGTGCTCCAGGGCGTGGACCAGAATCCGGTTCTGCTCTTCAAGCGCGCGCGTTTTCGCTTCCAGCATCGCATTCAGTTGAAGAAGCTGACCGACGAGCGTCGAAATGATTCGCAAGATCGCAATGTCGCTGGATAACGCGCGATTGCGGCCGCGGATGCGATGACACGCGAGCACGCCGACCGTCCTGTCTTCGATCCGGAGCGGCAGCGCGATGAATGACACCGGCCCTTGACCTTGAGGAAGTTTGTCGCGAGTAACGGCGCGGGCCAGAAAGGTGTCATCCTGGTCGATGTCCTGGACAATGACCAATTGTCCGTGCATCAGCACATGGCCGGTCACGCCTTCGTCGGGTCCATAGCAGCCTCTGGCGATTTCCTCCTGGGTGAGTCCATAAGCATGGCGAATGCGGGACGTGTTGCTCGAGACGTCCTGCAGCACCACGCGTCCGCGGTTGAGTCCCAGCAGTTCGGACATCAGGTGAAGAATCTCGCGCAGCACAACGTCAGGCGACAGGCTCTTTCCTATCAGTGCCATGGTTTGCTGGAGCGGCAGCATTTCCTGCTCGCGCCAGAAGGCTGGGGAATCGGTATCGTGGATGAGTGTGCTGACACGCGACGACATGGCGGCGGAGAACTGTTTTCGATTGGTAAAGGGTTCGGAAAAGTCGGCGCACAGTACAGCCGTATGCGTGCCGTTGTAGCTGGACATCGCCAATTCTCCATCAGCTGGCCGGCAATGTCTGCTGGAACAAAATTGCTGGCGATAGCCGAGGATGAATTCGATCTCGACCGTCGCGCCATATGAGTGCGCCCGTGCGTCGACGAGCGCGCGGATGCGCGCGTCGAGCGTCTCGCGCACCTGCGGCGAGAACGAGCGCACGCTCATCTATCGTTCGGCGCGTGGCCGGACTGGAACGAGCCGACCGTGACCACTGCCGCTTCGTTCGGATCGACGTTGCGCCCGACGATCGACTGCAGCGCCATCTCGATGCTGCTGCCGACCACCACCGGGTCGACTGCGAGGTGCGGGCGCGCCGCATGATCGCCGCGCCCGACGGTGCGCAGCTTCACCGTATCGCACGCGGCCATCAGCGGGCCGGCGCGAAAGCCGAACGTGCCGGCCGGCACGCCCGGATGGTTGTGCAGCCCGAAGATCGCATCGCACGGAAAGCGCTCGAACAGCCCGTCGGCGATCATGCATTCCGCGCCGCTGTCCGATCCGGCCTCTTCGACCGGCTGGAAGATCAGATGCACGGTGCCGTCAAAATCGCGCGTCTTCGCGAGTTGCTGTGCAGTGCCGGGCAGAATGGTAGTGTGGCCGTCATGGCCGCACGCGTGCATCTTGTCGTCGTGGATGCTCGCGTAGTCGAGACCGGTCTGCTCGTGGATCGGCAGCGCGTCCATGTCGGCGCGCACGCCGACCGTGCGCGTACCGATGCCAACCTTCAGCGACGCGACGAGCCCGTGTCCACCAATGCTGCGCGTCACGTCGTATCCCCACGCTTCGAGCTGCTCCGCGACGAAGCGCGACGTGTCGGCTTCCTCGTATGACAGTTCCGGATGGCGGTGCAGGTGGTGACGGATCTCGTCGAGCTGCGTCCCGGCTTCGGCCAGATCAGCGATTTCGCAGTAACAGATTGCGCTCATGGGGGTAAGGTTTTTCCCTTCCCGATGGAATGACAGAGCTTCGTTTATCGGGCCTGTCGCGCTGCCCGAATCCGCTCGCCCTCGTCGCCGAGATCCCAGAACAGTCCGGCCATGATCTGCAGGCCTTCCCGGGCGACGCTGCCGAGCAGGTGTTCGTTTGGTGCGTGTTGCGAGCAGGCCGGATACGAATGCGGGACCCACAGCGTTGGCAGCCCGAGAATGTCGGCGAACACGTCATTGGGCAGCGAGCCACCGAGATTCGGCAGCAGCACCGGGGCCGTGCCGAGGGTCGCCGCGATCGAGCGCGTGCCCCATTCGACCCACGGGTCGTCCGGGTCGAGGCGCGTGGCTTCCATGAAGCTTGTATAGGGCGACACCTGCACGTCAGTGAATCCGTGTGCATCCAGATGGGCGCGCAGGCGATCAAGGAAATGCGCCGCGTCGCTGCCGACCACGAAGCGCATCTGGCAGTGCGCGTATGCGTGGCCGGGAATCGCGTTGGCCGGGTTTTCCGGATTGCCGGTCTTGAACGCCAGCACTTCGAAGCTGTTCCAGCCGAACACCCGTTCGACCGGCGTGAGGTCCTGCTCGCCCCAGTCCGGATCGATGGCGGGATCGTTCGGGCCGCCGCCGACTGACAGCGACGCGAGCGCGGCACGCACGGCCGGCGGAATCGCCGGCGGACGCAGGCCGGCGACGCGAATCTGTCCGCGCTCATCGACGATCGACGCCAGCGCGTGCACGAGCCGGATGCCGGGGCTGCGCAGCAGGCCACCCCAGTTGCCGGAATGATGGGCGCCGTTGCGCAGCTTCACCGACAGCGTGAAGTTCGCGCTGCCGCGCGAGCCCATGAAGAGCGTCGGGCGCGCGGCGCTCACGCGCGGCCCGTCGGACGCGATGAACAGGTCGGCGCGAAGCGCGTCGCGGTTCGCCGCGCACATTTCAGCGAGGCCGGGCGAGCCGGCTTCCTCGCCCATCTCGACGATCGCCTTCACGTTGTAGCCGAGCCTGCCGCCGCGCGCGCGCAGCACCTGCGCGAGTGCGGCGAGATTGATCGTGTGCTGCCCCTTGTTGTCAGCGGTACCCCGGCCATACCAGCGATCGCCATCGACGGTCAGCGTCCACGGCACAAGGCCTGGCTGCCACTGTGCATCGTAGCCGTGCACGACATCGCCGTGTCCGTACGTCAGCAGCGTGAGCGCCGACGGGTCCTCGATCCGTTCGGCGAGCAGGAACGGGCCGCGTTCTGGCACCGGGTTCGGCACGCAGCGGCAGGTGAATCCCAGCGCTTCGAACGCGGGAATCAGGTTCCCGTCCAGATAGGCCTGCAGGGCGGGCAGGCTGTCGCTCGCCTGGCTCTCGGTGCGGTGCGCGACGCGCTCGCCCAGCACCTGCAGGAAACTGCCGTCGTCGAAATATCCGGTGGCATACGCAATGGCTTGCTCGCGGCTCATGAAGTCAGTCCTCGGTCGGGTCGTGGTCGGTTCAGTTCGTGACGGGAGGGGGCGCAAACTCGGGAAGCCCTAGGCCGGGCTCCGGCGTGAGGGCCGACGCCAGCAGCCGGCGTGTGTACGGGTGAGCGGGACGCTCGAAGAGCGTCTCGCGATCCGCGAGTTCGACGATCTGTCCGCGGTACATCACTGCGACACGGTCGGCAAGGTGCTCGACCACGCCGAGATTGTGGCTGATGAACAGATAGCTGAGGCCGAACTCCGTCTTCAGGTCGAGCAGCAGGTTCAGGATCTGCGCCTGCACCGATACGTCCAGCGCGGAGGTTGGCTCGTCGCAGATCAGGATCTCCGGGCGAAGGATCAGTGCGCGCGCGATCGCCACGCGCTGGCGCTGGCCGCCGGAGAGCTGGCCTGGAAGCTGGTCGTGCGTGCGTGTGGGCATGCCGACGAGATCCAGCATCCGGCGGACTTCGGTCTGCTGGCTGGCGGCGCTGCCTTTGCCGTGCAGTTTCAGCGGCAGCGCGACGATCTGCGCGACCGTCTTGCGCGGGTTCAGCGACGAGTACGGGTCCTGGAAGATCGGCTGGATGCGGCGCGCCATCGCGCGCCGTTCGCGCGGATCGATTTCCCTTCCGCCGATCAGCACGTGGCCACCGGTGGGGTCGAGCAGGCCGAGCAGCATCTTCGCGAGCGTGCTCTTGCCGCAGCCCGATTCGCCGACCAGACCGAGCGTCTCGCCGCGATATAGCCGCAACGATACGTCGTCCACCGCGCGCAGTTCCGCGGCGGGGCCGAACAGCCCGCGCCGCAGCGTGAACGTGCGTGCAAGCGAGACCAGTTCGAGGGCGATGTCGTCGCGCATCACGGCACCTCCACCGTCGCGGCCGGCTGGCCGGCCGCGAGTACGCAACGCACCCGATGCCCGGCTTCGAGTTCTGGGTAGGGCGGTGTTCGCGCGCACGCGTCGCTCGCATGCGCGCAGCGGTTCGCGAACGCGCAGCCCGACAACTCGCCGAGCAGCGACGGCACGACGCCTGGAATCGCGGTCAGGTGTGTGCCGGGCCGCTGCCGGCCGCGTACCGGGATGCAGCCGAGCAGTCCGCGCGTATAGGGATGCGCGGGCTGGGCGAACAACGTGCCGACCGGCGCGGTCTCGACGAGCTGGCCGGCGTACATCACGGCGACGCGGTCGGCGATGCGTGCGACGACACCGAGGTCGTGCGTGACGAACAGCACGGCGGTGCCGAACTCCTGCTGCAGCTCGCGCAGCATGCGCAGTATCTGCGCCTGGATCGTCACATCGAGTGCGGTCGTCGGCTCGTCGGCGACGATCAGGTCGGGTTCGCACATCAGTGCCATCGCGATCATCACGCGCTGCCGCAGTCCGCCCGACAACTGGTGCGGATACTGGCCGAGCCGCTGCGCGGCGTTTGTCATGCCGGTGCGCTCCAGCAGATAGACCGCGCGGTCGCGCGCCTGCGCGCGCGTCACGCTGCGATGCTGGCGCAGCGCCTCGACGAGCTGGCGGCCGATCGTATGCGACGGGTTCAGCGAGGTCATCGGCTCCTGGAAGATCATCGCGATACGGTTGCCGCGCAGCTTCGCCATGTCGCGGTCATTCAGCGCGGACAGATCACGGCCGTCGAGCCGCAGCCGCTGCGCGGTACGCTTCGCCCGGCGGGGCAGCAGTCCCATCAGCGCGAGCGACGTCATGGACTTGCCGCAGCCGGATTCGCCGACGAGGCACAGCATTTCGCCACGCGCGATCTCGAGGTCGATGCCGCGCACTGCGCGCAGCGGGCCGTTCGGCGTGGGCAGTTCCACCTGCAAATGTTCCACCTCGAGCAGTGCGCTCATCGCAGGCTCCCACCGTTACGGCCATCGGGCGCGTTCAGGTCGCGCAGGCCGTCGCCCACCAGATTGATCGCGAGCACGAGCACCGCAAGCGCGACCCCCGGAATCACAATGACCCACGGCTGGAAGAACATGTACGTCTTGCCCTCGGAGATCATCAGCCCCCACGACGGCAGTGGCGGCGGGACGCCGAGCCCGAGAAACGACAGCGCGGCTTCGAGCAGGATCGCGTGGGCCATTTCCAGCGTCAGCACGACGATCAGCGCGTTCGCGATGTTCGGCAGCAGCTCGCGCAGCATGATGTACGGCGTCGAGGCGCCGATGGCTTTTGCCGCCGCGATGAATTCCGCGTCGCGCAGTTGCTGCGTGACCGAGCGCGACACGACCGCGAAGCGGTCCCAGATCAGGAAGCCGAGCAGCAGGATCACGGTTTTCAGCGAGGTGCCGATCAACGACGACAGCGCGAGCGCGACGAGGATCACTGGCATTGCGAGGCGCGTCGTCAGCACGTAGCTGATTGCGCTGTCCGTGTGGCCGCCAAAGTAGCCGGCAACCACGCCGAGCGTCGTGCCGATCAGGCCGGACAGCGCGGCGGCCGCAAAACCGATCAGAAGCGACACGCGCGCACCGTATAGCAGCCGGCTCAGGTAGTCGCGCCCGAGCTTGTCAGTACCGAGCGGGTGGTCCCAACTGCCGTTCGCGTGCCATATGGGCGGAATCAGACGGCTGCCGAGATCCTGTGCATAAGGGTCGTGGGGCGCGAGCCATGGTGCGAGCAGCGCGGCGAGCACGATCGCGCCGAGCAGCGCCGCGCCGAGCGCGAGGCCGCGATGACCGACCACGCGCCGCAGCGCACGATGCCAGGCAGGCGCCGGCACGCGCAGGTCGAGTGAGGCGGCGTCGCCGCGCGGGGAAGAGAGTCCTGTCGTCATGGCGGTCCTCGGGTTAGCCGGCACGCAGGCGCGGATCGAGCGCGGCGTTCGCCACGTCGGCGAGAAAGGTCAGGCCGATGTAGAACATCGCGATCAGCAGGACCACTGCCTGCACGACCGGAAAGTCGCTGCGTCCGATGGCGTCCCAGGCGAGCTGGCCGAGCCCCTGTAGCGAAAACACCGACTCGATGACGACCGAGCCGCCGAGCATGAAGCCCAGCTCGACGGCCGCGAGCGCGACCACGGGAATCAGCGCGTTGCGTAACGCATGGCGCAAGATCACGCGCGCTGGGGACAGCCCCTTCGCGCGCGCGGTGCGGATGTAGTCAGCGCCGAGCACGTCGAGCATGCCGGCGCGCGTGAGCCGCATCATCGACGGCGTCGCGTAGTAGCCGAGCGCGATCGCGGGCAGCACGAAGTTCTGCCAGTGCGTGTTGCCCGCGACCGGCAGCCAGCGCAGCCAGACCGAGAATACGAGGATCAGCGCGAGGCCAAACCAGAAGCTCGGCATCGCCTGGCCGATGACTGCCACGAACAGCGACAGCCGGTCGATCCACGTGTCGCGGAAGATCGCAGCCAGCACGCCGAGCGGAATCGCGACCGCCACGGCCAGCGCAAGCGACACTGCGCCGAGTTTCAGCGTGACCGGCAGGCGCTGGCCGATCAGGTCCATCACCGTGTCCTGGAAGAAGAACGAGCGGCCGAAATCAAGATGTACGGCATGCCAGAGCCAGTCCACGTACTGTGCCGGCAGCGGCCGGTCGAGTCCGTACTGCGTGCGAATTTCCTCGACCTGCTGCGCGGACGCCTCGGGGCCGGCGATCGACGTGGCGAGGTCGCCGGACAGGTGCAGCAGCGCAAAACTGACGAGTGACACGGTGAAGGCGACCGCGAGCGCAAGCGCAAGGCGGCGGGCGATGTAGACGAGCATGCTCGGCTCCGTGACGTCGGTTACTTCCAGCTGGCCTGATAAAAGCGCGGCAGCTCGTCGGGCCACGGCTGGAAGTTCAGGTCCGACGTGAATGCGTAGTTGGTCGAGTACGAGAACAGCGGCGCCCAGTACGCCTGTTCGCTGATGCGTTTCAACGCGGCTGCGTAGTGGGCCTTGCGCTCGGTGGGGTCGTTCGAGGCATCGGCGATGCCGATGTCCTTCATCACGGCCGGATCTTTCGCGGTGTCGTCGGGGCCGCCCTTGAAGAACGCGCCCAGCGATGCAGAGGCGTCGTTGACGGAATACGAACCCCACGCCTGGAACGTCATCGGCGTCTTGCCAGCGCGATACGCGGTGCGCAGCGCCGCATACTGGAGGTAATGCAGGTGCGCGACGATGCCGACCTTGCGCAGGTCGCCAATGATCGCTTCCGCGTAGTCGCGCTCGCGATATGCGTAAAGGTCCGTCTCGAAGCCATTGGGGTAGCCGGCTTCCTTCAGCAGTTCCCGCGCCTTCGCCGGGTCGTAGCCGTACCTGAGCGCGACGCTCGCATCGCAGCCGAACTGCGTGTGGAAGCACGGCGCATAGATAGGCTGGCTGCCGCCGCGCACGAGGTCGTTCGCGAGTGCCGCGCGATTGACCGCATAGTTGACAGCTTGCCGCACGCGCACGTCCCTGAACGGCGAATTGGGCGCCGACGTGCCCTGGTCGTCCATCGTCAGGAAGCCGATACGCATCGTCTCGCCGCCGGCGACCGTCAGGTTCGGCGTCGCTTTCAGCGATTGCGCCTGGTCGGCTGGTACTCGCCAGATCCAGTCCACGGCGCCGGTCATCAGTTGTGCGGCGCGCGTTTCCGGGTCCGGGATCACGACGAAGCGGATCGTGCCTATCTTCGGCTGGCCGAGGGGGCTGCCGCTGAAGTAGTTCGAATTCTTAACGAGCGTTACCCCGACACCAGGCTGGATCGACGTGACGCGATACGGGCCGGTGCCGACCGGCGCCTTGCTGAAACCTTCCGGACCAACCTTGCGGAAGTACGCTTCAGGGTAGATCGGCAACGGTCCGGCGAGGTATTCGAGCGCGGCTGGAAACGGCGCTTTCAGCTGGATGCGTACCTGGTAGTCACTGACCTTCTGTGCCCCCTTGATCCAGTCTACGTTCTGCCGTGTGATGACTTTCGAGTCCGGTGCGGTCATGTAGTTGAACGTGAACGCAACATCAGCGGCGGTGAACGGGTCGCCGTTCTGGAATTTGACGTCATGGCGCAGATCGAGCAGCAGCGAGGTCGGCGATTCCCATTTCCATGCGGTGGCCAGTTCCGGTTTGAACTGGCCGGTCGCGGGGTCCTCGTAGATCAGGTTATCCCAGATGAGGTGCGCGAGGATCACCCCTTCACGCAGGTTGTTCTGATAGGCGGATACGTTCTCGACTTCGCTGTCCGATGCATAGACCAGGGTGTCGTGCGCCTTGTCCGCGAATGCATGCGTTGCGCACAACAGCGACGACAGGGCAACGGATGAGCCGGCGATGAAGCGGACGGCATTCCGGATTCGACCAGCGTGAAGGTTCATGGATGGGTTCCCCGTGACAGGACTTCACTGTTGAACTTGGCAGGCTGGTGTCGAGACTATCCGGGGAATTTTGTTGCGACTATGATCGAATAAATAATCTTGCGTTGCCGAAACGGCAATTCATTCGTGGCGCCGGCGGTGCGCTTCCGGTCCCGTGGAGCGGACATGAAACAGCATCACCTGCAGGAAACGGCGCTGCGTTACTTTCTCGATGTCGTTCGTACCGGCTCGATCAGCGTATCGTCGGAGCGGCTGAACGTGGCCGGCTCCGCGATCAGCCGCCAGATCGCGGGACTCGAAAGCGCGCTGGACACAGCGCTGTTCGAGCGCCGGTCGCGCGGCATGGTCGCGACCGCAGCGGGGGAAATGCTGGCGGCGTATGCGTCGCGCGTCGCACTCGAAGCGGACCGCATCGTGCAGGACATCGAGGCGCTGCACGGTGTGCGGCGCGGCAAGGTCCGGCTCGCCTCGTCGGATGGCGGGGCGATCGAGTTTCTGCCGCACGTGATGGCAGCCTTTCGCGCCGATTATCCGGGCATCCACTTCAGCCTCGCGGTCAGCGCGCCGTCGGAGGTCACGCGGCGCGTGCGCGAAGGGGATGTGGATATCGGCCTCGTCTTCAGTCGTACCACGCACACCGACATCAGGGTCGCGCATCGCAGCCGTGCGCCGGTGATGGCTGTGATGCGTAGCGGACATCCGCTCGCCCGTTTCGGGCGGGTGAGCCTCGCGCAACTGTGCGGGTACCCGCTTGCGCTGCCTGATACGAATACGACGATACGGCAACTCTTCGATATTGCGGCCAGCCAGCAGCGACTCGCTTTCGAACCGGCTGTCGTCAGCAACTATGCCGAGCCGCTGCACAACCTCGCGGCATTGACGGACACGGTGTCGATCGCGGCCGAAGTGACGATCCGGCATCGGGCCGCGCGCGGCGAACTGGTCGCGGTGCCGATCCGGGATCGCGGGCTGGGCGAACGGTACATCGAGGTGCAGACGCTGGTCGGCCGCACACTGCCGAAAGTCGTGCAGATTTTTCTGGACTTCCTCTGCGCCCGGCTATGACACGACGCGTGGCCGCGCGCGGAGCGCAACCGCTCAGATGGGCAACTCGGTCGTGGACAGGATTTCACGCAGCACGATGAACGTCCGGATCTGCCGCACGCCGGGCAGGTAGAGCAGCTTTTCCGCGTGCAGTCGGTTGAAGCTGTCGCTGTCGCGCGTGCGAATCAGCATGAAGTAGTCGAACTCCCCGGTCACAACGTGACATTCCATACAGCCGGGCACCTTCTGCGCGGCTTTTTCGAATTCGGTGAACGATTCCGGCGTCGAGCGGTCGAGCATCACACCGATCAGCACCAGCATGCCCGCGTCCAGCTTCCTCGGATCGAGCAAGGCTACCGTGGAGCGGATCAGGCCCGTCTCCTTCAGCCGCTCGACGCGTCTCAGGCAAGCCGGCGCGCTCAGGTTGACCTTTGCCGCGAGCGCGACGTTCGTGATCGATGCATCGCGTTGCAGCTGTCGCAGGATGGCGCGATCAACGCGGTCGGTCTGGATGTCCGGCTGCGGCGGGACTGCGCGGGGAGGGATTATTTTCATTGCGTATCAACGTGGCTTGAAGAAATTCCGGTGGGCAGAAAAGCGGAGTGGGTGCCACAAAGTTAGGCTCGACGAATTTTTTTTGCAACCCGGTCGGCGGCGGGATTCCCTACGATTCTCATCACGCGCTGCGACGTTGTTCGACGGCGTCCGGTCATCCATCGATGAGGAATCTTCACCATGAACCTGCAACGCTTTCCGCGCTATCCACTGACTTTCGGCCCCACACCTATCCAGCCCCTGAAACGCCTGAGCGCGCATCTCGGCGGCAAGGTCGAGCTGTACGCGAAGCGCGAGGATTGCAACAGTGGGCTTGCGTTCGGGGGTAACAAGACCCGCAAGCTCGAATACCTGATTCCCGAGGCGCTCGCGCAGGGCTGCGACACGCTTGTGTCGATCGGCGGCATCCAGTCGAACCAGACGCGCCAGGTGGCAGCCGTCGCTGCGCATCTCGGGATGAAGTGCGTGCTGGTGCAGGAGAACTGGGTCAACTATTCGGACGCCGTGTACGACCGGGTCGGCAACATTCAGCTGTCGCGGATGATGGGTGCCGACGTGCGGCTCGTGGCCGACGGTTTCGACATCGGTATCCGCAAGAGCTGGCAGGACGCGATGGACAGCGTGCGCGAGGCGGGCGGCAAGCCGTTCCCGATTCCGGCGGGGTGCTCCGAGCATCCGTATGGTGGCCTCGGCTTCGTCGGCTTCGCGGAGGAAGTGCGTCAGCAGGAGGCTGAACTGGGCTTCAAGTTCGACTACATCGTCGTGTGCTCGGTGACAGGCAGCACGCAGGCGGGCATGGTCGTTGGCTTTGCCGCGGACGGGCGTGCACGGCGCGTGATCGGCATCGACGCGTCAGCGAAGCCTGAGCAGACGCACGAGCAGATTACCCGCATTGCGAAGCACACGGCCGGACTGGTGGAGTTGGGGCAGGACATTACGCGCGACGATGTGATTCTCGATACGCGTTTCGGTGGTCCGGAATACGGGCTGCCAAACGAAGGCACGCTCGACGCGATCCGCCTGTGTGCACGGCTCGAAGGCGTGCTGACGGACCCGGTGTACGAGGGCAAGTCGATGGACGGAATGATCCAGATGGTGCGCAACGGCGAGTTTCCGGAGGGCTCGAAAGTCCTGTATGCGCATCTCGGTGGCGTGCCTGCGCTGAACGCGTACAGCTTCCTGTTCCGCAACGGCTGACACGCCTGCTCGCGGGGCCAGCAGGCGGCCCCGGGGTTTCGTGCGCGGGCACCTGCATGCGGTGGGAATTCTCGTCGAACAAACCATGAAAAATCCATCCGTTGCGGCAGTGCCGGTGCGCTTCGATTCGGGGATCGGCCGCGCAGATTTGCTCTCCCTCGTCGCGATGATGCTGCTCTGGGGTTTTAGCTGGCCGGCGATGAAGTATTGCCTTCAGTTTATTCCACCGCTCTGGATGGCCGCGCTGCGTTTCCTCAGCGCCGCGGTCTTCCTCTTTGTCTTCCTCTGGATGAAGGGTGAAGTGCGTTTGCCGCCCAGGGCTGACCTGCCGATCGTCATCAGCGTCGGTGCGTTGCAGATGTCCGCGTTCACGGCACTCGGCGCGCTCGCGATGCGACACGTAGGAGCTGGGCACGCTGCGCTGCTCGCGTACACGACACCGCTCTGGGTGACGCTCGGATCGTTCTTTCTGCCGGGCCGGATTTCGGGCCGCCAGTTGCTCGCGGTGGGTATGGGCGTGTCGGGAATCGCGATCATCTGCGTGCCGGACCTGCGGGTGCTTCTCTCGTCGCGCGGAACGGGCGAGCAGCGGGGCGGGGGCGACCTGATGCTTGTCGCGGCCGCCCTCTGCAGGGCTGTGGTGATCGTCCACGTACGTCACCATTGCTGGCGTTCGCCGCCGCTCGCGTTGGCGCCATGGCAGATGCTGTTCGCCAGTGTGCCGCTCGTGCTGGCCGCGTCGCTGTTCGAAGGGGCGCCGTCGATTCACTGGACCGCTCCCCTGGCGATGCTCGTCGGATTTATCGGGCCGCTAGCCACATGCATCTGTTTCGTCATTTCGGCGGAAGTCGGCCGGCGCATTCCACCCGTCACGATGTCGCTGGCGACACTCGGCGTGCCGGTCACGGGACTCGTCGGATCGGTCGCGCTGCTCGGCGAAGCGCTGACTACGGGCTTGCTGGCCGGTTTTGCGCTGATCGTCGGCAGCCTGGCGTTTGTGCTGACCGGACGCCGGCGCGAACGGAGCGGGCGATGAGTGGCGCCGACCGCACCCAGGCGCCCTGCGACTGGATCCTGAAGGGGACCGGTACGACGGGCATCTGTGTCGTCGTCGACGATCGTATTCCGTCAGAAGCAGTCGGGGCGCTGGTGGGGCGATGCGGCGACACACCCGGCATCGCTGTCCTGCGGATCGCGGATCCTGTATCCGCACATCGCGCGTGGTGCGAGTCGACGATCAGGGAAGTGCTACGCGGCCAGCCTGTTGCGTCGGCACTCCAGATCATGCCGCGTAGTGTCCGTTTGCTTATCTGGTCTGGTAACGTCGAAGAACTGGACTGGATCGGCGGCGTGGAAGGGCAGCGCGTTCTCCTGATGCGCTACTGGAATGATATTGGCCGGGCCCTCCAGGTGGAACGCATGGTCGAGCGGGTACTGGCGGTGCTCCGCCTCTTCATCCAGGAAAATCAGACCAGCGGCTACTAGAGCATATCAGGCACTCTGAATAATCGGCACGGCACGTGGTTGTCCCCGTGACGCCTCTTGTCCGGCCAACCTTACGATGCTGTCACGGTTCTCAACGTGGCGGTATCGTTTCTTGCCAGTAATTCCGCGACGGATGTAATGATCGACATGAATCGTCAGCTTTCTGCTGGAGCTCGTTCAGATTTCAAGCGTCAATACTCGGCGGCTACGCTGCCACTTGCCGGGTCCGTCACAAAACCGATCCTACTTAAACCCGTTGCCTGCGCTTCCGACATCAGGTCGGCGTGTTCATAGGCCACCGTCCGGTCGACCCGCAGATGCAGTTCGGGCTGCGGGTTCGCCTGCGCCGCGTCGGCGATCTTCACGCGCGGCGCTGCGTCGTCCACTACCTGGTCGCCCCATAACACGGTACCGTGCGCGCGGACCGACACCTCGACATGCGTGGGCTTGGCGTCCTCGTGCTGGCTGCTCGCGTGCGGCAGGTCGATCTTGACCGCGTGCTGCATGATCGGCACCGTCAAGAGAAAGATGATCAGCAGCACCGGCATCACGTCGACCTGCGGCGTCATGTTGGTCTCGCTCCACGCCAGCGTCGGTGGCGCCCCCGCTGAACACGCGTACACGGTGGCCGTTCGGGCTCGCTCATACTGATGAAGTATTGGCGGCAGCCAGTGTCTGGCTGTCGTCCGAGCTCAGCAGTCAGCCAACGACTCTGCAAGTGCCCCAAGCCGTCTTGAGGATGTTGCCGATACAGGGCGAGGGCGCAGCCCGGAGAGTTGGGTGCGCAAGAAAGGTCACAACGTTTCCGTATTCATCGTTAAAAGGACCGATGTCCACCACCTCAAGCTCGAATGCGCCGACAAGAATGCGCGAGCCGGTGGAGGCGCTCGCTCTCTCCCGCTGCGCCAACGCACTGGCGAGCGTCAGGCGGCACGGGTTCTCCGCGATTCGTGGGTCGTCCCTTGATTCAGTTTTTGATTGCACAGGCATTGGTACATCACGCCTCGTTCTCGGTGGCTCGACTATGCCCGCAGTCCTGCAGCTTTGCTACCTGGCACATCACTGTTGCATAGTCGCATAATGGTTCATCAAAAGATCAAGCGATGCCCAGTGGCGAGGCAAGTCTATGCAGCAAGCTCGGCCGTCAATCCGGCGTGCCTGATAATCAGGCGCAACAGACATAACACTGCTCGGAAGGGAGCAAAACGCCCCTGTCGCGCAACGTCGCAACTGGCGTGCTGATTCGCTCAGCGAATGCCGGTTGGGTCATACCGGACGCTTCGCGCGCTCGACGCACCAGCATCTGCTCGCGCGTCGTCACACGGCCTACTCGCGCTTTGGCTTCTTCAGGCGCCTGGCGCAGATCGGACAGCGACTCGCCAGCATCAGCTTTGACAATCTTCTCGATGTCCATCACAGCACCTTTCTGATGTCCTTGGGGAGCATGTTCTCACGCCCGGCCTTGGCATACACCGCCACGAGCAACACGATTTCCTCATCGGTAAGGTTAAAGTAAATCATACGAGCACCGCCCGACTTGCCGGTGCCAGCGCGTTTCCAGCGCACCTACGCCGTCTGGATGCCATCGCTTAATGTGGGGTACGATAGTGTCCAGCAGAGCTTAGGCAGCAGAATTTTGAAGCGAGTGGGCCTTGACCAATTCTTGACGAAAGCAGGCAGAAGTCCCCTCAAAAGGGCTAAATATTTCAGCTGGTTAGCGAATGGCCGACACCGCAAGCCATTGATTCTGCTGAATTTTAGTTTCTTCCTATTAGTGTCGGATGGGTCTCCAAGGCATGTGGCCCGGAAGCCCGAATGTGCCTGCCTCGTCTTTTCAGACAATTACCTCCGGGCGGCGACTCTCATCGCCGGGCGGGATTGCGTCTGAGCGCCGCGCAGCCCGCATCCGTGAGCGGCTCGACCATCTGGATCCGCTCGTCGGGCTTGAAGTCGCTGATCCAGACCACTCGGCAGCGTTGGGGCGAATCGGTTGAATCCGGCATCACCTGAAGCGTCGCGTGATGATGCTCGAAACGTCCGCCGCCCACGGTGTAGGCGAGGCGCATGTGCGTGTCGTCGACGCCGATCACGCGTTCCTCGATAACGGTGCCGTCGGCGAACGTCACCCATCGAACGTCGTTTTCCATGCGCGCGGCGGTCAGCACGCCGGCGAACACGCGGTCGACGTTGGCGGGATCGCGCAGCGCGGCCCAGACCTCCTGCGCTGCGGCTTCAAGGGGGATGTCCCGGTACACGGTAGCCATCGCACTTGCCTCTTTCGTGATGTGTGACGAGTGCATCGTGCGCGCGCAACGCGCGGCGATCCTGGGAAATCTTGACGTCATTTGCGAAGGCAGCCGCTGCGACTGGTACCCCTCAATGCGCGTGCCGATGGTGCACGTCGGGGTAGTGCGCGTGGCTATGCGTGATCGGCGCGTGACGGTGCGCATGCGTGTGCGGCTCCGCGCCGTCCCACGCGAAATCGTGCTCGTGCTGATGGTGTTCGTCGTGCCGGTGGACGTGGGTGTGTTCGAGCGGCTCATGCGTGTGCGCGTGGTCATGCCGCTCGCGCACGTGCAGCCACACGCCGAACGCCATCAGCGCGAGCGCGAGCCAGAAAGCGGGCGCCGGGCGCTCCGGCCACAGCAGCAGTGAAAGCGCCACGCCGAAGAGCGGCGCCACGGAGAAGTAGGCGCCGGTGCGCGCCGTGCCGAGATGGCGCAGCGAGATGACGAAGAGCACGAGGCTCACGCCGTAGCCCGCGAGGCCCACGGTCATGGCGCCGCTGACTGCCTGCCAGGCGGGCCAGTGCGCGCCCGCGGCGAGAGCAATGCCGATATTCACCGGCCCGGCCACGAGCCCCTTGGTGCAGGCCACGACCATCGCGTCGTTGGTCGAGACCTTGCGCGTGAGATTGTTGTCGATGGCCCAGCACAGGCACGCGAGCGCGACGAGCAGCGCGCCGGGCGCGATGCCGGACACCGCGCCGGCATGCGCGCCGGGCCACGAGAGCAGCACGCCGCCCGCCACGATCGCCAGCATGCCTAGCGCGATTTGCGCATCGAAGTTTTCGCGAAAGCAGGCCCAGGCAATGAGCGCCGTCAGAACGCCTTCGAGGTTCAGCAGCAGCGCGCCGGTGGCGGCGGGCGTGGTGTTCAGGCCGAGCATGAGCAGGGCGGGCGCCGCCACGCCGCCCGCGGCGATCGCGCCGGCAAGCCATGGCAGTTCGGCGAGGCGCAGCGGGTCGTGTGCGCTCTCTTGCGCGGCGGCCGGGTTGCCGCGGCGCGCCGGGAGGCGGCGTAACACCAGTACGATCCCGAGCCCCGTGCCGCTGCCGAGATAGAAAAGGCCGGCGAGCATGAACGGCGACACGTTGCCGAGCAGCGTCTTGGCGAGCGGTGTGGTAATGCCGAAGAGGGCAGCCGCGAGCAGCGCCGTGAAAATGGTATGCCGATGGGACTTCATTGCAGGCCCGAAGCGGGAAGAGGATCAAAAAAAGCGTAGAAGAAGCACGGTGGGCGCGCAAGCTCGCCGCGCGCTGGCCATCACGCCGCCCGGCCAGCCTTACTGCCGCAGCAAGGCCATCATCGCGCCGAAACCGACGAACACCCCGCCCGTCACGCGGTTAAACGCCTTTGCCACGCGGTGGCTCTTGAGCGTGGCGCCGATACGCGTGCCGAAACCCGCATAGACGAGATACCAGCTCACTTCGCACACGGCGAAGGTAGCAACGAGCACGCCGAACTGCGGGAGCACCGGTCGGGTCGCGTCGATGAACTGCGGCAGGAGCGCTGCCGCGAAAAGGATCGCCTTCGGGTTGCTGCCGCCGACGAAAAAGCCGTTGCGATAGAGCGCGAGCGGCGAGCGCACGGGTCGCGCGGCCGCACGCCCGGCGACGCCGGCGGCGGCCTCGGGCACGGGCGCGCGCCACGCCTTGATGCCCAGGTACACGAGGTACGCAGCGCCGATGAAGCGCAGCGCGTTGAACATCGTCGGCCACGCCTGCAGGAACACGCCGAGCCCGGCCGCCGAAACGGCCAGCATCAGAACCAGTGCGCAAAGGCAGCCGGCCATGGTCGCGCTCGCGCGGCGCAGTCCGTACTGCGCGCCGTGCGACATGATGAGCAGCATGTTGGGACCGGGGATGGCGCAGACGACGAAGACGGTGACGAGGAACAGCCACCAGGTATGCAGATTCATTGCAGCGGCGAGATCAAAGAGGGCCGGAAAACGGCAGAAGGACGATTATGCCAGCGGACAGCGCGAGCCTGGCCACGGTCCGCAGGCCAGGGGCGATCTGGCGTCCGGGGGAGAATGCATGGCTGTAAAAAGAAAAGCCCGCAGCGAATGCGGGCCTGAACCATGCCAATGGAGACATGGAGGAGACACATTCACTATAGTTAAACAATTGACGCATCGCAATATTACCTTCGTATGTAACATCGTTAATCATTGTCAGATTAATGAGTTAGTGATTGATGCGGCCATCGAGCAGGCACACAATGAGGCGGCGCGCTCGCTGGATGGAAGGTGCGGCGCACGGGAGGCGAGACATCGCCTCGTCAGCCTGGAGCGGGTTTCAACTGGAGGGATGAAATGGGCATTCTGGACAAGGTGGGCGAAATTGCCGGTGCGGTTGCCGCAGTGGAAGGCGCCGAAAAGCTCGATCCGAACGCAGGCTTTCTGACCAAGGCAGCCGCCGCGGTTGCCGGTTTCGAGGGCGCCAAGGAAGTCGAGCAGCTAGTCGAGAAGAAGGAAGACGAAAAGCCCGCCGACGACAATTCCGCGCAGCCCGCGGATGGGTCGGATCAGCAGACGTGAGCGCATTGGGGTGCGCATGACGGGTTGACCGGGAAGCCGGGCGCGCTTCGGTTGCGTTGCGCGTAGTTTCGCGTAGTTCCATATCGTTCGATACGCGATTGGCAGTGCAGGCAGTACGGATACAGGAAAGCCGCGGCTGAATGAATCAGCCGCGGCTTTTTCATGGATTCGCCGGACGGCGCGCTAGCGGCCAGAGGCCGGCGATGCGCGATAAACGAAGCCGAGCGCGATGACCGCAACCGTGAAGCCGAGGGCAACGAGGCAAACGCCGCTCCAGTGCGCCGAGGCCCACGCCGCGCCGGCCATGAGCGCACCGGCCGCGCCGCCGATGAAAAACGTCCCCACGAAAATTGCGTTGAGCCGGCCGCGCGCGGCGGGGTTGAGCAGGTTGATTGCGCGCCGTCCGAGCGTCTGGTCGGCGATGACGCCCGCATCGAGCGCCGCCGCGCCCACCACGAGCAGGCCGAGCGCCAGCGCGGGGTGCGCGGCGGGCGGGAAGCCGCCCCAGCCCGCGCCCGCCACGCCCAGCAGCACGACCGCGCCGAGCATCGTCGTGTGTGCGGCGTACTGCACCGCGCGTCCCGCGCCATGATCGCCCAGCCGGCCCGCGAGCGGCGTGACGATCGCGCCGCTCGCGCCCGCCAGCGCAAACGCGGCCATGCCGTTCATGCCGAGCGAAAACGGCGGCTGGGAAAGCAGCAAGGCGATCGCGGTCCAAAACGCAGAGAAGGCTCCCAGTGCAAGCGCCGCAAGGAAGGCGCTGCGCCGCAGCACGCGCTCGGTGCGCAGCAATGTCCAGAGCGAATAAAGCAGATCGGCGTAGCGCGCAGTCACGCTCGGAATGCGGCGCGGCGTACGCAGAAAGAGGACCACCGCGAGCAGGGCGTCGGCCACCGCTTCGATGCTGTAGAACGCGCGCCAGCCCAGCGTTCCCGCAATCAGGCTCGCGAGCGGCCGTGACAGCAGAATGCCCAGCATCAGGCCGCTCATCACGTTGCCGACGGCCCGCCCGCGCTGGCTTGCGGGCGCCATCGAGGCGGCCATCGGCACGAGCATCTGGATGACGCTGGAGGTCGCACCCGCGAGGAACGCCGCGGCGAGAAAGAGCGCGCCCGAGCGCGCCAGCGCCGCGACGGCCAGAAAGACGGAACACGCAAGCAGCGTGCGGAAAATCAGCCGCCGGTTCTCGAGCAGATCGCACAGCGGAACGAGCAGCAGCAGACCGGCCGCGTAGCCGAGCTGCGGCAGCATGGCGACCGCACCGACGAATTCCGGGCGCAACCGCAGCGAATGGCTCACGAGTCCGGCAAGCGGCTGGGCCGCAGACAGATTGACGACGATCACGCCGACGGCGGCGGCGAAGAACACCGTCATCGGCAGCGTAAGCGTGGCGTGATTGGCGTGATTGGCGTGGCTCTCGTGGGCGGATTCGCGCGCCATCACGTGCTTACAGGTTTCAGCAGGGTGCTCCATCGATGGGCTCCGCAACGTGGCAAGTTCCGGTATCGTAGGGAGCGTTACGTTATGCGACAATTGAATTATCGCGATAATCTTTATGCGGAGTTATTGTGAACACCCGGGATCTGGAAGCCTTCGTGGCGGTGGTCGAAAGCGGCTCGCTCGTGCGGGCGTCGGAGCGGCTGTTCCTTACGCAGCCGGGCCTCACGCGCCGCGTGCAGAACCTGGAGACGACGCTCGGCATCGAGCTTCTGGACCGCCAGAGCAAGCCCCTCAAGCCCACTGCCGCGGGCAACGAGGTGTACGGCCTCGCGCGCTCGGTCCTGCGTGCGCTCGATGACCTGATGTCGGTCGCCTCGCCGCAGAGGGAGCCGGTCGGCGAACTCAAGCTCGGCGTGCCGCCGTTTCTCTCGGAACTGGCGCTGGAACAGCCCGTCGATCAACTGCGAAGCGAGTTTCCCAAACTGACGCTGCGTGTGAGGGCGGGCTGGTCGCCTGGGCTTCTCGACGAGGTCGAGCGCGCACGACTCGATGCGGCCGTGATCCTGCTGCCCGCCGCGGTGATGCCCCCGGAGGGCGTGGTCGCGACCCAGCTCGGTTACACGCCGACCCTCGTTGTCGCGGCGCGCTCGTTTGGTTTGCCCGATGAGCCCACCACGCTTGCCGCGCTTGCACACCATCCGTGGGTGCTGAACCAGGACGGCTGCGGAATGCGCTCGGCGCTCAGCCGCGCCATGGGCATGGCGGGTCTGCCGTTCAACGTCGCGGTCGAGGCCTTCGGCTCGGAACTGCAGCTTTCGCTGGTCGCACGCGGCATGGGCATCGGGCTCGCCGCGCCGCAGGCACTCGCGCGCAGCTCGCTGCGCGACCAGTTGCAGATCATCGACGCGACCGACTTTCGCTCGGGCCTGAATGTGTGGCTCGTGCACGGGGCGCTGCCGGGGCGTCTCGTGCGGCCGGTCGCGCTCATCCGCGACGCGCTGACCAACAGGCTGGAGATGGCCGAAGCGGCATGACGGCGTAGCGCCTCGCGTTCAGGCGGACATTTTCCAGTTTGCGCGCTACGGTGAGCGGCCATTTCGTCTTATATCTGGAGGCGCTAGATAGCCTAAATTTCGCCAGGCCGTTGCGGCGCCGACCACCAAAAGCAGTACCGAAGCGATCAATGCGCGCTCCATCCCATGGATAAACGACATCGCCCCTGTCTGCCGAACGAAGTAGCCGAATATCGCAACACCCATCACGCCGCCGATCTGACGGGCGGCGTTTAACAATCCCGACGCGATACCCGACTGTGCGCTACTCACGACGGTGAGTGTCGCAGCGGTAATGGTGGGAATCGTAAGGGCGATGCCACTTCCTGCGAGCAGCATCGGCACTGCAAGCAGCCAGAAAGATTGGGCTGCGATCGCTGGCCACATCGCGAGATAACCGGCTGCGGAAATCAACAATCCGACCGTCGCCAACGCACGCGCACCGAGCCGACTCGCCAGTCGCCCGGCAACGATGTTCATCATCATCAGAACACCCATCATCGGCAGGAGTGCGACTCCCGAGCGCACCGGCGTCATGTGCCAGACGGACTGAAAGAGCAGGCTCAACGTGAAGACGATGCCATAAAAAACCAGGTTCGCAATCATGCCGATAACCGTCGCGCTGCGGACGATCCGGTCCTGCCACAACGCGGCCGGCAGCATCGCGGCCGGGTTGCGCACTTCCAATCGAATGAACGCGATACTCAGCCCGATGCACAGCGCGAAGGTGCCGAGGATGATCGGATTGCGCCAGCCCAGCGCGCTGAGTTCGGTTGATGCGAAAGTGAGCGCCGCCAGCGCGAACGCGCCGGTGAGTTGCCCGGGAACATCCAGACTCCTGCCATGTTGTGCGTTCGTATGAGGCGCGAATCTCCAGGTCAACCAGATGCCTGCGGCCCCAACGGGGACATTGATCAGAAAAATGCTGCGCCAGCCGATCGCAGCGACAAGCAGCCCGCCCACAAGCGGTCCTGCGGCTAAAGCGATACCGCCGCCCGCGCCCCACCAGCCAATCGCGCGGCTGCGTGCCGTCGTGTCCTGGAACGCCAGGCGCAGAACAGCCAGCGAATTCGGCACCAGCAGCGCAGCGCCTACCCCTTGGACGAGACGCCAGGCAATCAACGCCTGCATGGATTGCGTCAAGCCGCAGCCGATCGATGACAGCGTGAATATCGCGTAGCCTGCGATAAACACATGCTTTGCACCAAGCCGGTCGCCCAGCGCGCCCGCGATAAGCAGCAACGACGCGAAGACGAGCGCATACGCGTTGACGACCCATTGCAGGTCCGTGACATCTGCGCCAAAAGCAGTCCGAAAAGCATCGAGCGCGACGTTGACGACACTGACGTCAACCAGAACGGCGACGAAGCCGAGGCATGCCGCTACTTGAACCAGCGTCGAGTGATGTTTGGATGGCGTCGACATCGACAGTCCTCCGAATTCCGAAGATCGAAGCGTAGAGGATCGCGGTCTGTGCGAATATTCAGCAAAATCGCACAGCAACCCGGAGAAAATGCACCGATGTTCGATTGGGAAAACCTTCGCTGCTTCATTGCCGTCGCACAAACCGGTAGTCTCTCGGCAGCGGCAAGACGACTTACTGTCGATCATGCGACCGTGAGTCGTCGCATTAGCGCGCTCGAAGCCGAGTTGAAGTTGCGCGTGATCGACAGGCTGCCACGCGCGTGCAGACTGACGTCGGCAGGCAGGCAGATTCTCGAATTCGCTGAGCAAATGGAGGAGCACGCGTTTGCGATTGAGCGCCTCGCGCTCGCGGAACACATGCCGATGCACGGCGTGGTGACCCTCAGCGTGCCGCCGGTGCTCGCGAACAACTTCTTCGCGAATCATCTTCATGAATTCGCTCGATTACACCCGGGCATTCGGTTGTCGATGGCCAGTCAGGCGCAGCGAGTCTCGCTTGGACGTCGCGAAGCGGATCTTGCGGTACGCCTCATTCGCCCCGAGGAACCACAAAACGTCACGCGCAAGCTTGGTGAGATGACGTTCGGGGTATATGCGAGCCACAGATATGCGCACGCGTCGACACCCGCCGATTGGGCATTCATTGGCTATGAGGCGCAATTCGCCGAAATGCCGCATCAGAAGTGGCTTCAGTCGATTGCTCAAGGTCGCCCTATCGTTTGCGAAGTGAGCGACATCACGACGCAGCAGGTGGCGGCCCGAACGGGAGTCGGCGTGGCCGGGTTGCCAGTGTTCATCGGTGACAGCGATCCTGATCTGCAACGCTTACCGTTCGATGGGGAATCGTTTTCTCGCGAAATCTGGTTGGTTGTACATGCCGATCTCAGGCATTCGCCGCCGATTCGCGCGGTGATCGATTTCGTCTCGATAGTGACCAGCAGGGTTTTTCTCCAACAGTGATTGAGGGTTCGATGGGGAAATGCTGGAACCTGTACTAACCCCCTGCTCATGGGCATCACCATCGCGACTATCGGGGTTCAGTTCAAATATTTGGTGGAAACCAAATTATTTTCCTTCATCGCAAAGCGGAGAGCGGCCGTCATGAGGTGCTTACAAACGAATGCGCACTCAAGAAATCTATAAACGCGCGTAGCTTTGGTACGACGTACTTGCTCGACGGCCAAAGAACTGTCAAGGCACGTGGTTGCGTGTCTTCAGCGCCCAGCACCCTTTGCAGTCGCCCGGATTCAAGAGAGTCGCGAACACAGAAGTCCGGAAGGCAAGCGATTCCCCTTCCTCGCGCCGCGAGGAAGGCGAGCGTCTCGATGGCGTTGCAGCTCATGGGCGATCGCAGGTTTTGCAGAATCAGGCTATTCCAGCCATCGACAGGCCACGGCTCGATCTTCCCGGTATTCGGAAACTTATAGAGCAGGCAGCTATGCTGCAACAGGTCCGATGGTTTGTCCGGAATACCTGATCGGGTCAAATATTCCGGAGATGCCACCAGATATCTCTGGAAAGAGAAAATTTGACGACTTACCAATCTGCTGTCGTCCACATTTCCAATGCGGACAACCGCATCAAAAGCTTCGTCAATCAGGTCTACCTTTCGATCGGAAAAATCAACTTCCAACTCGATATTGGGGAACTCGACCATGAATTCCTCCAGAACCGAGTGAAGCAATGTCCCGACTGATGGCAGGCTTACTCTCAGTAGTCCCCTTGGTTCCCCCTTGATGTCAGACAGTTCTTCCTCAGCCGCAGACATTTCCGAAATGATCCGCTGGCATCGCTGCAAGAACAGAGCGCCCTCGGCAGTGAGCTTCATGTTTCGCGTATTCCGCTGAAACAGCCTGGTTCCCAGGCGTTCTTCAAGGCGTGAAACACTCTTCCCGACAGCAGAGGCGGAAATGCCGAGTATTCGCCCGGCGTCAACAAAACTGCACGTTTCCGCCGATTTGACGAAGGCGACGAGTCCCGCGAAATTATCCATCAGTTCTCCGAGGCCGATGAATTCCGGACACCAACGTCCGGTATGAAAGGAGCCAGAGGCCATTTATTCCATCTTACCCGATGTATTACATTGCTACGGGATGGCAATTGCCATTTTCGAAAGCTTTATGTAATAACCTGGAGTGCAAGATGACGAATGTGTTTCCTTATGCTGGTCAAGAGTTCACCGTCAATTACGGCGGAGACCTGGTCTTCAAAAACATTTACTCGGAAGACGGAAAGCACGTCACCGCGGAGTTTCTGGCTGGCGAAATGGCGGGGGCGAAAATGACCGTGCCGTTTAGCTGGCAGGCATTGCCGGATGGCAACTTTCTGCTTTGGTGGCAGGAAGACGACAAGTCCACCATCGTGCACTGCGATAACTTCGAAGCGAAGACGACCAAGACCTTCTACACCAAACTCGACGGCAGCTTTTACGTGCTCGATGGCGTCATTTCCTGACCATTAAGGTTTTCGCCAACGTGGTTCAAAGTGCGCGCCCACGGGTCAGTGACAAGTGGGCGCGAAACAGTTACCTGGATGAGACAGAAAAATTGTTCCTTGAAGATATAGCTGATGAAGTCATTGGCCGCGCCTTTAAGGCGGCGGCTAATCTGGACGCAACTATCTGTGTCAGCGTTGTAGACAAGAATGGTCTCCTGTGTGCATTTCGCCGTATGGCTGATGTGATCCCGGGGGCCATCGATGTGGCTTTCAAAAAGGCTCACACCGCGTCCTTGTTCAGATTGGACACGGATGAAATTGGCAAGGTAATGCACCCTGATGGCATGGCGTACACTCTGCAATTCACAAATGGTGGCCTGATCGGCTTTGGCGGTGGCGTTGTTATCTATGACAACACGGCGCATGTGATCGGGGCTGTCGGCGTGTCTGGGGCGACGCCCAGCATCGACAATCAAATCGCCTTGAGCGCCGCGGGGCGTAAATGACCGCTGATCGCAATCAGACTCAATGGTCCGTCGCTTCACTGGCTATTACAGCGTTTGCAATTGGCGCGGCAGAGTTCATCGTCGTCGGTGTACTGCCCGCAATTTCGCTTGATCTCCACGTTTCGTTGGCGCGGGCAGGTAGCCTTATTGGAATCTACGCATTCGCATTGGCAATTGGAACGCCGATCACAGTCCTGCTGACTTCGCGGTACGACCGGAAGCCGCTACTCATTGGGTTAGTGCTTGTATTTCTCGCGGGGAATGTCGGTGCAGCGTTGTCGCATGACATTGAAACATTGCTTGTCGCCCGTGTTCTCACGGCGGTCGCACATGGCAGTTTTTTCGCAATCGGTGCTTCGGTCGCGGCGAGGCTGGCCAAACCTGGGCAGGCCAGTCGCGCAATCGCCATGATGTTCGCAGGTCACACGCTGGCAATGGTGGTGGGTGTGCCTCTGGGGACTTATGTGGGTAATTTGTTCGGTTGGAGATTACCGTTCCTCCTGATCGCGGCCGTCGCGTTCATCTCGGCACTTGCAATCGCAAAGTGGCTCCCTTCGGTGTCGACATCCAGGCCAACAAGTGTCGCGAGTCAGCTGATGACAATCCGGAATCCTGCAATCCTTACGATGATGGCGGTTACGATTCTTGGCTTTGGCGCGAGCTTCGCTCCATTTTCGTTTATCACCCCGATACTGGTAAATGTGGCCGGTTTCACAACTACTGGCGCAAACCTGATGCTCGTCGTTTTCGGACTGGCGACTCTATTTGGCAATTCGATTGGCGGGGCAGCGGCGGCCCGTATTGGGTGGTTTAATACGCTCAAGGGCATCTTTGCACTTTTGGCGGTATCGCTTGCGGCCATCGCGTTATTTGTCCACTCCTCCGTGCCACTCGCATGTATGTTGTTCGTTTGGGGAGGGCTCGCGTTTGGGATGTCACCGGCGTGTCAGGCAGCCATGCTCTCGACAGCGGAAGCATTTACGCCTCGCGCAATTGATTTTGCATCCAGTCTCAATATCTCGGCTTTCAATCTCGGAATCACTCTGGGCGAAACAACTGGCGGATTCATGGTCGCCAGGGAACATTTATCGCAGACGCCGCTTCTTGGCATGGTCTTGGTGATCGGTGCAACTGTTCCACTAAATTACCTGGCGAAATTGCACACTCGTTACTGAAGTTCCCCCTGGCTAGACTGAAGCGGCGCTGTACCGCGGCTTGGCGATATGAAGGCATTCCCTGCCGGTTTCGGGACGTTTTTCTACGACGGCAGGGGACGCTGCCGCCAAGGGCCTTCACGGCCAGTCGTGAGTATCCGCCGTCATTCCAGCGGTCGAGAAGGGCTATTTCGAAAACGGCTGCGCCTGCTGCACAGCGGGCGAAGACCTGGCCGCGACACTCGAATGCCTCTTCTGGCAGCAATTGAGCCGTGAAATTCCGCTGATCTCCTGAGTGCCGATCGAGACGACGGGCGTGGCCGACCCCGGGCCGATCCTCGACAGGCGGGTGAATCAGCCGCTGCTCGCGGAGCGCTATCGCCTTGCCGGAACCGTGACGATGCTCGACGCGCGCAGCGGCCGGGCACAGGTAGCGACACACGAGGAGTGCCGCCGCCAGGTCGAACAGGCATCTTTAATGGTGGTCACGAATACCGATCTCTCGACTGCCCGGCAGATCGTGGACGCCGAAGCGACGATTCGCAGGTTGTCGCCTCATGTACCCATCCTGACATCGGCCAAGGCCTCGCTACCGGCTGAAGCGGTGCTGGAACTTCTGACTGTTCCGCTGGACGGCCCGCTACGGGCGCATCGGGGGCACGGCGCTCATAACCACGATCACGGCCATCATCATAAACATGACCACGCGGCGATGGTCGACAGCGCGTTTCTTGACTTGTCCGACGTTATTGATGCCGAGCGAACCGCTCCTGCGCTGATTCAGGCGGAACATCGCTCCAGGCTAACGCTTCTGCCTTTCAAAGGCATTGTCATGACGCGCGATGGCTGTTACAGCGTCCAGCTCGACCCTTGTGGCACGGGGGTTGATTTGGCGGCGCTGCCAGCTGATGCTTCAAAAGCGCCACTACGCTTGGGATTACCATCATCACTCGAGGCTTGGCGGCAACTAAGGTCGCCGGGCAGGTGGTGGCCGGTATGGCGGTGTCCTGAAGCGAGTGTGGTCTTGGGTAAAGGTGCGAGGTTTCGGCGGAACCCGCCATGTTTACACGCAGTCTTCGAAGACCCTGGAGCGCTGTTTCAAGCGCCCGGCAACACCGCCTCGATCACTGCCGCCACGCTCAGCAATTGCGTGTCGTTACCGTCGAGTCTGCACACGCTCAAGCCCACGGGAGCCGCGCCGCGCGGCGTGCACGGCAGCGAGACCGCACAGCCGTCGAGGAAATTGACCGTCGAAGGATTGCGCAGCACCAGCGCATTGGTGGCGGCGAAATGCGCCGCGTCGGCTTCGAGCGCGGCGATGGCGGGCGGCACGATTGGCACGGTCGGCATGAGGAAGCCGTCGAAACCGTCGAGCGCCGCGCGGGCTCGCGCGATCGCGGTGGCGCGTGCCGCGATCAAATCGATATAGTCGGTGGCCAGCGCCGTTTCGCCGATGCGGATGCGCGCCAGCACGCGCGGGTCATAACGGTCCGCGTACCCGGGCAGGTGGCCGCGATGCGTCGCGTACGCTTCGATCGGCGAGAAGCCGAAGTGATTGATCGACGGCAGCGTGTCGAGTTGCGGCAGTCGTAACTGCGTAAGGTGCACGCCCGCGCGCGAAAGACGGTCGAGCGCGGCTTCCCATGCTTTGCTTACGCTCGCGTCCATGCCTTCGGTCACGTAGTTCGTGAGCACTGCGAGACGCAAACCGGCGGGCGCGGCCGCGCTCGTTGCCGCGGTTTGCGCGTCCACGGGCAAGCTCGCGAGCACGCGATCCACCATCGCGCAGCACGCCACGCTCGGAGCGATCGCGCCGATCGAATCGAGCGTTGTTGAAAGCGGGAACGCGCCGTGGGTCGGCACGCGCCGCGCGGTGGGCTTGAAGCCTGTGAGACCGCAGAACGCGGCGGGAATGCGCAGCGAGCCGCCCGTGTCGCTGCCAAGCCCCGCCGCCGCCATGCCGAATGCTACCGACGCCGCCGCTCCTGACGATGAGCCGCCCGCCACGCGTGCGTTACCGTGCTCACCATCACTCCACGGCGAACGCGGCGTGCCGTACCACGGATTCAAACCGAGCCCCGAAAACGCAAACTCGCTCATGTTGGTGCGACCGAGAAGCACCGCGCCCGCACGGCGCAGGCGCGCGACGGCTTCGGCGTCTTGCGTCGCGGGCGCGACGTTGTTGAACACGCGCGAGCCGGCGCGCGTGCGCTCGCCCGCGACATCAAAGAGATCCTTGATCGAGACCGGCACGCCCGCGAGTGGCGAGAGCCTGACGCCTGCGCGGCGCAGCGCGTCCTGAGCATCGGCTTCGCGCCGGGCGCGTTCGGCATCGACGGAAACGAAAGCGTGGCCGCCGTTGCCACCTTCAGCGGCGATGCGGTCGAGCGCGGCATCGACAAGCGCGCGGCTGGTCGTGCGGCCCGTGCCGAGGTCGGCGGCAAGTTGCGTAAGTGGCGTAGCGGGGGCGAATGACATGGCGTTTGGTGCGTGAAGTGCGTGCCATGCAGGCATTGTGCGATAGCGAAAAAGGAAACGGGCAGAAGGTTGCCGCGTCCGGGAACGAATCAAGAGATCAATCGAGTCAAGCGCGAATCCGGCGATACGTCAAGCCACAACCGGCAGCGCACGAATCGCATAGCGCGCGCGCAGGCTGCGGTTCAGCACGGGGTCGTGCAATTCGAGCTCGAACGCGTCGCCGGATTCCATCGCCGCCATCGCGCCTTGTACCGCAAGCGTGCCGCTGTACATTGCGCTGCCCGGCGGCAACGTGCCGTTTTCGGTGTAGCGTTGCCAGAGATCGGGGGGTGACAGCAGGCCGTCCACGGCGCCGCTCTGATACGTGCGCGTCTCGCCGTTCGCGGTGACGAGCGTCGCGAGCATCGTCAATTGGTCCCAGTGATGGGCTACGTCTTCGTAGCGCCACGCGTCGCGGCCGAGTGGCTTCGGGCAAACCTGCTTCGACACGGCGACGCCATACGCCTCGGCCTTGCGGTCGGTGTGATCGGAGCCGATCGTGAGCAGCGTGCCCAGCGGGCTAGCGAACAGCACGCATTCGATCTCGCCGCTGGTGTGTGTGCCGAGCACGTCGACGGTTTCGGCCTGGCTCAACTGCTCTGCGCTTACGCGGTAGAAGAGCGGCGTGCTCGATGGCGGCGCGACGCCGAGAGCCGCGAGTTCGTCTATGTGATGCTGGATCGCGTGAGCGTCGCGGCCGGCCCATCCGGCGATCACGAGTGTGTCGATGTCGAGCGTGAGCGGCGTGGCCGCGCCATCGGCCGGGAGGACGTTGAAGGAAAGCGTCGTCATGATTGGGGGAATTCGAGGAAGATGGAGCGAGCCCGGCGCGCGCGAAAGCTCATGCACGCCGGGCGAAAGTGCGGAATCAGTCTTGCAGCGGGCGCTTCGCGGTTTCGCGGGCGGCCAGCAGCGCGATGCCGGTGGCGATCAGCGCGCCCGTTACGTAGAGCGACACGGCCGTCGTGCCATGCGAGGCGCGGAACAGCGCGACGATGATGAGCGGTGCGAAGCCGCCGCCCAGGATGCCTGCGAGCGTATAGGCCAGCGAGGAACCGGCGTAGCGCACGCGCGTCGGGAACTGTTCGGTCACGAAGGCGGCTTGCGGGCCGTACATCACCGCATGAATCACGAGGCCGATCATCACGGCGATCACGATCAGCGCGGGCTGCGAGGTGTTCATCAGCATGAAGAAGCCGAATGCCCAGACGATCGCCGCGAGCACCCCGCCGAGATACACGGGACGACGACCGAAGCGGTCGGAGAGCGCGCCGAACAGCGGCACCGTCGCGGCGTTGCAGGCGGTGCCCGCGAGCACGGCGGTCAGCGCGAGCGAACGCGAGAGATCGAGCACCGTGGTCACGTAGGTGAGCGTGAACACCACGAGCAGCGCGTAGAGCACGTCCGAACCGATACGCGCACCGCCCGCCACGATCAGACGCCGCCAGTGTTGCTGGAACACTTCGAGCACCGGCACCTTGGCTGTGGCGTGCGCTTCGTTGAGCTTTTCGAACGCGGGGGTTTCGCCCACGCTGCGGCGCACCCACAAGCCGAAGCCGACCAGCAGCAGGCTCGCGAGGAACGGCACGCGCCAGCCCCACGCGAGGAAGTCTTCCGACGACACCGCGAGCGTGATCAGTGCGATAAAGCCCGTGCCCAGCAGCGTGCCGAACGACGGCCCGACCTGCGCCCAAGAGGCGTTGAGGCCGCGCTTTTTCTGGTCGCCGTGTTCGACCGCGAGCAGCACCGCGCCCGCCCACTCACCACCGAGCGCGATGCCCTGCACGAAGCGCAGTGCCACGAGCAGCATCGGGCTCAGAATGCCGGCGGTGGCATAGGTGGGCAGCACGCCCATGAGCGCGGTGGTGAGGCCCATGAGCACGAGCGTGAGCATGAGCACCGCGCGACGGCCCACGCGGTCGCCGAGATTGCCGAAGATGAAGCCGCCGAGCGGCCGCGAGACATAGCCGACCGCGTAGGTCGAAAACGCCAGCAGCGTGCCCGCGAGCGGATCGACGGACGGAAAGAACAGGTGATTGAAGACGAGTGCCGCCAGCGTGTTGTAGACGGTGAAGTCATACCATTCGAGCGACGTGCCGATCATGCTGGCGGTCGCGAGGCGGCCGCGTCCGGCGCGCAGGTGGCGCGCCGTCGGGGCTTCTTGTGCGAGAGAGTTCATCGGGTTCTCCGTGGTCATGGGGCGGGCCGCGTTGCGTGTGGCGTTAGCGTGGGGTGAATGGCGTTGGACGGCCCGGGCGCGTCAGGCCGAAAGGCGCCAGAGCATGTCGAAGCTGCGCACCGAATCCGGCGCGACGTCGCAGGCTTGCGCGAGGTGTTGCGCGGCGGCGCGCGCGGCGTCGTTCAAACTGCCTTCGACGAACACCATGGCGTCTTCCTGCGCGGTGCGCGCGGCGGTGTTGCCGGCGCCGCCGGTGGACAAGGGCGCGGACAGCGTGCCGTCGGTGCGGAACACGCGCACGGCGTGCATGCCGGCGGCGTGCGTGGCTTCATCGGCGAGATCGCGCCACGGGGCGGCGGCGAGCGCGGCCGGCGAAGCGACGAAAATCGCCACGTGCGCGCCTTCGCCTTCGCCCGCTTCGAACGCGAGTTCGCCCACGCGACGCTGCGTGTCGCTCATGCGCGCGAAGTTGCGCAGCGACCAGTCGGTTTGTTGCGTGAACGCCTGGTGGTAGGCGTCGCTGCGAAACACGTCGAGCGATTCGGTGACGTAGAGCGCGAGATAGCGGCGTGCCGCGCCATCATTGGCGAGAAAGCGGCGCGCGAAGCGAAAGCCGCGAATGCCCACGCGTTCCTGCATGTGCTCGCGGTCGTACCACGTGTTGAAGTCGGCTTCGGCTTGCGGGTCGGTGTCGGTCCAGATGCAAAGCTGGCCGGGCTGGGTGTGCGGAGTGGTGCTCATCGGGTCTTCCTGCGCAAGGCGTTGAATCGGTCAGCGCAGTGTGGCGAGAGCGGGGCGTTTCGGTCCAACAAGAAAAAAAATACGCAGTGAAAGGGTTTTCTTATCGCTTACGGTTGGCGCGCGGGGAGCGCGGTTTGGCGGGCGTTCCGGCGCGCATTTCGGTACGCGTTCCGGTTTCTGTTTCAGTGATGTGGGGTGCAGTTTGGCGCGGCGGCTGCTTCACGGCCTCGCTCGCGGATTTGCCGGCGCGCGTGGGCGAAAGCGTTGTGTCGATGCCGGCCGCGAGCGCGTCCGCCGAGGCCCCGTCCAGATCCGGCCCCAAAGCGAGCACGAACGCGCGCGCCTGCTCGGCGGCCAGTTCGGCCACGCGCGCGGCCATCGGATGACTTTGCAGCCGGTAGCTCGCCACCAGCGGCAGCGGCACGAAGCCGCTTTCCACGTCGAGCACTTCGAGCGCGCCTTCGCGCAACTCGCGCTGGATGATCGCGGGCGGCAGCACGGTCACGCCGAAGCCGTCCGCCACGAGCCGGATCATCGCCGCCACCGAACTGATGCAGTTGATGCGCACCGGCCGCTCCACCGCGCGCGCGAATTCGCGCTCCAGCGCGATATGCGGCCCCGAATGACGCGGAAAGCTGATGACGGGAAACTCGGCGAGGCATTCGAGATCGACGGCCTGCCCCGACAAGCCCAGCGACGGGCTCGCGACCCAGCGCATGGGAAATTCGCAAAGCGGTTGATCGGCGAACTCGCGGTCGTTGAGCGCGTGCGTTTGCAGGATCAGGTCCACGGCGTCGGCGCGCAGCAGTTGCGCGAGATGGATCGTGGTGTCGCTCGTCACCTCCACTTCCAGGTGCGGAAAACGCTCGCGCGCGCGCGCCATGAGCGCGGGAAACCAGCTATGCACGATCGACTCGACCACGCCGATGCGGATCAGCCCGCCGTCGCCGCTCGCGTCTTCCACCTCGCGGCGCATTTCCTCGCCCAGATTGACGATGCGCTCGGCGTACGCGAGCATCTTGCGCCCCGCGGGCGTGAGTGTGGCCGAGCGCGAATTGCGGTCGAACAGGCGCACATCGAAGCTTTCCTCGAGCGAGGCGATGCGGCTCGACACCGCGGCCTGCGTCGTATGGAGCTTTTCCGCGGTGAGGCGAAAATTTTGCAGGCGCGCCAGCCAGATAAAGGTTTCGAGAAAGCGAATGTTCATGATACGGGCAAGGGCGAAAGACACGGCGAGCCCGCATCATAACGCGTTGGTTTTTTTGTCAAATTGATCGCTGCACCGGAAAGCGACGTCGCCATCGATAGCAAAATCTTTTCAGCGCGAAATTTTTTTCTTGTTGGACCGGCTTGCCCCGGAATCGCAACACTCTCGCATCGACCAGCCCCCGGCACTTGCCGATTCGCCTGCTCGCCGCCTTCGCCGCTCGCTTTCGCGGCGGCGCGGATGAATCGGAATGCCAAATATAACGAGGAAAGCAATGAGGAAGCCGCCTTTTCGCGCCCACGCCAGCGCTGCTGCCACCACGGTTGTCGCCGCCATCGCCATGTTGTGCGGCGCGGCGCACGCGCAATCGAGCGTGACGCTCTACGGCACCATCGACACCGCGCTCGTCTACGCGAACAACGCGGGCGGCAAGCATCAGGTGGAAATGAACAGCAGCAACGTGCTCGGCAATCGCTGGGGTTTGCGCGGCTACGAAGATCTCGGCAACGGGCTGGGCGCGCTGTTCCTGCTCGAAAACGGCTATTCGTCGAGCACGGGCGGCTTCCAGCAGGGCGGCGATCTGTTCGGCCGTCAGGCGTATATGGGCCTCACGTCTAAGCAGGTGGGCACGCTCACGCTCGGCCGGCAATACGACGCCGTGGTGGATTTCGTCACGCCGCTGATCGCGGGCGCACAATGGGCAACCTACCTGGGCGGCCATCCGGGCGACCTCGACAACACCAATAACGACTATCGCTCGAACAGTTCGGTCAAGTACACCACGCCGACCTGGAACGGCCTGCGCGTGAGCGGCCTCTACAGCTTTGGCGGCGTGGCCGGGCAGTTCAGCCGCAATGCAATCTGGTCGATGGGCGCGGGCTACACCAATGGGCCGCTCACGCTCGGCGCGGCCTATGTGCACGTGGAAGATCCGAACTTCTCATACTTCGGCAATAACTCCACGTCGAGCGCGACCGCGAGCAACATGGCCTCGAGCCATGTGTATTCGGGCTACGCGTCGGCGGGTAGCGAACAGATTGTGGCGTTGGGCGGCAACTATCGCATTGGCGCGGCCACGCTCGGCGCCGTGTACACGAACACGCAGTTCCGCGATCTCGGCGCGTTCGAGAGTCTCAATACGCACCGCTATAGCGGCGCGGCGAAATTTCATAACGCTGAACTCAATTTGCGCTATCTCGTCACGCCTTCTCTATTGCTGGGCGCCGCGTACGACTATACGCACGGTTACGGCGTGAATCGCGTGAATTATCAGCAGGGCGATCTGGGCGCGACCTATATTCTTTCGAAGCGCACCCAGGTATATCTGATCGGCTTGTACCAGCACGCGTCGGGCACGGATTCGAGCGGCCAAGCAGCCGTGGCCAATATCAACGGGCTTTCGGCATCGTCCACGCCGAATCAGCTCGCCGTGCTCGCGGGCATCACGCACAAGTTCTAAACATACCGAACTAATTGATCGGCCATGCAATATTCAACACGATCAGCGAAGGGGTATTTGACGCCAGCGCTGGGCTCATAGGGTGAAGTGGATCCGAGGGGCATGTGATTGGCCGAGGACGTTGCTGGCGACGGGCAAAGCGGCAAGCACATAAAAAGGCATCAAGCCCAAACGCACAGCAGCCAACGCCGGTTGTAGCCGGCCGCGCATAGCACGGCATGCGCGGCGTCGCCCGTTTGGCCCTTGAGCCAGCAGCGGCGCATGCCGTGATCGTGCTTCACGTGCCCGATGATCGGTTCGATGGCCTGCCGGCGTTTGAGCCAGAGCCGTTGCTTGCTCAAAAGCGTCTTGCTCTTGCCTCGATGCACCAGTTACACCAGTTGCACCGGTGCAACTGGTGCATCCACGCCGCGATAGCCCAGATCCGTTAGCACCGTCTTCACGCGCGGCGCGCCTTGCGCCTTTTGCAGCAGGATCGAGATCTGCTCCAATTGTTCGGCCAGGACGTGGCCGTCGTATGGGTTACGCGCAAACGCGCGTGTGCCGGCGATCAGTCCGTGCCGCTCAGCGATCGCCAGGCTAACCTTGACACCAAACCCATACGGTTGTCGCGCTTTGCCCTTCCCGATGCATTCGACCTCGGGGCGCGTGCAATGCATAGAGCTTGTTCTTGTCCTTCGGGCACTGACGGCAGATGCGCCACGCCCGTTCTAGCCAAACTCGCAACGACGTTTGCCGGTCGTGCGACAGATTGGACATCTTGCGTTCGATGTCGCGCAGCACTCGTCCCAGCGCCGTGCGCTGACGTTTGGGCACGCGCCGAAGCTGTTTGAACTGCCTGGCGTGCGCGTAACCGCCGGCGCGGCGGCGTAGCCGCTTACCTTCGCGTTCATACGTTTGCTTCAGCGCCAGCCTCGCACGCTGCGCCAAACGCACCAGCCTGGTCCTTGCCACCTCGAGCAACCGGCTGTCGGTCGGATAGGCGATGGCCTTCTCCTGAACCGTGCTATCGACGATCACACGCTCGAATTCGGTCGGTGTGGTCGCCTTCATTTGCGTCGCAGCAGCAATCGTCGTCGCCAGCAACTCCTCAACGCCGGCTTCCCCCAATGCCTGCCGAAAGCGCACAAGGTTGGTCGGATCGCAGGGCATGCGCGCCTGAAAATTCTCTTCGCCGCAGAAAAACTGGAAGTACACGTCTTGAGCACAGCGCTCGCACACCGACTCGTCGCCCTCGTTGTACGCGTGCTTCAGGTACAGCAGCCCCGCCATCAAGCGGATCGGCAACCGAGCTCGGCCTGCCGCGCTCTGCCCGCTGCCAGCCAGTACCGCCGTCGTGCCGAACAGATCCTTGCCTTCCAGCTCATGGCCTTCACGAGCACGGCGTTCGAACATCGGCGTGAGCGTCGCTTCGATCGATGCCCACGGCATGCGTGTGGCCAACACGGCAAGCGGATGGAGAAGGTCGATTATCGTGTCCAGACGGCTACGGAAAAAGTCCGGCGTGCTCATCAGCGTGGCCTCACAAACTCCCAGAAAACCCTTCAGATCAATATCGGTTCTGGGAGTTCGCTAAATCATGATCTGCCTCCAGCGTCTTGCTGCGCTTGCCTCGTATACCTTACGCAGGGCTGACTACATAGTCATCCTCAACGACTGATGCCCTCATCTTGATTGTCGCGCGACACCCGCTCGCCAGCGTCAATCAAAACCGCGCGTCAATCAATAAACGCTGGCCAGCGTCAATCAACATCGGCATCATCATTCCTGCCGCCACATTCTCAAGCTGATTGTCGCGCGTCTCCCATCCAGATTGTTGTGCCACAGGACTACATGATCCTCGCGAGGCAGATGTGGGGGAAGCGCTTGCTTCGAAGCCGCTTCGTCCGTCGTTGCGTTCGGGGAGGACGCATTTGTACCACGGGCCTGCGCACGCTGCACATCCGCTACGCCGCACCCGGCCGCCAGATCCTCAAGTTGAGTCTCGAGCGTCTCTATTGGCCGTTGCAGCTGCTCGGACTTGCGACCGAACTGCATACGCCGGAGCTTGTTGATCTGGGCCTTGAGCTGCTCAATCTCGACATCGCGTTCGGCAAGCAGACTACGGGCCTCGGCCAGCAAGACCTTCAGGAGTTCGACATCGTAAGCCCCAGCGATCATTCAAAATCCCCCCCAGGTATGGTCACTTCAAAATCCCCCATCTAACGACCGTCGGCTGAGCGGTCCTTAGCGGTGCTGCAGGACGTTTATTTTTGTGCCTCTGTTGAATTCCGAGTGGGTGGTATCTTCCGGTTTTTTTGCATAACAAGACGAAGGGAAGTCATGCATAGCCAGTTGTTTGAAGCCGCATTGGGCGTGAGTGATCCGTGGTTTGTGAGCGGCGTTGATTTCGACGCGGCCGCCAAACGGCTGACGATTCAGATCGACTTCACTGCTGGTGCTCGCTTTCCGTATCCGGAAGTGGCTGGCGCGCATCCCGTGCGTGCACTGTCGTCAAGCGCTACCGGCACCTGAACTTCTTCCAGCATGACTGCTATCTCGATGTGCCCACGCCGCGCGTGAGGCTGCCCGATCGCCGCATCGCGCTCATCGAGCCCAGTTGGGCCGGCAAGCTCAGCGGCTCCACGCTGCTGCTCGAGGCGATGGTGCTCACGCTCGCCCAGAAGATGCCTTTTGCCGCGGTGGCCCGCACCACCGGCGAGTCGTGGCACCGCGTGCACGCGATCTGCAAGCGCTACGTCGAACTGGCTTTGGCCGGGATCGATCTGTCCGATGTGGCGAGCGCTGCCATCGATGAGACTGCCTGCAAGCGCGGGTACAACTATCTGACGCTCGTGGCCGATGCCGAACAACGCAAGGTTGTGTTCGTTACTGAGGGCCGGGACGCCGCCACCATCGAGCAGTTCGCCGCCCATCTGCAAGCACGCAGCGCCACGCCCGGGCAGATCACCTCGGTCAGCATCGACATGTCGCCGGCCTTCATCAAGGGCGTCAGCGAGCACCTGCCTAACGCCCGCATCACCTTCGGCAAGTTCCATGTCGTCGCCCGGGCGTCGTTCGCCCTGGACAAGACGCGGCGGCTCGAGCAGAAGACCGACCCGGACCTCAAGGGCCTGCGCTGGGCACTGCTCAAGGACCGTGACCGGCTGAGCGTGGCCCAGCGTGCCGATCTGGACGCGCTCGTTGCCAATGTCACGACCAGGCGCACCGCCCGGGCCTGGCTCTATCGCGAGCAATTGCGCGACATTCTCAATCGCAGGCAGATCAACGTCGTCTCCGCGATGCTCAAGCAGTGGTGCACCAACGTGATGCGCTCCAGGGTCGAACCCATGAAGGAGGTTGCACGCATGATCCGCAAGCACTTCGACGGCATCGTCGCGTGGACCCAGACGCGTCAGACAAACGGCTTCCTGGGAGCTCTCAGCGGCCTGTTTCAGGCCGTTGAGCGACGCGCGCGGTTACCGTGCTGTTCCTGATCGCCGGCAAGCTCGACTTCACTTCAATCAACCCGCATGCGGCATAACCCACTCAAGTCTCAACAGGGCCTCCAGTATGCATTTCGTCCTCGCACTGATCTTCCGTTTTCGCTCGGCAGATCGATAGATTTTATTTGTGCCAAGTCCAAAAATTTATAGCTTTTACTGTTTTTATGGCGAATTAGACTCGCTTTAACAGACGAGACATTGACGCAGATCAAAGCAGGATTTCTGCGAGCACCCCATGCCCACAATATTCCGCAGATCAAAGCGTATCGGATTTGCGGGGCGGAACAACGTGACTACTATGAAACGAATTCTTGTCGCCAACCGTGGCGAGATCGCCTGCCGCATCATCGACGCGGCGCATGGCCTCGGAATTGAAGCCATCGCCGTCTATTCGGACGCCGATGCGGGGGCGAAACATTGCGCCATGGCAGACGTCGCTGTTGCGATTGGTCCTTCGCCCGCAATCAAGAGCTATCTCGACATGCAGGCCGTGCTGGATGCGGGCGCACAGCATGGCGCGGATGGCGTGCATCCCGGCTATGGGTTCCTGTCCGAGAACACCGCCTTTGCCCGTGCCGCACAGGCGCGCGGCATGAAGTGGATCGGACCGTCGGTCGAATCGATCGAAAACATGGGCGACAAGAACCGTGCACGGAACATCGCCGAAGCATGTGGCGTCCCCGTGTTACCCGGAAGCGTGCGCTTCGCACCTGACGATCTCTGGCAGCTCGAAAGCGAAGCGGCGCGCGTCGGGTTTCCTTTGCTCGTCAAGGCATCGGGCGGTGGCGGCGGCATCGGCATGAAGCGCGTGGACACGATGGACACGCTGCACGCGACTGTAACAACGACGCAGCAACTCGCTGCGAAAGCATTCGGCGATCCCGGCGTGTATCTCGAACGCTTCGTGCCGCGTGCGCGGCACATCGAGATTCAGGTGTTCGGTTATGGCGACGGCAGGGCCGTTCATCTGTTTGAACGCGAATGTTCGGTGCAGCGCCGTTTTCAGAAGATCGTCGAAGAAAGTCCCGTGCCGCATCTGCCAGCGGCTGTGCTCGAACGTATGTCGGCGGCGGCTGTCGCATTGACGGCCAGCCAGCGCTATAGCGGCGCGGGCACGGTGAAATTCGTCGTCGATGCCGACACCAACGAGTTCTTCTTTCTGGAGATGAACACGCGCATTCAGGTCGAGCATGGCGTGACGCAGGCGGTCACTGGCTGGGATCTGGTGCAGGCGCAGATTCTCCTCGCGGCTGGCAGCATGGAGCGCGTCGAACAGGACGCCATCCAGCGGCGGGGTGCGGCGATCGAATGCCGGCTGTACGCAGAGAATCCCGCAAAGAACTTCCTTTCGTCGCCGGGCAAGATCGAAGCGCTGACGCTGCCGGTCGGGCTGGACTGCATGCGGATCGACACAGGTATCCGCGCAGGCGACGCGATTTTGCTGTTCTACGATCCGATGATCGCCAAGCTGATTGCTTCGAGTACGGACCGGCAATCGGCGCTTACCGCGATGGCCAACGCGCTCGCGGTAACGCGGATCGAAGGTATCCGGCACAACGTCGCGTTTCTGTCGGCGCTGATTGCCCATCCTGGCTTCGTGGCAGGCAATGTCGATACGGGATTCGTCCAGCGGGAAAGTGCGCAACTGCTCGCGGCGTCGAGCGCAGTCTCGGCTGGAGTTGCGGTATGAGCGCAGCGACCCTGATGACACGTCCGGAAGCCCAACACGTCGCGCCCACCTGGCAGGTGGCTCATTCGGGCGAATCGCTGGTGATCGTTGAGATTCACGTGGCCGATCGCAGTGCGGCCAACCGGCTCACGCGCGTTTTCGCAGCTCGTGTTGCCAGCGAAAACCTGCCGTATGTGCGGGACATCGTACCCGCGATGACCACGCTGGGCGTGCACTATGCGCCGCATCTCGTGGAGCGTGATCGAACGGACGTGCTGCCGCATCGCATTGTCGAAGAACGCCTGAAGGCATTGCTCGCCGATGCAGCGACGGGCAGTGAAAGCGCGCCGCGCGTGATCGAGATCCCCGTTTGCTATGGCGGCGAACAGGGCCCGGATCTCGACGAGGTGGCAGATAAATGTGGGCTGAGTGCAGCCGAGGTGGTCCGTCTGCACCGCGCCACACTGGCCGACGTGATGATGATCGGCTTTGCGCCCGGTCATCCTTATATCGGCATGCTGGACAGCGCGCTCGCAATCCCGCGCCGCGCGACGCCACGCACAGCAGTGCCGCCGGGCTCGATCGGGCTGGCGAACTGCCAGAGCGTGATCTACCCCGTCACGCTGCCTGGTGGCTGGAACCTGATCGGCCGAACGCCTTTGCAGATGTTCGATCCCGCTCGCGCTGAACCGTGCCTGTTGCGCGCCGGCGATCAGGTCCGCTTCGTGTCCATCACGGCAGCAGAATTCGACGCGCTGAATGAACACGTGGGAGTCACGCCATGAGTATCGAAGTGATCAAATCCGGCGCGCTGACGACGCTTCAGGATCTGGGGCGAACCGGCTTCCAGCAGTATGGTGTGCCCGTGAACGGCATCATGGACGAACGTGCGCATCGGATTGCCAACGCGCTGGTCGGCAATCCGCGTTCTTACGCGACGCTCGAAATCACGTTGATGGGACCGACGTTGCGTTTTCAGGCGGATGCCGTCATTGCGATTACAGGAGGGGACCTCGACGCGAAACTCGATGGCGAGCCATGTCTGCTGTCGCAGCCGGTCAGTGTAAAGGCGGGCAGTGAACTCGCGTTCGGCAAGCGCCGTGCGGGCGTGCGAGCCTATCTCGCGGTCCGTGGCGGATTCGTGGCGACGCCCGTCATGCATAGCGTCAGCCTGTTTGCACGCGGCGGCTACGGCGGCTTTTCTGGCAGACCGCTTGCCAAGGGCGACGTCATCGCGATTGGCGAGCCGCGCGTCGAAGCGGGCGCTGCACAACGCACACCACGCCGGCTGCGTTCTTTCGATGGAGCTGTACAGCAAGGTGCAAACGCCCTGATTCGCGTGACAGCAGGCCGAGAATGGCGCTTTTTCAGCGAGGACGCGAGGCGCGCCTTTCAGGAAACCGAGTTCAAGCTCACGCCACAGTCCGACCGGATGGGCTTTCGGATCGAAGGCGCAACACTCGCGCTGACCGAGCCAAGGCAAATGGACTCCGAAGCCGTCGCCTTCGGCACGATTCAGGTACCACCCGACGGCAACCCCATCGTGCTGATGGCGGACCGTCAGACCACGGGCGGATACCCGAAGATCGCGCAGGTTTGCGCGGTCGATCTGCCGCGTCTCGCACAGAAGATGCCCGGAGAGGTCATCCGCTTCAGCGTAATCGATCTCGATACTGCGCAGCGCCTGTTGCTGTCGCAGGAAGATACGTTCGCCGCGATGGAGGTCAGTTGAGATGCCGTCGATCGACTTCAACAGCGACATGGGCGAGAGCTTTGGCGTATATCAGATGGGCGCCGATCTCGACGTATTGCGTCATGTGACGTCTGCCAATATCGCTTGCGGCTTTCATGCGGGCGATCCACGCACGATCTCGCGCACTGTCGATGTCGCGCTAAAGGCAGGCGTGGCGATCGGTGCGCATCCGGGCTTCAACGATCTGCTCGGTTTCGGACGGCGTGCGATGCATCTGGACGCCGACGAGATTTACGACATCACGGTCTATCAGATTGGCGCAGTCAAGGCTTTCGCCGAAGCGCGCGGCGGCCGTCTTGCTCATGTCAAGGCACACGGCGCGCTGTACAACATGGCGGCGCGTAACCGCGACATGGCGGCAGCGCTATGTGCGGCCGTGCGCGACGTCGACCGCTCGCTGATTTTTTATGGCCTGTCGGGCTCGCAACTTGTCGAGGCTGCACGGGAAGCGGATTTGCGCTGTGCGGAGGAAGTATTCGCCGATCGTACCTATCAGGACGACGGCTCGCTGACGCCACGCGGTCATCCGCAAGCGATGATCACCGACGTCGCCATCGCAGTCGAACAGGTGATGTCGATGGTCGAACGCCGCCAGGTCAAGTCCGTGAACGGTGGATGGATTGACGTGGCGCCCGACACGCTATGCATTCACGGCGACCAGCCGGGCGCTGCACAGTTCGCAGCACAGATCAGCGCAGCGCTGCGTGACGGCGGCGTCACCATCCGTGCGCCGCAACAGTCAATTTAAGAACGGATTTACGTCATGACCCAAAACTCGACTCCCCTGACTGCCGACGCCACGGGCACCCTCTGGAAAATCATCGCGCAGTCTGGCGAAGTGGTATCGGCCGGTGCGGAGTTGTTCGTGCTCGAATCGATGAAGATGGAAATTCCGTTCGAAGCACAGATGGCTGGTCATATTGATGTTTATCACGCTGCCGAGGGCGATGTGGTGGAAGAAGGCCAGACCGTGGCGACCTTCATCGTTGCCTAAAAAAATTATTGGTTAGTAAGTTAACCTAACTACATGGCGGGCTTGGCGGCTCGCGAAATGGCAGTTCTTACTCTCTGGATCGCTGACATGTCTAACGCTACGCCGGCACCTCTTACCGCCCACGCTTCCGTTGCCGAAGTGCCTTCCGCCAGACTGGCGCGCAAAGCTGCCTTCGCGGCAGCGGCGGGTACTGCCATCGAATACTACGAGTTCGGTGTGTATGGCTATATGGCCGCGATCATCGGGCCACTGTTCTTTCCGAGCGATGAACCGACGGCTGCACTGCTGTCCATTCTGGCTATTTTCGGCAGCGCATTCCTGATGCGGCCGATTGGCGGGATCGTGCTTGGGCGCCTGGGCGACAAGGTCGGTCGCCGTTCGGTGTTGTTGACCACCGTGATCGGCATGGGCATCGCGACAGCTGCCGTCGGCCTGCTGCCGGTGGCATCCGTTGCAGGTGTTGTCGCGCCGTTCGCGCTGTTGTTCGTGCGGCTAGCACAGGGGTTTTTCTCCGGCGCGGAAGTGACGGGCTCGGCGGCTTATGTCGCCGAGTGTGCGCCTCGCGGCAAGCGTGGTTTCTACGGCGCGGCGACGCCGGTGGGCGTTGCGATCGGTGGTGCGCTCGCGGCGGCCGTCTGCGGCCTCACTACGGGTCTGGTCAGCAGCGCACAGTTGCATGATTGGGGCTGGCGGATTCCGTTCCTGAGCGCGTTACCGCTCGTGCTGCTCTCCGCTTACATGCGGCGCAGTATTGAAGAATCCGCGGCCTTCCGACGCGCTCTGGAATCGGAAAAACCCGCCAAGGCGCCGCTTTCGGAAGTGTTTTCAAAGTACCGTGGCTCGATGCTGAAGGTCTTCCTGATCTCGTTTGGACAGAACGCCGGCTACTGGGTCGGATTTGTTTTCATGAGCATCTACCTGATCACGTATCTGGAGTATGACAAGACGAGCGTGTACTGGGCGATGTCGCTGGTGAGCATTCTGATGGCCACGCTGATGCCGTTGTGGGGCGGCCTGTCGGACCGCATCGGCCGCCGCAAGGTGCTGGCTATCGGCTTTGTGGCCTATGCGGCGCTGGTCATTCCGATGATGCTGTTGATGAATCACCACAATCCCGTGCTCGCGTTCGTCGCACTGCTGGTGGTGGCGCTGCCGATGCCTATCGTGCAATCGGTTGGCTATCCGACCTATGCCGAGCAGTTTCCGACCCGCGTGCGCTACACGGGCATGGCGTTCAGCTTCAATTTCGGCACGATCCTGGGCGGTGGCGTGACGCCCTACATCGCGACGGCTGCGATCGGCGCAACGGGCAATCTGCTCAGTCCGGCGTTCCTGCTGGTCGGCGCGGCTGTGGTGGGGCTGCTGACGCTCACCCAGTTGCGCGAAACCGCAGACGAAACGCTCGCGTGAGTCATTCGACATCAAGAAACACGACAGGAGATCCGCAAATGGACAACGCCGTGCTGGCCGATGGCGCCCGGAATCAACACGTCGCGCCACGTACCGCGCGCGAGGACCGCTTGCGCATTCGCGCTGGCTATAGTGGCAACACGAGCGGTATGGCACCGGGCTACGGACAGGGAAATCTGGTCGTGCTGCCGCGCGACTGGGCAGACGATTTCAAACGCTACTGTCGGGCCAACACCACGCCGTGTCCACTGATCGGCATGACGGAACCGGGTAGCAGCCTGGTACCGATGCTCGGCGACGATATCGACCTGCGCACCGATCTGCCGCGTTATCGCGTCTGGAAGGTCGGCGTGCTGGAGCGAGAAGTCACTGACATTTCCAATCTGTGGCAAGACGACTTTGTGGGCTTTGTGATCGGCTGTTCGCTGTCGTTCGAATTTGCGCTGCAACAGGCGGGACTCGCCGTGCGGCATGTCGATGAAGAGAAGGTTGTGCCCATGTACCGCACATCGCTGATGACGCAGCCGGTGGGCGCTTTCAGCGGGCCGATGATCGTGTCGATGCGGCCTTACTCGCCGGAGCAGGCGGCCATCGCGACTGAAATCTGCGCAAAGCTGCCGGGCGCACATGGCGCGCCCGTGCATATCGGCGATCCTTCGGCGATCGGTATCGCGGATGTGAATACGCCCGATGAAGGCGAACCAACAGTAATCGAAGCGGGTGAAGTGCCCGTGTTCTGGGGCTGCGGTGTGACGCCGCAAGCAGCCGTGATGTCGGCGCGGCCGCCCATCTGCATCACGCATGCGCCCGGTTACATGCTGCTTTGCGACCAGTTGACGGAAGACCTGCGGCTCATCTGAAAGCGACGGCCAGCCATGGAAGAGTCAGATTTCGTCCGTCGCGATGCCCGCGGCCAGGGTCAGAAAGCGCGAGAGCAGTTGCGCCGGCTCGCTCATCGCGCCGCGGGCACGCTGCACGAGCCCGACATCGCGATGGAAGGTGTGATCGCCAAGGTCGATCGCGCGCACGGCAGCCGGCCAGCGCCGATGCGTCGCGACTTCCGGCACCAGCGCCACGCCCAGCCGGTTGGCGACGAGGCGCACGATCGCGTCGAGTTCATCCACTTCGCAGACTTCGCGCGGCGAGAAGTGCATGGCGCGCAAGAAACGGTCCACCTGACGCCCGCCGAACGACGTGCGGTCATAGCGGATAAACGGCCGCGTCGCGATGATTTTCCGCCAGTCGTCTTCCCGCACCTCGCGTGGCACGAGCAGACGGAAGGGCTCGAGCGCGAGCGTGGTCCAGCGCAGGTCGCTTTGCAGGGAAAACGGCGGGCGGATCACGGCTGCCATGTCGAGTTCACCCGTGTCGACCCGATTGACGAGTTCCATCGACAGCCCCGGAATCACGCGGGTCCGGCAGTCAGGGCGCTCCCTGTGGAAGCGCGCCAGCGCGTCCGGCAACAGCGAACGCTGCAACGATGCGATCGCGCCGATCGTCACCAGCACTTGCGCCGAGGCTCCGGACGGTGGTGTGCCAAGCTCCGCGTAAAGACGCAGGACTTCCTGAGCCTGGGCCAGGATGCGCTCGCCGTTCTTGTTGAGTTGTGCGGAGCGTCCGTTGCGATCGAACAGCGCAAAACCGAGTTCAGCCTCCAGCCGCTGTATCTGTGCGCTGACGGCAGCCTGGGTCAGTCCGATGCGGTTTCCCGCCGCGGCAAACGTGCCTTCGCGGGCCACAGCAATGAGCGTCTTCAGTTCGCGAATCATTCATAAATTCTGTTTGAGGAATACATTAATATATATTGATTTTATTTTTCAGTCTGCTTTTTTAGAATGATCTCGTCGATGCGGGGATGGCTTGGTCCAACGATGGCGCTGCGTCGGTTTATCATCCCGTAAAAAGCATTTTCACCACTTCAAAGCAGCGTCTGCGCTCGGAGTTAATAATGAGTCTCTCCCCCTTTCACCTCGCTATTCCTGTTTACGACCTTCCGAAAGCCCGCCATTTTTATGGCGAAGTGTTCGGTCTGGCTGAGGGCCGTTCCAGCACGCAATGGGTCGATTTCGACTTTTACGGTCATCAACTGGTGATTCACGAGCAACCCAGGACGCCGGGTCCGGAAAAGCTGAACAGTAATCCTGTCGATGGTCACGATGTGCCGGTTCCGCATTTCGGCATCGTGTTGAAGTGGGAAGAGTGGGAAGCGCTGGCCGAGCGTCTCAAAGGTTTCGGCACGAAGTTCGTTATCGATCCGTACATCCGCTTCAAGGGCGAAGTTGGCGAACAGGCCACCATGTTCCTGCTCGATCCGTGCGGTAATGCCCTTGAATTCAAAGCGTTCAAGGATATGAGCCAGCTGTTCGCCAAGTAGTCTCTGTTTTGCTGGGGGAGCACGTTCGAGTCGAGCCTTGGGCTTTGCCACACGGTCCGGACTCCCCGCTGCATCGCAGAAAGCCGCAAGTCGCCTCAGTCCGGCAAAGTCGTGGCTGGGGCGGCTGCCTCAAAGAAGCGGGCGGCGACAACAAAGAAAGCGACTGTGAAAAAGTCGGTGGCAATCGCGTGCGCGTGGCCGTCGTCGCGCTCAATTAGCGTCGCGGTCGGCTCGCCGCCTTCGATCACCGCCTCGGTCACGTCGGCGATCACCACGCGCGCGCCGTCGGCCGCGAGCTGGCGCGCGATCGCGCGGCCGATGCCGGATGCGGCGCCGGTCACGATGCAGACCTTGACGTCCATCGCGAGGCTCGCGGCAGGGTAGGGAGCGGGCGTCGTCGTCATGTCGGGTCATCGAGCCAGCGGTGGAAATCGGCTTCGGCGCGCGCGAGATCGAAGCGTGGCACGAAGAACGTATCGGCGACGAGGCGCGCGATGTCCATTGGCGCGCGATCGTACGGGGCGTAGTAGTCGATGTTCGGCGTGTCGTCCGGCGACGCGATGCGCCACGTGAAACGCGGATCGCGCGCGGCGAGCCGCTCGCACCAGTCGGCGACGCTCCACGCGCAACCGGCAGCGAGGTTGTAAAGGTCGTGCGCGAGCGTCGGCGTATCGAGCAGGGCGACGATCGCCGCGACGGCGTCGCGCACGTACAGCCAGTCGCGGCGGTGCGCACGCGGCAGGATCGCGGTTTCGCCGCGGCGCGCGCGTTCGAGCACCTGCAAGGGCGCGCTCAGTGTGTCGCGCACGCCGCTGTCCGCTTCCCACGGACCGAAACAGGTGCCGAGCCGGCCGATCGTCAGCGCCATGCCGTGCAGCGCGGCGAGCCGCCGGGACGCGTCTTCGGCGGCTCGCTTGGAGATGCCGTAGAGGCCTTCTGGCGCGAGCGGCGTCCTGTCCTCAAGGAGCCGGCGCGCAGGGTCGCGGCCGCTCGCGCCGTACACCGAGCCCGAGCTGACGTGCACCACGCGGCCGATGCCGCCGCTGCGCGACGCGGCGTGCAGCGCGGCCAGCACGCCGCCCACGTTGACTTCGAAGATCGTCTGCGGCATCGCGTGCTCGCGCGCTGCGTCGGCGGTGATCGCCGCGAGCGTGACGAGTTGGGACGGCCGGTGCGCGCGCATCGCCGCTTCGAGCGCGTCGGCGTCGCGCACGTCGCCGGTCAGCGGCACGATGCGGCCCGGCAGCGCGGCGAACGCGCGGCGGGCGGACTCGCGCGGCGCATGGAGGTCGAAGCCGATGACGGTGCCGCCGCGCGCGAGCAGATGCTCGGCGAGCGCGAGCCCGACGAAACCGCTGCTGCCAGTGACGAGCACCGTCATGTCAGGCGGTCTCCGTCACCGTTTCCGGGCGCAGCAGCGCCAGGATGTGGCGCTTGTAGTCGTTGAAGGCGGCGCCGGTCGGGTCGCGCGGACGCTCGAGATCGATCGGGATCAGTTCGCGGATGCGCCCCGGCCGTGCCGACATCACCGCGACGTGCGTGCCAAGCGCGAGCGATTCGTCGATGCCGTGCGTGACGAACACGATCGTGCTGCGGCTCTCGCGCCAGATGCGGATCAGTTCGGTGTGCATGTCCATCTTCGTCTGCTCGTCGAGCGCGCCGAACGGCTCGTCCATCAGGATCACTTCGGGATTCATCAGCAACGCCCGGGCGATGCCCACGCGCTGGTTCATGCCGCCGGAGAGTTCGCTCGGAAAGTGATTCTCGAAGCCCTTCAGCCCGACCATCGCGATGTAGCGTTGCGCGCGCTCACGCCGTTCTGCTTTCGCGATGCCGCGCATCTTCAGATGGAACGCGACGTTTTCCCAGACCGGTAGCCACGGCATCAGATTGGCCTGCTGGAACACGACGCCGCGATCGGCGCCCGGCTGCGTGACCACCGATCCGCCGACGCTGACGGTGCCCGCCGACGGCTTGTCGAAGCCGGCGATCATGTTCAGCAGGGTCGACTTGCCACAGCCGCTCGGGCCGAGCAGGCACAGGAATTCGTTGCGCTCGACTTTCAGGCTCACGTTGTCGAGCGCGATCACGGTCTGCTTGCGCTTGCTGTCTTCGAACGTGCGCGACACGCCGTCGATGGTGATGAGTGCCATTGTCTAACCTTCCCGTGCCTGCAGAGTGGAACCGCGCTGCCAGCGCAGCATGCGCGCGGCGGCCTGCTTGATCGCCCAGTCGCTGACGTAGCCGAGCAGCCCGATGCTGACCATCGACGCGATCACGATGTCGTAGCGCAGGAAGTAATACGAATCCCACAGCACGTAACCGACGCCGCTTTTCACCGCGACCATCTCGGCGGTCACGGTCAGCATCCACGCCGAACCGATCGCGATGCGCAGGCCGGAGAAGATGCTCGGCAGCGCGGCCGGAAACACGATGTGCCGCAACAGCATCTTCGGCGTGCCGCCGGTCATCGCGCCGGCGCGCAGCAGATTGCGGTCACAGGTCTTGACACCGTGGATGGTGGACAGCAGCACCGGAAAGAACGAGCCCATGAACACGAGGAAAATCGCCGGTTTGTTGGCGATGCCGAACCAGATGATCGCGAGCGGGATCCACGACACCGGCGGAATCGGGCGCAACGTCTGCAAGGTCGGCTCGACCAGCGATTCGATCGCGCGCGACCAGCCGATCGCCATGCCGATCGCCACCCCCAGCACCGTGGCGATGCCGAAGCCCGCGAACACGCGGCCGGAACTCGCGGCGATGTCGAACAGCCAGTGGCCGGAATAGGTCTGCGTGTTGCCGTCGGTGGAGAAGATCCAGTCGGCCCACGCGATCAGCACCTGCGACGGCGCGGGCAGCAGCGCCGCCGGCAGGATGCCCGAGCGCGAGAACGCCTCCCAGCCGGCGAGCAGCAGCACCGGCACGATGCCGCGCTCAATGCGCCGGTAAAGACGTGACGAGGACAGGGACGCCATTGTGGATTCCCGATCAGTAGCCGAGCTGCGTCTTCGGCTTGCCAGTCACCTTCTCGAGGAAGCTGTAGTCGAGATTCTTCTGAACCGCGTCGCTGACGTCCGAGTTCACGTACTTCAGGTCGTGCATCATCTTCGCGATCGCGACCGCCGACGTGCGATACATCCTGTAGTCCGGATCGAGATTGTCGACGGCACCCGCGGCGATGGTTTTGTCGAGGCCCGTCACCTTCTGGATCGTGTCGATGAATAGTGGCTTGTTCGACGCCATCAGATCGTCGACCTTGACGATCGCGCGCACCGTTTCGAGCACGCCCTGCGGGTTGTCCTCGATCACATCCGGCCGCGTGACGATCAGGTTGGTCAGCTTGCCGGCCGCCTGGTCGTACGGCAATGCGAAGAACTTCGCCGCCTTCACGTCGCGGATCTGCGTGGCGAACGGCTCGACCGACGTGATCAGTTCGACCTCGCCGCGACGCAGCGCCTGCACGTGATCGGACGGGTTCGGGATGTTGACGAACTGCACGTCCTTGTTGATGTCGATGCCGTGCGTGAGGAACGCGCCGCGCATGTGAATGTCCTGCGCGTTGCCGCGCGAAGCGGCGACGCGGAACGGCTTGCCGTCCTTCTTGTACTGCATGATCAGCTTTTTCAGGCCGTCCCAGTCGCCCGGTTGCACCGGCAGATTGTTGGCGATCAGGATCTGCGAGCCGCCGTTGATCTGGCCGGAGATCGCGACCACCTTGAAGCCCTTGTCGAGCGCAGTCACGTAGTGCAGATAGGTGACCTGCGCGACGTCGATGCTCTTGGACAGCAGCGCGGTCAGCACGTCATTGCCGGTGTTGAAGGAGATCGCCGAGAGCTTGACGCCCGTGGCGTATTGCGGCGTCAGCGACAATGGCGTGCAGTGCGCGCACTTCGCATAGCCTAGATTGACGGGTTCGGCATCCTTGGCGTGACCGGCGGCCGGCGCGAGCGCGGCGGCCACCATGAGGGGCGCGACGAGCGCGCGGGCGGCGCGCTTCAGAGCGGCGAGAGACGGGCGGACAAATCGCATCGAAGAGGCTCCGTATTGTCACAAAATGATTTGAGTTTGTGACAAAAAAAAGCAACTGCTGTGCCAATAGCTCGGTTCCGGCAGGCACGGTTCCGGCTTGTGAACGCATGAGCGCCGATGCCGGGGCGCTTCGCAGCGTAGCAGGCCGCAGGTGGCCGAGCCTCAGCCCACCGGGCCGGATGGCGAGCGCGGCCGCTCCCGGCACTCATCTTGTGCGCCGGCCAAGCGACGCCGCGCCGCGACGGTGCTCGCGAACGTCGTTGGTGCGGATTCGGACAATTCCATTTTGTTTTGTGACAATCTAGAATTGCATTGGTACAAACTGAGGTTGGCAAGGACATCGAGCGTGTTGACCGAGAAAGAGACTTCGCGCGCGCGTAAAACGCGCAGCACCCGCCAGATCCTCGGCGTCGACGATCACGCCGATCCGATTTACGAGCGGATCCTGACCGCCGTCATGGAGCACCGGCTAGTTCCGGGAACCAGGCTTGTCGAAGAAAAGCTCGCCAGCGTGTTCAAGACCAATCGCACGCGCATCCGCAAGGTGCTCGCGCGGCTCACGCATGAAGGCATCGTCACGACCATTCCGAACCGCGGCGCGTTCGTCGCGAGTCCTTCGGTGCAGGACGCGCGGCACATTTTCGAGGCGCGGCGCATCCTGGAGCCGGCGCTGATCCGCACGCTGGTCGTTCGCGCCAATCCCGACGATTTCCGCCGACTGCACGCTCACGTCGCGAAAGAACGTGCGGCGCGCGACAAAGGCGACAAGCACGCGGTGATCCGGCTATCGGGAGAATTTCATCTGCTGATCGCCGAGATGGTGGCGAGCCCGCCGCTCACGAGGCTGATGCGCGAACTCGCGTCGCTGACGTGTCTCATCATCCTGCTGTTCGACTCGCCGAACGTACCCGCGTGTCCGAATCACGAACACACCGAAATCATCGAACTGATGCAGAAGGGTGATCTGGACGCGGCGATCGCCGCGGCCGTCGGTCATCTCGACCATATCGAAGCGACGCTGGATCTGTCGCTGCCCGAAGACGCGGAAGTCGATCTGTCCGCGATCTTCGGCTAATCAGTGAACGCCATGAACCTGCTGATCGTCAATCCGAACATCACGCCCGGTGTCACCACGCTGATCGAAGCGGAAGCATGTCGCGTCGCGCACGCCGACACGCATATCGAAATGGCGACCGCGGCGAGCGGGGTCGCGTACATCGAGACGCGTTTCGAGGCGCTGCTCGGCGCGTATGCTGCCGCGACCATCGCGGGCGAGCGGTATGGCCGCTACGACGCGCTGATGGTGGCCGCATTCGGCGATCCGGGGCTGCTGGAACTGCGCGAGGTGCTCGACGTGCCGGTGGTCGGCATGACCGAGGCCGCCTTGATGACGGCCGGGCAGATGGGCCAGCGCATCGGTATTATCGCGATTTCGCGGCGCATCACCGCGTGGTATCGCGAATGCGTCGATCGCTACGGCATGCTCGGCCGGCTCGCGGGCATCCGCCATCTGGACCGCCCGCTGCGCGATCCGTCGACGGTGCAGCAGGATCACGGCGCGCGTCTCGTCGAACTGAGCCGGGAGGCGGTCGAACAGGACGGCGCGGACGTGTTGATTCTCGCGGGCGCGCCGCTCGCGGGGCTCGCACGCGGCGTGGCGGGCGAACTGTCGGTACCGGTTGTCGATGGTGTGTCGAGCGCGGTGTGCCAGGCGGAGACGCTCGCCAGACTGAAACCGATCCAGCCGACGGCCGGCAGCTTCGCGAAGCCGCCGGCCAAGCCGCGTGTGGGCTTGCCGGAGAGTGGGATCGGGCGGCTGCTGGCCAGATAATGCAGAAATGCCCTGCGGATGGCGCAGCAACGTCGGCGTTTACACCGTCATTGCGGATGGCGCGGTCGACGCCTCGGTTCCTTGGCCAGGCGGTCCTGCGGTGTCAGGTGTGCATGCTCCGCACTTTCCTTGCCTGGGCTCAAATTCGCGCAGAACGTGTCGATGTTCAGCCGTACATCGCCCGGCCGGAGTGCGTCATGCGGGCCGCCGCCGTGTTGCGGAAAAGGATCGGCGTGAACTCGATGTCGGGTTCCTGGGTGCCGGGGCAGGTGAGCCCGAAATCGGCCTCGCCGCGCGCGACCGCGAGAAACACCACCGACGACGTTTCGTCGATCAGGCGCACGCGGAGGCCCGGATACAGCTCGTGATACGTGCGCACCGTGCCTGGCAGAAAGAAGCTGACCGCTGATGGCACGCACGCGATCGCCACGAGGCCGGACATGCGATGGCCGAGGTCCTCCAAGCCGAACAGCAACTTTCGGGTTCGCTCAGCACGTGGCGCGCTTTTTCGACGAACGAGCGGCCCGCGACGGTCAGTTCCATCTTGCGCGTGGGGCGCTCGAACAGCCGCACGCCGAGCGCGTCTTCGAGTTTTTCGACGCGTCGCGACAGCGCCAATGGCGACAGGTTGAGCGTGTCTGCGGCGGCGCGGACACTACCGGGATCGGCGGAAGCGACGAAGGCGCGAAGGTCGGAGAGATCGAAGTTCATCGGCTGAAGCGGGGCTGCGGCGGAATGGACGGCATGAGTGGAGCAATCAGCAAACCATCTTGCGGGTTCGAAAGCCCGGATCTGGCGACGAACATGCTGGTGAATGTCGCCAGGGGCCCGGGACCGGCACGACCTCGCAGTTCGGCGTAGGCGGTCAGGTGACGCGGTGACGTCGGATGCCTTTGATTCGCGGCAACGAGGATACCTAGGCCGCCGCATCCGCCGTTTCGATCGCCGATATCCGCCGCATGTACACTGGCGCAATCGTCGCAGCCGGCGGGTTCACTGCGGAAAGTGCGCGGCCGGCCGTCGACGCGGGCGGCGTCGATCTTGTCGCTTTGGGGCGGCTGTTCATCTCGAACCCCGACCCACCGGAACGGCTGTGCTCGGGCGCACCGCTGAATCGCTACGACCGGACAACGTTCTACGGTGGCAACGCGCGAGGCTATACCGACTACGGTTTCCATCAACCGGAGACGGTCTGATTGCAGTGGGTTGCGCCCGGTTGCCAGCGAGTGTTCCGCGTCGGCCGTACCGTGCACGATTGCCGGTACGGTTGTTTTCTCTTTCGCGTCGTCGGGCCGCCCGTCGAACAACAGAACGGAGCAGGGGATTGCATGGACCGGATGGCAGCAATGGAAACGTTCGTCGCGGTAGTCGAGGCGGGGTCGTTCTCGGCCGCTGCGCGGCGTCTGGCACTAGGGCAGCCCGCGGTATCGAAATCCGTCGCGCAGCTTGAAGATCATCTGGGCGCGCGGCTGCTGTTGCGTTCGACGCGTGGTCTGACGCCGACGGACGCCGGACAGCGCTTTTACGAACATGCGCGCCTCTCGATCGAGGAGGCCGACCATGCGGAACAGGCCGTGCATGAATCGTCCGCGGGTTTGTCGGGCCGTCTGCGCGTCAGCGCTGCAGTGACATTTTCCCGGCTGCACGTGCTGCCCGCGCTCAAGATTTTTCTCGACCGCCACCCGAAGCTCGAACTCGATGTCATCCTCGACGACCGCTCGATCGACCTGCTCGAGGAGGGCGTGGACGTCGCGCTGAGAATGGGCTCCCTCGACGATTCATCGATGGCCGCACGCCATATCTCGCAGAGTCGCCGTCTCGTGGTGGGTACACCGGATTATTTCGCGCAGACGGGCGTGCCCGGCACGCCGGCCGAACTGAGCCATCATCAGGCCATCGTCTACTCGCTACGCGGCGGCGGGGAATCGTGGGCGTTCAGCCAGAACAGCACCGAAGTCGCCGTCGTGGTGTCCGGCCGTGTGCGCGTGAGCGCTGCCGAAGGTATGCGCACGGCCGTACTCGGTCACCTGGGCCTCGCGATCGCGTCGGAATGGATGTTCTCGCCCGAACTAGGCGACGGCACCGTGCAGGCGGTGCTCACGGATTGGAGCTTGCCGCCCGTCGATCTGTGGGCGGTTTTTCCGGCCGGACGCATGCCGACGTCGAAGGCGCGCGCGTTCGTTGCGTTCGTCGAGGAAGTATTAGGTGCAACGGCGGGCGCCGCTGCGCCGGGGCTCGCATCAGAAGCCTAGCTTGCCAATTGATGCGCCACCGTCCACGTACAGCGTCTGTCCGGTCATGAAGCCCGCGTCGTCCGAGAGCAGGAACGCGATGGTCGCCGCGATCTCGTCGGGTTTGACAAAGCGACCCACCAGCACGGCGGAGAGGTAACGCCGTTCGCTTTCGCTGCCGGGCTGGTTGTTCGCGCGGAACAGTTCGGTTTCGGTCGGTCCCGGCGCGACCGCGTTGACCGTGATGCCGGTATCCGCGAGTTCCAGCGCCCACGAACGCGCGAAGCTGACGAGCGCCGCCTTCGCGGCCGCATAGGCGGTGCGCCCGGTCATGCCGAGAATCGTCAGGCTGGAGATGTTGACGACGCGGCCCCGGCGGCGCGAACGCATGCCGGGCAGCAACGCCTGCACGGTCTGCACGGCCGGATGCAGATTGACCGCGAACACGTCGTCCAGCGAACCGAGGTCGACATGGCCGATGCGCTGCGGCTTCACGAGACCGACGTTGTTGACGACGCCGTCGAAGGCGAAGCGGCGCGTCAGCTCCTGCAATACGGCGTCCGTTGCAGCGCGGTCGCTGAGATCGACGCTCACGAGTTCGCCGGGGAAGTCGGCATCGCTGCGTGCGAGGCCGACGACCCGGTGACCGGCGCTCACGAGCCGCTTGCTGAGTGCGAGGCCAATGCCTTTGGTCGCGCCGGTGATCAGGAAGGTACGCTGAATGAGTTGAGTCATCTGCGGAGTGTCACAAGAAAATCACCGCCCTGGTGTGTCGCCTCGGGGCGGTACAAGGGAGAGGGTTGTGTCAAGCGCGGCCTGCGGCCTTCTCGAGCACCGGGATCATGTCGGCCGGATCAGGGCGATGCGTGTAGTCGGGGTTGACCTCCGAGTACAGCGCGACGCCGTCCTGACTGATCACGTAGCGCGCTGGCATCGGCAGTGTCCACGACGGATCGTTGTTGAACGCGGGCAGGTCGTTATTCAGCTTCTGGTAGAGCGCGACCAGATAATCGGGCAGCGTGAAACGCAGGCCGAACGCCGCGCCGGTTTCGCCTTTTTCGTCGCTCAGTACCAGAAAGTTGAGGCTGTTATCGCGTACCGACTTGCGGCTGTTGACCGGCGTCTGCGGCGAGATCGCGACGACGTTCGCACCCAGCGCACGAATCTGCAGCAGCACCTCGTTCAGCGCCTGCAACTCGATGTTGCAGTACGGACACCACACGCCGCGATAGAACGTGACGACGAGCGGTCCTTGCGTGAGCAGGTCCGCGGACGAGACCGGGCGGCCGTTCTGATCGTTCAGACTGAATTGCGGCGCGCGGTCTCCGGCCTTGATCGCGCGGCCCGCCTGGCCGCTCGCGACAAGTTCGGCCGTGGCGCGTTCCATGACAGGGTGGATCTCCGGCGGCGCATTGAACGGTGGTTTGCCGGACTTGAAGTCCGCCTTGAATGCATCGAGTTTTTGCTGCAGGGACATGATGGTTTCTCCGTCGTTCGTTACTGTTATGCCGAAACTGCCTGCGGCTTCGTCCACTCGTTGCCCTGCATGAACGCGTCATACGGCGAGTGCACGATGTGGTTTGTGTAGTTGCTCATGACCTTGGTCGCGACGCCAAAAATCACTTCGAGCACGTTGCGGCGCGTGTAGCCGGCAGCGAAGAACGCGTCGACCTCAACGTCCGGCACGAATCCGCGCTCGCGGACAACGAGCGTCGTGAAGCGATGCAGTGCTTCGAGCTTCGCATCGGGCAGCGGCGTGCCGGCGCGCAGTGCGGCAATCACGCCTTCGTCCATGTGGATCATCTTCGCGAGTGTGCTGTGGCCCGCCATGCACTAATGGCAGTCGTTCTCGAAGTTCGAGGTCAGATAGACGACCTGCTGCTCGTGTGGTGTCAGCGTGCTTTTCGAAAACAGGTCCCACAGCGCCGAGTAACCGGCCAGCAGTTCCGGCGCTTCGGCCATGTACGACTGCAGGTTGGGCACGAAGCCGAACGCTTTTTTCGTGCCATCAAGAAGGGCTTTGGATGCTTCGGGCGCGTCGTCGATCGTGTGTTTCAGGAAGATGCTCATCGCGGTTAAGGAGTTGAGTTACGGTGAGCAAATGATCGGACGGAGTGCGCCTTTGGAGAAGGTCGCCAGCAGCAATAACAGCCATTACCATGTGGAATGGCGGTCAGACCGGAGGCGCTTCAGCTTTACGGGCTGCTCGATAGCGCGATTGGAAACGTTAAGGCGAGCGGCGATCCGTCGTCGACCGTCGGCATGCTCAACAGTGGGCAGATCACGTCGTTCTACGGCATGCGCGGCAGCGAGGACCTGGGCGGCGACGTGAAGGCCGGGAGGCCTGAAGCGCCAACGAAGTGCATGCCTCTCTGGACGGTATCCGCCGTCGTACGAAGGTCCAACGCGCCTGGGTCTTCCGTGATTTAATCTGGCCCTATATAAATCGGGGACATGGCCGTATGGTCACGAACTTTTCGTGTCGCCACCATTGAGAAAAATATTCGGCAGCTATGACCTCAGCGAATACCGATCTTTTGCGAACACGGCCTTCTATCAAGGCGCTCCTGGTGTTCAATACCGTTGCGAAACATATGAATTTCCTTCGGGCCGCCGAAGAACTCCACATGACTTAGAGCGCGTCGGGTCGGCAGGTGAAGGCGCTTGAGGAACATCTGGGTGTCGTGCTGTTCAAACGTGGTCCCCGTGGTCTGTCATTCACCCAGGAGGGCGATCTGCTGTATGACTACTCCCAGCGAGCATTCGATACGCTCGGGACGGGTGTGCGGCACCTATCGGTCAGCGCTGGAAGGGAGACGCTGGTCGTTTCCGTAGCACGAAGCTTTGCCGACTGCGTGCTTTGCAGGAGAATCGGTGGCTTTGTGAAGTCGAATCCGTGGATTGATCTCAGGCTTGACGTTCACCGTTACTTTGCAGACCTGGAGTCTTCCGGGGTGGATATCTCCATTCGACTCGGAGGTGGCTTATGGGATGGGTATCGCACGCTTGCGATCAGCGACGACAGCGTCGGTGCGGTTTGCGCTCCCGATCTCGCTCAGCACTACGAAAAAATAAGGCCGTCTGACGCACTCAAGGAGGGGTTGCTGCTGAGAAACATCGAACGGGATTACTGGCAGAAGCGGCAGGAAAGGGGGAACCTGACGCCTGATCTCGAGGCAAGCCCGGTAATCCGCTTCAACGATTCTGCGCCAATGCTCGAGGCGGCCAAAGGTGGCGTCGGGCTCTGTCTGACGCGGCTTACATTGGCATCGGATTCGTTGGCCGAGGGGGCGCTCAAGAAATTGTGGGACCAAGAGCTTCGCGATGGTCAACGGTACTACGCTGTCTGCGCTAAACGCACAAACGCTCGGCGTGCCGTGGAGCTGTTTATGCAGTGGCTGGAGTCGGAATTCCGATGCTCCGAACTGTAGCGAAAATCTGTTCACTAACCAATACTACGCCTGCGTCGTGGCGTGGCCCTTCCTTTCAGAACTGCGAGCACGACACCGTTTCAGTGCTCAGGAGATTACTTGCCACGCGGCGAAAACCTCCCCCAGGAAGTCGATAAACACGCGGACCTTGTGATCAAGCGTCGCGCGACGCGCATACAACGCATTAAGCTCGAGATCGTGTGTTCGATGCCAGTCCGGAAGCACGATCTCCAGCTCATCATTTGAAAGTCGACCGGACATGATGTGTGTGGAGACAAGCGCGATTCCGCCGCCACTCACTGCCTGACGCAGAACCGTGACCGACTCATTCGTGATCAATACGGGCTTGACCGGAATTTCGACAGCCTCTCCGGCGCTACTGCTCAGTTGCAACGTCAGGCCAGGAATCTCCCTGCCAACAAACAGAATGTCATGCCGTGTCAGATCTAGTGGCGACAACGGTCTTCCCGCCCGATCAAGGTACCCTGGACTCGCGGCAAGCTTCGCGCGCGACCACCCAAGGGGACGTGCAACATACCCTGACTCAGGCAGTGGTCCGGTGCGCAACGCAACGTCAATCCCGTGTTCAATCAGGTCCAGGGGGCTATTGTTATAGATCAGCACGAGTTGGACCTTGGGGTACCGGCTTCGAAATTCGGCGAGCAGCGGCTCCAGCTCAATCAACCCGATCGCATACGGGACCAGGATACGCAGCGTGCCCTCGGGTTCAGTCTTCAGGGCGCGGACCGAGCGCTCGGCCTCCTGCAGGATGCCCTCCGCACGCAGGCAACGTTCGTAAAAATCGTGCCCTGCCTCCGTTACCGAAACCCGGCGGGTGGTTCGATGCAATAGTTGCACCCCCAAATCATCCTCAAGCAGTTTTATCTTGCGGCTTGTCCTGCTAAGCGTTAATCCGAGCTGCGAAGCCGCGCCCGTGAAACTCCCGCGCTCGACAACCCGAAGAAATATCTGGATACTTTCAAGGTCCATTTGAGTAAATTCCATCAGAAAATACGTAGTTATAGTTATTTTCCACCATAATTCTGGGTATCACGCAATTATCCTACCTAGTAAAACAAACACTCGCGCCGGCGTACGATTATCTCAGGGTTTACGCGAACGTATGATCGCGGCATGGAACCCCTGATACTCCTGACGCGCAGGCTCACGGTCATACTGACCAGGCTCAAGGTGGCATTCCCGGCGCCGGCTCCCGGCGCCTTCGCCTTCGCAGTCCGTACAACAGCCGCTTCCCTGATCGCGCTTTACATCGCATTCGAGATGAATCTGGACGAACCCGTATGGGCGGCGACCACCGTCTGGATCGTCGCGCAGGCCAGTCGGGGAATGGGCATATCCAAAAGCCAGTACCGGATCTCCGGCACCGCTATCGGAGCAGTCGTTGCCCTTGCCCTGATCTCGGCCTTTGCACAGACACCCGAACTCCTCCTGCTGGCACTGGCCATGTGGGTGGGCTTATGTACCAGTGCAGCAACGTTTCTGCGGAATTTTCGCGCGTATGCTGCTGTACTGGCCGGCTACACGGCAGCAATCATCTCCATGGGGGCCGCCGCAGATCCCAGACAGGCTTTCGACATTGCCATTGCGCGCTTTCTTTACATTGCAGTGGGCATTCTCACGGAGGCGGCGCTCACAACCATATTCGTACGCGATACAGCTCTGCCCGATCTGCGCGCCAGACTGTTCAGCTATATCCGGCGGGCTGGTGACGTTGCCACACGCACACTGCGACGGGAGCCAACAAGAGACGCCGTTCATCGTCTGTTTTCCGATGCTCTTGGCCTCGATAACGCGGCAGAATATGCCTCAAGTGAATCGTCTGAAGCCCGTCAGGTTACCGGCCATCTGCGCACCGCTACTCTCGCGGTACTGACCGCCAGTGCCGCAGCTCAAACCATCGAGGAGCACCGCAAACGTCACCCTTACTCCCCGGAGCCGCTGATTGAAGAAGCCGCTGCAATGATCGAGCAGCGGAATGTCCCATCAAGTGAGTACGAGTCCCTTATTCATCGAATCGAACAGGCTCTTCTAACGGCGACCAGATCGTCATCTGCATCGGTGACGTCGCGGCTTTTACTTCTTGACAGGATCCACGTTTTATTGACGGCGTTTAAGGAGGCGGGTGAACGCAAGGCGCTCATTGACGAACCGTCTCCGCCCCGATTCATCGTCCGTTACGCTTACCACAATGATGCCATTCTTGCGGTACAGAACGGGTTGCGAGCGTTCATTGCGATGATCGCAGCGTCGACTTTCTGGATGTTGAGCGCCTGGCCATCAGGTGCCGCATTTGTGGCGACCGTCGCCGTCGTGTGTGCCCTGTTTTCCACGCGAACAAATTCGGTACACGGGGCGCTTGGCTTCCTCAAGGGCTCAGCTCTGGCGGCAATCGTTGCCGCGGTTTGCAATTTCGCGCTATTCCCGGCAATTTCAGATTTCATCCCCCTGTGTCTCGTTGTAGCCGTTTTCACGATCACGGCGGGTGTCGCCATGCGCTATCCATCCACGGCAGCAATTGGCAGTGCATTTTCGATCTTCTTCTGGAATTTCACTGCGCTAAATAACACTTCCAGAATCGGTGATGCGGCATTTCTGAATGGCGCGCTTTCAACGTTGCTCGCAATCTCATTCGGTGCGATGGTCTTCATGCTCGTCTTTCCGTATAACCCGTTGGCCAACCGTCGCAGAATGCATCGCGCGGTTCGACGGGATCTGACAGGGATAGCGCGAGAACCATACAAGTGGACTGCAAGCGAGTGGCTCAGTCGTACCGCGGACCGGATGTCACGCGCGCTTACGCTTGCTGACACCCGGTCACGAAAAATTGCGGAAGATGATCTGGGTAATCTGCTCGCGACGTGGACGATCGGCGACTGCGTTCTCAAGCTGGCGTCCCTGCACCTCCAAGGCCAGTCCACCAGGCGGGCGGTCGATGTGATCCGCAAGCGACTTGCGCGTGGACAATTCGCTCGTGCCGCCAGATCATGCGAATCGGCAGCGCATCATCTCCGACTGCAAATGAGAATTCACGACCCCGTGGGACACCCGCTCCTGACAGGTGTTGTTACGCTGGAAAGCATCAGGGACGCGATCAGCGCACATATTGAATTCCTCCAAAGTGAAGTGTGACGCAGGCGCCCTTTCTCCTGAGAATCGTAATACCAGACGACAACCGATTCGTCCGCACCAGTCGAAGCACACGTTTGATCCAGGCGGGCAGGCATGTTTTGGGAACATGCACCGCGTGTCCTCATCGTCGTGCACCAGACCCGGTACTGCGTCAAGGCTGCGGCCAACTGCGTATTGCACTCCGATAGCATCGCGTCATCCCGCATGTCGTCCCTATTGGCGCGACGCCGCGAAGAAGATCCCGAGATCGAAGGTCCGTTTGTTTGATGTGTCGCTGACGCAGCAGATGAGGGGGTGAACACGCAGGATCTCGAGCAGTCTCGGTGAGAGCATGACATACCGGTCGACTCCGCCCTTGCCCTGCTGGACGCGAATGACCACTCGCTGACTGTCTATGTCGCCGACCTTCAGGCGGGTTACTTCCGAAATCCGCAGGCCGCCGGCGTAAGCTGCCATCAGGACCGCACGATACTTCAGGCTGGGAATCGCTTCGAAGAACCGGGAGACCTCTTCGCGGTCCAGGATCACTGGCAGTGTGGCCGGTTTGCTCGACATGATGATGCTGTCGACAATGACGTGGCGTCTGAGCGTGACGGTGTACAGAAACCGCAACGCCGCCGCCGCGGTCACCAGGGTGCTGCGCGACATCCTTCGCCAGGGCAGATCGCTGGGCCTGGCGTACCTCCTCTACCGCGTCAGCGGTTTAGCGTCGGGAGACGGCGGGAGCAGAGGGCGCGCGCCGGCCGCGGCAGGATTCTCTCCGCAGTGCGGAGAGAATCGGGACATCCGGCCATGCGGGCGTGCGCGTTGCGGCGCGGGCCGGTTTCCGCCAGGATGGAGGCGACGCGCGCCCGACCGGCGCGAGCCAGACAAGAACGTTTCCCCGCATGGCCGACCGCCTCGAACTCGTTGCCCTCGCGCTGCCCGCCGACTGCGCACCCGAAAGTCTCCCGCCGTCCGTCGCAGCCTTCATGGCCGCCTGCTGGCCGGGCATGAGCCGCGCCCAATTGATGGATCGGGCGCGGCGCCTCGCCCTGCGCGCCTCGCTGCGGGTACGCCCGGAGCCCGGCCCCGACGGCACACGATTGTATGCGCTGGTCCTCATCATCGGCGGGGTGAAGGCCGAGCTCGTCGCCCATGTGCGTCGTTTGGCGCGTCGCCGCGGCGCCAGGCGCGCGAAGGTGTCGCTGCCGCCGGTGCGGGACGTGAGGCAGGCCGGGCTTTTCTGACCGATTTGATGGAGAGTGGTCTGCGCCTGCGGTGAAGATCGGGCTGCTTTCTGACGCATCGATTCGGCGCCGCTACTGTCTCGAAGGAACTCCGGCCGTCTGTAGTTTCACCTCCGAGACCGGGCGACCGCAGTGCACGCCCAAGCTGAAGAAGCGAACGGCGTTACTGCGAAAGCTCAAGGATGTGTTCAGGCGATATCAGTCACAGCCAGTGGGTCGGGTTGTCGAATTGATCAACCCGGTGCTACGTGGCTGGGCGAACTACTTCGCTATTGGAAATTCCAGTGAGTGCTTCAGCTTCGTGAAAGACTGGGTGGAAAAGAAGATCAGGCGCCACATGCAGCGATCCCGGCAACAACATGGCTTCGGCTGGAAGACGTGGAGTAAGCGGTGGTTGTATGGCGAACTGAAGCTATTCAATGGCTACAAGGTTCGCTACCAGACAGCGTCGAAAGCGTCCCAGGCATGATAGGTCCCGTAAACGTTGACATGAAGCAAACAGGAGAGCGTAGTGCCGGAAAACGGCCCGCTGCGTTCGATGAGGCGGGAGCTGGAAACGTGGCCAGGGCAGCCGGACTGAGGCCCACTGCGAAAGCAGTGAAACTGCCACCGGAGTCTAACGTGCGCGCGCCAGTTCTTGACCCTACAAGACTAGGTGAGAAATCTCGGCATGCGACGTGACGTGGCAGGCAGACTATGCCCATCAATCAAATACGTGAAGTGTAGGCAAATCGAAATTATATAGTAAAAATTCGAAATTGACATTATTTTCCAAATTTATCCGAAATTTAATTTGTCAGAATTCCGTTTGTTATAGGTCGTTTGTGTAAACGACTCTCGCTCTGAAATAATTTTTCAAGAATTATTCGAGGTGATAACGGGAATATGCAAATAAATCAGTTGCTTGGTCGTGTGAAATGTATCCGGTTCGCATAACACCATAATCCGCTGTCAATTTGGATATTTGAGAGGCTATCACGTTAATTTCAATTTTCAATTGGACGATAACTGATCCTTTTCGTTTAATTGACCGGCGTTTTAGGTAGTCAAACATTTACGCTGGAGAGCAACCGAAATGTCAGAAAAAGCGAAGCGAATCGCGAAGAGTCTCGTGGCCGCAGGCTGCGCCGTAATGATGTCGTCACCCTATGCGGCCGATATGACGCGCGATAACGGATCACCGGTTGGAGACAACGAGAACTCGCAGACCGCCGGACCAGAAGGCCCAGATATGCTGCAAGACTCGCACCTGATCGAGAAACTGCAGCGTTTCGATCGCGAGCGCATTCCCGAGCGTGTTGTGCACGCGCGCGGCACCGGCGCTTTCGGCGACTTCGTGAGCACCGCAGATATCAGCGACCTGTCGATCGCTCAGGTGTTCAAGCCAGGCACGAAAACGCCAGTTTTTGTTCGCTTTTCGACGGTGATGGGCTATCGCGGCTCGCCGGAACAGGCGCGTGACCCGCGTGGCTTCGCAATCAAGTTCTATACGACCCAAGGGAATTGGGACCTCGTGGGCATCAACTGGCCGATTTTCTTTATCCGCGATGCGATCAAGTTTCCGGACTTCGTCCATGCGAACAAACCGAGCGCCGTGACAGGCGTGCAGGATGCGAACCTCGCGTTCGATTTCTTCGCGCACACGCCTGAAGCGACGAACATGCTCACGCATCTGTACACCGACGAAGGCATGCCGGATTCGTATCGCCACATGGACGGCTTTGGCGTGCACGCGTTCAAGCTCGTCAATGCGCAGGGCCAGGTGCACTATGTGAAGTTCCACTTCAAGAGCGAGCAGGGCGTGCATGGTATTCGCCCGCAGGATATCCCCAATTCGATTGGTGCCGACTGGAACCTGATGACGAACGATCTGTACCACGCGCTGAGAACGGGTGACGATCCGAAGTGGGACCTGTATATTCAGGTACTGAATCCGCAGGATCTGAACAAGTTCGACTATGATGCGCTCGACGACACGAAGATCTGGAGCAACGTGCCCGAACGCAAGATCGGCACCATGACGCTCAACCGCGTGCCGGATAACTACTTCGATACCACTGAGGAATCGGCGTTTGCACCTTCGCGCATGGTACCGGGCATCGAGCCGTCCGAGGACCGCATGCTGCAAGGCCGGATGTTTGCGTACGCGGATACGCAGATGTATCGCCTCGGCGCGAACTTCAACAGCCTGCCTATCAATCGACCGCGTGTGCCGGTTGTGAACAACAACCAGGACGGCAAGATGAATTTCGGCGAGCGCAAAGGAGAGGTGAACTATGAGCCCTCCACTCTCGGCGAGATCCCGCAGGACCCACGCTACAAGTACGTGCAGACGCCACTTTCCGGCACGACTCAGCAGATGACGATCCACAAGACGTTCGACTTCCAGCAGGCGGGTGAGTACTACCGCACGCTGTCCGATCAGGACAAGCAGGATCTGGTGACGGCGCTTTCCGCCGACCTAAACCACGTGACCAATGACACGAACAAGTACACGATGCTCTCGTACTTTTACAAAGCCGATGCCGACTACGGCACTCGTCTCGTGAGTGCGACGCACGCGAACTTGTCACGCGTGAAAATGCTTGCGTCAAATCTTTCGGATAACTAATTGAAAGAGAAAGCGGAGGCAGCACGATTGCCTCCGACACCTTGAATTGTTCCGCATATTCAAGCGGAGGATCGACACAATGAAGCCGTTCCGACCCATTCTGATGCGTGCGCTCTGCGTCGCTGCACTAGCCTTCGCAGCTGCTGCCGCGGCGGGTTGCGCATCGACGCCGATGCCCGTGCTGCCCGTGGCTGAGACTTCGGGCGCGCATCCGGACCTGCGCCGCTACGACGATGAATGGTTCGATGCGGCGCGCGTAGGACGCGTCGATATTCTGCAGGCGCTCGTCGCTGCAGGCTATCCGATCGACGCGACCACGCGCGATGGCTATACTGCAGTGATACTCGCGGCATACCGGCATCAGCCGGATGCGCTGGAGTATCTGCTGCGCGCGGGTGCCAATGCGTGCATTGGCGACCAGCACGGCAACACCGCACTGATGGGCGTCATCTTCAAGGGCGATACGGTGCTGGCCGAACGTCTGATCAAAACGCGCTGCCCGATCGACGAGGCCAACAAAGCTGGCGAAACGGCACTTTCCTTCGCTGCCTTGTTCGGACGCGTCGACCTGGTGCCGCAACTTGTTGCCCGCGGGGCGCATCTAGAGCATGTCGACACACTCGGCCGGACCGCGTTGCAAATCGCAGTCCAGCAAGGCAACGCCGCGACCGTTGCCGCTTTGGAAAATGTCGGAGCCCAACACGTCCCAGGTCAGGCGCTCTACAACCACCCTTGAAACTTATGCTGAGACGACATCGTGGCATCCACACAGGAATTCAGGCGATATCGCTAACCTCGAAGACGAGCGTCATAGCGCGGCGCTCTATGACATGCTCGCGCATGTCGAGAACGACGGCGCGCGCGCACTCGTTTTCGGCGATGTGGCCGCATCGGAGTAGGCCCAAGCAAAAGCAGGTCACCCAGCAAACGGTTTCGAAGTGGCGGGCGCGGTTCGTGATCCACCGTCTGGACGGACTGCTCGATGCACCTCGGCCTGGGGCGCCGAGAACGATCAATGACGCGCGCGTCGATGCAGTCATCGCAAAAACGCTTGAGTCCGTGCCTGTCGGAGCGACGCACTGGAGCACGCGCACGATGGCTCGTGAGATGAAGCTGTCGCAGACGGCAGTCACGCGGATCTGGCGTGCTTTCGGCCTGCAGCCGCAACGGCAGGAAACGTTCAAGCTCTCCAGCGATCCGATGTTCGTCGATAAGGTGCGAGATATCGTCGGGCTTTACCTGGACCCGCCGCTCAAGGCAATGGTGCTGTGTGTGGACGAGAAGAGCCAGATTTAGGCGCTGGACCGCACGCAACCCATGTTGCCGTTGGCACCCGGCAACCCTGAACGACGCACCCACGATTACATGCGCCACGGCACGACAACCTTGTTCGCGGCGCTGGACATTGCTACCGGTGAAGTGATCGGCGAGATACATTGACGCCATCGCAGCAGCGAATTCCTGCGCTTTCTCCGCACCATCGAGGCCACCGTGCCGTCTTACCTGGATGTCCATCTGGTTATGGACAACTACGGTACGCACAAAACGCCCGCGATCAAAGCCTGGTCGCTCGTCATCCTCGCTTCCATGTTCACTTCACGCCCACCTCCGCGTCGTGGCGTAACCAGGTGGAACGCTGGTTCGCCGCGCTGAAAAATACCTTCGACGCGGTACGCACCGCTCGACACGTCAACTCGAAGATGCGATCCGTCATTACCTGGACGTCCATAACGCTCATCCGCAACCGTTTGTCTGGAGCAAGTCGGCCGATGACATTCTGGCGAGCCTCAAACGGTTTTGTGCGCGGGTCCGAAACGCCACGGGAGACGCACCATGAATATCAATACCGATGCAATCGATGAGGTCGCCCTGGCACTTCTCTACCTGACCCTGCACGACCGATACCGCGCGTGGAAGGGATTCGACCGGGATGTGCTGAACCGGCTCTACGAACGAGGCTTCATCGAAGACCCGGTCAACAAGACGAAGTCCGTGATCTTTACCGAAGAAGGATTGCGCGGGTCCGAGCGGCTCTTCAATCAGCATTTCGTCATTCCGAAGAAGAGAGAAAATTGATTCAACGAACGTCTAACTCACGACACGAGGCATCCGCATTACGGACGACCTTGGAATATCCGAGCCGATAGTCCCTGTTAGGGATCGCCTGCCACCCACCAGAACCCGTGACGATCCAAATAGGGCGCATCATTGCGACCGGCGGAGTTTAGGCCGGGTCTGTGTGTTCAGGGTCACGATCACGCAAGCGCGAAGCTTTTCCTCCTTACGGCATCAACCTGTGCGTTCCCGGTCTCACGGCAGACGAGGGCCTGCTTGAGCAGGGGTGTTTCGAACGAGTGATTGGTGCTCCTCGCGAAATCGGTGCGCGTCAGTCGCCACCTGCGGGCGACGGAACGAACCTGCCCTTTCTCGCAGTTGATCTTTCGTCTGAGAAAACCGAAAAAGAGATATGGCTGAAGCGTGATCCCTCTGCCGCAATTGAAGGCTGCCACGAACCGGTAAAGAAGTCTTTAAAGCCCATTTCGCATGGACCGGACAATGTAGAGGGCATAGTCGTCAAGATGCGGGCATGAGCACTTGAGGCAGGGAGCATCATGAAGGAACTCAATCCATGGACAGTCACGACTACGGAGAGTGCGTCGCTCATGCGATCGGATAGTGCCGCTCCCGATCAACGTTTGCAGTTGGCCGAAGCCGAAGTGTGCCGGCTGACACGGTGCGTTGAAATGAAGGACCGGCAACTCTGCGAGCTACGTAAGGCGCTTGCACATTCTGCGACCGTGCATTATTCGTTTGAGAGCCGGCTGCAGCGCGAACTCGATGCGTTGCGGGTCATGATGCCGGTGAACGGGTTCGGTGAGCGTTCAGACAGGCCTGCAGGCGAGCGGACAGAGTGGGTCGTAGTGAAGCTGCCCTACATGACATCGATCCTTTCTGTGTTGTTCGACGCGATGTGCACGTTCTGGACGGATTGCGATCTCGACCGTCTTCCGAAGTCGGCGACCGTCGCGCGCGCCATAGACGAGCGCCTGGGCTTGAGTGCGCAACAGAATGGAGAAGCTTCTCGCAGCGGCCAGGCCTACGCTTCGGCGATCAGGCCGGACTGGGTGAAAGAGGCCGACAACCGCCACCGTTACCGGCCTTCAGTGGTGCGCTGATGCGAGGCGTGAGTCGCCCACGCTGTCGTTCTCGGGGGGCGCTGTCGGAGAGGTTGACGTGCATATCGCGCGAGTCCAGCCGAGAAGCGGCGCTCACTTCGAATGGGTGGAAATGATCTGACATGTCAGGCAAGGGGTTGCCCCAGTTGTCCGTAGCAGGTGATTTCGTACAGAAGTGCCTGAGGGTCGCGCTGGAGTCTTTTGAACAGGGCGGCGTCCACATCGATTGAGCACGCAACGATATGTGCGCGCTTTGACGCGGCGACATTGCCCATATTGTGCAAATCGAGTCCGAAACGCCGGTACAGGCGTGCAACCGCCGGCGTGACGACGCCGATCACGCGTGTCGCGCCGAACGACTGGGCGAGCGCGATGACGTAGGGGAAAAGGCCCATGCCCGAGCTTGAGCCGGTTCGGTCACGCAGTCCTGACCCTGCGAATCGCGACATCTCCCAAATCGACGGTGATGAAGGTGGCAAACCGCCCGGTTCAACAAGCTGGGGAAAAGCGTCTCGTAGAAGATAGGGGCCAGTGGTGCACATCAGTCGCGCACACCCACAGACCCTGTGGTCGTCGGACATGGCTACCAGATGAACGGTGTTGCCGCCGTCGAATTTATCCCACTCGCTCGTGGCGTCATGTGCCACGCCGGGTATCTTCCACTGTAGACGCTGGACGAAGACCTTGTGACGAAAGTTACCAAGATGGTCACGAACAGGCGATGGTAGGGCATCAAGTCTGCCGGCAACGATGAATGACATGGGCTTCCCCAGGTGTTAGCCGTTGCCACGACGCTATCAGCGGGGCCGCGGCCCGGATACTCAGAGCTTTGGGAGGGTGTATGCTGGCGCGCGCCGGCGCGCGTCGCCTGGACGGCGATGGGCAGGTCGTAGCGTTGAATTCGAAAAAAGGTTCAGGGTTTGATAATGCCCTGCACGGTCGCATGCACCGCGGCGGCTGTCCTGCCGGAGATGTTGAGAGCCTGCATCGCTTCCTTGATATGGAAGTCAACGGTATAGTGCGAGCACCTGAGGATCTCGCCAATTTCGGCCGAGGTTTTTCCGCGAGCAACCCACGTCAGGCATTCGATCTGACGCGGTGTAAGCAGGTGTGCTGCTCTGGTTGAGCGGATCAGCGCGAGACGATGAAGTTCGAAGTTAAACTGCGCACTGATCAGGTATGCCATGCGGGAATTTGCCGCGTTGTTCACGGAATGCACGGGGCCCGAGAGGTTGAACAGCAGGATACTTCCGTCGGGTTGATGGACAGGGACACTGAGTCCCGCCGATAGGCCGGCTTCTCCTGCTTCTTCGAGCAGATGACGCTCAGCCTTGCTCATGCCGATGATGTCGTGCCACCTGTAGGGGGCCGATTGAAGGAACGCAGCGCGATGAACGGGGTCTGTGGATGCGTAATCCCGATATTGGTAGTGGCGTACCCACTCCTGCGGATAGTGTGAGCCGATCACTTCGAGCGCCGTTTTCCAGGTACAGGTTGAACGGCTTCGGCTGACACGACTGATCACGTAGTGTGGAAAACCTAGTTTCCCCGCTGAATGCGCGAAAGACTTGACGAGTGAAGGAATGTCGGTTGCTGATGCAAAGCACATGGCCGGCACCAGCCCGGCAGCCAGAAGGGCATCTGGCGTGGCGGACGACAGGTGCTGGCGCTCGTTTGAACGGCGTCGAGAGACGTGTTTCATGTTCGCTATCCCGGCGGTGCCCCACGGGGTCTGGAAAGCGGGCTCCGCATGGGCACAGGCCCGCGCGCAACGACTGAGCGTTCCATGCGGTGCGCGCTTCCAGGATTGACGGGGCTATCAAAGGCCACCTGCGGTTGCCCGCCGATGATGACAGCGGTTATGGCCGCGATGCATGCTATGCGCCCACCCGAACGCATTCATGATTCATTGTATGCGGTGGACCGCGCGTGACTATTGAGGTCCATGCAAAGCTGATCCGCTTCTTCTGTAAATCTTGGGTAAATGGCATTGTCCGTGTTCTGGATTTCTCTGCCGTTATTGCACTATTCGAAGCTGAGCGACCATAAAGACGAAGCCGGAAATTTTTAGTTCAAGGCGGCGCCGATTCCGGAGCAGCCTCAAACATGAAAACCGTCGTGGATAAGAGGTATTCGGGAGAGCGGGCAGCATCTCGTTCCCGAGATCCGCGAAACAGTCCGCATCCGTGAGCAGCCTGAGTACTCGCGCCTCTTTCACCTCACTGGTAGTGAGGCGAAAGAAGAAGGTGCGGCGCGCGCCGGCGAGCCCGCTCCAGACACACAACAGGGCTGGAATCATATAGGAATCAGCCATGCGCGAATTCGGGCGTAGCATCCTTGCACGGAGTGGGGCGTCGCAAGGGAGCCGGGACGGATGTGAATCGGTGATGATCCTTCAGGCCGAACAGAGTTTCCGGACATGCTCCCGTAGCCAGCGATGCACGGGGTCATGCTCTGAACGTGGATGCCACATCATCGAAACCCTCACTTCCTCCGTCTTGACGGGAAGAGGGAAGGTGTACATGCCGCGCCTTGCTTCAACGGTCTGCCGTTCGAGAACGCTTGCAATCAGATCGGTGGTGCGGGCGACTGAAAGTGCGGATGGAAAACTGGTCACAACGACACTCACGTGACGCTTTAACCCAACGGTTTCCAGCGCTCTATCGATTGGGCCGCTGAACAGGCCGCGTCGGGAAACACTGACGTGGTGTGCTTCGGCATAATCTTTGGCAGAGATTGTTTCCTGGCTGTTCAGCGGGTGACCCACTCGCATGACACCGACGAAACGGTCACGCTGGATCGTTTGCGTCCGGATTTCAGGGCCGGACTCTCCTAAAACGCCGATGTCCAGATCGATCTGTCCATCGCGAAGAGCATTGGGTTTTTTCTCCGCTTTGATGACGAAACTTACGCGCACGCCTGGAGCTTCGCGTGAGACTGCTTCGACCATCTTGCCTCCGTATTGGAATACAAACCCTTCGTTCGCGCGGATACTGAAAACACGGTCAATTTGTTTAAGGTCCGGTTTCTGCGGGACCATGCGGAGCGCTTCAGCACTTTCGAGAACATGGCGGACAGTTTCGCGTAATTCAATCGCCCGAGGTGTGGGAACCAGCGATCGACCCGCGCGGACCAGGATGGGATCGCCAAATATTTCACGAATGCGGCTCAGGGTACGGCTCATCGCGGAGTTGCTCAGGCCCAGACGTTCAGCCGCCCGGCTAACGCTGACTTCTGTCAGCAGCATATCGAGTGATGCCAGGAGATTGAGATCATAAGTGGGGATCATGTCAAAGCCCTGTAATACATGGCGTCGGGCGCAACTATAAGTTCTTATTGGTGCGATTCACAGCATATCATGGCTTTCGTATAGTTGGCGGCAAGCGACGACTATGTGATCCGGTACGACTGGTGAACGGTAATGTTCGCGATGTTTGGGGAGAACCGGATGCTGGATGCCGTGTTCTTCCTGATGAAGGGCATGCGGAAGACTCTCGGCCCCTGGGCTAGCGCAATGCCGTAGGACGTGGTGTGGGTGACGCGATCTCGGATCGGTCTGGGAGGCGTCATCGGGGCAGGAAATTTCGCTGTGTTTAAGTTCAACGGTAGAGAATTGGCGGGAGAGGAGCGTAGCCGTGAGGAATGGCCAATCCACACGAAAGTTCTACGTGACGTCCTGATGTCCACGTTGTTGGACGTGCACATTCATTTCGCACCGCCGCTTTTTTCGCTCTTTTCGCTCCGGATGTAGAACTTGAGGCGGTCATCAATGAGGTGGCCTATCTCGGACTGCTCCAGACAGCATCTGCGATACGAGTTCCCACGAACAGCATCCCATGACGAACTCGCTTCGAAAAGAGCACAGATCGTCGATCCAAATTTGACTACGACATTCTGGAATTTTCACAAACAAAAGACAGGATCAGAAGTGCCGTAGTGAGGCGAGGACGTGATTTCAGCCGATCACCGCGAGATTTTTCAATATTGATGACGCATTTCTAGCCACAGCACGTGAAATATTGTGGCTGCCCTTTGCGTGTGCGGAGCAAATAACAGATGAGCAGACAGACTTCAGCAAACATGGCACCCGTTTCCGGTGGCGAAGCCACGCGTCGCTTGCTGCCTTTTGCTGTGATGGTTTTCCTTGGTTATCTGACAGTTGGCCTGCCGCTCGCCGTCCTGCCGGTCCATGTTCATGACCGTCTTGGCTTCGGGCCGGCGATCGTCGGATGGGTCATGGCGTCTCAGTCCATAGCAACCTTGTTGACACGCCACTTCGGTGGTGTTGTGACCGATACACGCGGTTCTCGGCCCGCAGTGTTGATCGGGATGCTGCTATGTTCCCTCGCGGCTCTGATTTACGGGGCCTCGGTGTGGGCCGGATGCCCGCCCGAGATTGCATTGCTCCTTTTGTTTGTCGGACGGGCTGTTCTAGGTCTCGGTGAAAGTCTGCTAATTACCGGGGCTCTGTCCTGGTGCATTGGTACGGTTGGGGCGCGTTATACGGGGCGGGCGATGGTTTGGGTCGGAATCGCAATGTTCGGTGCAATAGGTGGCGGTGCGCCGCTGGGTTCGGAATTGTTGAAACGGGATGGATTCGGGGCGATGGCTCTGGCTGCCGCCGTCTTACCGTTGCTCGCCTGTTTATTGATGAAAGGGATTGAGCCGATTCCGCCGCACCATGGGAGGCGCCTCGGTTTCTTTAAGGTTGTTGGCCTGATCTGGCCTTATGGCGCGAGCCTTGCCTTGAGCACGATCGGATTTGGCTCGATGTTCGCCTTCCTCGGTCTCGACTATGCCGCGCATCATTGGACGGGCGCACCTCTCGGGCTGATGTCGTTTGGTGCGTCCTACGTTGCGGCGCGGCTGATCTTCGGTGGATTGCCCGATCAACTGGGCGGCCGACGTGTTGCCCGCGTCACGATTCCCTTACAGGTGGCAGGGTTGGTCATTTTGTGGCTTGCCCCTCTTCCCGCGATCGCGCTCGCTGGATGCTCCGTTCTTGGCGCTGGTTACTCACTGACGTTTCCTGCGTTGGGCGTAGAGGCCGTCCGTCATGTGCCGCCTCAGAACAGAGGCGCAGCAATGGGCGCATACGTTGCTTTCGTGGACATAGGATTGGGATTGGCCGGACCGCTCGCCGGTATGGTTGCTGGCCACGTTGGATATCCGCCTGTTTTTTTGCTGGGTGCATGTGCATCGGCAGTGGCTTTCATTTTCGTTCTGCGTCTTCCTGCGCCATAGGAAAATATATTGTGCCTGGAGATAGTTGGCTGCAATGGTAGCCCAATACGGCATCAACATCTGCGATGAGTAATCGCGGTTGCGGAGCATCGTAGTCCGCGTCGCGCGGCCTCGACCTTGGCCTTGGGGGGGGCGGTAACGGCACGCGGACACGTTCTCTCCAGGCGTTGAAGCGAGCGCTTCGTATCCTTCTTTTCGAGCCAACGAGGGCCGGTGCACTGCTTACGGCCGTGGCGTTCGCGAAGCGCGCCTCGCCCGTGCTGGACGGTATGGGCGGATGCCGTGCAGTACACGTCGCTTCTGTCAGTTCGTTGCGCGTTTTGTCAGGCGAATTCGCGACGTGGCAGTCGTCGCGTTTGCCAACGAGAATGCGCGCGTCAGATCCATGTCAGCCAGAGATTCGCGGCGCAGCAATATCGGCGAGTTCAGCGGACCAGCAGCGCTGCTGCCAAAAATCCTCCGGCGCCCCGTGCAAAGAGCAGAAGCGGCTTGCCCGGCACCAGGTCTCGACACTGGGCGAGATTGATGAACGCGTCGCTGACGGTGACGTGGCCGATTCGGGCAAAATTTGCGGCAAACAACCTGTCCTGCGGGATCTGAAGTGAACCAAGCAGGCGGCGCCATGCAGGCAGATCCAGATGGTGTGGCAGGACACGCTGGATGTCGTTCGGTGTGAAATGCGCCTGCTGGATCATCTGCCGGATGAGACTGCGCGCCGTGAAGAAGTGCTGTGCAGCCTGCCCCGGTTCGTCATGGACCAGCACACCCCTCCAGCCTGTGCCCGTGGCGTGCGTGGCGATCGAGAGCAGGCGGTTGACGGCGGCACCGCGCTCGACGAATGCGGCAAACGCACCGTCACCCAGAATGCCCTCGCCCTGCATTAATCTTTCGGATGTCAGCGGCATGACGTCGGCGCCGACAAGCAGGACCCGTTTCATTTGAGGGCGGTTGACGAACATCGCACGAATCACGCGCAGTGCGGCGAGGGCGGATGCGCAATGCTGCTGCGCGAACGAGAAGGCTTCGGCGTTGGTGAAACCGAAGCGGTCACAGAGCAGGCCGGGTAGCGACTGCGGCGGCGGCGCAATGCTGCCCTGAAGCGTGTGTACGTAGATGAGGCAGTCGACTTCACGAGGCGCGATACCGGAGGCAATGAGAAGGCGCTGGATCGCGCTGGCGGCAAGTGCAATTGCAGTCTGCCCGTTCGCACTGCGGTAGCAACGCATCCCGGCCCGCTCGAGGTTCTGCACGGTGGTGATATTTTGCCGGGTTCGTTTGGCCCAGCGCTGGACGTTATCGATGTGTGGGGGAAGATGGAAGGCGAGGTGCGGTATGCCGAGATTGGGGATCATGAGACGGACCGCCCATCGTCTAAGTGATGGAGGAAGGGCGCGCGACGCGCCTCCAGCAACGCGGTGCCGATAAAACCACTGATTCCATAGCCCCAGAGCAGCATGCGATGCGTCCTAAGAAAGGCGACGCGGCTGAGCGTCTGTGCCAGTCGCACAATGGATTCAGCCGCACCGAGATGAATGGCGACTTGATGCAGCACTTTGGCGTCTTGCCGGCCAAAGTGCGCATCTACAGCATCCGCGAGCGACGGTACGCCCGGATGCCCGACAATCTGGTCAATTTCCCCGTGACGAAGGCCGTGTCGCGCGAGGAAAAAGTCGATCATCGATAACAACGTGAACGTCCAGGCATCCGGGATGCCTGCGGTACATCGCCCGATATTGACGGGAACGTGGCGGACCGCCACATCGAGAAGTTGCAGGCCGTTTGTTCCCTGGCCGGCTCTTTCAATGAGCAGGGCACCTGCGGCGTCACCGTGCACGATGCACGGTCCGAAGACTCTGGAAAACGGTGGATACCACTTTTCCGCTGCGACGATCAGTATCGTGTGGGCGTCCGGTTCAGCGACGAGCAGGTCGCTAGCAAGCCGCAACGCGGTGAAGGGCGACGCGCCATGCTGCTGGGAAACCGAAAATGCAAAGCAGGGTGGTCCGACTTCGGCACACAGCCGCCCGGCAACCGTGGCCGACACGTGCTCATCCGGAGTGCTGTGGCAGAACATCACGATGTCGACGGGACGCGCGCCATGCCGACGTACCGAACAGATCCTGTGTGCCACTTTGGCGGCAAGTCCTGACAGATCTGCTCCGGTTTCGACCGGCACCGCGCGGGCAAGGTCGCGCGATGGAAGATCGGGATGCACAGGCAGAAACCCACTGGTTTTCGCGCCTGGCCACGCTTCGAGCCAGTGCCCGTAGTCCGGATGCCACGACCTCACCCACGCATCCCAGCCGGAATGCCCGGTCGCGCGAAGTACTGACTCCATCGCCGTCCATCGGGGCAGCGGTATGGCGTCTGGCACCCAGGCTGTGACTGCGGTGATGACGGGTGGGATCATGCGCCATCCCGGGCTGAACCGGAGCCGTTGGGGAGATCGCCTGGCAGCAGATCGTAGAGGACGCGCCCGAAACGCGATCCCTGCATGACGTGGCAATCGCGCTGCAGGCCGATCGTGCGAAATCCGATCCGTTCGAGCAGGTGCCGCGAGCGCATGTTGCAGTCCACGGCCCATGCCGTGATGCAATGCAACCGGTCGGTTTCGAACGCTTCGCGGAGGAGCATGGTAGAGGCGACAAACGTCATGTTCTGACACGCGGGCCGCCGGTTGTCACGCAGCACCCAGAACGAGCCCGTGCCGAACGAATGTGTCAGATCGCTGACGGCAACCAGTCCGCCAGCGAGCTTGTGGCCCGTGGCACCGAAGACGCGGAGACGATGTCGGCCGGTTTGCATCATGAGCTGCACGGCGAGCACGGGAAGTGTCTGGCGCCCCTGCCCGAAGTCGAACCAGCGGCTGATGTCCGGATCGGCGAGCCATATCGCGATGTCATTGACATCATTGCTGTCCGGTTCACGAAGCCAGCATGAGCTTGACCCCACGTCCGTTTGACGGAATCCTTCCATCGGGTGCGTGGGTGGCTGTGTCTTCCAGTCGTCGCTCATGTCGTACCTTCTGCCGGTGAACGCGTCACGCAGTCGTGGTGAACGCGCGCAGCGCGGCCTCGACCTTCATGAGCAGCAACGCAAACCAGTGCACCGTCTGGAAGCGTGCCGCCGGAGGTAGTCCCTGCACGTAGCCATGACCGCCGCAAAGCTGCACGAGCTCCCGCGCAACGTCGAGAGCCTCCGTGGCAGCGTGGCAGGCCATCAGCCGTACGGGCCCGATCTGCGCCTGCGTTTCCTGTGCTGCGATGGACCGGAGAAAGAGGTGGATGGTGTGGGCTGATATGAGCATGTCGGCGAGCCGCGCAGCGACGAGCTGATGGGCGGCGATCGGCCTGCGGAACGTCTGCCGCGAAGCGCTGTAGGACAGGGCGAAATTCACGCCCTGCTGGACGGCGCCCGAAAGCAGCGCAGCGAGGTAGGTGGCTACGTCGACAAGCCACTGTCGTACCGGATTGCCGTCGGGACTCGCGTCATCGGGCACGACCAGAAGCGGTGTATTGCCTGTCAGTCCGGTGGCGTATCGCTCGATCGAGAGCGAGCCCGCGAGGGCAACCGGGGTGGACTGCGGGCGGTTCTGCCTGGCAGGCAGCGTGACGAGTACGAGTTGTGGACGGTCGCCGTCCATCCGGACCATCATTGCCTGTGAGGATACGTGCTGGCGCAATATCCAGAGACCTGACGCGTCGACGTCAGGGATGCCGGGTGCGATCGATGTCGTTCCGTCAAGGAAGTGCCGGATATCCCGATCGGGTAGCAGGTCGAGTGCGCCGTATTCGCGCAGCGTCATCAGTGCCGCGCTACTGAGTGTCAGTTCTGCAGCGCGCTCGAGTGGGCCCGCTGAGAACTGTTCAATGACCAGTGCAAGGTCGTGCCGGCTCATACCCATACCGCCAGCCTGTTCCGGCAGGATCATGGTTGCGAGGTCAAGCGTAGCGGCGAGCCGTACTGTTTCGTCCCACCGTGCGGCGTCTGGCGGGCCACCCAGCAGTGGTTCGAGGCACTCGTGCGCAAACTGGCTGGCGGTCGCAACCATTCTTCGCTGGTCGTCGTGGAGTGACCAGGATACTGGCGCGAGATCTGCGGTCACAGGTTCATGGAATCGCATGACGTTTCTCCGGGTGTTATGGAGTCAGACGAGCATTTCGACGGGTTCGGGGTGACTGAGGAAATGCACCGGACTCGCCGAACGACCATAGGCACCCGACTGCTTCACCACCACGAAATCCCCGATGTGCGCTTCGGGAAGTTCAACGTCGTCCGCGAGACGGTCGAGCGGTGTGCAGAGGCACCCGACCACGTGACATCGCGCACGTGCCACGGCGTCGGGACGGTTGCCGATTACGACCGGAAAATTCCGGCGCAGGATCTGGCCGAAGTTGCCGGAAGCTGCCAGGTGGTGATGCAGTCCGCCGTCCGTGATGATGAATGTCCTGCCGCGCGACATTTTCCGGTCGATGACGCGGCACACGTAAATGCCGGCCTCCCCGACGAGGTAACGCCCGAGTTCAAGGATCGGCGTCGTTCCGGGCAGACCGTCGCAGAGCCGTGGCAGCCAGTCGTGCATTGCGTCGCAGACAGCTTTCGTGTCGAGCGGTGTTTCGCCCGGAAAGTAGGGGACGCCAAAGCCGCCACCAAGGTTCACGAACCGCAGCGGTCGGGGCAGACCGCTTGCAAGGCGCAGGATGAGATCCGCACTCTGGCGCTGGGCCTCGATGATGGTTGCGGCATGCAGGCACTGCGAGCCCCAGAAGACGTGGAAGCCGGCGAGCGCGATTTCCCGCGTTTCGAGTTCGCGCAGCAATGCCGGAACCTGGTCGACGTCCACGCCGAACGGTGCCGCAGCGCCGCCCATGCGCATGCCGCTGTGTCCGACCTGAAAATCGGGATTGACGCGGATCGCCACGTTGGGCTGCACACCCAGCTCCCATCCGAGCGCTGTCACAAGGCGCAACTGGGTGTCCGACTCGACGTGAACACTGACGCCGCTGGCGACCGCGCGGCGCAAGTCGTCGTGGGATTTGCCTGGCCCGGCAAAGCCGATCGCCGCTGGGGAGGCACCGGCATCGAGCGCCAGCGCCATCTCCTGCGCGGAAGCGACATCGAACCCGTCGACGCGTCCAGCCAGGTAGTGGATCACGGCGGGCATCGGATTTGCCTTGATCGAGTAGTGAAGATGCATGCCGGCGGGCAGCAGGCTGCGCAACTCCTGCACACGCGCGTCAATCGCCGAGCGGTCGTACGCGAAGAAGGGTGTACGCCCGGCGCGGTCGGCCAGCTGACGCACGTCAACACCATTGAACTGCAGTCCTGGCGGGCGCCGGATGAAGGTGAGGCTCATGATGTCTTCTCCCCTGAACCGTGCGCGTTCGGGGCGAGCCCGGACGACGCAACGCCGGATGACTCAATCTCCATACGCAGCGCTGCCCTGTCGAATTTACCATTGGGGTTGCGTGGAATATATGGATAACTAATGATATTGCGGGGAACCATGTAACGCGGCAGGCGCTGTATGCACCAGTCGCGAAGGTCATCGACGTCTGAATTACCGGCCAGGACGACGAGCAGCGCCACTGCTTCGCCAAGCTGGTCGTCCGGGACGCCCAGCGCAACGGCTTCCACGACAAGGCCGCTAGCATGGACCATCTCTTCGATTTCCTCCGGACTGATCCGGTAGCCGGAACTCTTGATCTGGGCGTCGTTGCGGGTGATGAAATAGAGAAACCCTTCGCTGTCGCAGCGCACGAGATCACCCGACCATACCGCCATGTCACGCGGCGCGCCACCGGATTTTGCCTCGGGCGAAGGGCGGTAGCGTTGTGCAGTACGCGCAGCATCGTTCCAGTAGCCGAGTGTGACGCACGCGCCCACGTGTACCAGCTCGCCAGGTTCGCCGGGGGCGCACGGCGTACCGTCCTCATGGACTACCAGGACGCGCGCGTTGGGCACTGCCTTGCCGATCGAGTCGGGCCGACGGCTAACCTCGGCAGGGTCGAGGAACGTCGAGCGGAACGCCTCCGTCAGTCCGTACATCAGGAAGGGGGTGGCCTGCGGAAAGAGTGCCCTCAGCTTTTGCAGTACAGGCAGTGGAAGGCGCCCCCCGGTGTTCGCGAAGTAGCGCAGTCTATTGCGGGCCGCGTCTGGCCAGGTTGCGTTCGTGAGCTGCATCCACAATGGCGGGACCCCCGTGATCGCAGTGATGTGTTCCCGCTCACACGCGAGGACGGCATCGTGTGCCGTAAGGTAGTTGAGCAGCACCGCTGTCGCGCCTGCCGACCACGCCGAGGTCAGCTGGCTCATGCCTGCATCGAAGCTTAGCGGTAGCACGGCGAGTATGCGGTCCGACGGATCGTGCCGCAGATACTCGGCGACGCTCCAGGCGCCTTCGAGCAGGTTCCGGTGGCTGAGCATCACGCCCTTTGGTAATCCCGTTGAGCCGGAGGTATAGAGAAGGGCCGCAAGGTCGGTGTCGACGCACGCGGCAGTCGCAGTCAGGATGGCGTCGTCATCGAGCCGGGTGATGCAAAGGTCTCGCCATCGGTGGATCCTGACTGTGCCCGTCACATCAGAATGCGTCGGGTCTGGTTCATCCACGAGGATTACGTCGACCACCGGCGCAACGCCCTCAGTGCTCAGGGAACGGGCGCGCAAAGCGGAGGTCACGAGACATCTGGCGCCGCTGTCGCGAAGCACGTGGGCCACCTGGCCTGGTTTCAGGAGTGGATTCACCGGAACGAAAACACATCCTGCGGCACAGGCGCCGAGCATCGACACGACGGTCTCCACGCGCTTGTCGAGAAAGATAGCGACGCGTTCGCCCGGCCCGACGCCGAGTGAAGACAAGGCCTGTCCGAACGCGCGGCTGTGCTGCAGTAGCTGGCGGTAGGTGAGTCGGACATCGCCGCAGACGAGCGATTGCGCATTGGGCGTGCGGCGCGTTGACGACTGGACAAGATCAAGGAGATTTCTCATGGCCGGATGACGAGCAGGTTCAGGATCAGTGGCGGATCACCATTGCGCCAAAGCAGCCGGCAAGTCCGCTGGAGAACAGCATGGAACAGGAGCCCGGTTGCCCGCGTGGCGCGGTGTGGAAATTGATGAACGGATCGGCGCCGAACACATGGCCGAAACGTCCGAAATTCGCGGTGAAGAGACGCTCCTGTGGTACGGAAAGCATGGTCATGAGGCGCGACCAGCCAGGCAGGTTCACGTGGTGCGGCAGGACATGGACGAGTTCATTGCCGGTGACGCCGGCCTGTCGCAGTGCTGCGCGCATCGTCGTGAATGCCGACCAGTAGTAACGGTCGTCCGGCACGGGTTGCAGGTCGTCGTCGGTGCCGCGGAAGTAGCGACCGTCCGTATAAAAGTGCAGCCCGACGATGCAGTTGCAGTCGGTGTCGCGCTCCAGCAGGAGCGCGCATGCGCCGTCGCTGTGTAGCGCGAGGTCCTGAATGGCGCGCAGATGGTCGCAGCCCGAACCCATCACGTCCGCGCAGACGACGATCGCGCGCTGGACCGGGCGACCTGCGATGGTGAGCACGCGCAGCACGCGGATGGCGGCCATCGGCGAGACGCAGTTCTGTTGCATCACCGAGAATGCGAGTGCGCGGTCCAGTCCCATGCGGGACTGGATGAACGCTGCCGTGCCGGCAGGCGGTGCCATGACGCTGCTCTGGATCGTGTGGGTGTAGATGAGGGCATCGACGCTTGCCCGTGATGCACCGGTACGCTCGAGCAGGGTGGAGACCGCTTCGCACGCGAGTGCGACCGGTGAGGTTGCTGCGGCGTCGTGGAATTGCTGCACACCGTTGCGCAGCAGCGCGCTGGCGCGAGCCTCGGTAAATCCGCAGTGCCGGGCCCAGGTGTTTGCATCGACCGTCTGGGCCGGGACGCTGAATGCGATACCCGAGAGCGACAGCGCAGTGGGGGTTGCTGGCACCGGCATCGCTAGTCTCCCCGGTATTCGAGGATGGCACAGGCGGCCTGGCCCTGAAGGCCGACGGACCACAACAGGATGCACTGGCCCTCAGACGGAACAATTTCCTGCAGCAGGGCGTCGAACTGTGCTGGCGCGTCGGCGGCACACAGATATCCGGTGTCATCGTGCTCCGGGTACCACATACGCCCTGACAGTCGGGCCTGCGCGCTGATCCTGCTTGCCAGCGCCGCGTCGATGCGCGGAGGCACGATCCAGTCGATCGCCCCAGGCTTGAATCCGGCCCGCGCGCACGTCTGTCCGATGACTTCGACTACGACCATTTCGTCGACGTACATATCGGGTGGCGCGATGAGGAGACAAGGCGTGTGTACGTTGACGTTGAGCACGTGCCACCCCGGTCCCGCGTGCTGCCTGACCACAACGGCGGCGGCGCCGTCGCCCAGTGCTGCTGGCGATCCGGCCAGTCGGGAGAACGGCGGCCGCCACCGTTCAGCGCCGACGATCAGTGCAGTGCGCATGCACTCGTCACTGGCCATCATGTCGGACACGATCTGCAGCGCAAGAAAGAAGGACACGCCCTGCAGCTGTCCAATCGCGAACGGCATACCTGCCGCGCCCAGTTCGCTGTGCAGGCGACCGGCACACGAGAGCGCGAGGTCGTGCTCAAAACTGGTCGCACAGACGATCACCTGATCCAGTGTGGAGTTGCCCTTGCCGGGACCCCGCCGGATCGCTTCCCTGGCGACCGTCGATGCCATCTCCGAGAGCAGGAGGGCCGGTTCGCAGGCGACGTGTGCCGCCGTCGCGGCAGGCACACGCTGCGGAGAATGGTTGTTGGGACCGGGACCAGGACCTGGCTCGCGGCTCCAGCGCAGCGTATCGGCATAGACTGATCGCATGACGGCTTCCCGCGCGGATGACGGTGCGGTCGCCGGGGGCCGTAATTCCGCGTCGGACCGCACGCACATCGGCGGGATGTACCGCGCCGTAGCCACAATGTATGGCCGCTGGCGAACGGGGTCAGTCGAGCTGGACATGGGATTCCACGAAGTCGACGAGGTTGCTGAAACGCATGAACAGATCGGCAGAAAGGTCCTCCGGCGCGAGCGTGAAGCCGAAACGTTCCTCGAGCTGAAGCAGCAGGTCTGTCATGTTCATGGAGTCGACACCGACGTCGAACAGGTTGGTGTCGTCTGCGATCAGGTCTGCAGCCACGGTGCTGCCGATGGCCGACACCAGGCATGACCGGATGGTGGCTGCGATTTCTTCGCGTCTGGGGCTGTGCGTCTCATGCGTCATGGGGTGTCTCCTGCCCGGATTGGCGAGCGCTGGCGATGTCAGGTGAAGGGTCAGGCGGGCTGGCGTCGCAGGAAGTCAGCTCGGTGATGTCCCACGGACGTAACGCCGATCGCTGCGCGGCTCGAGCGATCATGAGTCGCTGCAGGTCGCCGGTGCCCTCCATGATGTCGAACGCCCTGGCGTCCCGGTATGCCTGCTCGAGGGAAGGATAGGTGGCGATGCCGTCGATACCGGCGATGTCCATGGCAGCGCGCGTCACCCGTGCGGCCACGCGTGAGGCAAACGCCTTGGTCATGGATGAATCCATTGACGTAGCTATGCCGCGATCCGTCTTCCAGGCCGTGCGGTGACAGAGCAGCCAGGCTGCAGCAATCTGGCGGTCGATGTCGAGCAGGGTTGCTTCCACTCCTGCCACGTGTTGGCGACTGTTGGCAGGCGCACCGCCCACGTCGAGCCAGGCCGAGAGGTCCGCGCGCACCCGCCGGCAGGTGCCAACCATGACGGCAGAAAGCAGTGGCCGGAAGTAATCCCAGGATCGCTGCGCACCCGAGAAGGCGTCATCAAGTGGTTTTTCGTCGCCACGGGCAAGAAGCGCATTGTCGGGTACCTCGCAGTCCGCGTAGGAGAGGACTGCAAGCTGCGTCGCGCGCAGACCGGCCATCCGCTCGATGCGTGACACCGTGAATCCTGGTGTATTGCAGTCCACCAGGAATGCACGGATACCGTAGCGGCCCATCTGCCGGTTGATCGTTGCAAATGTGATCACACAGTCGGCGCGGGCACCGTTCGTGATAAAGCACTTGGTGCCGTTGAGTACCCAGCCGCGAGCAGTTTTCCGCGCGGTTGTACGCATGGCAGTCGCATCGGAACCACAGTCAGGTTCTGTGATCGCGAAGGCACCCCAGCGTGGCGTGCCGGACTGGAACCGCTGGAAGAACCGGGCCTGTTGTTCGGAGGAAGCGAGCGCAACGACCGGCGGCATGGCGAGCCCCGGGCCCGGCAACGCCAGCGCGAGGCTTGCATCGGCTTCCCCGAGGCAGGTCATCAACCTCACCTGCGCCACGAGAGACTGCAGGGCCGGAGAGCCGCCGTACCGGGTGGGCACGAGGTTCATGTTCAGGGCTGGTACATCATCTGGACGCCAGGGAGGAGGGTCGGCAATCTCACCGGTTGCGTCCGATTCGGGGCCGACAGCGCGCATCCGCCTGAGAAGCAGTGCGAGATCGAGTCCACGCTCGGCGAGCGCAGTACCGATGTCGTCGATACCGTGAACCCGCTGCAACGTCTGTTCATGCCGCACCATGAGGCGTCTCCCCAATGAGCGCGCCTGCGCCCCCGACCGATATTCACGCGAACCCGTGGGAGAGGTTTGCATGTCGTATGGCCATGAGCGTAGGCTTCAGGGCGCGGGTCGTCACCTCCGAACATTAGGAGGATGTTGTATCGTGGGCGTTCGCGGCGCCATCATGGCGGTCACGCGGCGGCGGATGGCCGATAATGATGTTCAGAACAGACGATGATGGGCAACTACGGGTGTGACGTATGGCAGCGCGCAAACAGACGACAGAGAAAAAACCGTTGCTTCAACCAGGCAACAAGGGACCTCGCACGACCAAGCGGGGAGATCAGGTGGCTGAGCTCATCAAGAGCTGGATTACCGACGGAAAGGTGCGCCCCGGCATGCGATTGAACAAGGAGGCGGAGCTCCAGGAAATGTTCAATGTCAGTCGAGGTTCCATGCGGGAAGCTCTCAAGGCGCTGGAGGTACAGGGGCTTGTGCGCCTGAGTACTGGGCCGGATGGGGGCGCAACGATTACGCGCGTGCCGCTCGCCCGAGCATTCCAGTCACTGCAAAACTACCTGTTTTTTGAGAGCATCAGCCTTGAGGATATTTATGCCGTACGGCGCGCGCTTGAACCGCTGCTTGCTGCAGGGGCCGTCGAGCATCTGACGGAGGCCGACCTCGAAGCGTTGGAGCGCAGCGTGGAGGTCTGTGAGCCGTTTGTGGCAAGCCATGAGCATACGCTCGACCAGCGCCACGAGGATATCCACTTTCACGACGTGTTGGCTGCGGCCAATCCGAACGCCTTCCTTCGCTGCGTATGCCAGATCATCAACCAGATGCTGCATAGTCTCGTGATCGTGGCGGGTAACGTGACCCAGCGGGACTATCAGGCGTTCGGTCGGCAGACCGTCGTTGCCCACCGCGCAATCCTGGATGCCGCGAAAAGGCGCGACGCCGGCGCAGTGGAGCAGCTCATGGCGGCGCATATGGAGGAAGCCGAGGTGCAATTGCGCAAGGTGCATGCCGCCTTGCGGCAGAAGCTGGTGCTGGATTCCGATTTGGGCCTGTACGCCGGCAGAAAGGGTGGTGAGTGACGGACACCCGAACTGTTGACGTGTAGTTCAATGTCCGCCGAATAACTGGCCTCAGTGCGTTGCGCGGCCGGGGACGGACGTGGAAAGCGAGCGTGCCACGTCGGTCAGCGGTGCTCGTCCGAAGGAGAGTTCGAGGATGTGGCTTGCCCAGAGCACAAGCGCATCGGCGTAACGGCCGCCAACGATCTGTATCCCGACCGGTAGACCATTTGCAGTCGTGCCTGCGTAGACGCTTGCTGCAGGAAGGCCAAGCTGGTTGCACCAGGCCGTGAAATGGGGAAACAGTTCGTCGCTGGCGCGGAGTTCCGCAAGCGGCATGGCCACGCGCGGATACACCGGGCAGATGACAAGGTCGTACCGCTCGAAGAACGCGTTGACCGCAGCGCCGAGTTCTCCGCGCTCGATGAGTGCGCCAAGCAGTGCATGGCGCGATATTGCCGCGCCCGCGTCAGAGTAGGCCTGCAATGACGGATCGAGCCCCGCTCCGCCGTCAGCCATGTCTTCGGTGAGTTGCCTGCAGCAGGCCGGCCAGAGGGTGGCGTGAATCGAGTTACAGCGAGCGACACCTGGGGGATCTTCCGGGCACACCTTGGCACCGAGTTCACGGAAGGTGTCGGCCGCACGCATGACCGCGTCGTGGACGGCGGTTTCGGGCGTAACGGCGAGTCCCAAAGACGGACTGTATGCGATTCGTACACCGCCCGGCGTCGGCTTGCACTTCAGCCCCAGTTCATAGTCGCTGCCGTCGAACGGCAACGCGTACCAGTCGCGGCTGTCAGGGCGGCTGATGACGGTAAGGACACGGGCGGCATCTGCCACGCAGCGGGTTATGGGGCCGACGTGGCTTAGCAGTCCAAACGGTCCGCGTGGTGCATGTGGAACGCGGCCGAAGCTCGGCTTGAAACCAAACGTACCCGTGAACGCGGCTGGAATCCGGATTGATCCGCCGCCGTCGGTGCCGATCGCGACGGGTGCCATGCCAAGCGAGACTGCGGCGGCGGCTCCGCCGCTGCTGCCGCCTGGGGTGCGGCCCGTATCCCACGGGTTGCGTGTGACGCCGGTAAGTGGACTGTCGGTGACGATCTTGTGAGCGAAATCGGGCAGGGTGGTCTTGGCGAAGCAGATGGCGCCAGACTCGCGAAGCCTCGCTACACACGGGCTGTCGTCGTGTGATGGCGTCTCGTCCGTGACACGTGAACCATATCGCGTAGTGAGGCCAGCGACAGCGACGTTGTCCTTGACGCTGACCGGCACCCCATCAAGAGGGCCAAGAGAGCGCCTGCTTTGCCATCGTCGCTCTGATGCGCGGGCCACGTCGAGCGCGTCCGGAGATATCTGACAGAAGGCATTCACGGCAGGGTCGAGTTGCTCTGTGCGTAGAAGCACTGCCTTCATCACCTCGACGGGGGAGATCTCGGCCGTCTTATAAAGCTCATGAAGCTCCTGTGCCGTCAGATCGCAGATGTCATCGTTCATACCACCTCCAAATTAATCATCATAAATAACCATAGATGTGACGCGTCTCCAAGTCAAGTGTGATCTGGGAGTGGAAAAAATTGGGGTGAACGAGAGAAATTTCGGCATTGACATCCAAATTCTGGGAGTGTAATTTTATGATCACAAATCGCCAACCGAGTCAGCTGTCAATGAAGCGGGAATGTCGGCTCAAGACGTGACGCAAGTTTGACGGACGTCGAGTGGCACGAACCACCTTGCATGGATTGTTGGTCAATTGAGGTTAATGCGGCGATCGGACCAGGGCTCTAGTTATGGCGTCGTCTGCGGTTGGTCCAGAGACTCAGGAAATCTTAGTTTATTCTTGGGCCAGTTTCTCTGCGCTGGCGAGGAGGGCTCTCTTCTTTTCCTTGCTGAGCCTGCCGGCGATTGCCAGCAGGCTCGCCAGGTGATCGTCGTCCTCATAGAGGAAGCCCGTGGGGACGAGTAGTGCTCGCGCCAGACGCTGACTGGTTTGTATGGCAGGGGTATGTTTGCCCTTTTCGTACTGGTTGACGCGGGTGCTGGCTGAGAATTCATCGATTCCCGCCTGGATGCCGAGCTGCTCCTGGGTGAGGCCCGAGCGCAGTCGCGCCTGTTTCAGGCGTCGAGGGAAAACGGCATCAAGGGTGGATGTATCGCGTGACATCCGGGGAGTGTCCCGGATTCGCTCAAGGATTTTACTAAGTAATTCTTAGTCTAAAGACTAAACATTGCTTGGGTTCTTGACCTTGGGCGATGCTGATAAGGTCAGCATCTCGGCATTCGCGAGGAGGATCTTCTTCTTGCCCCGCGTGAGCCGGGCCGCAGTTACGAGAAGAGCTGCAAGCAGATCATCCTCCTCGTAGAGGAAAGAGGTCGGGACATGGAGTGCTCTCGCCAGACGTTGCCCCATTAAGAGATGGGGCAGGTGCTTGCCTCTTTCGTACTGGTTGATGCGGGCACTGGCGGAGAATTCGTCGATTCCCGCGTGAATGCCGAGCTGTTCTTGGGTCAGGCCCGACCGGACCCGTGCCTCTTTCAGGCGCTTGGCAAAAATGGAGGATGTCGTGTGTTTACCCGGCATCCTTGGAGTCTCTGGGAATTGCTTGATTTTTTTACTAAGAGTTTCTTAGTGTCCTTGCTAAGGAACTCTTGGTCGTAAGGAGTGGCAGTGTTGGAAATCGGGTCGTTTGCTGATTGCACGCAAAGAGCAAACGCTTCGGAGACGTGGACAGCGGGACTTACTTATATGACGACGATTCTTAACATTCTGGGTTACGTGAGCATTCTGATGCTGGTGGCGCTTGGGCTCGCCATCGTCTTCGGCATGATGGACATCGTGAACCTCGCACATGCGGAGTGGGTCACGATCGGCGCGTACGGGTTAGCCGTTGCGCAGGCGGTTGGCGGGAAGCAGGCTTTCTGGCTTGCTTTGGTCGTGGCGCCCGCTGTCGGGGCTGTCCTCGGCTGGTGCCTCGAACGTTTCATCATCCGGCTGCTCTATGACCGGCCGCTGGACACGCTCCTCGCGACCTATGCGATCAGCCTCATCCTGCAGAAGGTGCTGGAACTCATCTTCGGCACCCAACCGATGCTCGTCTATGCCCCGTTCAGCGGGGCAGTGCCAGTTCCCGGCGGAAGCTATCCGGCCTACCGGATCTTCGTGATCGGCGTTGCACTGACCGTGACGGCAGGATGCTGGCTGCTGTTTGCGCGAACGCGCTTTGGTACCCAGTTGCGCGCGGTGATCCAGCACCCGGCGATGGCGGAGGCCGCGGGCATCGACACCCAGCGTCTGAACCGCTTCGCCTTCTGTGGTGGAGCGGCACTAGCCTCGCTCGCGGGTGTACTTGTCGCGCCGATGGTGTCAGTCGAATCGCATCTGGGCGTTTCTTATCTCGCCAAGGCGTTCTTCGTGATCGTACTGGGCGGCATCGGCTCGATCGCCGGCAGCATCGTGGGCGCCGCAGTCATCGGTACCGCCGAGACGTTACTGAGCTATCGCATCGACCCCTCTCTCGCATCCGCGGTGGTTTTGGCTCTGTCCATTGTGGTGATCCGGTTCAGACCGCAAGGGCTGATTCCGGGATTCAGCGCGGCCCATCAGCTTCTCGGTAAAGGATAAAGCGTATGTCTCGAAAACAAGCAGGATGCTTGCGGCTCTGGTTCTCACAGCCCGCCCTCGGCCCCACGGATGTTTCCCCCCTGTTGATGTGGAGCGCAGCCGTGGCTGCGGTGGCCCTCGTGCCATTGGTTGCCGGTCCCTGGTTGCTGGCGACGGTGCGCGATGCACTGGTGATGGGGATCCTCGCGTTGAGCTATGACCTCCTCTGGGGACGTGCCGGGGTACTGACGCTCGGGCACACGACGTTCCTGGGCCTCGGCGCCTATGGATTTGCCGTCGTGACCGTCCAGTTCGGACAGGCACCCTTGACGGGCGTGGCGGTCGGTGTGCTCTGCGCTGCGGCTGTCGCTCTCCTGATCGGCTATTTCCTGCTTTTCGCGGGGGTGAGGCTCCACTTCTTCGCCATCATCAGCCTTGCCGTGCTGATCGTCGCACAGCAGCTCGCCGTCAGCTGGCAGTCGGTTACCGGGGGCGACACGGGCATCCTGGGTATCCCGGGGCTGTCGTTTAGCGTGGACGGCCATGCTCTTGACCTGAGCGGTCCCCGGGCGTCCTGGTACATCGTGGCGGCCGTACTGCTCGCCGCGACGGGCCTGATCTGGCTCGTGTGTCGCAGCCACTACGGCAAGGTGCTCAATGCGATCGCAACCAACGAATGGCGCGCAAAGGCTTGCGGCTATCACACGCCGTTGCACCTGCTGCTCGTCTTCGTCGCGTCGGCGGTGCTTGCCGCAGTTGCGGGTGTGCTGATGGCGGCGTGCTCAGGGGTGGTGGCCCCGGACGTGTTCTCGCCGCTCCTTGCGACCGAAGTCATCCTCTGGGTGGCCATCGGTGGCCGGGGAAGAATTGGTGGCCCCGTCGTCGCGGCGGTCGCCCTGACGCTGCTCAGGCAGGCCGTCTCCAGTTACAGCACGGACGGCTGGCCCCTGATTCTCGGCGGTCTGTTTCTCGCCTGCGTGCTGTTCATGCCGAACGGACTGCGCCTGGGCGGATGTGCGGTGGTTGCGCGCCGGGCAGGTCGGGCGATAAGGGGCCGGCCACCGGTTCAACCGATTCATCGCGTGGGTCACGCACAGGAGAAGCGGTAATGGAGAGCCAGTACCTTCTGGGCACCGGCCTTTCGCGCACGTTTGGCGGGATCAGGGCGGTGGCCGGCGTCGACATCAGTATCGCGCCACGCGACCTGCTGTGCGTGATTGGTCCGAACGGGGCCGGCAAGAGTTCGCTCGTCGGCCTGCTGTCGGGGGCGATTACCCCCGGTTCCGGTGAACTGTATCTCGATGGTGAGCGGATGACAGGCCGCCCGATGCACGCGTTCTGCCGGCGCGGTGTGGTGCGCAAATTCCAGGGGACCAACACCTTCCTCACGATGAGCGTGCGCGACAACCTGATGGTGGCCGGCCTGGGCGTCGCGGCTTACCGGGCCACCCGCATGCCTGATCCCGACGCCGTCCTGGAAGAAGTGGGTTTGTCTGGGCAGGCGCACGAACTCGCGTCGCATCTGCCGCATGGGGAGCGGCAGTGGCTCGAAATCGGCATGGCGATCATGTGTCAGCCTGCACTGCTGCTGCTCGACGAACCCGCGGCGGGCCTCTCTGCAAAGGACGCGCAGCGGCTGGTGCGCCTCATCCACCGGCTGCGGGAGCGGTGCGCGGTACTCGCCATCGAGCACGATCTGGGCTTCGTGCAGTCTCTCGCGTGCGAGACGTGGGTGATGCACCGGGGAGAGGTGGTTCGGCGCGGGTCGTTTGCGGAGATCGCAGCCGACGAGCAGATCCGCCGCATCTATCTGGGACGGGGAGCGACACATGCTGCACATTGAAAACCTGTGCGCTGGATACGGTGACGTGGATGTGGTTCACAACCTCACGCTCGACGTGCTGCCGAACGAGGTTGTCGGTGTGCTCGGCTGTAACGGTGCGGGCAAGACCACGCTGGTGAAGGCCATCATGGGGTTGCTGCCGCGCATGAGCGGGCAGGTTGGTTTCCTCGGGCAGTCGTTGACGGGGCTGCGCACACATGAGATTGCGCGCCGGGGGATCGGTCTGGTGCCGCAGGGGCGCTGGATCTTTCCGAAGCTGACCGTGCGCGAGAACCTGCTGATGGGTACGCAGACTGTGGGGGGCGCCGACATCCTCGACGAGGTATTCGATTACTTCCCGGTGCTGAAGTCGCGCCTGTCGCAGCAGGGCGGCACGCTTTCAGGTGGCGAGCAGCAGGTCCTTGCCATTTCACGCGCCCTGTGCGGGCGCCCGAAACTGCTCCTGCTGGACGAACCCTCCGACGGCGTGCAGCCCAACCTGGTCGAACGTATCGGCGAGGTGATTCCCGACCTGTGCCGCCGCGCGAAGCTGGCGGTGCTCCTCGTCGAACAGAACCTCGATCTCGTCCTCCAGAGCGCGCAACGCTGCATCGTGCTCAGTAATGGGCGCCTGGTGCATGCCGGTTCCGTCGAACCGCAACCGGGTGTCAGGGATGAACACCCGCTCGCGCGCTATCTCTCTCCCGCCGCGGAGCTTGCCGCGGATTTCCCTCATGAAAACATCCAGTGACCTTCAGTGAGAATACGCATGAACCGTCGTGACTTTTCCCGAACCATGCTGATGGGTGCGGCCGCTTCCCTTGCGGCATCAACTGTCCCCCGGTTTGCGCGCGCGGCTGAGCCGTTGAAGATTGGCCTGCTCGCGCCGCTTAGCGGTCCGCTCACGCGTGTGGGACAGACCAACCGCAACTGTGCCGCGCTCGCAGTGGACGAAATCAATGCTGCCGGTGGTCTGCTTGGCCGGCCGCTGCAACTGAGCGTCGAGGACACGCAGATGTCTACGGCCGTGACGCTTGAGAAGGCGCGCCAGCTCTTCATGCGTGACGACGTGGCGATGATCACGGGCATGGTGCTTCCGTCCGAGCGCGAGGCGGCCCTTCAGGCAGCGCGCCCGTCGCGAAAGCTCATCGTCTATCCGAACTTCGACGAAGGACGGTGCGACCCGCAACTGTTCACGACGGGGCTCGCTGCAAGCCAGCGGATCGAGCCGCTCATTGCGTGGCTCATGCGCGACGGTGGACGGTCCGTCTGTGCGGTCGTCTCCGACATCGGCAGCAACCGGAAGGTGTTGATTCCGCAACTGCAGGCGGCGGTGGCCCGCCATGGCGGGAAGTTCCTCGGTGTCTACTGGCTGCCCTTCGGTACACGTGACTATGGCGCCGTCCTGCAACAGGTCGCCAGCGCCGGGCCGCAGATCGTATGGCACAGCATCGGCGACGACCCGGTGACATTCGTTAAGCAGTACCGGTCATTTGCGATGAAGCCGCAGCTGGTGACGGACATCGCACACGAATCCCTCTCGATTGCCACCACGGGGGCCTCGACCGGCACGATCGGCGTGTCGTCGTATTTCATGAGCATCGACAACCCGGAAAACCAGGCGTTCCTCACGCGTTATACGGCCCGTTACGCCGGTGCGCACGATCCGCGGCTGGGCCGCTATGCGGTGGTGCTGCCGCATGGCGAGAACACGTACGCAGGCATTTGTCTTTTCGCCGAGGCCGTGAAGGCGGCAGGAAGTGTCGACGCTGATCGCATCAGGGCCGCGCTACCCGCCGTCTCCGTGGCACTCCCCCGCGGAAAGAGCCGCGTGAGTCGCGACGGCGGTCATGTGCTCTGCCAGACACGCATCGGCCAGGCACTTGCCGACAACAGCTTTGCGATGCTCGAGTCCACTGGCCCCGTCATCCCGGTGTGTCAGGGATAGGCACGCTCCATTCATCGTGCGGAAACGTTCGTGTCAGTAGATAAGGACTACATAATGAATGAAATTGTCATGTTGAGCGCGGCTCAGCTGGTTGCCGGGTTCCGGCAGCGCACGCTCTCGCCGGTGGAGGTCATGTGTGCCGTACTGGACCGGATCACGAAGCTCGATCCGGTGGTCAACGCATTCTGCGCCCTTGACGAGGAAGGGGCGATGTCGGCCGCCGGTGAGGCCGAGCGGCGGTGGATGCGCGACGAGCCGTGCGGTCCGCTTGATGGTGTACCGGTATCGGTCAAGGATCTCGTCGCCGTCGCCGGTCTTCCGACACGGCAGGGGTCAAGGACGGCCTCGCCGGACCGCGAAAGTGCCGATGCGCCAGCCGTGGCGCGGCTGCGGCGCGCCGGCGCCATACCGTTTGGCAAGACAACCACGTCCGAGTTCGGCAACAAGATCGTCACCGACTGTCCGTTGACGGGCGCAACGCGCAATCCATGGGATACGCGTCTGTCGCCCGGGGGCAGCAGCGGCGGGTCCGCAGTCGCGGTTGCGCTGGGAATGGGACCGCTGTCGCTTGCGACCGATGGGGGCGGGTCGATCCGGATTCCGGCCTGCTGGAGTGGCGTGGTCGGGTTCAAGCCGACGTTCGCGCTGGTGCCGGCGGGCAGTGCGGCGTCGTGGACAGCACTGTCCACGCTTGGCCCGATCACGCGAACGGTGCGCGACGCCGCGTTGATGCTCGATGCGATGACCTGCGCGAACAGCGACTGGCTCCCGGGAACAGGGAGGCCGTCCGGCTATTCGTCCGGGCTGGACGACGGCGTCGCGGGCCTGCGGATCGCGTGGCGCGCCGCCCCGGACGGCGTGTCGGTGGCCCCGGATATTGCAGAGCGTGTCGGCCGGGCAGTGGACACATTCGGGATGCTCGGCGCGACGGTCATCCAGACCGACGTCGCACCGATGGTGGATTACTACGGCGATGGACGTATCCATTCGGTCCAGTGGTCGGTGTTCTTCGCCCAGCGTGTGCGGCATATGGAGGCCGCCGACAGGACGCTGCTGGATCCTGACCTGACGGCACTTGCGGATGTGGGGGCACGGATCGACACCGCGACGTTCGTCGATGCCCTGCTTGCGCGTCACGCGCTCGGCGTCTCGATGGAAACGTTCTTTGAGCATTACGACCTGCTGGTTACGCCGACGTTTCATTGCGGGCCACCGCCGGTTCCCGGCTTGCCCGGCCATCTGCGCAATGCCCCGCTGCTGACCGCGTGGTGCAACCAGGCCGGCGTGCCCGCCATATCGGTGCCGTGCGGATTCGCAGGGGATGTGCCGACCGGCCTGCAGATTATCGGGCGTCGGGGCAGCGATGCCCTGGTGCTGCGGGCAGCGCGCGCATACGAACTGGCGCGCGGGGATTTTCCTGCACCGCAAGGGGATCTGCCGCTTCCCGGTGACACGGAGATCGCGCCATGAACGTCCAGATTGCCAGGGTGGTGATCCATCTCGTTGAACGGTGCGCGGAACTTGGCGAACCGGTCACACCAGCGCATCGCCAGGTGGTCGCTGCTGCAGTGCTGAAGTCGATCGACCCGGATGGCGCGGGTGACCTCGAGGCGCTCTATGCGACGGGCGCTGATCTGGGCCTGATCCTCACGGGTCGCGCGCTGCATGCGCTCGGTTGCCCGGGAGAGCAGATCCAGGGTTACGGGAAGGCGGCGCTCGTGGGCACTGGCGTGCCGCTCGAGTGGGGCGCGGCGCTGCTGCACCCGCGACTCGGCAAGGCGGTTCGCAGCTGTCTGCCGGGCGCGTCCTCGATCATGCCGTCCGTCACGAAGCGAGGGCTGGCGGGTGCCTGCGTCGATATTCCCCTGCACAGCGTCACAGACATGTGGAGCTTCGACCATTTCGACACGGTCTCGCTCTGCCTGGCGGATTCACCGGCACCGGACGAACTGCTGCTCGCGATTGCCCTGGCCGAGCGCGGCAGGCCGCTCGCGCGCGTGAAGCCCGGCTGAAGCATTGCATCACACCGCGCCGTTCCGTGCCCTGCCATGGTTTCCGGCTGGCACACGGCAAACGGACAGACGAACACTCACAGGCGTTCAAAGGAGATAAACATGTGCAGGGATAGTCGGGGAAGATGGAGCAGGAGAGTGGCAGCACTGTCGCTGTGCATCACGGCGGGTGCAGCGCACGCGCAGTCGTCGGTGTCGCTCTACGGACTGGCAGATGCATTTGCCGGTGTGGTGCGTACACCGGGCGCGTCAGGCAACACCTGGCAGGTAGGCTCGGGTGGGCTTTCGACATCATACTGGGGCATGTCGGGCGCCGAGGACCTCGGTGGTGGCATGAAGGCGATCTTCACGCTCGAGAGCTTTTACCGGATCAACAGTGGACAGTCGGGAGCGTACTACGGGCAATCCTTCTTCGGGCGCCGCGCGTTCGTCGGTTTGAGCGGCCCGTTTGGACAGCTGACACTGGGGCGTAATGATTCGCTGCTCTTCGTCTCCACGCTGCTGTTCAACCCGTTCGGCAACTCGTTCGTCTTTTCCCCCATCGTGGTCCACACTTTCCTGGGGTCCGCGATGGGTGCGGCTTCCGTGCAGAGCGATACGGCAATCGATGACTCGATCGTCTACCAGACGCCGGAGATTGGCGGGCTCACGGGAAGCCTGCAGTACAGCAATGCGGGCGTCGCAGGTCACGCCGGGCAGGCGAACTACAGTGCGAACGTGCTCTACTTTGCGGGGCCGTTTTCTGCGACGGCCGCAGTCCAGAGCCTTCATACGGCGTCGCTTTTCCTGAACGGCGCCACGGAACAGACGGCGTGGCTGGTCGGCGCCGCGTATCGCCTGCAGGCGGTAAAGCTCTATCTCCAGTACGAGCGCGTGACCAACAACAACGAGCTCACCGACGATACCGTTCAGGTGGGAGCGAGTGCGCAGATCGGCACGGGCAGCATACTGGTGTCCTGGGCGGGAACGCTCAGGCAGCCTGCACAGGGCACGGATGTCCGCTGGTCGACCGTGGTGCTCGGATATGACTATCCGCTCTCGAAACGCACGGACGTCTACGCCGCGTGGCGCTACGACACCATGACCAGCGTCTCGTCTGGCAATAGCCTGGGCGCCGGTATCCGGATGAAGTTCTAGCCGGCAGGATCCAGCGGGTCAGTACGTTGGCAGGCACCGGATTCGCCCTGGATGCCCGCGAGCCCGCGCGGCGGTAACTGTACCCCGATGTTTACAGCTGTCGCGATTGCCTTCCTTCGGGTTGCAGCATTGAGCGTGAATATCAACGCGACGTCGAACCAATACGGTAGGGGCCGATCGGGCCAGACGTCGAGGCCATTGCTGGGTTCCGGACTGGCGATGGTGTTGCATCTGCAATCCGGTAATGGCTGGCCGTGGGGCGAACTGTCGTTGATGAGGGCAACGCACCGGTAGCGTTTCTTCGCCATGTGCTGGGCGAAGCAATTGCCGGCCACGCTGTCGTCGCCGATGACAGGGAGCGCCACGGCGAAACCCGCCGCGTGAGGAGGGGATCCGTGGCCGAAGGCGAAATCAAGGGAATGGCTGCATTCGCATATACGTTCAATGCGCACAGCGTGGCACTCGAGGTCACGTGGCCTGCGACGCCAGAAATCTCCGACGGAGGAGCTTTCGCGAGACCGTGACGGACGTCCCGGGTCGCGGCATTGCCTCTGGCGATCGCTACCTGCGGCCTTGTACGACTGCGGAAAGCTTCAGCCTGCTTCCTGGTGGTTCCATGCGTGGCATCTCACGTTCTGGTTCTGGTCACGTCGTCATCAGGACCTGCTGGACCGGGATCGGGCTCGATACCGATTCGATAGTTCGCGACGAAATCGGGCCACTCTACATGGTCAACCAGGTCGATGTCCTCGATAACCTTGATCCTAGTCTTCGCGCGCTCGAACAGGGCAATGCTGGCGGCGGGATAGTTGTTACGCGATGGGTAGAGCACGCCACCGAACAGCGGGAGTCCATCGCTTCCGCGCAGCGCATGCACCTGGTCGGACACCTGCTGCGTGCAGGTGTAGTCGCGGCTGGCCAGTTGCTCAAGATTCAGGCCGAAGTAGCCTGCCATTACACCTTCGGCCGTCAGGTCCGCCAGGGACAGCTCCTCCAGCACACCAACCGCACGCACCAGCCGGCTGCGGACTTCTGCATGCGCGATCGAGCGCCTGGTGTCCCTGTCCCGCCGGTGTTTGTGAAACACGGATTCCATTAATGCCATAGGAAGGTTGCGTCCGAGGTAAAGCACGCCACAGTCCCGTTTTGGGGCGTCATAGCAGTTGGTGCCGTCGCGGCCGTAGTACAGCGGTTTATCCCGGTAGACGACGCGGCTCACGTGCTGGAGCAGTTCACCTGCGTCGATGGCAAGCGACGGCAACCCGATACTCATTCCCGCTCCGCCTCATGCACGCCCAGGACGTTGAGCACGGCTTTGACCACGTCGTCGATCGGCCGGTCGGTGACGGCTTCGAGCGGTGTGCGTCCACCGAGACCCTCGAGCGGCTCGGACAGGGCGCGATACAGCGTCCAGTTGTCGATGCCCTCGACCTTCTGCAGTACAACCTGAGTCAATTGCTGCTTCACCGGGTCGAGCTGCCAGTCGGGCAGCCTCTGGCCACGACACCCCACGTTCAGTGCGAGCAACCGGCGGGCATCAATGTCCTTGTAGATCTGCTGACGCACCTTGTTCGCCAGCCGTGCAAATTCGGGCAATGGCAGGTTATGCGGCTGATTGAAGGCTTCCAGCCGGGCCGAGCGACCGCGCTGGATGTCGGTTGCACCCGGCACCCAGCGTGTATCGACGCGCAGCGCAGCTGCCTTGCCGGCCAGGCGTTGCTCCACCGTTTGTACTTCCAGCGTCGCGGGCAGTTTCACTACCTGCACGCGCTCATGGACGAACGCCTGCAGCTCGGCGGCAAACGCCTGGGCATCGCGGATTTCGGTGGTTGCAGAGAAACGACGGACAACATCATCCGCCGTGACGCGCGGCAGGTGGTCGGCAATGAATTCAAGGGTCGTGGACATGGTCATCTCGCGCAGTCGATGACTGAGACAGGGACTACTGCAATCTCCTATGTCTCCTTTGTCAACTATGTAAACTCAGTTGCATATCTCTGACACGATCACGTCCGCGGACCGTTTCACTCCGGCACGTAAGTCAGTTCTTGGCGCGTGGCCGCTGTCCAATCCGGTCTGTACCCGGGCCCTGGAGCTGTTGGTGAATACGTCTGTGTCAGGTTTGCCCTGTATGCACATAGTTGAAGACCGGCCAGATAGCTGGAGTTCGACATGCGCCCAGTGTTCCGGTGCAGATGGGCATAGCCGTGCGAAGCAGCCATGTTCTGGCTCGCCTGTAGATCGTTCGCTTTGTCCGACGGGGCTTCCCGTCGACAAGACGGGTTTGGGTATTGGCGTCACCCGCTGCTTGAATTCCCTCATGTTCTGGCCACTGCAGGCCAGAACGACCCCTGGGGGGCAAGTCATGTCAATCGAGGACAGTAGCGCGGACAGGATCCTGCGCCGTCGACAGGTCGAGGCGCGCACGGGGTTGTCGCGCTCGACCATTTACCGTCGTATGCAGGCCGGAACGTTTCCGCCGGCGATCGCGCTTGGCGGTCGCCTGGTCGGATGGCGGCTGACCGATATCGAGGCGTTTCTCGCGAACCCCGCCCGCTATCGTGTGCCGGCACGCTTTCGCGAAGGGGGAGCGGGAGGCGCGCCATGAGCCGGGACCTTGCTTCAGGACCGCTCGGTCCGCGTCTGGCGAACTGGGGCAACGCCGCGCGGGGTGCCTACGATCCGGTCGATGCGGCACGGATCACGAAAGCGTGGGAAACCCTGCATCCCCGGTATCGCGACATGCTCCGCATGGTGTATCTCTGGCACGCGAGCCAGGAGGTCGTATGCCGGCGCCTGCGCATACCGCGTCGGCCGGCGCAACGCTTCGCACTGGAACTTGCGGCCGCGCGTGCTGCGCTCGCGCGGGCGCTGGGGACGGGAGACCAGCACCGCGGGAACAGCTCGCCGCCATTGGACGACGGGCAATAGGGACGTGCTACTGCGAGAGTGGGTATCCGGGCTGGCGGCCGGTATCCGAAGAACCTGAAGATAGCCGGCTAGCGGATACGTCGCTGGGAGCGTTGCTGCGCAGATAGCGAGTCGCTGCATGTGTCGTCAGCCGGCGCCCTTCACGCTACAGCATCGATCGCAACGGCATCGTAGGATCCGCGAGGACGGCCGGGTCGAGCGTGTGTCTCGCCGCGATCAGCCGCTTGCACGCGCCGATTTCCCTTCCCGCGTCGATTGCGACGACGCCGCGCAGACGGCCGCCGTCGTCTAGCGCCATCATGCAGAAAGGCGCGCTCTCTGCGTCGCCGCGTGTCACGATCCGGTGCGCCGCATCGACGACGCCGAGCGTCTGGATATTGCAGTCGTATTGATCGGACCACAGCCACGGCATTTCGGCGTACTCGCGGCTGCCGCCAAGCATGTTTTCGGCGGCGATGACCGGCTGGTTCTCCGCTACCTGCCACGACTCGATCCGCACGCGCCGCGCCAGCAGCGGATTGAAATGCGCGGTCACTTCGCCCGCAGCGAAAATCGCCGGATCGGCGGTGCGGCATTGGGCGTCCACGACGATGCCATTGTCCACATCGAGGCCCGCATCGCGAGCAAGCTCGACGTTCGGGATCACGCCGATGCCGGCAATGACGACGTCCGCCGTGAGCGTTTCGCCGTCGTCGGTTTCTATCATCGCGCGGCCACCGTCGTCGTGACGGATGCCGACGGGCCGCGTGCCGAGCCGCAACTCGACGCCGTGGCGCTGGTGTAGCGCCGCGACGAACCGCGCGGCCGCAGACGGTAGCGACCGTTGCAGCAGCGCCGGCGCCGGCTCGATCACCGTCACGCGGCAGTTGGCCTGGGTCGCGGCCGCCGCGGCTTCGAGTCCGATGAAGCCGCCGCCGAGCACGGCAACGACCTTGCCCGGCGCGAGTGCTGCGCGCAGCGTGCGCGCGTCGTCGAGCGTGCGCAGATAGTGCAGCGGCACGGGCGCGTCGAACTTTCGCACGCGCGAGCCTGTCGCGAGCAGCAGCCGGTCGTAGCGGATCTCCGAGCCGTCGTGCAACCGCACGTTGCGGCGCGCGCGATCGACACCCGTCACGGTGGTCGCGAGCCGCAGTTCGATGCGCTGCGCCGCGTACCAGCCTGGCTCGCGCACGAACGCCTTGCACGCGCCGTCGTCGGCGAGCAGCGCGTCTTTCGACAACACGGGCCGGTCGTACGGCGCATGCGGTTCCGCGCCGATCACCACGATACGCGCGTCGGCGTCGCGCGCGCGCAGCGTTTCGGCCGCGCGCCTCGCCGCGTGCCCGGCGCCGACGATCACATGCTGCTCAGTCGACATGGATCTCCACCCGCGAGTCGACGATCCGGATCGGAAATGCGCGAACCGCCTCGGTCACCGGCGCGCAGCGCGGTGCGCCTGTGCGGATGTCGAAGAGCCCCTGGTGCAGCGGGCACTCGACGCAGCCATCCTCGACGTAACCGTCCGAAAGCCGCGCGTGCCCGTGCGAGCAGAGATCGCTCAGCGCAAACACTTCGTCGCCGATGCGAAAAATTGCGATCTGCCGGTCGCCTGCGATCACCGCGGCGGGCTCGCCTTCGGTGAAATCGTCGAGGGCGCCGATTGCTTGCCAGTTTCCCGTCGCCTGCTCCATGTGTCCTCCTTCAGATCGGCGTCGCGAGCAGCGTCTGCACGCGCGACGTGTCGTAGACGACTCGCTTGGCCGCATAACGCAGCCCGTCCGGCGTGCGCACGACGCGGTCGTAGTACTTGCCGGCCTGGTACACGTGCGATTCGCCGTTCGAGCGCGTCTGCACGACGACATAGCTGCTTTCCGTCTCGATAGCGCCGTCGTGCTCGCCGGTCACCGTCAGCCCGGAAGTCATGTGGCGGTAGGTATGCTCGTCGTAGATGTTGGCGTTGCGCAGCGACACCACGCGATCGCGTAGCATCCGCTGGTTCGTGCAGTGGATGAGCCCGACGGGCAAACCCAGATCGGCGTTTTCCTTCGGCACGATCTCGTATACGCAGTCTTCGGTGAACAGCGTCGGCCACGCTTCGAGGCGGTTGTTGTCCAGGTTGTAGATGTACTGGTTTTGCAGCATGTGCAGTTCCAGCCAGAGCGTCGTCGCGTCCATGTGGTTCTCTCCCGCTCAATAGCCCATCAGTTGCTGGTAGCCGACCCAGAAGCGGCGGATCAGACTTTCGGTGATGACTGTGTCCTGCTGGTCCGGATTGCCGCGCGACATTTCGATCACCGAGGTCGCGTCGCCGTCGCGCACGGTGCCGCGCTGCACGAGCTCGGTCGCCTCAGTGTCCTCCATCGAGATGTAGCCAGCTGGTCCGACGAGGTTGGCCTGCTTGATGCGCAGCGCGCGCAGCTCGGGCGTGTCGTCTGCGTAGCCGAAGAAGTGGAAGACCAGTTCGAAGTTGTTCGGGCCTTTCGGCAACAGCTGACGCGCGACGAGCGTGTTATGAATCTGCTGTATTACGAGCTGCGGGAAGATCGGCTGGATGTGGTTGGTCGTGTCCTCGTCATACTCGGAAATTAGGCCGAGAATCGAGTCGTCCTCGAGCCTGAAGCCCTCGTCGAACGAGCGGATGTTCTGCTGTTTGTAGGCATCCGAATTATCTTCGCCTGTCTTCGTCACGGTGATGATGCTGTGCAGCCCGTGCGTTGCGTCCGGAATCGAGCGCGCCTTCATACCGACGCGGAAGATGTTGAATGTCGTATGGAACAGATGAAGCATGCTCGCGTGATACGGGTCCTTGACGTTCTCGAAGTAGAGTTTCCAGTTCGACTTCGAGTATTGGCGCGTGCAGCCGAGATACTCGACCGGCTTGTAGAAGATGCGATCGATCCACGGCTTCATCTGCTCGCCAAGATAGTCGGGCAGCGGCGCAACGCTATCGCTGAAGGTCGCGAACACGAGGCCGCGATAGCTGTCCACGCGCAGCTTGCGCAGGCCGTGATTCTTCGGATCGAAATCGCCGGGCATGCCCGTCATGCCTTTCTGGCCTCGCCGGAACGGTACACCCAGCAGGTTGCCGCTGCTGTCGAAGCTCCATTGGTGATAGACGCACGTGTGCGAACTCGCATTACCGCGCGCCTTGCGGCACACCGAGGCGCCGCGATGCGCGCAGCGGTTGACCCACGCGGCGAGCGCGCCGTCGTCGGTGCGCGTGACGACCACGGGCGTGTCGCCGACAAAGGTGCTCTTGTAGTCGCCCGGATTCGGAATCTCCGCTTCCAGTGCGACGAAATTCCACGTGGGGCCGCGGAAGATGCGCTCCTGCTCGCGCTCGTAAACCGCCTGCGAGCTGAACACCTTGTACGGGACCCGTGAGCCGTCGTCGTGCGGAAACACGACCTCGCCGGAATCGACCGGGGACGCGAATCGAATGGGGGTTTCGGCGATGTCCATGCTGTTGCTCCGCTTGTGCCTGTTGCTCCGTATTGAGGGGACCGTTGCTGGAGCGCGTCGGCGTCCGGCAACGGAATACATGCTTATTTTTGGAGAAGCAAAATAGCGGAGCTATCCGTTTCCGGCGAACACACCGGGCGGTTATCCGTTTCAGGCAGCTTTCCGCGCGTATGAACCAATCCGAATTCCGTCCCAAGGCGTTGCGCCGCCACCGGCTGTTCGAGTCGAGAGATGTCGACGAGACACGCGAGCTGATCTCGCGCGTCATGCAGCCTCATTCGCTTGCGCCGTTCGGCGACGGCGGCGGGCGCTCGCACATGGACTTCGTGAAGATCGGCCGGATCGGTCTCGGCACGATCGGCTTCGGCAGCGGAATGCGCGTCGACGTCGACGCGGTCGACGGCTATTACCTCATGATGTTTTGCGTGGCGGGCGAGGCCGAGGTCTGCGCGGCCGGCCGCACGGTACGCGTCGACGCGCGGCAGGGCGTGATTCGCGCGCCGGGCGAGCCGTTCAGCGCGCGCCTGTCGCCGGGCTGCGAGCAGATGGTGCTGCGCATCGAGCCAGAGGCGCTGGGCGGCGACGACGCCCTGGTGGGTGCGTCGGACGCTGGGCTCGTCCAGTTCACGAGCGGCGCGATGCGCGCCTGGCAGCAGCAGTTGAAGCTCGTCGCCAGTTCGCCGGAATTGCTCGCGAGCGCGTGCGCGAATGCCAAGGTCGGCGCGCATGTGGAGTCGCTGCTGATCAACCTGCTGACGGCAGGTCCGTTCGACGTGCCCGCGCCGCGTGTACGCCAGGCTGTGATGCCGGCGTTCATCCGCCGCGCGGAAGACGAGATGATTGCGCGTCTCGCGACGCCGCTGTCGCTCGCGGAACTCGCGGCCGCCGTCGGCGTGCCGGTGCGCACGCTATGTGCAGGATTCCTGCGGTTTCGGCAGACGAGCCCGATCCAGTACCTGCGGCAATTGCGGCTCGACCACGCGCGGCAGACGATCCGCGCCACCGCCGCGCACGTGCGCATTGCGGATATCGCGCTCGATTGCGGCTTCACGCATTTCGGCCGCTTTGCACAGAGCTATCGCGAGCGCTTCGGCGAACTGCCGTCGCAGACGGTGCGAAAGCGCTGAAAGAAGAAGTGAAGTACGCGTCACGCAGGGCGCGCGGATGGCCGCATCGCCGGGACGGGGCCGGTGTGCATGCCCTCGGCGAAGATCGAAGCATCGAGCGCATCGACCGTGGGGCGGCCGAGCAGCGCGAGCGTGCGCGTGAGCTCGTCCGCCAGAATCGCGAGCGCGCGCGCCGCGCCGGCCTCGCTGCCCGCTGCGAGCCCGTATAGTACCGCGCGCCCGACGAGCACGGCGTCGGCGCCGAGCGCCAGCGCCTGCGCGACGTCGCTGCCGCGGCGAATGCCGCTGTCCATCAGCAAGGCGATGCGGCCCTTCGCGAAACGCGCGACCTGGGGCAGCAGATCGAGCGGCGAACCGACGAGATCGAGCTGACGGCCACCGTGATTGGACAGCACGACGCCGTCCACGCCCGCATCGATCGCGCGGCGCACGTCGTCGGCAGCGAGCAGGCCTTTCACGATCAACGGGCGCGGCCAGCGTGCGCGCAGCCAGGCGAGATCGCTCCAGTGCAGCGACGCGTCCATGCGTTCGCGTAACCAGTGCGCGGTCTGCGGCGCGGACATGCGCGTGCCCGTGTACGTCTCGACGTTGACGAAGCGCGGCCCGCGTCCGCGTCGCCAGATGTCCGCGATCCAGCGCGGATGCGCGAGCGTCTCCAGCCGGCTCGGCCAGTCGAGCACGGCCGGACGCGCGTAATGGCGGCGGTCCCATTCGCGGTTGCCGTAGACGGGGCCGTCCACCGTCAGCACCAGTGCCGCACATTGCGCGGCGAGGGCGCGCTCGATCAGGTGTTCGGCGAAAGCACGCTCGCGTAGCACGTAGAGCTGCATCCAGTGCGGCGTATCGAGGCACCGGGCGACCGCTTCGATTGTTGCCATCGAAACCATGCTTTGCGCGAACGGAATGCCGGCGCGCGCCGCGGCCGCCGCGAGTTGCAGGTCCCCTTGATCGGCGAGCAGGCCGTTCAGGCCCGTCGGCGCGACGACGAAGGGCAGCGGCAGGCGCTTGCCGAACAGCGTCGTCGACAGATCGACGGCGCTCACGTCGACGAGCGCGCACGGTGCCAGCGTGCGCCGCGAGAACGCGGTGCGATTACGCGCGAGCGTGACCTCGTTTTCCGCGCCGCCTTCCAGGTACTCGGCGACGAACGCGGGCAGACGCCGATGCGCCGAGCGCCGCAAGTCTTCGATGGTGACGGCGCGCTCGATGCGCCGACTCGTTTGGTACATGCGCGATGTCGGCCACATATGATTCGATTCGTCGAATAAATAGAATTCAGAATTACGATACTGGTCGTGGCACGGATTGTCAACGAGGAAAAAATCCGCAAATTTCCCGTATGTCCCGATTTAAATTGATGGTAAAGTGAATACAGAATCTCACATTGCCGCACTAGACTGGAGGTCCACATGAATGTATTGCAGGACCGCGCGCGCGATTGCAGCACGGCGGAATGGGACGCGCGCGTGAAGCTCGCGGCGACATACCGCGTGTTCTACATGCTCGGCTGGCACGAGCTGATCTTCAACCACATCACGCTGCGCGTACCCGACGCCGCCGACCAGTTGCTGATCAACCCGTTCGGACTCGCTTACGACGAGGTGACGGCGTCGAATCTCGTGAAGATCGATTTTTCCGGGAGGATCCTCGACGGCAGCCCGTGGCCCGTCAATCCAGCCGGCCTCACGATCCACAGCGCCGTGCATGCGAACGTGCCTGACGCGCATTGCGTCATGCACATCCACACAACCGCGAGCGTCGCCGTTGCGTGCATGGAGGACGGCCTCGAGGACAACAACATCTATTCGTCGCAGCTCTACGACAGCGTGACCTACCACACCTTTGAGGGCACGACGGTCCACGATGACGAGAAGGCGCGGATGATCGCGTCGCTCGGCGACAAGCGGCTGATGATCCTGCGCAATCACGGCCTTCTGTCGCACGGCACGACGCTCGGCCATGCGTTCGTTCTGATCTGGACGCTTAACCGCGCGTGCGAGATCCAGCTAGCGACGCAGTCGATGCGCGGCCACACGCTGCGTGTCGATCCGCGCATCAGCGAGCGTTCGACGCGCGACGCACTTCAGTTCGATCCGCGTTTCGGCGCCGGGGAGCAGGTGCTCGACGCGCTGATTCGCCGGCTCGACCGCAGCGACACGAGCTATCGCCAGTAGCCCGGCGACTTCACACAAGTATTACTTCGCCGATGCTTCGCGCCGTGAGTGTGCGAAGCATCACGCGCGCTCGGCGAACATCTCGATCAACGTAGTGCGCAACCAGCGGATGCCTGCGTCGCTTGCGAAGCGCGCGTGCGTGTGGACGCGCACGTCGATGGGCGGCAGGTCGAACGGCAGCTTCAGCAGCCGGAATGCGCGCGCCCGGTTGAAACGCTCAGCGATGCTGCGCGGAAAGATCACCGCGAGATCCGTCTGCCGGACGATTTCGGGCGCCACCGTGAAATGCGGCAGACGCAGCACGATATCGCGCACGAGCCCGGCGCCGGCGAGCCATTGCTCGATCAGGCGGTGGCCGGTCGCGTCGGTGCTCGCGTATACATAGCGAAGCCCCGCGAGATCCTCCTTCATCACCTTGCGCGCCGCGAGCGGATGACCCGTGCGCAGCAGGCACACGTGCTCGTCGTCGAACAGGTGGTCGCTCACGCAGCCGTCACCGAGCCCCGGCACGTAGCCGAGCGCGAGATCGAGCTCGCCCGCGCGCATCGCCGCGCCCACCGATTCCGCCGGTAGCGGCACGATCTCGAAGCGGATGCCGGGCGCGCTGCGATCGAGCGCCGCCAGCAGCGGCGGCAAAAAAAAGAACTCCGACATGTCCGACATCGACACGCGAAACACGCGCGATGCGCTCGCCGCGTCGAAGCGCCCGTGCGCCTGCACGGCCTGCGTGATTATGCCGAACGCCTCGTCGAGCGGCCCGTGCAGACGCACGGCCGCTTCCGTCGGCACCATGGTCTGCGGCGTGCGCACGAACAGGGGATCGTCGAATTGCTCGCGCAGCCGGCGCAGTGCGTGGCTCACGGCGGGCTGCGTGAGGCCGAGCCGCTCGCCCGCGGCGGTGAGGCTGCGCAGGTCCCAGATCGCGAGAAAGACGCGCAGCAGGTTCAGATCGGGCAGACCGCCATTCGTGTGCTTCATGGTGTGCATTATTGGTGCGAATTTGACGCGACGTAGGGCGAATCCTATCGTAGGCCCATGCACGGCCGCGCATTGCGATGCGTGGCCGCCCCCGGCCGGCAGGCCCTCGACGGAGCTTCATCGATGAATCTTATTGACACCGAACCGTCTGCATTCCAGACGAATGCGTCGATGTCCGAAACAACGGGCGATGCGCTTGACCTCGATACCGTGATTGCTGAGATTGCCGCGCGTCGCGACGAATTCGACGCGCTGTCGCACGTACCACGCGACATGATCGCAAAGATGAAGCGCGCCCGCATTTTCCGCGCGAGCACGCCGAAGCGCTTCGGCGGCGACGCGCTGCCGCCGCACGAGTTCCTGCGCGTGCTCGAGCGCATCGCAATCGCCGACGGTTCGGCTGCGTGGGTCGCGGCGTTCGGCTCGGCGAACGTCTATCTGGCCGCGCTGCCGCTTGAAACGCAGCGCCGCATCTACGCTGACGGTCCGGACCAGGTGTTCGCGGGCGGCCTCTACCCGCTGCAGCCGGCAACGCCCGAGCCGGGCGGCTGGCGCGTGAGCGGCCAGTGGCATTTCGCGAGCGGTTGCAAAGGCGCGGACTGGATCGGCGTCGGCATCGGGGGCACGCCACCGGGCGGCCCCGGCCCGAACGCGGGCAAGCCATTGACGGCCGTGTTTCCGGCGAGCGAGGTCGAGATCGTCGATAACTGGAACGTCGTCGGCATGCAGGGCACGGGCAGCCACGACCTGCGTCTGCGCGGCCAGTATGTTGCGGACGCCTGGACTTTCGTGCGCGGCGGCGGGGCGCTCGTCGACGAGCCGCTCTATCGCTATCCGGCCGTCTCGTACCAGGCAGAGGTGCACGCGGCCGTGAACGTGGGGCTCGCGCGCGCCGCGCTCGATCTGCTTGCCGAGATGTCCGGCGGCACGAAGACGACGACGGGCGCGCCGCGTCTGGCTGATCGTGCGTATTTCCGCATCGAGCTCGGCAAGGCCGAGGCGCAATGGCGCAGCGCGCGCGCGTTCTTCTACGAGGCAGCGGAAAGCGCGTGGGACACGGTCGTCGCAGGCGATCCGCTTGCGCCCGCCGCGGCGAACCTGCTGCGGCTCAGCGCGACGCACGCGGCGCACGTATCGGCGGATGTGGTGCAGCTTGCCTACCGGCTCGGGGGTATCGCCGCGATTTATCGCGGCAATCGCCTGCAACAGTTCGTGCGCGATGCGATGGTCGTTACGCAGCACGGCTTTCTCGGCGAGGCGACCTACGACGGCGCGGGCGCCATCTTCGCCGGCATTGCGCCCGCCATTACGCCCTATCCGTGAGCGATGGAGACAGTCATGCTTCCACCCGGGCGCGCGGCGTTTCGCGACGCGATGGCGCATCTGTCGGCGGCCGTCAACATCGTCACGACGGGCGGCCCGCACGGACGATGCGGCATCACCGCGAGCGCGGTCTGTTCGGTGACCGATTCGCCGCCGACGATGCTCGCGTGCATCAACCGCTCGAGCCCGCTTCACGACATCCTGGCGGGCAACGGCGCCATCTGCATCAACGTGCTGCCGGCCGACCGGCAGGAGCTGGCGCGGCATTTCGCGGGGCTTACGGGCCTGCCCATGAGCGCGCGCTTCGACGCGCAATCGTGGCACGAGGGCCGGCTCGGCGTGCCTGTGCTCGTCGATGCGCTCGCGAGCATCGAAGGACGCATCGTCGAGATGAAGGCAGTCGGCTCGCATTCGGTGGTGTTCGTCGAGGTCGAGCAGATCGCGCTGCGCGGCGAGGGCGACGGCCTGATCTACTTCGATCGGGGCTTCCATCGCCTGTCGCGCGCCGCGCGGCCTGACACCGCGCCCTGAGCACGCCCCGGGCGCGGTGTCGCCCGAGCGTCAAAACACATGCGCGACGCTGCACATCGGGAAGTGCAGTGTCGTTCCGCCGAACGGCGGAAAGCGCCCGAAATCCTCGCGCATCGTGTGGCGCACGGGTGAGGCCAGCGCGGCCTGTAACGCCTGCGGCGAATCGAACACCACCTTGTTGCGTTGCATCGCCTGCGCGCGCACGCCGGACAGCGTGCCGCGATAGTCGACGCGCGTATAGATCTCGATTTCGCGAATGCCGGGGAACCGCCCCATGATCGGCGGATGGTGATCGAGATAGTGCGCGAGCCAGGCGTTGAAATCGTCAGCCGGGCCCTCGTAGCTCACCAGATAGGTGCAGTGTTCGCCGTCGACGGACGCCGACGGCTCCGGCACCGGAAAGCGGCGTACCGCCATCGCCTGGTGCGTGAGCCGCGCATCGGCGAGCACCGGAAAGCGCGCAGCGTCGGCGAACGGGTGCGCGGCGCCGCCATCGCGCAACGCGTCTTCGAGCCTGCCGAGATCGTCGAAATAAAGCTGCAGCGCGCAGCGTGGCGGCGCGCCGTCGTGCAGATACGGATCGTGTGCGCCGCCGGGCAGTGGCGTATGCACGACAAGGCGTTTGAGCCCGCTCATCGTCGCGGCGTGCTCGGCGATGGCGGCGGTGTCGGCGGTCGTCGCGGCCCTGGCCGGCGAAGTGCAGGGCGGGGCGATCAGAAAGAGGCAGACGTCCATGAGGCGCATTCCGTTTCAGGGAGAGGGCGACGTCGATCTTCGTGCTTGACGCCACAGTTGGACCATCATAATCTGAATTCAGAATGTTGAAAAAAAGGTCGGTGTGCTGCACGAACTGTCGTCGCGCAGCCGCTTTTTTTTCTCGCTGACAGAAAAGGATAACCTCGTGATCGATGCGCATTGTCATAGCAGCAGCATCCTCGTACGGACCGACGCCGCCCGCGCGTTCCGGCTCATGGCGGACGGCGAGCGGCAGGGCCGCTGGGCACTCGGCAGCTGGCGCCGCCGGCAGGTCGCCGACACCACGTTCGTCGGCGAATCGGTGTTCAGCGGTTTGCCGACCTGGGTGCGTCTACATGTGGACCCGGCGCGTCTTGCCGTCGATTACGACGTGGCCGCGACCGAGTCGGGACTGCGTTTTCGCAATGCCGCGCGCGTGCTCGATGGGTCGGCGCTGGGACATCCGCCCGGCACGGCCCTCGTCACGCTGTTCACGTGGCGGCTCGCGGACCAGAGCGATGACGCGTGGGCGCAGATCTGCTCGACGCACGAGACCGAAATGTTCCTGATTCGCGCGCTGCTCGAATCGGGCCGGGACGGAGGCGAGGGCGACGAGGATCGTACGCCATCCTGACGCGCGCGGCGTCGCGCATGAGCGGCCGCTGTCGCGCGGCGGCGCCGACGGCGCTCGCAAAATCGCTTGACGCTAAATTTGAAACCCCATATTCTGAATTCAGAATTTTTCGCGGTAACAATCGAATTGCAGCCGTGCTTCCAGAAACGTCGATCATCGCCCAGCCACCATCCGATGCCAAACCGTCCCGAAGTTTTCGATCCGCCAAAACCCAAGACCTTGCATGAACTGTTTGCCACCGGGCGGCGTCTTTCGTGTGCCTGGTTTTCGGTCGGCAGCGCGACGCTGTTCGAGATCGGCGCCGCCGCGCGCCCGGACCTCGCGGTGATCGACCGTCAGCACGGTCTCTGGGACCGTGGGGCGATGGAGGCCGCCATCGGGCTTGTGCGGTATCAGTTGCCCGTGGTCGTGCGCGTTGCCGAGAACTCGGCGCATGCCATCGCCGAGGCACTCGACGCCGGTGCCGCGTCGGTGCTCGTGCCGCTCGTCGAAAGCGCCGACGAGGCGCGCCGTGCCGTCGCGCATGGGCGCTATCCGCCGTTCGGCGCGCGCTCGGGCGGCGGCGTGCGGCCGCTGCTCGCCGGGCTCGCGGCAATGAAGGCCGACGGCGAACGCATCTCGATCGGCGTGATGATCGAAACGGTGGCCGGCGTCGAACAGGTGGAGGCGATCGCCGCGGTGCAAGGGCTCGGCTATCTGTTTGTCGGCACCGGCGATCTCGCGCTGTCGCGCAACGGCGCGCCCGGCGCCATCGAGCGCGACTGTTCTCGCATCCTGGCCGCCGCGCATGCACACGGCTTGCCGTGCGGTATCTTCACCGGCGACGAAGCCGATGCTTGCGCGCAGCTGGCCAACGGCTTCGACTTCGCGGTCGTGGCCAACGACATCGACGTGGTGCGCGGCGGCTTCGAGCGCGCCGTCGCCGCGCTGCGGGCATAGGAGCCAGCGATGAGCGAAGCATTTCGCCCGGCCATCCCGGCCGAAGCTCCGTCCGTCGATTCGCACGTGAGCGTCGGGAAACTGCTCGACGCACTCGGCTCCGATCTCGTTACGCTCGGCGCCGGGCTCGGCACTCGCCGCTACTGCGACTGGAGCGGTACGCCGGGCGCCGTGCCGCTCGCGCTGATCCGCCCGCGCTCGACGGCCGACGTCTCGCGCGCGCTCGCGTTGTGCCACCGGCTCGGCCAGCCCGTCGTCATTCAGGGCGGACTCACCGGGCTCGCCGGCGGCGCGAACCTGCAGGGCGGCGAAGTCGCGCTCAGTCTCGAAAGGATGAATGCGATCGAGGAGGTCGACGTCGTCTCCGGCACGATCACCGTGGAGGCGGGCGCGATCCTGCAGCGCGTGCAGGAAGCCGCCGATGCCGCCGGCATGATGTTCCCGCTCGATCTCGGCGCGCGCGGCAGCTGCACGATCGGGGGCAACCTCGCGACGAACGCGGGTGGCAACCGCGTGATCCGCTACGGCATGGCGCGCGAGCAGGTGCTCGGCGTCGAGGCCGTGCTCGCGGACGGCACCGTGATCGGCGACATGCACAAGATGATCAAGAACAACAGCGGCTATGACCTCAAGCAGTTGCTGGTCGGCAGCGAGGGCACGCTCGCCGTTATCACGCGCGCGACGCTCAAGCTCGCGCCGCGCCCGGCCAGTCTGCTGACCGCCTGGTGCGGGCTGCCCGACTATGCGGCCGTCACGCGGCTGCTGCACTACGCGCGCGCAAATCTGTCGGGCGGCGTGTCGGCGTTTGAGGTGATGTGGCCGAGCTATTACGACTACGTGCTCGAACGCGTCGCCGGCCTGCGCAAGCCACTCGACACGCGCCACGCGTATTACGTGTTGCTCGAAAGCCCGGCCTCGGACGCGCCTCGCGACGCCGCAGGGTTCGAAGACACACTGGCCGAAATGCTTGCCGAAGGCGTCGTCGAAAACGCCGTCATCGCGAGTTCGCACGCCGATGCTGCCCGCTTCTGGGCGGTGCGCGACGCGCCGGCCGAGTTTCCCGTCCTCATGCCGGGGCTGATCGGCTTTGACATCGGCTTTTCGACCGCCGACATCGGCGCGGTGGCCGACGCGTGCGAGGCGCTGCTGCGCGCGCGCTGGCCTGACATGACGACACTCGTCTACGGCCATCTCGGCGACGGCAACCTCCACGTGATCGCCCATCTCGCCGACGCGCCGCCCGATCTCTCCGACGAGGTCGACGCTGCCGTCTACGAACTCACGCGCGCCTGGCGCGGCGCAGTGTCGGCCGAACATGGCATCGGCAGCAAGAAGCGCCCGTGGCTGGGCCACACGCGCGACGCCGGCGCGCTTCAGACAATGCGTGCCATCAAGCGCGCGCTCGATCCCGCCGGGCTGCTGAATCCGGGCAAAGTGCTCGAATCCGTCGCCCGGTCCTCGTCCGCCAATCTTCCGGGAGCGTGGTGATGTTGCGGCTCGTGTCCACCGTACTGTTGCGCCGGCTGGCGGCGGCGATTCCGACGCTGCTGATGCTGTCGCTGATCGTCTTCGTCGTGCTGCGGCTGATCCCCGCCGACCCGCTCGCGATGATGCTGCCTCCCAACGCGACGCCGGCCGACGCCGCCGCGCTGCGCCACCAGCTCGGCCTCGACAAGCCGATCGCGGCGCAGTTCGCGATCTGGCTCGCAAACGCGCTGCACGGCAATCTCGGCGCGTCGATCTCGTTCCAGCAGCCGGTTGCAACCCTGATCGGCTCGACGCTGCCGGCCACGCTCGAGCTGTGTCTGACCGCGCTTCTGCTCTCGCTCGCCATCAGCGTGCCGGGCGGCGTGCTGGCGTACTCTGTGGTCGAGCGGCGCGCGGAATTCCCGGTCGGCCTTGGCGTGGTGCTGATGCAGTCGGTGCCGTCGTTCCTCTGGGCGCTGCTGCTGATCGCGCTGTTCGGCGTCTGGCTGCCGGTGCTGCCGTTCTCGGGCCGCGTCGGCGATGGCATCCCGATGCCGCATCTGAGCGGCTTCCTGCTCGTCGATTTCCTGCTCAAGGGCGACTGGCGCGATTGGCTGAGCACGGCCAGCCATCTCGTGCTGCCGTCGTTCGCGCTCGCGTTCGGCTTTGCGCCGCTCGTGATTCGCGTGCTGCGCTCGAGCCTGCTCGATCAGCGCAACGAGCCGTATGTCGGCGTCGCGCGGCTGCGCGGGCTGTCCGAACGGCGCATCCTGTGGCGCCACATGCTGAAGAACGCCGCGTTGCCGGCGCTGACGATGATCGGCGTGCAGTTCGGCTTCCTGCTCGGCGGCGCGCTGCTCGTCGAGATGATTTTTTCGTTTCCCGGTGTCGGCAACCTGATGGTGCAGGCCGTGCGCAACAACGATCTCGTGCTGATCCAGGGCATCGCGGTCGTGTTCTGCGCGCTGATGCTCGTCATCAATGCGATCGTCGACACGCTGTACGTGATCATGAATCCGCGCCTGCGCAAGGTTGCCTGAGCGCCCCGAGTCCGTTCCCATGTCCACGACCCATACGACCTCCACATCGTCCTTTTCGTCCAAGCCCGACATCGAGACCGACATGCCGCGCGATTCCCTGTCCGCCGAGCCGTCCGCGGGCACCCGTCCGTCCGCCGTGCCCGCCGCTCCGTCGGCCGCCGTGCGCAAGCGTCCCGCGCACGCCTGGCGCCGCCTGCGCTCGCTGAACCTGTGGCTCGGCGCCGCGATCGTGCTCGGCGTGGCGTGTTGCGCCGTGTTTGCGCCGTGGCTCTCGCCGCACGATCCGCTCGGCCAGGACCTGCTGCACATGCTGACGCCACCCGCCTGGATGGAAGGCGGCGACGCCGCGTTTCCGCTCGGCACCGACAGCCTGGGCCGCGACGTGCTGTCCCGTCTGCTGTACGGCAGCCGCGTCGCGCTGACGGTCGCAGTGATCGCGGCGTTCGGCGCGGGGCTCGTCGGCAGCGCGCTTGCGATCCTTGCCGGCTACTTCGGCGGCTGGGTCGACCGCACGGTCAGCTATCTCGTGGACCTGTGGATGTCGTTTCCGCCCGTCGTGCTCTCGCTCGTGCTGATGGTGAGCCTCGGCGTGGGCATCGATAACGTGATCCTGTCGATCGTGCTCGTCGACTGGACCCGCTTTTGCCGCGTCGTGCGCGCCGAGGTGATGGTCGTGCGCCAGCGTGATTACGTCCTGGCCGCGCAGTTGCTCAATCTCTCGCACCTGCGCATCATGCTGCGCGAAATCGTGCCGGCGGCATTGCCGCTCATGATCACGTTGTTCTCGCTTGAGATGGGCGTCGCGATCACTGTCGAGGCGCTGCTGAGTTTTATTGGTCTGAGCGTGCCCGCCAACGTGACCGCGTGGGGCGTGATGATCGCCGACGCGCGCGTGTCGATGCACGAATCGCCGACGGGGCTGCTGTTTCCGATGCTGGCGATCGTCGTCACGGTGCTCGGCTGCAATCTGCTCGGCGACGGCTTGCGCGTCGCGCTCGATCCGCGCATGCGCGGCAGGGGGGAATGACCATGCTCGCACCTCATCACGATGAGGCGGCAACGGACGCCGCGCCGGACGCCGAAGCCGCCGAGCCCGTCCTCGCGCTCGACGGCGTGACGCTGACGGCCACTTTCGGCGCGCAGCCCGTCGCGGCGCTGCGCGGCCTGCGGCTGTCGATCGGGCGCGGCAAGGTGCTCGGCGTGGTCGGCGAATCCGGCGCGGGCAAGAGCATGCTCGGCCGGCTGATTTCCGGGCTGCTGCCGGCGGGTTTCGATGTGACTTCAGGCTCGATGCGCTTTGGGGGCCGCGATCTGCTCGCGATGCCGGCGCCCGCGCGCCGCGCGCTGCTCGGCCGGCAGATCGCGTTCGTGCCACAGGAACCGCTCACGGCGCTCGATCCGCTCTGGACCATCGGCCGCGCCTTCGACGAGCATCTCGCGCATATCGGCGTGCCGGCGTCCGAGCGCGCGTCGACCGCGCTGCGCGCACTCGAATCGGTGCAGTTGCCGGTGCCTGAGCAGATGCTTGGCCGCTATCCGCATCAATTGTCGGGCGGGCAGTGCCAGCGCGTGCTCATTGCGATGGCGTTCGCGAGCAACCCGGCGCTGCTGATTGCCGACGAACCGACCACCGCGCTCGACGTGCTGACGCAGACGCGTGTCATGACGATGCTCGCCGCGCAGCAGCGCCAGCACGGCAGCGCAGTGCTGCTGATCACACACGATCTGCGGCTGGCCGCCCACGTCTGCGACGAGATCGCGGTGATGTACGCGGGCGATCTCGTCGAATACGGGCCGGCCCGCGACGTGCTCGATGCGCCTCGCCATCCGTACACGCGCGCGCTCAAGTACGCAACGCCGGACCTGCTCGGGCCGCGTCGCCGCTTGCCGGTGCTGCCGCATCAGATGCCGGGGCTCTCCGCGCTCGCGGGCATCGCGGGCTGCCGCTTCGCGCCGCGCTGCCCGGTCGGCGATCGCGCGTGCGCTGCGTCGCACGCGGAGCGCGTCGCGCCGAACGGCCATCGCGTGGCGTGCGTCGAGGCTTGCGAGCACGCGGGCGCGGCCGACGACGGCGCACCGGTGCCGTCATTGCCCGCGGTCGTCGGCGACGGCCGGCCCGTCGCGGAGCTGCGTGAGGCGTCGCTCGTCTACACGAGCACCGACGGCCTCCTCGGCCGGCGCAAGACGAGCTTCACGGCGGTCAAACCGCTTTCGCTGCGGATCATGCCGGGCGAGTTCGTCGGTATCGTCGGCGAGAGCGGCAGCGGCAAGACCTCGGTCGCGCGCCTGCTGATGGGCATCGAGCCGCCGACCGACGGGCGTGTGCTGATCGGCGGCGAGGACCTGACGCACGGCGGCGAGGCACGCGTGCGGCGCGCGCGCGAGCAGGTGCAGATCATCTTCCAGGACCCGCAGTCCGCGCTCAATCCGCGCCGCACGGTCGAGCGTCTGCTGACCCAGGCGCTGGAGGCCGCCGGCCTGCCCGCGACCGACGCCGCAGAGCGGCTCGCACGCGCGCAGGCGCTTCAGCGCGACGTCGGCCTGCCGGCCGATACGCTGCAGCGCTTTCCGACACAGCTTTCGGGCGGTCAGAAGCAACGCGTGAACATCGGCCGCGCGTTGTGCGCGGCGCCGCAACTGATCGTCGCCGACGAGATCGTCTCGGGCCTCGATGTCTCAGTGCAGGCGCAGATCCTGAATCTGCTGCTGGCGTTGCGCCGCGAGCGCCAGATCGCAGTGCTGCTGATCTCGCACGATCTGGCCGTGGTGCGGTATCTGTGCAGCCGCGTGCTTGTCATGCGGCGCGGCGAGGTCGTCGAGGAGGGCGCGACCGGGGACGTGTTCGCGGCGCCGCGCCATCCGTACACGAAGGCGCTGATCGAGGCGGTGCCCGGCGAGGCCGGCGTGCCGTGGCCGCCCGCGCCGCTCGAGGCGGCGGCTTGAGAAAGAGGGCGTCTCGCGCACCCGCGGGCGGGCGGGGCGCGGGCACTACAATAAGCGGTTGCATTCCGAGAGCCTTCGCGCCGGCGGGGCTGCAACCATAAAAGGCAATGAACGGGAGAACATCATGACATCCGCCGAACCGACCACCGTCAAGCAGCCGCGGCGCACTGCGCTGCGACAGACGACGCTGATGGAGTCGGTCTATCAGGAGATCCTTGCCAGGCTGCAATCGGGACAGATCGGTCCGGAGGACCGTGTTCTCGACTACGAGATCGCCAAGGAATTCGAATGCACGCGAATGCCCGTACGCCAGGCGCTGCTGCGGCTCGTCAACGAAGGCTACCTGGTCGGCACGACGCGCGGCTTCGTCACGCCCGTGCTGACCAGCGAGGACGTGCGCGAGATCTTCGAGGTCCGGCGCCTGCTCGAGCCGAGCGCGGCCGCGGCGGCGGCGGCCGTGCTCACCGACGAGCAGCTGGCCGGCATGAGCGCGGCGTATCGCAAATGCAGGCGTGGCTTCGAGCGCAAGGACATCGCGCTGTTGACCGAGGCGAACGTCGAATTTCGCGGCATCTGGCTGGAGGGCGTGCTCAATTCGCGCCTGAAAGGCACGATCCTGCGCTTTGCCGATCACACGCGCCAGGTGCGGCGCGGCACGATGACCAAGCCGGGCACGCTGGAACTGATCGTCGACGGCATGCAGACACTGCTCAAGGGTTTCATGGAGCGCGACCCGGTGCGGGTGCGCGCGGGGACGCTCGCGTTCATCGACGACGCCGAGCAGCAGTATTTCCTTGCCGTCGACGAAGCCGGCTGATGGCGGCTCGCCCCGACACCGCGTCGCGCGACTTCGCCGGTGTCGCGATCGTCGCCGCCGCCGAAGTGCCGTACCGCAGGCACGCGCCGGACGGCACCACGACGGCGGGACTGCTCGCCGGGGCGCTGGCCGAGGCGCTCGCGGATGCCGGACTGGGCACGGCCGACGTCGACGGGCTCGGCGTGGCTTCGTTCACGCTAACGCCCGATCACGCAATCGATTTCGGCTGGCGCGCAGGCCTGCGCCTGCGCTGGTGCATGGACGACTGCCATGGCGGCGCGAGCGGCGTGAACCTGCTTCAGCACGCGGCGCGCGCCATCCAGGCGGGCGACGCCGAAGTCGTCGTCCTCGTGAGCGGCGATCATTTCGAAGCCGCCGATTTCACGGCGCTCGTCGAGAACTACAATGCCACCACGCGTGCCTATCTGCGTCCGCTCGGCACGGGCGGGCCGAATCCGCTGTTCGCGATGCTCACGCAGCGTCAGATGGCCGCCACCGGCCTTACGCGCGACGACTACGCCGCGCTGTGCATCGCGCAGCGCGCGTGGGCCGCGCGCAATCCGCGCGCCGTGTATCGCGAGCCCCTCACGCGCGAGGCTTACTTCGCCGCGCCGCCCGTTGCCGAGCCGCTGTGCCGCCTTGACTGCGTGCCCGTCGTTTCGGGCGCCAATGCGCTCGTGCTCGCGGCGGCAACGCACCGCTGCGTGCGCGCGGCGCCCGTCGGCATCCGCGCCCTGCGCGCGTCCTACAACTTCGATCATCAGCATGGCGACGGACTCGTCACCGGGCTCGCGTCGATTCGCGAGGCGCTGTGGCGCGACGCCGGGCTCTCGCCCGCGCAGATGGACGTCGTCTCCGTCTACGACGACTATCCGGCGATGATCGTCGCGCAGCTCGCCGATCTCGGTTTCGCCGACCCCACCGGCCCTGACGCCCTGCGCACGCTGATTCACCAGCGCATCGCGACGCGCGCGCTGGCCGTCAATCCGTCGGGCGGACAGCTTTCGGTCGGACAGGCGGGCGCGGCGGGCGGCATGCACGGTCTCGTCGAGGCGGTCACGCAGCTGCGCGGCGAGGCCGGCGAGCGGCAGGTCGACGGCGCACGTTTCGCCGTCGTCAGCGGATACGGGATGGTGCAGTACCGCTATGGGATGTGCGCCAACGCCGTCGTGCTGGAGCGCGCGGAGGCTTCATGGCGACGATGACCGTCCATGCCTGTGCCGCGTGCGGGCAACGCGAATTTCCGGAGAGGCTGCTGTGCCCGGCGTGCGGCGGGCGCGATTTCGTCGACGTCGATGCCGGATGCGGGAGTGTCGAGGACGTCACCGCGCTGCATCGGCGGGCGGGGAGCGGTGCCGGCGAACTGGCCTGGCTTGCTACCGTGCGCACCGACGCCGGGCCGCGCGTGATTGCGCAGCTCGAAGGCCCGCTGGAGGCGGGCGCGGCTGTCAAGCTGCGCCTCGGCGCGGACGGCGCGATACGCGCGCGTCAGATGTAGCTTCGGACTGCGCCGCCTACACCCGCTACACCCGCACGGCAGCCTGCACCGGACGCGGCGACTGCCACCGCGCGTCCAGCACGCGCGCGATTTTCGTCAACCCACCGCCACACGCCGCTTGAACGCGCGCAGATCGAAGCACTGAGGTGCGTTCAGTGGATCGTTGCCGAGTACTGCCAATTGCGTCTTCTGCACCTTGTTGGTCGACGTCACGGGCAGCGATTCGACAAACGACACGTACCCAGGCGCCTTGAAATACGCGAGCCGGTCGAGGCACCACGCCTGCAGCGCGCGCGCCGTTGCCGCATCGCGGGCGACGCCAGGTGCGACGATCACGCAGGCCATCACTTCCTCGTCGCGCAGCGGATCGGGCGCGGCAATCACGGCCGTCTGCCGCACGTCGGGATGATCGAGCAGGCACGCTTCCACTTCGAGCGCCGCGATGTTCTCGCCCGAGCGGCGGATCACGTTCTTCTGCCGGTCGACGAAATGCAGGCTACCGTCCTCGCCCTCGCGCACCACATCGCCGGTGTGGAACCAGCCGCCGCGCCAGGCCGCCTCGGTCGCCGCCTCGTCCTTAAGATAGCCACGAAAGAAGCCGAGCCGCGGCGCGTCGCCTGCGCGTCGCACGAGCAGATGCCCGGGCGTGCCGCGCGGCACGTCGCGATCGTGCTCGTCGACGAGCCGCACTTCGATCTCCGGCCTCGGCCGCCCGAAGCAGCGCGAGCCGACGTGACGCGGCTCGTGGCTCGACGAAATCACCGCGGCGCCACCCGTCTCCGTCATCGCCCAGCCTTCGATCAGCGGGAAACCGAAGCGCTGCTCGAACACGCGCTGATGCCGCGGATCGACATTCGCGCCGTAGCCGAAGCGCACGCTGTGCGGCGGTGGCGCGTCGTCGAGCGAGAGCAGGATCGCGGGCATCACACCAAGGTAGTGGACGATCGTCGCGCCGCTCGCGGCGACGTCGGACCACCAGGCGCGCGGATGAAAGCGGTCGAGCTGGATGACGCAGCCGCCCGAGAGGACCATCGCCATCGTCGAGCACGCGAGCGCGTTCATGTGAAAGAGCGGCAGTGGAGTGATGAGCCGCTCGACGCCGGGCCGCACTTCGCACAGGCCGCCCTCGTCGAGATACATCGCGCCGATCGAAACGAAGTAGCGATTGTCGAGGATGCAGCCCTTCGGCTTGCCGGTCGTCCCCGACGTGTAGAGGATCGCGCATTCGTCGTCGAGACTCGGCACATGCGTGGCTGTGTCCGTATCGTTCGCGTCTCCGGCATCTGTGGCGTCAGGCAGCGGGCCGGCGTCGGCGTCGGCGATCGGCACGTGCAGCGCGGGCGTGTCGAGCGCCGCGCGCAACAGCGGCAGCGTGCGCGCGACGCCGACCGCCAGCGCGATCTCGCTGTGTTGCGCGACGTAGGCGATCTCGTGCGGCCGCGCGTCGGGGTTGAGCGGCACCACGCCGACGCCGAGCGAGTTCAGCGCAAAGAAATGGAAAAAGAACGCGGGCCGGTTCTCGAGCAGCAGCGCGACGCGCATCCCCGCGCGGTAGCCCGCTGCGCGGTAGCGCGCGGCCTGCCGCTCGATTTCGGCGAGCGTCTGCGCGTACGTCAGCGTGAGCGCGCCGGGCGCGGCATCGCCGGGGGCCGCGTAGTGGCGCAGCGCCGAGGCCGGAACGTGCACGAAGTGGTGATCGGGAAGGCGTGCCGCCGTCTGCGCGAACGCGGCGTATGGCGAAACAGGTTGACTGTCGAAAATCATGGTGACCAGGATCGAGGGTTGACGGACCGTGCCACGAGAGCGGCCGGTGCGTGTCGGACGAGCGAAGCGAGACGGGCGAATCAGGCGAGGCGCAAGGGCGCATGACGCAGGCTTGCTTCGTGCACTGATAGCAATACACGGATACTGAATTCAGAAAATCAGCATGTCAAGCGGTTGTATGAGAACGACGGGTACCGTTCCGTTCAGCCGAAATCAGCCATCTCGCCAATTCCGTCAAAGAAAGCAGTCGAAAAAGAAGAAGGATTTGCGCTCAGGCAGCGACGGTCTGCTTCCCATTCGTTATGCAAACAATTTTGACGCATTCTTGACGTCCATTTTTTACTCTCATATTCTGAATTCAGAATGTTGATTGAGATGCTTGCATTCTGGCGTCCGGACGACCGTCCGCAGCGGTGCCCCGACGCGCGCAGCAGGGTGAAGTCCCATTGAAAAACCAGTCGCTCAACCCTTCGACCGTCTAACGGAATCCACGTGAAAACTCCTCTTGTCACCGTATCGCTTGCTGCCCTTTGTGCAAGCGGTTCTGTCTGGGCTCAAAGCAGCGTCACGTTGTACGGCATCATCGACGAGGGCCTGACCTTCTCGAACAATCAGCTCGGCAAACAATCCTGGCAGATGCAAAGCGGCATCTCGCAAGGCAGCCGTTGGGGCCTGCTCGGCACCGAGGATCTCGGCGGCGGCCTGTCCGCGGTGTTTCGACTCGAAAACGGCTTCGACATCAATTCGGGCAAGCTGCTGCAGCAGGGCCGCGAGTTCGGCCGCGCCGCTTACGTCGGCCTCGCCAGCAACAGGTTCGGCACCCTGACGCTCGGCCGGCAGAACGAACTGATGGGCGACTATGTCGGCCAGTACACCGCGAACGGCAACTGGGGCATCCTGTTTCCGCACCCCGGCGACCTCGACAACACGGGCATCGACTTCCGGGTGAACAACGCGGTGCGCTACGCGTCGCCCGTGTTCTACGGCGTGCAGGCGGGTGCGGTCTACGGCTTCGGAAACGTTGCGGGCCAGATGAACCGCGACGCGGTCAAGTCATTCGGGGTCAAGTATGCGGGCGGCCCGCTCGCGCTCGCGGCCGCGTTCACCACGATTGATCATCCTGCCGAAGCGGTGCCCGAAGGCGTGTGGACGTCGACCAACGTCATCGACGGCAACTACGGGATCGCCGCCGCGAAGTACCAGTCGTTCGGCTTCGCGGGTCAATACACGTTCGGCGCGGCGAAAGTGGCCGCAATCTACACGAACACGCGCTTCATGGGGCTCGATCCGACGCTCGGCGCGAAGATCGGCGGACACGTGACGTTCCAGATCTTCGAGGTCGTCGGCAGCTACTTCATCACGCCGGCGCTGCAGCTCGGCACCGGCTACAGCTACACCGAGGGCGAAGTTTCAGCCAACTCGCAGAAGCCGAAGTACCACAATTTCGACGCGATCGCCGATTACTTCCTGTCCAAGCGTACCGACGCCTACCTGCAGGCGACCTTCATGCACGCCGCCGGCGACGCGAAGGTCGCGGACCTCGCGCCAGTGCTGCAGGCCTCGAGCACGGTGAACCAGGTCGAAGTGCGGCTGGGACTGCGCCATAGATTCTGACCACAGATAATCGGGCCTCCCGGGCCAGCCGTCCGTGCGAACGGGCGGCAGCCCTTTGATTTTTTTCGCGTACCTTCGTCCGGCGTGCACGCCGGCCTCACAGGAGGATAGATGGACAGTTACGAGATCGACATGAAGCGCCGCCAGTTGTTGCTTGGCTCGCTCGCGGCCGGCGCGGGCGCGTTGCTGCCTTGGGAACGCGCGTTCGCGCAAGGCCATCCGGCCGACCAGGTGCTCAACATCGCCTACATCTCCGACGTACCGACATGGGACCCGACGGCGATCACCGTTCCGCAGGCGCAGTCGATCTACGAGACCGTGTTCGACTCGCCGTTGCGCTACTCGCCGAAGCTCGTGCTCGAAGGGCGCCAGATCTCCGCCTGGAAATGGCAGGACAAGACCGCGCAGCGCCTCGAAGTCACGCTGCGCGACGACATTCTCTTTCACGACGGCTCGAAGCTCACGACGGCCGACCTCAAGTACAGCCTGCACGACCGGCCGACGGCGGACCACAAGCTCGCCGTCGGCGGCATGTTCCAGACGCTGCAGGACGTCGAGATCGTCTCGCCGACGCGCGCCGTGCTCGTCTACAGCAAGCCGACGCCCGCCGCGCCGATTTATCTGGCATTCCTCGCTGGCTACATCGTGCCGAAGGCGTACATGGAGAAGGTTGGCGTCGACGGCTTTCTCGCGAAGCCGGTCGGCGCCGGGCCGTACCGGCTCGTCGACTATCAGCGCGGCTCGCGCATCGTGCTCGAAGCGTTCGACAAGTACTGGGGCGGCGCGCCTCCGATCCGACACGTCACGTTCGAGGTGGCGACGGAGCCGTCGGCGCGCGTCGCTGCGGTCGAGTCGGGCCGCGCGGGCGTAGCCGTGCAGATTCCCCTGCGTGAGGCGCAGCGCCTCGCGAAAGTGCCCGGCATCACGACGCAGATCTATCCGTACAGCGAGATTTACATGCTGCGGATGCCCAACTACGTAAAGCCCTTCGACGACGAGAACGTGCGCGCCGCAATGCACTACGCGATCGATACCGAGGCGCTGTCGAAGGCGTTCTACGGCGGCATCGCCCGCCCGCTCTCGGTGACGGCCACGGCGGGTTCTGCTGCCGACGTGCCCGGGTTCAAGATCCCCTACGATCCGCAGCGCGCCATCGCCGCGCTCGCGAAGTCGGGCTACGGGCCGAACAAGCCGGTGCGTGTGCCTTTCCTCACGACCAACGGCACCTTTCCGAGCGACTACGACATGGCGCGCGCGATCGCCGGCATGTGGCAGCGCGTCGGCATCCAGGCCGATCTGACGCAGACCACGATGGCCAAGGTGATCGCCGAAATCCAGGCGACCAAGATGAGCGGCGTGCTGCTCTACAGCTGGGCCAATTCGACCGGCGATCCGGAGAACTACACCGGGCGGATTCTCGATCCGCGGCTGCGCTTCTCAGCCTGGAAGGACCCTGCGCTCGGACCGAGAGTAGAGGCGCTGATGACCGAGGTCGACGAACAGAAGCGCATGGCGGGATATCGCGCGCTTGGCCAGGAAGCGTCCGAGAAGTCATGGGTGGTTCCCCTGCTGCAGGCCGTCACGACGATCGCGTTTCGTTCGAACGTCGAAGTGAAGACCTTCGACAGCGGCTACATCCTGCCCGTCGAATACCGGCTCAAATGACGGGATCTGCCACGAGGAACATGCGATGCGTATAGAACATTCGACGGCCTTCGTCTCGGGCGCGAACCGCGGCGTCGGTGCCGGCTTCGTCGCCGGACTGCTCGCGCGTGGCGCCCGCAAGGTCTACGCGGGCATGCGCGATCCGGATGCGGCACGCTTCGACGATCCGCGCGTCGTGCCGGTGCGGCTCGACGTCACCGTGCCCGCACAGGTCGCCGAGGCGGCCGCGCTGGCCGGCGACGTCTCGTTGCTGATCAACAACGCGGGCATCAACCGGCTCGAACGCGTGGCCGAGCCACGCGACGCGCTCGCAGCCCGCGCCGAAATGGAAGTCAATTATTTCGGCACGCTGGAGATGTGCCGCGCGTTCGCGCCGGCGCTCGCGCGCAACGGCGGTGCACTGGTCAACATGCTTTCGATTCTCGCGCGCGTCGCGCTGCCCGCGATGGGCTCCCTGTGCGCGTCGAAGGCAGCCGCGCTGCGCATGACGGAAGGCGTGCGCGCCGAGCTGGCCGGACGCGGCGTGCGCGTGCTGGCGGTGCTGCCCGGCGCGATCGATACGGACATGAGCCGCGATTTCCCGCCGCCGAAACTCGCGGTGACGGACGTCGTCGACGCGGTATTCGCGGCGCTCGAAGCAGGACCGGGCGGCGCGCACGACGTCTACGTCGGCGCGATGGCCGAGGGCGTCGCGGCGGGACTCGCAGCGGACCGTGCCGCCGTGCTCGCGCAGTTCGCCGCTTATCTGTAATGACTTTTTCGCCCAGGAGACGTCATCCATGAGCAGTCGAACCATCCAGGTGAGTGCCCGCGACGGCGGCCACTTTTCGGCGTATCTCGCGACGCCCGCGCAGGGCTCCGGGCCGGGCCTCGTGCTCGTGCAGGAGATCTTCGGCATCAACGGGTTCATGAAGGCGATGGCCGACCGCTACGCCGAGGAAGGCTATGTCGTGCTGGTGCCGGACCTGTTCTGGCGCATGAAGCCGGGCGTCGTGCTGGGCTACGGCGAGGACGATTTCAAGGCGGCGCTCGACTATCACGAGCGCCTCGACGAGACGCTTGCCGTCGAGGACATCGCCGCGACGCTCGACGCCGCGCGTGCGCTGCCGGAGCAGGCCGGCAAGGTCGGCCTGATCGGCTATTGCCTCGGTGGCCGGCTTGCGATGCTGAGCGCGGCGCGCACCGACGTCGACTGCGCGATCAGCTACTACGGCGTGAATCTGCAGAATCATCTCGACGAGGCCGCGTCGATTCGCTGCCCGATCATGTTCCATTTCCCCGAGAACGACGCGTTCTGTCCGCCCGAGGCGCGCGAGCGCATCGTGGCTGCGTTCGCCGATCGTCCGGGCGCCGAGTGCTATGTCTATCCAGGCTGTGATCACGCGTTCGCGACGCCGGAACGTCCGCAGTACGACAAACCCGCGGCGCTGATGGCCTACTCTCGCACGATGGCGATGCTTCGCAAGGTGCTTGGCCCGATCTACGATCTCAACACGTTGTGGGAGCGGCACTGCTACTACGAATTCGCGACCCGCGACGTCGGCGCGGTCATGCCGACAATGGTTGCCGAGCCCTACGTGAACCACGTGCCGACGATGACGGGCGGTGTCGGCCACGACCAGCTCAAGCGCTTCTACAAGTACCACTTCGTCGATGCCAATCCGGCCGATACGACGTTGATTCCCGTGTCGCGGACGATCGGCGCGGATCGGATCGTCGACGAGTTCGTGTTCTGCGCGACGCACGACCGCGAGATCGACTGGCTGCTGCCGGGCCTCGCGCCGACGGGCAAATACTTCGAGGTGCCGATGCTCGCAGTGGTGTGCTTCCGCGGAGACAAGCTCTACAACGAGCACATCTATTGGGATCAGGCGTCGGTGCTCGTGCAGATCGGCGTGCTCGATCCGGCCGGGCTGCCTGTCGCGGGCATCCAGACCGCGAAGAAGCTGATCGACGAGGCGCTGCCGAGCAATACGCTGATGCCGAACTGGGCATCGAGCGAGGGCAAGCCGACCTGAGCATGAGCGGCGGCAGGGCGCGTGCCCCGGCGCCGCATCGTTCAGCGCATGAACAATCCGCCGTTGACGTCCCAGCACGCGCCGGTTGTGAACCACGCGTGCTCGGCGGCAAGCAGCACGGCGACGTCGGCGACGAAATCCGCGTTGCCGAGCCGCCCGGCGGGGATCCCCGCGACGAGCTTGCGCAGCGTATCGGCCGGCACGCTGTCGTGCACGGCGGGCAGGTCCATCGGCCCCGGCGAGACCGCGTTGACGGTGACGCCGCGCGCGGCGAGATCGCGCGCAAACACCTTCGTGAGATTGAGCACGCCCGCCTTCGAGGCCGCGTAATGCGCACCCGTTGCGGTGCCGCCGTTCTGGCCCGCGAGCGAAGCTACGTTGACGATGCGCCCGCCGCCGTGAGCGCCGAAGTGCCGGCCGAACACCTGCCAGCCGAACAGCACGCTGCGCAGGTTCACGTCGACGGCGCGGCCGAATTGCTCCGCGCTCACGTCCATCACCGGCACGACTTGCGCGCGGCCCGCGTTGTTGACGAGCACGTCGACGCGCTGCCAGACCGTGAGGATCGCGTCGCGGGCCGCTTCGAAATCGCTTTTCTCGCACACGTCGAGCGCAAGCGCGATCGCGCGCGAGCCGTCGGCGCTCAGCGCGCGAGCGAGCTGCCGGGCTGCGTCGGCGTGCACGTCGCCGAGTGCGACTCGATAGCCCACGGCGTGAAAGCGCCGCGCGATCGTTGCGCCGAGGCCTTGGGCGGCGCCCGTCACCAGCACGACGCGGTCTGTCATGCCGGCGCTCTCTGGCTTGCCAGCGCCGCTTCGAACTGCGCGGCGAGCGCACAGACCAACTCGTCTGCACCTTTGCGCGCGACGATCTGCAATCCGGCGGCGAGCGGCGAGTCCGCGAGCGGCAGCGGCAGGCTCAGCGCGGGATGGCCGCTCAGGTTGAACGGCCGGATCAGCGACGACATCGCGATCACCGGGGCGCCGCCGCGCGCAGCTTCGAGCGTGATCGGCAGCGTCGGCAGTGTCGGCAGCACGATCGCGTCGACGGTGTCGAGCACGCGGTCGACTTCGGCCGTGAATTCGTCGCGCACCGATTCGGCCACGGCGAGGTCGGCGGCGCTCGTTTGCGACGCGCCACGCAGACGCGCGACGAGATCGGCGCCGAGCTTGCCTGTTTCGAGCAGATGGCCGAACGCGCGCCACGTCTCCACGTTGATGACGGCAAGGCCCGCGTCGAACGCCGCGCGCAGGCGCGGCAGCTCGACCTCGCGCGCGGCGAAACCGGCGAGCGACGGCGCGCGCGCCACCGCGTTGCGAATCGCGTCGAGCGCGTCGACGGCGACGACGCCGATCCGCGCGGCGCCCGGCGGCGCGGCCGCCGCGATCTCGTCGAAGCCCGGCGCGATGGCGGCCATCACGTCTGTGAGCGTGGTCATGTCGCGTGCGAACGGGCCGACGCAATCGAGCGTCGAGACGGCGGGCGCGACGCCCTTGCGCGACACGCGCCCGAACGTCGGCTTCATGCCGATCACGCCGCAGCACGCGGCGGGTCCGCGCACCGAGCCGCCGGTGTCGGTGCCGAGCGCCGCGCAGCTCAGATGCAGGCCGACGGCAGCGGCCGAGCCGCTCGACGAGCCGCCGGGAATGCGCGTCTCGTCCTGCGGGTTTTCGGGCGTACCGGTGAAGTCGTTGATGCCCGTCATGCCGAACGCGAGTTCGTGCATGTTGGTTTTGCCGACCACGCGCCAGCCGGCGTCGAGCAGGCGCTCGACCACCTCGGCGTGCAGCCCGGCCGCGGGCGCGTCGGCCAACGCGCGGCTGGCGGCCGTCGTCGGATAGCCTGCGACGTCGATGCTGTCCTTGATCGCGATGCTCGGCCCGTCGGCATCGCCGAGAGAAAACTCGCTGATGAACTCGTTCATGGCACTCAGGTATCGGTGGGAGAGGGAGTGACTTGCCACGGCGCGTCGAACAGGCGCCGGGTCCGGAAATGCCGCATAAGCCATGCACCGGATGCGGCGCACGGCACGAAATCGACTTCGAGCCGCGCGGCGATCAGCTCGGCGCCGCCGTTGACGTAACGGGATGCCTGCAGCATCAGCCAGCGGCCCGTGGCTTGCGTCGCATCGGCGCATACGTCGATCTGCTCTGCACTCAGGAAGTGCGCGTTGACCGAGAAATGCGGCGTCGGCGGCAGATAGCGCGTGAGCATCGCGAGGATCGCTTCGCGTCCCTCGATCCGGCCGAACTTGCGCGCGTACAGCGGGCCGACGCCTTCCCAAATGGCGTCGCCCGTGAAAAGCGACGCCAGCGTCTCGTCGGCGAGCGCACCCGAGGGCACGTCGCACAGCGCCATGTAGCGCGCCGTGGTGCGCCGCACGGCGTGCTCGGCTTCGAGCACGGCGAGACGCCGATGCAGTGCCGCTTCGCCAGCGCGCGCCAGCGCGGCCGCGCTCACGTCGCCTCCGGCACGCGAAGCGCGCGGCCGACGCGCGCTTCGATCTTGCCGTAGCGCCACAGGTTGTACGGGCCCACGGGCGTCGTGCGATAGAGGTTGCAGACCGCGGCGACGGTGTCGAGATCGGCGACGTCGGCCATGATGTAGAAGGTCCAAGGCGCCTGCGCGGACGAGCCGACCGCGAGCCGGTCATCGTCCATGATCCCGAGCACGCGCACGCCGTCCATCGACTCGAGCGCCTTGAGCATTGCGCCATAGGCTTGCCATATCGTGCCGATCTCGTCGCGCGGCAGGTCGAAGAAGTTCTGCGTCACGCCGCAGCAGAACAGCACGCGCAGCGGTAGCGTTGCGTCGTCAGCCATAAAGCGTTCTCCAGGTGCTGCGCCTCGCGCGTCCCGCCCTGGCGGCAGGACGCGCGGCGGCGTCAGAGCAGAAAGCCGATTGCGTTGAGTGTGTCGGTCGAATCGATGAGCCGGACCACCTTTTGCACGATGCGCGGTTCGCCCTGCGACAGATCGAGGCGGTGCTCGAGATCGGCCGCGAACAGCGTGGCGACGCCGCGCTTGTAGGCGACGACCACCTGGGCCGAACGCGCGGTGATGCAAGAGTCCTCCGCGTCCTGATCGTCGATCGTGAAGCGCGAGACGGTTCGCACCGTGCGTGCCGCGTCCGACACCGACGGCGAGTAGCCGGCGAGCATCCGCTGCACGCGCAGCTCGCGCATCGCGCGATCGTCGTAGGCGTAGTTCAGCGTCGCCGCAAAATCCTTCGCCTGCGGGTCGATGGGCACGACGTAATGTCCCTCGTCGGACCACAGCGCGAGCCAGCCCCGGTAATCCTTGCGGTCGAGCAGCTCGGCTTCGCGCCAGATGAATTGCATCGCGCGCGTCAGTACGGGCTGCGCGAGCATCGGTTCGAGTTCACTCACGATTGCGGCTCCATCATCTGCTGCCATTTTGCGTAGGCGGCGCGCATGCCCGTTTCGTCGGTTGCGTGCGCCGTCTTTTCGCCGTTCGCTGCCGTGGTCTCACGGTTCAGTCCGCGGTTCACGAGGATCGGCACATCGGGGCCCGCGTGCGAGCCGCGCTGCACGCGCTCCCATGCTTCGGCGTCGTCGGGGCTGCCGAAGCCGAGCGGCCCCTGGAAGTGCTCGTGTACGCGCAGACGCACGCGGTTCGCCTCGTCAGGGCCGCCGTCCATCGCGAGTGCGACGTGGCGGATCTCGGTCTCGTCGACGGAAACCGGCCGCAGCACGCGGAAGAACGACATCGACAGCGCGAGGTTCGGAAACAGGTTCACGTTGAAGCCGACGCCCATCAGCGAACGCACGATACGCCGCACCTCGTCAGGCGGATACGACTTGGCGAGCGACGCGGCGAGCGCCTCGTGACGCACGGGCAGCGGCGCGCCGTTGTCGTCGTCGAGATCGATCAGCTCTGGCATCAGCACGGCGACGCTGTGCCCGTTGCCGAGCGAGCGGCAGAACGCGTTCTCGCTCGTCATGAAGCTCGTGATCGAGGCGGCCGTCTGGTCGTCGATTGTCTTCATCCACGACTTGTGGACGACCGGGAAGTGATAGAGGTCGGTCGTGTTTTCGAGCTGGATCTTCCAGTTGCCCTTGAAGCGGAAGCGATGCTCGCCGTTCATTTTGACGGGATACCCTGCGCCCTGCTTCATGAAGAGATCGATCCACGGCTTTGCGCCGCCGAGGAAATCTTCGAGCGGCTCGACGGCATCGTTGAAGCTCGCGAAGATGAGCCCCTGATAGATGCCGACGCGCAGACGCCGCAGCGGCAGATCGTGCTTGTCAGCAATGCCCTCGTAGCCGTCGCCGTAGGGCAGTGCGCGCAGCGCGCCGTCTAGCCCGTAGCTCCAGCTGTGGTACGGGCACGTGAACCCGCGTGCATTGCCCTTGTGCTGCTCGCAGACGGTTGCCGCACGATGGCGGCAGCGGTTTTCGAGGACGTTGACGCTGCCGTCGCGATCGCGCACGACGATCACCGGTTGACGGCCGATGACCGTCGTGCGGAAGTCGCCCGGATTCGGCAGTTCGCTTTCGTGCGCAACCCAGATCCAGGTGCGGTAGAAGATCCTGTCGAGCTCGGCTTCGAACAAGGCCGGGTCGTTGTACAGCGAGGGCAGCACGCGATCGGGCTCGACCCGCGTGTGCAGCGCGCTCGTGTCGATGATCTGACACGGCGGCTGGAGAATGTCGCTCATCGGTGACCTTTCATGTGGGGAGAAAGATGGGGCGTCCAGCAAGAGGTGTCCAACGCCGCCCAGTGTCGATCGCTAAAGGCCAATCGGTCAAATTCATCTAAAATCAGTCCCTCTATCAATCCGGCAAATGACATGACGTCGCTCGACCACGTCGACCTGAATCTGCTGCGAGTATTCAACGCGATCATCGAGGAACGCAGCCTCACGCGGGCCGGACAGCGCCTCGCACTGTCGCAGCCTGCCGTCAGCTACGCGCTCGGGCGGCTGCGCACCTTGTTCGACGATCCGCTTTTCATTCGCACGCGCGTCGGCATGCAGCCCACGCCGATCGCGCTGGAGCTGGCGGGCATCGTCGGCCGCGCGCTTGACACCGTGCGCGAGGCGTTGCGCTACGCCGAGCGGTTCGATCCGCGCGTGAGTACACGCACGTTCCGGCTATCGCTGTCGGATGCGGGGGAACTGGCGTATCTGCCGCCGATCTGCGAGGCACTCCACCGGCTGGCGCCGCAGGTGCGTCTGCGCATCGAGCCGACGCCCGTCGAACAGATCGAGGAGGCACTGCGGGTGAGTCGTCTCGACTTCGCGATCGGCAATCTGCCGGAATTGGCCGCGCACACGCGGCACCGGCTGCTGTTCGACGAGACGTACGTGTGCATGACGCGCAGGCGTCGCGGCTTACCGCGCGGGCCGCAGATCGATCTCGCGTCGTTCACGGCCGCGACGCACGTGCAGGTGCTTTCCGTCGAGCACAGCCATCATGCGTTGGAGGATGCATTTCGCGCGAACGGCGTGGGCCGCAACACGGTGCTGGAACTGCCGCACTTCGTCGCATTGCCGAGCGTGCTGGCCGTGACGGGCTATTACGCGACACTGCCGCGCCGGCTCGCGCAGATATTCAATCGCGGCGGCGAATTCCGGATCTACGATCTGCCTGTGGAGTTGCCTGGCGCCGCCGTGACGATGCACTGGCACGAGAACTTTGATGGAGACGAAGGCAACGTGTGGCTGCGCGAGCTTATGACGGACATCGTGCGCACGTTCGACCGCCTGCCGGACAGGCGCGCCTAGAGATCGAGCACGAGGGCGGGGCTGCGCGAGCGGGATACGCAGCAGCAGATCGTCTTGCCGCTTGCGCGTTCGGACTGGCTCAGGCAATGGTCGCGATGCTCGGGCTCGCCGTCGAGGACATCGACCATGCAAGTGCCGCATATGCCTTCGCCACATGACGTGTCGATCTCGATGCCGATCGACGCGAGCGCGTCGACGATCGATACGTCCGCGCTCACGTGCACGGTCCGGCCGTCGCGGGCGAGGCGCAGATCGAAGGCGCCGGTCGTTTGCGTGGCGTCGATGCCGGCGCGGGCGTCGGCATGAGCGGTATCGGCGGCGAAGCGCTCGAAGTGGATTGCGTCAGCGGGAACACGACGTCCGGCGGCATCGATCACCTGATCCATGAATGGCGCGGGGCCACACGTATAGACCTGCGCGTCCGCGTCGCAGCCGGCGAGGAAATCGCCAAGCGTTGCATCGAGGTCGCCGGGCTCGATGCCGCAATGGAGCCGCAGATGACCGGCAAACGGCGGGCGGCGCAAGAGCGGCAGGAAAGCCGCGTGTTGCTCGCTGCGCACGAAATAGTGCAAGACGAACGGCGCCGCGTCGCGCGCGAGCCGGTAAGCCATGCTGACGAGCGGCGTTACGCCGATGCCGGCGCCGACCAGCACATGCAGGCTGGCGCGAGGCGCGAGACGAAAGCGGTTGCGCGGCACGCCGACGGTTAGCTGTGATCCGATCTTGACGTGCTCGTGGAGCGCACGCGATCCGCCACGCGACGCAGATTCATGCTTGACGGCGAAGACGTGCCGATGAGTGTCGTCGGGGTCGCCGCATAGCGAGTATTGCCGCACGATGCCGGAGGGCCCGGTCACGTCGATGTGCGCGCCGGCTTCGTAGCTGCCGAACGGCGCGCCGTCGACGCGGGCGACGACGAACGAGCGGATGCCGGGCGCTTCATCGTGGATCGCTTCGACGCGAACCGGGTGAGTCGAGGATTTCATGGGCGTGATGAGCGAATGTTGCGCGATTGCGTTCTGTTCCATGCGTACGCAGCGTAGCGGCCCGCCCGGTGTTTGGCTAATCGATAATAAAAGGCTTGCATTATCAATTAGCCTGATGATGGTGCGGCGGCGTCGACCCGGACCGACTGGCATCGATCACACCGTTTAATTAATGCAGAATCCTGTTTATCCATCGTCATTTATCCACCCCCTTATCGAGAACCAACGCAGTCTCGCGCGGCGCTTCATGGGGCATGCAGACCTCTGCCGCGAGCCCCGCCATGCGCGGATACCGACCCAGCACAAGTGGATCGTTCCCCGGTACGACGTGATCGGCGGAATCTGCGTAACGCATGCAGGTTATATGGTTTTGTCGCGGCAAGGATCGAGGGGTGAGCGATATCGATATGCGAAGTACTACTTAGTCGGAGCTGAACAATCGTGCGAGGCGTATGCAGCAAGGCTGTGAAGCCGAAACGGTGTTGTTGGATTTGCGAGAAGTGGGCATATTGATGCGTGAATCCTGCAAATCCTGACGAGGTGTGGATGGGTCCGAAGATGCCGGTGCCAGAGGGAGATTTCTTCCGCCAACTACTGCGCGAGCAAATCAACTTGAAGCATCCGTTGGTTCGCCTCGCCGATCTGATCGACTGGGAGCGGTTGAACGCGGCGATGAGCGCGAGCTTCGTGTCGCACCGGGGCTGCCCGGCAACGTCGCCGCGCCTTATCGCTGGGCTGCTGTATTTGCAGCACGCGTTCGATCTGTCGGATGAAGAGGTCCTTTGGCAATGGCTTGAGAATCCGTACTGGGTGCGCCGGGAGATCGGCAAGGCGTAGGTGGTGAGAGTCCACTACGATGAAGGCATAGCGCGCCACATCGCCCCCGAGCCGTGCGCGGGCATCCGCGAGGCGGTCAGCGAAGCGTCGGCAGGGGAATGTGTAGGCCAGCCTATAAGGAACCTCCATGATTTAGCAAGATAGGTTTGCGGGAATCGACGATGCTCCTTTGTCATTGCGCTGTCGGAGTACTGGCAGGAACGGCGACGAGACAGACTGCATGCCTATAAACGTACATGGACTCCCGCCTATGAGCAAGATCGGTGTGCATTTTGAAGGTCTCGACTGCGTCCGTACATTCGGCTTTTTGATGTGCCTGCCATCAGCACGATTTCTCACGAGCAGCCGTCGACTCTTCATCTCTGGGCGTAAATCAACACCCGGTTCTCCTTCACCAGCCTTGCGCGCGACATGCGATTTTAGCGACACAAACATCGCTGAAGTTCATCTAATAACCACCGTCCGGCGACTCCGGGAGCATGGTCTCGTCGATGGGCTGCATAGATCGTCAATCCCTCACGTGGGGTTGGGTCGTTTTCAATCTCGATACGAGTAAGGTGTCCGTTAGCAATGGGTTCGCTGACAAGATGACCTGGCATGCGGCACCATCCAAAGCCTGCCAGAAGGAAATCCAGACGCCTCCCGAGGTCGACGAAGCGCCACAACCTGGCGCTTGATAGCCCATAAGACGCGCCATTCGTTTCAACCGGGTCCGAAAGCACGAGTTGGGTATGGGATTCAAGGTCGCTTCGCGTGGCTGGCCTCCCAAGTGAGGCTAGTGGATGTTCGGGCGCAACGACCGGAACCATGTCGATGCGTAGCAGCGGATACGCAACGATGTCCTCCGGCACGGCGGGAAGCAGCAAACAAATAGCCAGCGCGGCAGAATCATTGCGCAAGCGACGCAAGGCGCCTCCGAGACCTTCTGTCGTAAAGCTAACGGGAAGGTCGGGATAGGTATTGCGCAGCCGATGCAGGCTTTCGATCAACGGTGCGGTCGGCACCAGTGGATCAATCGCAAGAGCGAGTTCGGCCTCCAGGCCAGTCCGGTTGCTTGCTGCGACCGCCTCGAAGCGCGTCGCGCTGGCCAGTACCAGACGCGCCTGCTCGACAAGCACTTGTCCAATATCCGTGAGTCGTGGCCGATGACCACTTCGGTCGAACAGGCGGACGCCTTGCAATTCCTCCAGGGTGGCAACTGCCTGGCTGATGGCCGATTGCGCGCGACGAAGCTTGCGGGCAGCAGCCGAGAAGCTACCCGCGTCTGCGATTGCCACCAACACACGCAGATGGTCCAGGCTAAGAGTGCCGAGTGCCATGCATCACATAAACCGATAGAAAGTATAAAAATTATATCTCTTCCTCTGAAGGTTGGCCGCCCCCAAACTCTGCGTATGCAGCCAACTTACTTCATCAACCACGGCGGCGGCCCTTGCTTCTTTCTTGAGCCCGGCCCGATGCGTGCCGCCTGGAACGAGCTAGAGACCTATCTGGGGGATTTCGCCAGCACGCTGTCGGAACGTCCGTCTTCCATCCTTGTCGTTTCGGGACACTGGGAGGAAGAGTGTCCGACCGTGAATGCGGGCGCTGCCCCGTCGCTGCTTTTCGATTACGGCGGGTTTCCCGACTACACGTACCGGCTGACATGGCCTGCGCCCGGTGCACCGGAGCTTGCGACCCGTGTCCGCGAACTGCTCGGTGCCGCTGGCATAGTGAGCGCGATGGATGACCGGCGCGGCTGGGATCACGGGGTGTTCGTCCCCATGAAGGTCATGTTTCCCGACGCGGACATTCCCGTGCTGCAACTTTCGATGCAGCACGGGCTTGACCCCGCCACCCATCTTGCCGTCGGTCGCGCCTTGAAGCCGCTGCGCGACGAGAGCGTGCTCATTGTCGGTAGCGGACAGACCTACCACAACATGCGCAGCTTTTCGGGCGAGAGTCGCTCGGACCCTGACGCAGAAGCCTTTGACGCCTGGCTGTGCACGGCGATGGTGGATGGCGCCACCCGCGATCATGCACTGCTCCACTGGGAACAGGCGCCCGGTGCGCGCTACGCCCAGCCGCGCGAAGACCATTTGCTTCCGCTGATGATCGCCGCCGGGGCAGCATCCGGCGAACCGGGGCACATCGACTTTCATGGCCAGGCACTTGGAAAGCCCATGTCCGGCTTTCGCTTTGGCTGACATCCACTTTGACACTTCAAAGAAAATCCATGACCAAACTACTCGTTGTTGAAACCAGTCCTCGCACTGATTCCTCGATCTCGCGCAATATGACGCGCCATTTCGTCGCGCACTGGCAGGCCGTGCATCCCGATGGCGAGATCGTCGAGCGCGATCTTGCGAATACGGATCTGGCCTTTGTCACGGCGCCGTGGTTGCAGGCATACTTCACGTCGCCCGAGCAGCATTCGCCCGCGATGAAGGACACACTGCGCGTGTCCGATGAACTCGTCGCCGAACTGCTGGGTGCCGACCACATCGTTATTGCCACGCCGGTCTACAACTACAACGTCCCAGCCGTGCTGAAGGCGTGGATCGACCACATCGTGCGCAAGGGCATGACACTGGGGTTCGACGGAAAGGGCCTGGTCACCAGCAAAAAGGCGACGGTGCTACTGGCGTCGGGCGGCGTTTACACCGAGGGCTCGCCGATCCGCGATCGCGACATCGCGACCCAGTACTTGAAGCTGATCCTCAACGTGATCGGGATCACGGATGTGACGATCGTCGCGGGCGGCGGCGCCAAAGCCGTCGATCTGGGCGAGGAGACGATGGAGGGCTTCGTCGGGAAGCTTGACTCCAGTCTCTTGCATGCGGCAGCCGCCTGAAAGAACGGCCGTTCTACGAGGGAGGGGATACCTATAGGGGGGCGAGTGCGGGTAACCCGCCGTTGCAATCGAATTTCAGTTTGTCGTTCACCGACGTACTGACCTCGCCTGCAGCCGCGGCGGCAGGGCAGGCCGTGCAGGTTAAGTTCGGCTGGCAGGTCGACGGCGAGTATTACGTCAACAGTTGGCAGTACGGTCAGGTTCTTGCCGATCAATGTCTGTTCTCGCAGACAAAGCTGCCTGACGGAGACATTCGCCGGTTGACCGCTCCGGGTCGGGTTATGCCTTACGCATGAAGCGCGCCACCGAGACGATCGGCGCGCTCGGCCGTAGGGCACTTCGGCCAGCTACGGTCGTTCACCCGAGGCCCAGTTCAGCCATTCAAGCGTCTCTCCCAAGTCAAATAAGAGACATTGCCCGCAGGCGGCGCGCGTTCGTAGACGGGAGTTGTCAGTGCCTAGAAGGGCGTGTGCCAAGTGCCCCTTATCCGCGAATTTGACACAGACGGCTACCTCTTCGCGAGCCATCGTGGCGTGCACGGAGGGAAGCCAATCAAAATTGCTTGCCCTCAGGCAAGGGTTCGGATTGAGCTACTGATACCCCGTGCGCAATCGATCACGGCGGGCGCCAGGCGTGCCTCCGCTTCCGCCGGCGTCCACCGGCTCGTCGGTGCGACGACATGAACCGCACCGACCGGTCGACGCTCCCCGTCGAGCACAGGCGCCGCCATCGTCATATCGCCGATAAAAAGTTCCTCGCGGTTCGACGCATAGCCATTGCGCCGCCCAAGCACGAGCTGCGCCTCAATCTCGTCGAGGTCCGTCACGGTGTACTGCGTATGCGCGACACGGTCGCTGGCTAACAGCAGCGTGCGTGACTCGGCTTCCGGAAGCGCCGCGAGATAGGCCCGCCCGGACGCCGTGCAGTACATCGGAATGCGGCTGCCGATCGGCATGTGAATCGGCACGAATTTCATACACACGAACCGCGCTACGTAGACCATGTCGACACCATCCGGCTCGGTCAGATTGGTCGTCTCGCCGGTGACATTGGTAAGTTCGGAGAGAAACGGGTTCGCGACGTCGATCAGCGTATCGGCGGCCAGATAATTAAATCCGATCTGCATCACGCGCGGCGCCAGTTGATATCGCCGGGTACGCGGATGCTTTCTCACATACCCGAGTTTCTCCAGCGTGTAGATCATGCGCTGCGCGGAGCTTTTGGTGATGGATGTCGCCTCCGCGACTTCCGGCAGCGTCATTGACCTTCGTTGTGCGCTGAACGCGCGCAACACCGCGATTCCCTTCTCCAGCGACTGATTGAACAGCGCGTCCGGCGTTTCTTCGGGTTCCGGGAGCGCTTCCGTCTGTTCGCCGAATTGCCTGCGTGCCATGGATTCACCCAATTGATCTCATCTGTTGTCGACTTTAACATATCGAATATCGATACGCAAATTTCGTTTGTCGATCTTTTTGATTCGAATATCATGGTTTAAATGATGGGTACCGATACCCCGATCTGCCATCGTCAACTCGTGGAGAGACTCATGTTCCAGTTCGTCAAACGCTTTGCCAGTGTCTTTGCAACAGGGTTGTTGCTCGCCGGTGCGCCGGCTTTCTCGGCGGCCGCTCCCACCTACGAGGTTGGCGCGACGGCCACCGGTGTGCCGTTCACCTTTCTCGACGTGAAGAGCAATTCGATTCAAGGCCTTCTGGTCGATGCGATTACCGCAACGGGCAAGGCTGCGGGCTTCGACGTGAAGATCGAACAGACCACGTTCTCATCGCTGATTCCGTCGCTGACCACGAAGAAGATCGACATTATCTCGGCGGCCATGCTGAAGACACCGGCACGCGAGCAGGTCGTCGACTTCTCCGACACCGTGTACTCCTACGGCGAAGGCCTGATCGTGCGCGCCGACGACAAAGGCCAGTACACCTCGATGGACGACCTCAAAGGCGAAGTCGTGGGCGCGCAAGTCGGCACCGCGTTCGTCGACGCGTTGAACAAGAAAGGCATCTACAAGGAAGTGCGGACCTACGACTCAGTCGCCGACATCATGCGTGACGTCGCACTCGGGCGCATCAAGGCGGGCTTCGGCGATCAACCGATTCTGGCTTACCAGCTTCAGCACAATCCGAATCCGCAATTGCGTCTCGTCGCCGGATACCAGCCGTCGGTGAAAGGCAAGTTGTGTTTCGTCGTGCGCAAGGGCGACACGGCGATGCTGGAGCAACTGAACACCGGCATCAAAAAGATCAAGGCCGACGGCACGCTGACGCAGATCATCAAGAAATGGCAGGTGGAATGACGTGACGTCATTGTCAGAATAAGGACGCTTCGCCATGTTCCTTCAGAACGCCTTTGAGTTTCTGCCCATTCTGCTGAAAGGCGCGGTCGTCACGATCGAGATCACGTTCTGCTCGTTCGTTCTGAGCACCGTGCTCGGCCTGGCGCTCGCGCTGATGCGCGTGTCACAGAACCGCGTCGTATCGAACGCCGCCGCAACTTTCATCAACGTGATTCGCGGGCTGCCGATCATCGTTCAGCTCTTCTATATTTACTTTGTGCTGCCCGATCTCGGCGTGCAGCTGTCGGCGTTTCAGGCGGGCTTCATCGGTCTCGGCGTCGCCTATTCGGTATATCAGGCGGAGAATTTTCGCGCGGGCATCCAGGCGATCGACCACGGGCAGATCGAAGCGGCGCAGTCCATCGGCATGCGCGGCGCGATGATCATGCGGCGCGTGGTGTTGCCGCAGGCGTTCCGGATCGCCTTGCCGCCGTATGGCAATACCCTGGTGATGATGCTCAAGGACTCGTCGCTCGCCTCGACGATCACCGTCGCCGAAATGACGCGCGCCGGACAACTGATCGCCTCGTCGACATTTCAGAACATGACGGTATTCACGCTGGTCGCGCTGCTCTACCTCGCGCTCAGCCTGCCGCTCGTCTATGGCTTGCGGCGAATCGAACGCCGCCTCGGATTGAAGGGAAAACGATGATCAAGGTCGACTCCATTCACAAGCGCTTTCACGATCAGCACGTGCTGAAGGGTGTCAGCCTGAGCGTCGAGCGCGCTCAGGTGGTGTGCCTGATCGGTCCATCGGGCTCCGGCAAATCGACACTGCTTCGGTGCATCAACGGACTGGAGCGGCACGACGCCGGCACGATCACCGTCGAAGGCAACCCCGTCGATGCGAAGTCAAAGCAGATCCATAACCTGCGCGCGCAGGTCGGCATGGTGTTCCAGCGCTTCAATCTGTTTCCGCATCGCACCGCGCTGGAAAACGTTTTCGAGGGTCCCGTGTTCGTCAAGAAGGAAATGCGTGCCCAGGCCCGCGAGCGGGCGCGGCATCTGCTCGACAAGGTCGGTCTTTCGCACCGGATGGACGCTTACCCGGCCGAAATGTCGGGCGGCCAGCAACAGCGCGTGGCGATTGCGCGCGCGCTGGCCATGGAACCGAAAGCGATCCTGTTCGACGAGCCGACCTCAGCACTGGACCCGGAACTGGTCGGTGAAGTGCTCGGCGTGATGCGTCAGCTTGCCGACGACGGCATGACCATGATCGTCGTCACGCATGAAATGGGATTTGCACGCGAAGTGGCGGACCGCGTCTGCTTTCTTCACGACGGCATGATCCATGAGGAAGGGTCTGCCGCCGATCTGTTCGAACGTCCGCGCAATCCGCGCACTCGCGAGTTTCTCGGCAAGATGCCTGCGCTTACCGAAGCATCCCGGATTTGAGTACCACTATGAGCCTGGTTGAAGTTGCAAAACCGTTGCCCCCCTCGCTCTGGGCGGCAACGGCGGAACCGGCTGTCGACGCGCCGCCGCTCGACGGCTCGGTCACGGTCGACGTGGCGATCGTCGGCGCCGGTTATACGGGTTTATCGACGGCCTTGCATCTGGCGGAACAGGGCCTGCGCGTCTGCGTGATCGACGCCAATGAGCCCGGCTGGGGTGCCTCTGGCCGCAACGGCGGCCAGGTGATACCAGGTCTGAAATACGATCCCGACGAACTCATCCGGCGCTACGGTCCAGGCGACGGTGCCGCGCTTATACAGATGGCGGGCGGCGCCGCGGATACGGTTTTCGATCTGATCGAGCGCCACCGCATTCAGTGCAACGCGACGCGCGCCGGCTGGATTCAACCTACTCATTCGAGCAAGCTGCTCGGCACGGTGCACACTCGGGCGCAACAGTGGGCGTCGCGCGGTGCGCCGGTCGAACTGCTCGACCGTACGCAGGTATCGAGGCGGCTCGGCACGGGCTCATTCGTTGGCGGCTGGGTCGATCGGCGCGCGGGCAGCGTGCAGCCGCTGAGCTACGCGCGCGGCCTCGCGCGCGCGGCGCAAAAGGCAGGCGCGACGGTCCACGGCGGAACCCGTGCCGCGAGCGTCGAGCGCGGCACGGCAGGCTGGCGAATTCGCACGGCGCATGGCCCGCTGATCGATTCCAGACAGATCCTGCTGGCCACCAACGGTTATACCGATGGCCTGTGGCCACGCCTTGCCCAATCGGTGATCGCGGCGAATAGCTTCATCGTCGCAACGAAACCGCTGCCCGACGATGTCGGTGCCACGATTCTGCCAGGCGGCGAGGTGGCTTCCGATTCGCGGCGCCTGCTGCTTTATTTCCGCAAGGATGCGCATGGGCGTCTGCTAATGGGTGGACGCGGACCGTTTCGCGAGCCGCGCAATGCGGTGGACTGGGCCCATCTCGAGCGCGCGGCGCAGTTGATGTTTCCACAACTGAAGGACATCGGATACGAATACCGGTGGGCCGGCCGCATCGCCATTACACGCAATTTCCTGCCGCACGTGCATCTGCCGGCCGAGGGCATGACGATCGCGCTCGGTTACAACGGACGCGGCATTGCGATGGCGACGACCTTGGGCAAGCATCTGGCTGCTTTGATCGGCGGGACAACACGCGGTTTACCGCTGCCGCCCACGTCGATCGAGCCCGTTCCGTTTCACGCGCTGCAGCGGTTTTATATCAGTGCGGGCGTGGCGTGGTACGGACTGCTCGATGCGCTTTCCTGAGCACACGTTTAAGGACATCCAGTGAAGCCAGCACATCTTCGTTTGAATCCACACGCGCTTGAGGTCAGCGTGCGATGCCAACGCCTGCGCCGATGTGTAGCATGCTTGTCCAGATGACCGGTGAACCTTATAAGCGGACATCGAGGGACCGCAGAATCGGATGGCGGAACTGGGTCGCTTTATGTCCTCTGCATGAAAGGCCGCGCCCGCGGTGATCGCCACGCTCGGTCGTCGGGCGCTAGCCGGCCAACAAGGGGCATCGACAGTCCGCAAACGTACGACCGCTTGCGGGCTGAAAGCTGACACGCACTCATGCCGCAAATCGCTGTCGTCCAGGCGCGCGACGCCTGCTTCCATGGCTAACCATTCTGTCGCTCCGCGAGATTACTGAATCGTCTTGCGCGACTTTGCCGTCGTCACGTTGTGCGCGATCTCGGAGAGTCGCTTTTCGCCAAGCAATTGAAGGAACGTATTCTCTGCTGAACCCAGCACCTCGTCGATGTGGTGATTGACGGCCGCCTCGACCGGACAAGTGCGATTGTCGTCGGCCAGGCCAATCACAAACGGCGCGGTATGTCCAATGGCGTCGTAGATATCTCTCACCGTAAGATCGTTGAGGTCGCAAGCGAGTACCCAGCCTCCGCCCGGGCCACCCGTCGACTTTACATACCCCGATTCGCGTAGCGCGGCCATTGTCCGGCGAACAAGGACGGGGTTCGTGTGCAGCATCAGCGCAATCGTCTCCGAGGTGCTCGCGCCTCCGCGAAGATGCATGTGGATGAGGATGTGCAGAAGTCGAGCCAGTCGGGTATCGCGTTGCATATTCGGAAGCGTGGTAATTCGTAACTTTTGATGTTACGCTATATCCCGCTTCTAGTGTGCAACCGTCTTTGCCAGAGCAACCATGACCGCATACCGTCAAACCTTTATTGAAGCAAACGGAATTCGCCTGCACGTTGCTGAACAGGGCGACGGCCCATTGGTGCTCCTTTGTCACGGCTTCCCTGAAACCTCGCATGCCTGGCGTTATCAAATGGCGGCACTTGCGCACGCCGGCTTTCGCGCAATGGCACCGGATCTGCGTGGCTACGGATTAAGCGAATGTCCGACGGCAGCCGGTCAGTACACGACATGGGATGTTGTCGGTGACCTGGTGGCGCTCGTCGACATTCTCGGAGAACGCGACGCAGTTGTTGTGGGAAACGATTGGGGGGCAACCATTGCCTGGCAAGCCGCGTTGCTTCGGCCCGACCGCTTTCGCGCTGTCGTTGCGCTTGGGGTGCCAATGATGGGCCGCGCACCGATGGCGCCGAGCCGGCTTTTTCCGCAGACCGATCAAACGAGGTTCTATACGCATTACTTTTCCGAACCTGGGTTGGCCGAAACCGAACTTGAGCGTGACGTTGCCACGACATTGCGCAAAATCTATTTCTCCGCATCGGGCGACGTCGGAGTCCGCGACGCGAATACGCCCAATCCATTCGGACTGGTGCCGCGCAGTGGTGGACTTCTTGACTCGCTGATTGATCCACCTTCGTTGCCGGCGTGGCTCGCACCTGCCGACCTCGACAAGTTTGTGCAAGCATTCAGCATTTCCGGCTTTCGCGGTGGATTGAATTACTACCGCAACCTCGACCGTAATTGGGAACTGCAATCGGCTCTGGAGGGCCTGCTCGTCGAGGTTCCGGCCCTGTACCTTGTCGGCGAGCGAGACACAGGTCTCGCAATGCCAGGCATGCAGGAAATTATTGGCGACATGCCCCAGATCGTCCCCGGGCTGTCGGCCACTCGAGTCGTTCCGCGAGCAGGGCATTGGCTGCAACAGGAGGCGCCCGATTTCGTCAACGCGGCATTGATTGAGTTTCTCCGCGATCTTTGATGTACACCGGCGCGATCTGACGGTTCAACGACTGTTAGCGGCCATTCCGCCCGCAGAACGGTATGTCGGAAAAGGGTCGGGTTATGCCTCTTGCATGAAGCGCGCCTCCGAGGTTATCGGCGCGTGCGGCCGCGGGGCACAGTGCGGCCACAACCCGCCGTTCGTCAGTTCATCCACGAGGTCGTTTGCATGGCCGATTCGCTCCACGGCTTCAACCGGTTCGATGCAGCACGCCCAAACCATTGCCTGTGGTTACGATGTTTTTGCCCTCGCGTGCTATACATATTGAAGCGCGACAAGAGACGTGATGTGCATGATGAGTCATGCATGCGCCGTTAACAAACGTCACTGTATTTCGATCCGGTGGATGTGCACACAGACGTTCGACGCACTTCGTCCAGCTTTCTCTATGGAACGGCGCGAAACGCTGCGGGCGCTGGTCTGACTGCAGACGCCGTGATTCATTCGCGCTCAGGCCGCTCCTTTTGCGGAGCCGGTCAGGCGGGGAGGATTCGAAATGGCGGTGAAACATGTCGCTTACTGGTCTGGGTTCTCGTTGGTTGTCCTGTCGATCTGGCGGCTCGTTCCTCGCGCAGTCTGATTCGGACAAAACCCCATTGGTCAAGACCAAGCCGGTTGGTTGTCTGTATCCGTTGCGCGGGCAGCCTTGTGTCAACGACAGGCCCTTCTATTCTTCCCGGCGGCTGCTACTTGCGACAACAGCCGCTTTTCCTCTCGTGCTTGTTTCCACCCCTGCCTACGCAGACGGTACGGGCGGAGATAACAGCGCCGCATTGGGAGGATCGTCAGGCATAAACGGCGGCGCGGGCGGTGGCGGCGGCGTGAATGGCGTCGGCGGCGCGAACACTGGCTCCAATGTCGCTGCCGGATCGAACGGCAACGCCAATGGCAGCGGCGGCGCGGGAAGCGCCGGCAACGCGGCAGTGGGTGGTACGGCGGGCGCAGGCGGTGCCGGCGGGACAGCCGGCACCGCCGCCAGCCCGACCGGGGGCAACGGCGAAAACGGCGGAGACGCGTCGTGCGGCCTCTGTCTTGCCGGACTCGGCGCGGGCGGTGGCGGTGGCGGTGGCGACGGCTTTGTTGGCGCGACATTAAACGGCGTAAGCGGCACGATCACTGGCGGCAACGGTGGCAATGGTGGCAACGCCACCAGTTCTGCATTCACTACCGGCGCGGACGGCGGCAGCGGCGGCGGCGGCGGCGCAGGCTCGGTGCTCTCTGGCAGCGGCAGCACGGGCACCGCTGCAAACATCACGGGTGGCGCAGGTGGCAGCGGCGGCACGGGAATCAGCATAGGCGGCGCCGGATTCGGCGGCGGCGGCGGCTCAGGCCTTGTCGACACTGGCGTCAACGTCACGAACAGCTTTTCCATTACCGGCGGCAACGGCGGCAACGGGGGAAACGGAGCGCAGGCCGGCACCGGCCGGGCCGGCGGGGCAGGCGGCGCGGGTGTTTCCGGCTCTTCATTCACGCTGACTAACACCGGTACGATTCAGGGTGGACGCGGCGGCAGTACCGGCGCCAATGGCACGGGGACCGGCACCGGCACGACCGCGGTGGGCGGCGTGGGCATTCAGGGCTCCAACCTTCAGATCGTCAACGGCGGCATGATTGCCGGTGGCGTAAGCGGTGATGGCAGCACGCGCGCGAATGCCATTACTTTCACGAGCGGCAACAACAGCCTGCAACTGCAATTGGGGTGGAACTTCGTGGGGAACGTGGTCGGCTCGAACGGCACCACGAACACGCTGATCCTCGGCGGCGATACGACGGATCTGACCAGCGATCCTGCGGGGACCTCTGCGTCGACCGTCTTCGCGTTGTCGCAGATAGGAACGACATTTCAGGGATTCACGGTATTCCAGAAGGCAGGCGCGGGTACCTGGGCGCTGATCGGTTCCACTTCGGCGTCGACTCCCTGGACCATTTCGGCCGGCACGCTGCAACTGGGCGACGGCACCACCAATGGCTCGATCTCGGGCGATGTCGCCGACAACGCCACCCTAGCCTTCGATCCCGCCTCCGGGATGATGATCACCGCATCCGGCGCGATCTCGGGCACCGGCCAGGTCCAGCAGATCGGTACCGGTGTCACCGTACTGAGTGGCGTGAACACCTACACCGGCGGTACCACGATCAGTGCCGGCACGTTGCAGGTTTCGGCCGACAGCAATCTCGGCGCATCGACAGGTGCGCTCGCATTCAACGGCGGAACGTTGAACACAACCGCGACCTTCGCCTCGTCGCGTGCCACCACGCTGGGTACAGGAGGCGGAACATTCGACGTCAGTCCCAGCACCACACTGACGATGGGCGGCGTTATCTCCGGCGCAGGCGCGCTCACGAAGATTGACAGCGGCACGTTGTTGCTGACCGGCGCGGATACTTACAGCGGCGGCACAACGATCAGCGGCGGCACGCTGCAACTGGGCGACGGCACCACCAATGGTTCGATCACCGGCAATGTCACCAATAACGCCACGCTCGCGTTCGACCCCGCTTCTGGCTCAACGATCACCGAATCCGGCGTGATTACCGGCAGCGGCCAGTTGCAACAGACCGGCACCGGCACCACCGTGCTGACCGCCTTGAACACCTACACCGGTGGCACGACGATCAGCGCCGGCACGCTGCAACTGGGCAACGGCACCACCAACGGCTCGATCGCTGGCAACATCACCGACAACGCTACGCTTGCCTTCGACCCGGCCTCCGGCACGACGATAACGGAAGCAGGCGGGATCTCCGGCACCGGACAGGTCCAGCAGCTCGGCACGGGCACCACCGTACTGAGCGGCGTGAACACCTACACTGGTGGCACCACGGTCAACGCCGGCACGCTGCAACTGACCAACGGGAGCGCCGCGGGCACGGGCACGGTAACGGTGAACACCACCGCAGGCGACGCGACCCAAGGCCTGAATCTCGACTTCGCCAGCGCCGGCACCTTCGCCAACACACTGGCAGGCAGCGGCGACACCACCGTCGCAGCCGGCTCCGCCCTCACCACGCTCGCCGGCGCCAACGCCGGCTACACCGGTGACTGGCAGATCGCAGGCAGCGCCGCCATTGCACCGGCAAGCGCGACCTCGACCGCCAACCTCGGCTCCGGCACAGTCAACATCGCCTCGGGCGGCAGCCTCGCGGCCACCACCAGCGGGGCGTTCAGCTTCAGCAACGCCCTGACCGGCTCGGGCACGCTCTCCGCCTCCAACAGCGGACAGGCGTTCTCGTTCGGCCCGGCCACTGGCAGCACGTTCAGCGGAACGGTCGCGCTGTCGAACGACACCTTCGCGCTGTCGGGCAACACCACCACGGCGCTGACCCATGCAACGCTCGTGCTCGGCACGGGCAACGTGACCACGGTCGGCGACGGCAACCAGGCCATCGGCGCACTCACGTTCAACGGTGGCACCGCCGTGTTCGACGGCACTGCGCCCGGCCAGCAGGCCGCCACCAGTCTCATCACCACGGGTGCGCTCAATGTCAGCGGCACAGGCACGGTGCGCATCAACGTCCCGAATCCGTACGCGCCACCGGTGCCGACAGCGTCGGGTGGCCTCTCCCTGTTCCAGCAGAGCCATATCAGCAATGGCCTCGAACTGGTTTCAGCCACCAGCGTGACCGGCAACGCCAGCGGACTGACACTCGAAGACCAGAACGGCACGCCGGTCAGCGCCGTGCAGAACGTCGACATCCAGCAGAACGGCAACCTGGTCGCAATTGGTACGTACAACTACGCGCTAGGCACTGGCACGGCCAACAATGGCTTGTATGTCGGCTACACGCTGAAGCAGCTCGCGCTGCAGGCCGGCCAGAGCCTGACGCTGACCGAAGACCCTGGCGCCACCGGCGCGAATGCCGACATGGCCGCGCAGCTAACTGGCACCGGCAATCTGGTCATTGCCGCGAACAACGTCGTGTCACTGTCCAATACGGACAACACGTTCACCGGTACCACCCTGGTACAAACGGGCACGCTGCAGGCGAATGCCGCGAACGTGATTGCGTCTTCGAGCGCGGTCGATGTAGCGAGCACCTTCAACACGAACGGCTTCTCGCAATCGCTGAACAACCTGACGGGCGACGCGGCCGCGCTGGTCCTGCTATCCGGCAACGACGTGCTGACGCTCCACGGCAGCGGCACGCCAACCACATTCGCCGGCGCGATCACCGGCGCGGGAAGTCTCGTGCAGGCCAGCGGCACCGAAGTGTTGACCGGTGCGAACACGTACAGCGGTGGCACGACGATCAGCGGCGGCATGCTGCAACTGGGCGATGGCACCACCAATGGTTCGATCACCGGCAATGTCACCAATAACGCCACGCTCGCGTTCGACCCCGCTTCTGGCTCAACGATCACCGAATCCGGCGTGATTACCGGTAGCGGCCAGTTGCAACAGACCGGCACCGGCACCACCGTGCTGACGGGCGTGAATACCTACACCGGTGGCACGACGATCAGCGCCGGCACGCTGCAACTGGGCAACGGCACCACCAACGGCTCGATC
>NZ_QEOL01000013.1:201062-201571 GCF_003096715.1 Paraburkholderia silvatlantica
ACCACCGTGCTGACGGGCGTGAATACCTACACCGGTGGCACGACGATCAGCGCCGGCACGCTGCAACTGGGCAACGGCACCACCAACGGCTCGATCACAGGCAACGTCACCGACAACGCCATCCTCGCCTTCGATCCCGCCTCTGGCACGACGATGACCGAACCCGGTGTGATTTCCGGCACCGGACAGGTCCAGCAGATCGGCACGGGCACCACCGTGCTGACCGGCACAAACATTTACACCGGCGGCACGACGATCAGCGCCGGCACCCTGCAACTGGGCAACGGCAGCACGAACGGCTCGATCGCGGGTAACATCACCGACAACGCCACGCTCGCCTTCGATCCCGCTTCCGGCTCGACGATGACCGAAGCAGGCGTGATCTCCGGCATCGGCCAGGTTGAGCAGATCGGTGCGGGCACGACCGTACTGAGCGGCGTGAACACCTATACCGGTGGCACCACGATCAACGCCGGCACATTGCAGATTGCAGCAGACGACAACCTCGG
>NZ_QEOL01000014.1 GCF_003096715.1 Paraburkholderia silvatlantica
CGCCGCCCGGCCGTGGACAACCCGCGACGCAACAGGAGGATCCATACCTGGCTAAAACCAACTGCAGATCCGTCCGTCGAACCGGGTCAACCTCACCGATGACCCAAAGGATGCTCTATGGACCGGTTCGTTGTGATCTCTGGATGTTCGGGCGGCGGTAAATCGACGCTCCTTACCGAGCTTGAAGGACGTGGGTATTGTGTCGTCGAAGAACCGGGTAGACGGATCGTTCGGGCAGAGACACAGAGCAATGGCACCGCACTCCCGTGGATCGATCTATCTGCGTTTTTGCGCCGTGCCATTGAAATGGCTATTGCAGACAGAACCTCCGTTCAGTCATCGGAGGATTGGGTTTTCTTTGACCGAGGACTCATCGATGCCGCCGTAGGCCTCGAAGAGGTTACAGGCGAGCCGATATTGGCGACGCTCGGACACACCTATCGTTACCACTCTCGTGTGTTTCTGGCCCCGCCCTGGCCGGAAATCTATGTTCAAGACCCAGAGCGGCGTCACGGCATGAACAGCGCTATGGCAGAGTATTCCCGGCTTCTGAACGCCTACCCTTCGATTGGATATGACGTTTCCATTCTTCCCAAGGTCGGCGTCGTAGAGCGCGCAGATTTCGTCCTGACCATGCTAGGCGCGTGCCGGTCTGATTAGGCGCATCAACGACTGAGGCCAAGCGCGCGCCGCCTCTCGGGCTGCGAGGGCTGTTGCTGGTAGGGCTCGTAGATCGGCCGCCGGTCGTGTTCCTGCTTGCGCCGTTGCTCCTCGGCCCGTTCCTGGGCCTGCGCGCGCTGTTGCCGCGCTGCATCCTCCCGCTGAATCCTCTCCCGCTGCGCCGGGGTCAGCCGACCCCAGGCCCACTCAATGCTGGCGTTGATCTCCTGGCCGTCGGTCAATCGTCGTTCGGCTTGGGCGCGGGCTTCCGTGTAGCGGGGTAACTGGGCCTCGGCGTAGGTCCGGCGCTCCCCGGCGCTGGCCTGCTGTTCGGCCCAGTGCGCGGCATGCTCGGTGTTGCGCCGCATTACCTCGCGCTGCTCTTGCCGGATGCGTTTCCACCGACCGAACGGCAGGGGTATGGTGGTGCGTATCACCTCCGTGGCTTGCTCGATGGTGGTCTGGCAGGTCTGCCGGTGCCCTCGGGCGTCTGTTTCGGCCTTGGCATACTGCCGGATGGCTGCGGCGCAAGCGTCCCGCTCCTGGGTCGCCCGGTCAACATCGGCGCGCAACGCGGCGAGGTCCCGACGCGTCTGGCGAAGCCGGTAGAAGCGCTCAATGGTCTCCTGATCCATCGGGACAATGATGGCCTGCGCTGGGGCGGACTCCGGCTCCGGGACCTGCCGGAGCGCCCGCTCGGCCCGCTGCTGACGCAGGACGGCGGCCTTGTTGGTCTCGATGCCGCGCCGGGTCATGGCGGCGGCCTCGACTCCCATGGTGATCTCCGCCTCGATCCCGTCACCGCGCCGTGCATGGCTGCGGTGATCGTAGGTGTGCCCGAGGTTCAGCCGTTGCGCGTAGTCGTTGCAGAGGCTTGCCCACTGGGCACGACAGGCTTCGACCTCGACGGCAGATTGGGTCTTGTTCGAGAGTTCGTTGAGTTTCGCACCGAACTGACCGTCAAGCCCCAGGCGGCGCGTCGGCATCAGCGCGTGGATGTGGTAGCCCCGCGCCTCATCGGCCTTGCGTTCGCCCAGCACGTCGATGGGGTTGTCCCGGTGAAGGGCTGCGGTTACGACGGTCCCGTAACGCCGGGACAGCCATCCGGCCCATTCATTCATCATGGTCTCGGCCTGCTCCTGGTCCAGGCCGAGCGGCACCGCTTCCCGGAAGTCGCGGCACAACTGGCTGTCCTTGCGCCTCTCGGCGGCTTCAACCGCATTCCAGCACTCGCCCACGTCGTGGAGTTCGGCGGCAGCGCCATCGGGGACGATGTGGGCCGAGGCCATAACGCCGCCTTTCCCAGCGTAGCTGTGCGTCAGGCCGGTGCGCTCGTCGTGCAGCGTCGCACCGAGTCGGTAGGCGGCAGCCGCCACCGCGGAGTGCCCCCGGCCCCGGGTATGCGTGGAAACGTGCATGAGGGTCGAGAGCGAAGCCACGGCGCGGGACGGTTTGAGCGCCAGCCCCTCAGGGGTGTCGGGCGCAAGGGGTGGTGTGTGCGGCCCCCGGCAGGGCCCCCGGAGGGCGCGTTGTGTTGACCCGAAGGGGCAACACTAAGACGCGCTCTTCTGGCCAGAGGGGCCGAGAAACCAACCCCGGCTGCTCGCTGCGCTCGCGTCCGCCTCAATCCATTGTCGGGGGTTACACGCTGCCGTCAACCGATTGCCTGGCAGTCCCTGGCGTCGTAGGCTGAACCGGTCGCAACGAACCCCACCAACGGATGAAAACCGATCCGATGACCCGTGCCGCCCAGCTTCGCGCTCAGGCGGCCCAACTCGAAGCAAAGGCCCGCGTCCAGCAGCGCAAGGCTGACGCGCACCGAAAGATCGTGCTGGGCGCGCTCGTGATCCGTGCGGGTCTCGCGGACCTAGATCAAGCCGCCCTGCTCGGCGCGCTTCTGACGGTCGCCAATGTGGCCGCCGTGCCGGATCGGATCGAGCGGTGGCGACAGGCGGGGGAGGAGGCTCTCCGGGCCAGTGGCAAGCACGCGGACGGGTATGGGGGTCAAGGATCGCGCAGCGACGGCGTAGCCGCTCGTCCTTGACGCCCAGGACCGGCCCAGACGCTCAGGTGTGGGGTTGGCCGAGCCTTGGCGACGCCAACCCCATGCCGATCTAGCGGGGGCCGGCATATTGACGGTGTTCGACCGAGCGCCTAACGTGGCTCCGTTCCTTCCAATCCAGCCACGTATATGACTGTCATATCGAGCCCGATACCCCCCGTTCCAATCGGCCCGCCGGGCTGGGAGTGGTGGTGTTTCGGGTATATATGACAACGTGATGCCTCGCCCAACCGGCGGGGCTTTTTTTCGGGCTGAATCCGGGTGCGGCGGCGTCTGGTGGGCGGGTGCCGTGGTAACGTGAGCGGGTTGGACCACTTAGTTGGACCATTAACCGCTAGGGTCAACGTGCCGAGAGGCCTGTCTGGTAAGGGTTTGCGGGATGGAAATTTTATCCCCCTCTCTCCGCCACCAAATACATAAGGCTCCCCACGAGGGAGCCTTATCGTTTTGGGATTCGATTCAATCGGGTATCAGGGTAATTCGCGCGAAACCCGCGAATCCTTACGCCACCGCTGATGCGGCGAATGCACACCTAATCAGCCGAAGCACATCAGGACACCCTCAATTACACCCACTCGCAGTGCAATACTTGTTGTACACGAGCCCCTTCCCGTCCATCCCCGAGATCGTTCGCGTGCCATTGCCGTAGTTCGTGATCGTCTCGGTCCACGTCGACCCGTCTGCGGCCTGCCCCGTGATGAACGTCGTGTCGCCAATCGATGCGCCGGTCTGCTCCCAGGCCTCGCCCGGCAGCTTCTGCTGAAACCCATTGACCGTAGACGTGTTGCCGAAGCGCTGCACCGTGTACGAATTGCCGGATTCGTCGACGCAGTTCTGGAAGGCATCGTTGCCCCAGCATTTGGCAAACGCGGCAGGCGCCGCAAAGGCGCCGAAAAGGATCAGGCTGAGTGCAATGCGCTTCAATGGCTTCCCCGGGAAAACGCCCTGTTTCTGGCTCGATTCACCGCGAGTCCCAAGCCGGCGGCGTGCGAAATTGTACCGTAGCCGCCAAGGCGATCTATCGGATGCGCTGGACACGCTGCATAGCACGCTCCCGCTAGTTATCGGACAAAATACGGATGACTTGATGGGCCGAATGGGAACGGCGGCAGCGCCGCCAGTCGTTGAGCGCTCAACGTTGGAAGAAAGACCAAACGCGACCAGATCAGGCCAGCAGAAAAGGACGTCGGGCCGCAGCCCGACGCCGAATTCCCGCGTACTGCTTCGAGGACCGGCGCGGGAACGAGAGGACTTCAGTATCGCCTCGCCGGCCCGTTTTTTCAGTGCTCGACCGCACACCGGCAACCAGGTCGCGACCCTCACGGGTGGCGGATATAGTCCACCAGTGCGACGGTATACGCGTCCGGCTTGCGATCGAGCAGACTCACGCCAATCGCCACAAGAAAACCTGCTGGCACACCGAACACGCCCGAGCTGATGGGCTCGATGCCGAACCATCGCGGGCCCGCAAAGCCCGTGAGCTGCGTAAAGAACGGGTACGTCGAGACGATGTAATAGACGCACACGGTCAGCCCCGCAATCATGCCGGCCACGGCGCCCAGGCGCGTCGTGCGCTTCCAGAACACACCAAGCACGAGCACGGGAAAGAGACTCGACGCCGCGAGCGAAAACGCCGCGCCCACCAGAAAGAGGATGTTGCCCGCGTTCAGCGACGCCACGTACGAGGCGAACAACGCCACGCCGAGCAGCAGTATCTTCGACATCGTCACGCGCCGCTGGCTCGACGCGCCCGGATCGACCATGTGGTAGTACACGTCGTGCGAGAGCACGTTGGAGATGGTGAGCAGCAGGCCGTCCGCGGTCGAAAGTGCAGCCGCGAGCGCACCCGAAGCGACCAGCCCCGACATCACATACGGCAGCCCCGCGATTTCCGGTGCGGCGAGCACGACCATGTCGGGCTGCATCTGGATATCGCTCCAGCGCACCACGCCGTCGTTGTTCATATCCGCAATGCTGATGAGGTAGGGCTCGATGCGCCGCCACTGCATGACCCAATGCGGCAGGTCGTCGAAGCGCTGCCCCACCAGATGCGTAAGGATCTCGTACTTGATCAGCACCGCGAGCACCGGCACGGTCAGATAGAAGAGCGCGACGAAAAAGAGCGTCCAGCCCACCGAGCGCCGCGCCGAGGCCACCGAGGTCGTCGTGTTGTAGCGCGTGAGGATGTGCGGCAGGCTCGCCGTGCCGAGCGAAAGGCACAGGAGCAGCGAAAGGAAGTTGCGTTGATGAATGCGCCGCTCGGCATCGTCGGCGGCGGGAAACGGTTCGTTCATCGGCACGGGCGGCGCGGCGCGCTCGAGCAGGTCGTCGCGCTGGCGCGTCCACATCATGCGCGCGGCGTCCACGTCGCGCGGAAAGGCGTTCAGTTCGCGCTCGAGTGAATCGATATCGCGCAGCGGCCCGTTGTGACGGCGCAGGTCCGCGAGCGATTCGACGAGGTGCGTTTTCTCCGCGACGTACGACTGCGGCAGCGTGTCGAGGCGTGTCTGCCATTGCGCGGCGCGCTTGCGGTATGCGTCACGCACGGTGGCCTCTGCACTCGCGCCGCGCACGTCGTGCTCGAGCGCTTCCACGCGCTGCATCACGTTGCCGAAATCGACTTGCGGCAGCCAGCCGAGGCCGTCGCGGTGCGCGATCAGCGAGACCGGTATCAGGATGGCCGCGATGAGAATGATGTATTGCGCGACCTGCGTCCACGTGACGGCGCGCATGCCGCCAAGAAACGAGCACACGAGTATGCCCGCCAGCCCGCAAAAGATGCCGATGGCGAAATCCACGCCGATGAAGCGTGTGGCGATCAGCCCCACGCCCTGGATCTGCGCGACGAGGTACACGAACGAGCAGAGGATGGTCGCGAGCACGGCGAGCGCGCGCACGAGGTTGCTGGAAAAGCGCGTGCCGAGGAAGTCGGGAATCGTGTAGCGCGCGAGCTTGCGCACATACGGCGCGAGCAGGAAGGCGACGAGGCAGTAGCCGCCCGTCCAGCCCATCAGGTAAGCGAGGCCGTCGTAGCCGCTCGCGTAGAGCGAGCCCGCAAGGCCGATGAACGACGCAGCGGAAAGCCAGTCGGCGGCCGTCGCCATGCCGTTGAAGAACGAGGGCACGCGCCGCCCCGCCACATAGTATTCGACGAGATCCGAGGTGCGCGAAAGCAGCCCGATCACGGCGTACACCGCGATCGGCACGAACAGGAACACATAGCCGATCCACATGCCGGGGCCGGTGGAAAGCTCGATGCGCCACATCACGTAGACGAAGGCGAGGAAGCCGAGCGTGTACAACGCATAGGAGCGAATGAGCCGGTGCGCAAGCCTCATCGTTGCTGCGCCTTGCTGGCTTCGCGAATGGCGACATCGGCTTCGAGCGCGGCTTGCAGCACGCGGTCGGCGCGCTGCATCAGCACGATATAGATCGCGACGAGCAGCACGTAGAGCAGGATCGCGCCCTGTGCGCCGAGGTAGAACGGCAGGCTGAAGCCCGCGAAGCGCAGGTCGGCGAGCTGCCGCGCAAAAAGCGGCGCGACGAACGAGACGAGGAAGCCAATTGTCATGAGCACGGCGATCAGCGCGAGATTGAAGCGCCAGTAGCGCCGATGCGCGCGCGCCATCGCCTCGCTCACCGGGGGTGGCTCAGGCAATGGATTGAGACTGCTCTGCGGAGTCGTGTGTGGCGCGGCCATGCGCCTGTGTAGCAAAAACGCGTATGACCGGCAATCCGGGGCAATGCGGGGATCGATGCCAGGCGCGGCGCCAGGCAAGGCGCCGCGCGACCCTCGGCGTTTAGAGCGATTCGCCGAGCTGATCCAGAATCGCCGGGTTTTCCAGCGTGGAAACGTCCTGCGTGATCGCCTCGCCCTTGGCCAGCGAGCGCAGCAGACGGCGCATGATCTTGCCCGAGCGCGTCTTCGGCAGGTTCTCGCCGAAGCGGATGTCGCGGGGCTTGGCGATCGGCCCAATCTCCTTGCCCACCCAGGCGCGCAGATCGTTGGCGAGCTTCACGGCCTCGTCGCCCTGCGGACGCGTGGCCTTGAGCACCACGAAGGCCACCACGGCTTCGCCGGTGGTGTCGTCGGGGCGGCCCACCACGGCGGCTTCGGCGACGAGCGGGTTCGCCACCAGCGCCGACTCGATCTCCATCGTGCCGAGGCGGTGGCCCGAGACGTTCAGCACGTCGTCGATACGGCCCATGATCGTGAAGTAGCCCGTGTCCTTGTCGCGCACGCTGCCGTCGCCGGCCAGATACAGCTTGCCGCCCAGTTCCTCGGGGAAGTAGCCCGCCTTGTAGCGCTCCGGGTTGCCCCACACGTTGCGGATCATCGCGGGCCACGGACGCTTCACGACGAGAATGCCGCCCTGCCCGTTCGGCACGTCCTGGCCCGTCTCGTCGACGATCGCGGCCATGATGCCCGGCAGCGGCAGCGTGCACGAGCCCGGCACCAGCGGCGTCGCGCCCGGCAGCGGCGTGATCATGTGGCCGCCCGTTTCGGTCTGCCACCACGTGTCGACGATCGGGCAGCGCTTGCCGCCCACGTTTTCGTAGTACCACATCCAGGCTTCGGGATTGATCGGCTCGCCGACCGTGCCGAGAATGCGCAGCGAAGCAAGGTCATAGCTCTTCGGGTGCACCTTCGCGTCGGCGTCGGATGCCTTGATGAGCGAGCGGATCGCCGTGGGCGCGGTGTAGAACACCGTGACCTTGTGTTTGGCGATCATGTCCCAGAAGCGGCCGGCGTTCGGGTAGGTGGGCACGCCTTCGAACACGATCTGGGTCGCGCCGATCGTGAGCGGACCATAGGCGATATAGCTGTGACCGGTGATCCAGCCAATATCGGCCGTGCACCAGAACACGTCCGAGGGCTTGTGATCGAAGGTCCACTTCATCGTTTGCGCGGCCCACAGCAGGTAGCCGCCCGTGCTGTGCTGCACGCCCTTCGGTTTGCCCGTCGAGCCCGACGTGTAGAGGATGAAGAGCGGGTGTTCCGCGCCCACGGGCACCGGCGCGCACGTGTCGCTCTCGGCCGCCGCGAGTTCGTGCATCCAGTGGTCGCGGCCTTCGCGCCATGCGACCTTGCCGCCCGTGCGCTGGTAGACGATCACGCTGTGCACCGCTTCGCAGCCGCCCATGGCGAGCGCTTCGTCGGCGATGTTCTTCAGCGGCAACGCCTTGCCGCCGCGCATCTGTTCGTCGGCGGTGATGAGCGCGACCGCGCCCACGTCGACCATGCGTTCGTTGAGCGACTTCGACGAGAAACCGCCGAACACGACCGAATGCGTCGCGCCGATACGCGCGCAAGCCTGCATGGCGACCACACCCTCGACCGACATCGGCATATAGATGACCACGCGGTCGCCCTTCTTCACGCCGCGTTTGTTCAGCGCATTGGCGAAGCGCGAAACGCGCCCGAGCAGGTCCTTGTAGGTGACGTTCGTGACGGTGCCGTCGTCGGCTTCGAAGACAATCGCGACGCGCTCGCCATTGCCCGCTTCGACGTGGCGGTCGAGGCTGTTGTACGAGGCATTGAGCTCGCCGTCCTCGAACCACGTGTAGAACGGCGCCTTCGACTCGTCGAGCACCTTCGTGAAGGGCTTTTGCCAGCTCAGGGTTTCGCGCGCGAGGCGCGCCCAGAAGCCTTCGTAATCGCGTTCGGCTTCGGCGCACAGCGCCTTGTATGCGTCCATGCCGGACACCGTGGCGCCAGCCACCGTTTGCTCGGAAGGCGCAAAGACGCGGCGTTCCTGAAGAACCGATTCAATCGCAGACATCGACAACCCCTTGGTGAAGATGAAACGTCAAATACGTGGACACGCATGAGCATCTTCAATGCCCGTGCGCGCCGTCTCCGTGCGTCGCCGCCCGCATGCGGGCACGGCGCTATTGGCTTGCGCCGGGAGCCGCCATTGTGGCATCCCGGCATGCATGGGCGCGCGAAACAGGCACGATCGTGTGCGATCTTCGCAAACTACCCATGCCAGCAAGATTAAGCGTAGCAACTTACCGGCCACTTACGCGCGCCCATGCAGACCATGCAAGCGGCGCGCCATGGCACCCAAGTAAGCAGACATTTAGAATGTTAACTGAACTGCGCACCCGGATTCCAGCTTGAATCGCTATTCCCTGTTTCTCATTGCCTCGATGCTGCTCGTGGGCAGCAACGTCGGCATCGGCAAGGCGATCGTCGCCTTCATTCCCGTTCCCCTCTTCGCGTTGCTGCGCTTCGTGATCGCCCTCGCTGTGCTCGGGCCGCTCCTGCGTCGCTCCAAAATGCAACAGGTCAAGCGCGGCGAATGGATCAATCTGTTCCTCCAGGCGCTGTTTGGGACATTCGGGTTTACGCTGCTGATGCTCGGCGGCGTGCACCGCACGAGCGCGGTCTCGGCCGGCGTCATCACGAGCACGATTCCCGCCGTGGTCGCCCTCTTCTCATGGCTCTTCCTGAGCGAGCGCCCCGACGCGCGCTCGCTCGCTTCCATCGCGCTCGCCATGGCGGGCATCGCGGTCATCAATCTCGCCCACGTGGGCGGCAGCAGCGAGACCGGCGCTGGCTCGTTGGCCGGCAACCTGATGGTGCTCGGCGCGGTGTGCTGCGAAGCGCTCTATGTGATCCTTTCGCGCCGTCTGACCCAAACGCTCGCGCCGCTCGACATCTGCGCATACACACACCTGTTCGGCTTGCTGCTGATGCTGCCCGTGGGGCTGTCCGGCGCACCGTCGTTCGACTTCGCGAGCGTACCCGCAGGCATCTGGTGGCTCTCGCTCTGGTACGGGCTTTCGGCGAGCGTGTTCTCGTTCTGTCTCTGGATGATGGGGATTCGCCACGTGCCGGGCAGCATCGCCGGCGTGTTCACGGCCGTGCTGCCGGTGGCGGCCGCCGTGTACGGCATCGCGTTTCTCGGCGAGCGCCCCACGCCCGCGCACGGCATTGCGCTCGCCTGCGTGGTGGCCGGCATCGGGCTCGCGAGCCTCAAGATCAGGCGCGCGCCACCGCTGGCCTCGTGAGCACCCTGTAATCAGGCTGAAAGCATCGGGGTGTGGGCAGGGCTGCCGGAATCACGGCGAGCCCTTCCTGCGACGCTGTACAATAGCGCGCGCCCGGCCCCTCGCGCGCGCCTTCTGGCCCTAACCAGACGGTTCCGCCCTGGCCGCCCCGCCTGGGCAGCCCTGGTTAGGCAGCCCCGCCCGAATTCGCTACCGTGATTGCCCATGTCCGCCGCACGCCCCCAGCCGCCTTCCTCAGCCGCACCGGGTAAAGCCCGTCGCCGCATCCGTCCGCTGCCCAGCATCATCTTCATGAGCCGCTGGCTGCAGGTGCCGCTCTATCTGGGCCTGATCGTCGCGCAAGCCGTGTACTGCGTGCTGTTCCTCAAGGAAGTCTGGCACCTCGTGAGCCACGCCACCACGCTCGACGAAACCAGCATCATGCTGGCCGTGCTCGGCCTGATCGACGTGGTGATGATCTCGAACCTGCTCATCATGGTGATCGTGGGCGGCTACGAGACCTTCGTCTCGCGCCTGAATCTCGAAGGCCATCCCGACGAGCCCGAATGGCTCGACCACGTGAACGCCGGCGTGCTCAAGGTGAAGCTCGCCATGGCGCTGATCAGCATTTCGTCGATCCACCTGCTCAAGACCTTCATCAATCCCGATGCCGCTTCGGCGCATACGGTGATGTGGCAGGTGATCATCCACGTGGCGTTCCTCGTCTCCGCGCTCGTGATGGCGTGGATCGACCGCATCACCACGCATACGCACCCCGAACACTATCAGGAACTCGCCGCCCGCCATCCGTCGCCAGGCGGGCACGCCGCTGCGCGTCACGCAGTTCCCGAGCACGCCGGGTCCGACTGAACCGCGCACTCGGCACACACTATTCAAAACACCCGTCCCCACAGAAGCTAGCCATGACCGTCATCAAACAGGAAGACCTCATCCAGAGCATTGCGGATTCGCTGCAATACATCAGCTACTACCATCCGCAGGACTACATCGAGGCGCTCGGCCGCGCCTACGAACTCGAAGAAAGCCCGGCCGCGAAGGACGCGATCGCGCAGATCCTCACGAACAGCCGCATGTGCGCCGAGGGCAAGCGCCCGATCTGCCAGGACACCGGCATCGTCACGATTTTCGTGAAGGTCGGCATGGACGTGCGTTGGGACGGCGCGACGATGGGCGTGACCGACATGATCAACGAAGGCGTGCGCCGCGGTTACCTGAACCCGGACAACGTGCTGCGCGCGTCGATCGTGAGCCCGCCCGAAGGCGGCCGCAAGAACACGAAGGACAACACGCCGGCCGTGATCCACTACGAGATCGTGCCGGGCGACAAGGTCGACGTGCAGGTTGCGGCGAAGGGCGGCGGCTCGGAAAACAAGTCGAAGTTCGTGATGCTCAACCCGTCCGACTCGATCGTCGACTGGGTGCTCAAGACCGTGCCGACGATGGGCGCGGGCTGGTGCCCGCCGGGCATGCTCGGCATTGGCATCGGCGGCACCGCCGAGAAGGCGATGCTGATGGCGAAGGAATCGCTCATGGAGTCGATCGACATCCAGGAGATCATCAAGCGCGGTCCGAAGGACTGGGTCGAAGAACTGCGTGTGGAACTGCACGAGAAGGTCAACGCGCTCGGCATCGGCGCACAGGGTCTGGGCGGTCTCGCCACCGTGCTCGACGTGAAGATCATGGCAGCGCCCACGCACGCGGCTTCGAAGCCCGTTGCGATGATTCCGAACTGCGCCGCTACGCGCCATGCGCACTTCGTGCTCGACGGCTCGGGCCCGGCCAAGCTCGAAGCGCCCTCGCTCGACGCATGGCCGAAGGTCAACTGGGAACCGAACACGGAAACGAGCAAGCGCGTCGATCTGAACACGCTCACGCCGGCAGAAGTCGCTTCGTGGAAGCCGGGCCAGACGCTGCTGCTCTCGGGCAAGATGCTCACGGGCCGCGACGCCGCGCACAAGCGCATCGCCGACATGCTCGCCCGTGGCGAGAAGCTGCCGGTGGACTTCAAGAACCGCGTGATCTACTACGTCGGCCCGGTCGATCCGGTGCGCGACGAAGTGGTCGGCCCGGCTGGTCCCACCACGGCCACGCGCATGGACAAGTTCACGGAGCTGATGCTCTCGCAAACGGGCCTCATCTCGATGGTCGGCAAGGCCGAGCGCGGCCCGGTCGCCATCGAGGCGATCAAGAAGCACAAGGCGGCTTACCTGATGGCGGTGGGCGGCGCGGCCTACCTCGTGTCGAAAGCGATCCGCGGCTCGAAGGTCCTCGCGTTCGAAGACCTCGGCATGGAAGCCATCTACGAGTTCGACGTGCAGGACATGCCGGTGACGGTCGCCGTGGATTCGTCGGGCACCTCGGTCCACAAGACCGGCCCCGCCGAATGGCAGGCGAAGATCGGCAAGATTCCGGTCGCCACGGTTTGATGCCTGCCTGACGCCTGTTTAAAAACCGGGGCCGCGCGCCCCGGTTTTTTTTTGCGGCACGCGACACGAACTGAGATGACTTCCCGGCACAGAGTAAATCGCCGCTATTTACCGCAATTCAACGTGGATTCGGCCTTGGCTTTTGTGTATCGAGCGTTTATTGTTGGAAACCAGTCACCGCCCCACAAAGAAAGGAAAGACTATGCAAGGCGACAAGAAGGTCATCGAATATCTGAACGCGCAGCTCAAGAACGAGCTCACGGCTATCAATCAGTATTTCCTGCATGCCCGCATGTACAAGCACTGGGGTCTCGAGAAACTCGGCAAGCATGAATATGACGAATCGATCGGCGAAATGAAGCATGCCGATATGCTCATCGAGCGTATTTTCATGCTCGACGGTCTGCCGAACCTCCAGGACCTGCATAAGCTGCTGATCGGCGAGGAAACCAAAGAAATTCTCGAGTGCGATTTGAAGCTCGAACAGATTTCCCAGTCCACCTGCAAGGAAGCCATTGTTTATTGCGAATCGGTACGCGACTTCGTTTCGCGCGAGATTTTCGTGACGATTCTCGAAGACACCGAAGAGCACATCGACTGGCTCGAAACGCAGATCGACCTTATCGGCAAGGTCGGCATCCAGAATTACCAGCAGTCGGCCATGGGTTCGGTAGAATCCTGATCGCGCGCCTCGCGCCCGCGCGCATCCGTCCGCCTTGCGGGTGCGCCCCAACCCTTTTGCGCCCATCCCCGTGAACCTTCCGGCCTCTTCCAGCGCTGCGCCCATCGGCATCTTCGACTCCGGCCTCGGCGGCCTTTCGGTGCTGCGCGCCGTACGCGCGCTGCTGCCTGCCGAGCGGCTCGTGTATGCCGCCGATTCGCGCTATGCCCCCTACGGCCAGCGCGACGACGACTTCATCGCCGATCGCACGCTTGCGATCGGCGAATGGCTCGTGGCGCAGGGCGCGAAGGCATTGGTGGTGGCCTGCAACACGGCCACGGCACAGTCGATCGCGCTCGTGCGCGAGCGGCTCTCCATCCCGCTCGTCGGGGTCGAGCCGGGGATCAAACCGGCGGCGCTGGTTTCGAAATCGCGCGTGGCGGGTGTCCTCGCCACCCAGGTCACGCTGCGCAGCGCGCGCTTTCAGGCGCTCGTGGAGCGCCACGCTACCGATCTGCGCGTGCTGTGCCAGCCGGGCCATGGCCTCGTGGAGGCCGTGGAGCGCTGCGACATCGGTTCGGCCGAATTGCTGGCGCTGTTGCGCGCGTACGTCGAACCGATGCTCGACGCGGGCGCGGACACGCTCGTGCTCGGCTGCACGCACTACCCGTTTCTCGACGCGGCGATCCGCTCGATCGTCGGCGAACGCATGACGCTCGTCGACACGAGCGTCGCCATCGCACGGCAGCTCGAACGCGTGCTCGAGCAGCACGGCCTGCGCGCGGGCGGCGAGCCTGCCGGCGCGGGCGGCGACGACATTCGCTTCTGCTCGACTAGCGACGGCGCGCACTTGCGCGAACTGGCGGGCGCGCTACTGGGGCTCGACGCCAACGTCGAGCGCGTGGTCATCCCCTCGCGCCGCACGCGGGAACGGGAAGCGAACGCGGCCTGACGCGCCGGCGCCACGCCGGGGTGATTCCCGGTTTGCGATTTCGCCCTTCGTCGAGCGTTCGCGTTTCAACCCCATTTCAGCAAAGCTGGCTCACCTCCCTCGCCCGACTTTCCTGACGCAAAGCAAAACCCTGCCAGGCATCCGGTTTTGTTACAAAAAATCCGTCTAGCTGCTTGCCAAACTCGACAAACATAATGATAATAATTCGCATTAACTCTCTCTATTGCGGTCCATCATGATTGTCTGCGTTTGCAAATCTGTCTCCGACCGGACGATCCGCGCCTCCATCGAAGAAGGCATGGATTCTTTCGACGAGCTGCAGTTCGAGCTCGGCGTCGCGACCTGCTGCGGCAAGTGCGAAGCATCCGTTCGTGACGTGATGTTGCAAAGCGGTGTCTGCGCGAGCCGCTGCGGGGTTACGCAACCGGCGCTCCCCGCCGTGGCTCCCCACGCGGTTCCGCTCACGTTTTACGAGCGCAAGGCTGCCTGAAGCCATGGCGCGCGGCGGGCCACCGATGCGCGCCCGCCCCGTCCGCCCGTTTAGCCAAAGGCGCCTCGCGCCGCAGACGTCAAATCGCCGCCGACAGCGAGCCCGTCTCCCGACCAGCCAGCTACCGCTCGTGACCCTCAAAGGAGGTCGTGATGGAATTGCTGCTCGGATTCGTAACGACGTTGTGCATCTCGCTGTTGATCTTTCGCAAATAAAGCTGCCCGACACGACGCGCCGGTTCGCCTGCACGCCGCCGTCCGCATGGCAGCCACGCTAAAACATGCAGGCATTCCAAACCACCGCTGGCACGCTGCCGTCTTCCCCCGTTCGCGTCAATCGCCGTGTCGTTATCGCGGGCGCGATCGTGGTCGCACTGCATGCCGCGCTTATCGCCGTCGTGCTGATGAAGCCCGAACCCGTGACGCCCGTCGCGCTCCAGTCGCAGACGATGATGGCCGAACTGCTCAAGCCCGAACCGGTCGCGGCCCCTGCTGCGATCCAGTCCACGCCCACGCCGCCGCAGCCGTTGCCGGTCCCGCACGTGACGCGCGAGAAACCGAAGGTTCAGCCCAAGCCCAGGCCAACTCCGCTGCCCGTGGCCGAAGCGCCCTCGCAGCACGCGATCGAGTCGGCCGCGCCCGCCGCGCCCACACCGCCCGCCCCCACACCGCCCGCACCCGCACCCGCACCGCAAGCCGCGGCGGCCACCGACGCCAAGCCGACCATGTCGCTCTCGGCACCGAAGAACGTATCGCACCTCGACTGCCGCATCGTACAGCCCGACTACCCGACGCTTTCGCGCCGACGCGGCGAAACCGGCACGGCCTTCGTGCATTTCGTCGTGGGCCTCACCGGCAAGATCGAGAACATCGAGCTGAAGAAGACGAGCGGCTCCACCCGCCTCGACGAAGCCGCGCTCGACGCGATGCGCCAGAGTTCGTGCAAGCCGTACCTGGAAAACGGCGAAGCCGTCCGCGCGGCCTATACGCAACCATTCGAATTCAGCCTGAACGATTGACCGGCTGAAGCCACACGCTTTCATGAATTGAATAAAGAGGATCAGGAATGCAGAACTACGGTATCGCCCACGTCTGGGCGCAAGGGGATTTCGTGACACGCGGCATCGCGCTCGCGTTGTTGATCATGTCGGTGCTGTCGTGGTGCGTGATCGTCGTGAAGGGCTGGAATGTCGCGCGCCTCAAACGCCTCACGAAGAACGCCGAGCAGCAGTTCTGGCACTCGGACGACCTCGCCGACGGCGTGAAGAAGCTCGGCAGCGGCTCGCGCGAAGACAACCCGTTCCTCGCGCTCGCGCTTTCGGGCCAGGAAGCGGCCGATCACCATCACCAGACGCAGCCGCATCTGCACGACCGCATGGACGTGTCGGACTGGGTCACGCGCTGCCTGAAGGACACGATGGACGAATCCGTCGCGAAGATGCAAAGCGGCCTCGCCATTCTCGCCTCGATCGGCAGCACGGCGCCGTTCGTCGGCCTGTTCGGCACGGTGTGGGGCATCTATCACGCACTGCTTACGATTGGCGCGACGGGTCAAACCTCGATCGACGCCGTGGCCGGTCCCGTTGGCGAAGCGCTCATCATGACCGCCTTCGGCCTCTTCGTCGCGATTCCCGCCGTGCTCGGCTACAACGCCCTCACCCGCGCCAACAAGGCGATCGTCACGAAACTCAACCGCTTTGCGCACGGCCTGCATGCCTTCTTCGTGACGGGCGCGCGCCTCACCTCGACCACGCGTGGCGGCGCGAAGGAAGGCAATACGAGCAACCTGCGTGTCGCTGCGCGCAGCCACTAAAGAGCGGAGGCAAGCATCATGGCGATGAGCCCCTTTGCCAGCGACGACGACGATGGCCTGATGAACGAAATCAACATGACGCCGCTCGTCGACGTCATGTTGGTTCTCCTGATCGTTTTCATGGTGACGATTCCCGTGATCCGTCACGCCGTGAAGATCGACCTGCCGCACGCGAGCAGCCAGAAGGAAGACACGAAGCCCGCGCAGATCAACATCTCGATCGAAGCCGACGGTACCGTGCTGTGGGACGGCACGCAGGTCGACGACGCGGCGCTCGCCCAGAAGATCGCAGCAGCGGCGCAAGCTACGCCGCAACCGGAACTGCATCTGAACGCGGACCGCAAGGTGCAGTACGAACGCGTTGCCCAAGTGATGTCCGCCGCACAAAGCGGCGGCCTCACGAAGCTCGGCTTCGTCACCGACCCCGCGCATCGCTGATCGCGTCACTGCGCGCAGCACGCTTAATTCAGCGGTACCAAGTAAAAGGCCTCCATCGTCAGATGAAGGCCTTTTTTCGTGCGCACGCGGCGCATTCGGGCGGTGGCGGCGACTCCCCGACAATCGATCGGTTCACGCCGGCACATGCGACTGCCGTGGGCAACACGGACTGCGCTTTCGGCCCTGAAGGCCCACTATGATAGCGGCCATCAATTCCCGCACAAGACCGGTGCTTGGCGAGAAGGACTTCAATATATTCCTCTCGCTTCGCGCCATCAAGAGTTGGGCCATTGAAAGTAGCGATGGCCGCTCACGCTTGAATGCCTAAAAACAAATGGCGCTGGACGTTGCGCACAAATGCACTGCGTGAGAACCCGGGCTTCCTGCAAGCGCACGCGCGTGCACGTTCACAAAGCTTCACGCAGTTTCGATCTTGCTCGCGCTCTTTGTGCGCGACAGCCCAACCTGACTGCCCGGTGCGCTCTGCGCTTCTGCACGCGCTGCGAGTGCGGCGATGTCGCTTCTCAGCGGACATTCCTGCTGCAAGCCCTTGTCCGCATCGAGCACTTCGACGAGGTAATCGACGAAGGCGCGCACGGCCGGAACCATGCCCTGGCGCGAGAGAAACACCGCGTAAAGCTGCGGCACCGGCAGCGTCCAGCCAGGCATCACCGGTGAAAGCTTGCCCGAGCGCAGCGCGGCGCCATACATCATTTCCGGCAATGCCGCGATGCCGAGGCCTTCCAGCGCCGCTTCACGGATCGTCGTAAGGTCCGCGGTGATGAGGCGCGGCTCGTGTTCGTGCGAGTGGCGCGTGCCATCGGGTGCGATGAGCTGGAACACGTGGCGGCCGTCGCCCGTGGGCGTATCGAGCGTTTCGAAGCGCGCAAGGTCTTCGGGCGTGAGCGGCGGCGCGTTCTGCGCAAGCAGGCTCGGCGCGCCCACCAGCATCTGCTCGGTGCGCCACAGCGGACGCACCACGATATTGGCGTTCTGCGGCGGCTCCGAGCGCACACGCAGCGCGATATCCACGGAATCTTCGAACAGGTCGATCACGCGGTTCGTCACGCGCATCACCACCCGCACCTCGGGGTAGCGATGCATGAATTCCGGAATGATCTGCGAAAAGATGGTCTGCGAGAGCGTGACCGGCACGCTCACGCGCACCGTGCCGCGCGGCGACGAGCGCAGCGACTGAACGACGTTCACCGCGGCCTGCGCCTCGGCGAGCATGGAGCGGCAATGCTGGTAGAAAAGTTCGCCCGCTTCGGTAAGCGCGAGCTTGCGCGTGGAACGCTGCAACAGGCGCACACCGAGCGAGGCCTCGAGTTCGCTCACGCGCCGCGACAGACGCGACTTCGAGATGCCGAGCACGCGTTCGGCAGCGGAGAAGCCGCCATGCTCGATCACCTGCGAAAAGTACATCAGGTCGTTGAGGTTATGCGAATCGATTTTCATGTCGTCGTTCCAGCGATGGGACAATCCATTGCGATGTGGCTGTAAAACAGGCCAAATTGGCTACCTATAATAGCGGTTTGTTTCGCATATAACGCAATTCCCACAATTCGAGGTGACATCCATGACCACGACCCGTACGATCGAACGCGTTTATCCCGCGGTTCGCACCACCGAGGGTGGCGGATTCATCGTCCATCGGCCGTTCCCGACCCGCCAGCTGATGGACTTCGATCCGTTCCTGCTGCTCGACGAAATGGGCCCCGTCGATTACGCGCCCGGCGAAGCCAAGGGCGCGCCCGACCATCCGCACCGCGGGTTCGAAACCGTCACGTATATGGTCGAAGGCCGCTTCGGCCACAAGGACTCGGCAGGCCATTCGGGCACGCTGCGCCCCGGCGACGTGCAATGGATGACCGCCGGCGCGGGCGTGATCCACAGCGAAATGCCCGACCCCGAATTCACGCGCACGGGCGGCCGCATGCATGGCCTGCAGTTGTGGGTGAATCTGCCCGCGCGCGACAAGATGATGGCGCCCCGCTACCAGGAGCTCTCCACGGAGCAGATTCCGGTGGGCCGCTCGAAGGACGGCAAGGTCTCGGTGAAGGTGATCGCCGGCGAAGCGCTGGGCGCGAAGGCCGCGATCGAAACGCGTACGCCCATCCTCTACCAGCACTTCACGCTCGCGCCCGGCGCGCGCGTGGAGCAACCGGTGCCGAGCGCCTATCGCGTGTTTGCGTACGGTCTCTCGGGCACGGGTCTGTACGGGCCCGACGCGCAAGCGATCGATGCGCAGCAAATGGTGACCTTCGCGAGCGATGGCGACACCGTCGCGCTCGCCGCCCCGGCCGACGCGAGCGCGCCGCTCGGCGTCCTGCTGATCGGCGGCGTGCCGCTGAACGAGCCGGTCGTGCGCTACGGCCCGTTCGTGATGAACACGGAGCAGGAGATCCGCCAGGCCGTGCTCGACTATCAGGCCGGGCGCATGGGGCGCATCGCTCACTGAAACCGGGTTGCGCAGCGATGCGAGTTTTCGAAGCGTCGCTACGGGCCTGCCCGCTTTCCGTCACAATAAGGTTTCCGGGGCGCGCACCACACTGCGCGCCCGTCCCTCTTTAACCGTCCCGCCCGCGAGGAGCGCATGGCCGAACCGGCAGTCACCGCACACATTGGCTCGACGAACTACCAGGTCCAGTTCGACGACGGCACCCACACCTGGATCGCCGACGAACCCGCTTCGCTCGGCGGCGGCGACCGCGGGCCGTCGCCCTTCTCGCTCCTGCTTTCCAGCCTTGGCGCCTGCACCTCCATCACGCTGAAGATGTACGCGCAGCGCAAGGAGTGGCCGCTCGAAGGCGTCCGCGTGAAGCTCGCGATGGAAACCGGCAGCGAAGGCACCAGGATCGACCGCCAGATCGTGCTCGAAGGCGCGCTCACCGATGAGCAGCGCGAGCGCTTGCTGCAGATCGCCAACGCGTGCCCGGTCCACAAGGTCCTCACGAACACGATCACGATCCGCACGGGTCTCGTCGTCGCGTAAGCGGCGGCGCGCGGACACAGACACAGGAAAGCGCTGCCTTGAATTTCGAACACCTCATCCAGATCAACGATCCGCTGAACCCGCTCGTCGAGGCCATGACGCGCGAGCAGCTCTGGGAAGGGCTCGTGCTGCGCGCCGAACAGCCGCAGCTCTTCGTGATCGGGCTCGACAGCTGCACGATCCTCTCGCGCACCGAGAGCACGATGGAGCGCGAGTTGCATTATGGCCACGCCACGGTACGCGACCGCGTCACGCTCACGCCCCACGAGAGCGTGCGCTACGACATCATGGCGACCGCCGAGTACGTGGGGGGCTCGCTCACGATGACGATCGAGCAGCCCGATCCGCTGCAGCTCTTTCTGCGCTTCGAGTACCGCACGACGCTGCCGACGGCCGATACCGAGGACGATCGGCAGACTTCCGAGATCGTGAAGTCGGCCTATCGCGAGTCGGATATCGACACCGTGCGTCTCATCCGCCAGTTCGTGCAGGGCAACGGCAGCGCGCCGAACGCGCTGCACTGAAGCCCCCGGCGCTTGCCCCGCCTGCGCGGGACGGCAAGCGCCGATTCACGCTACAGCCAGCTTCGCCTCAGGCTATCGGCATTCGATTTCGATGAATATCTCATAGTTGAAAATAGGAACGATTATCATTTAGAATTCATCCATCGAATCGAGACAAAGACGCCACCTTCATGACCGAACTGAACCGCACCGCCACGCTGAGCTTGCGCCGAAACGGCAGCGCGGCACTGACCAGCGTGCGGCCGAAGCCTGCGGCCGTTGTTGCACAGCCTAGGCCGCGCAAGAGCGCCGAGCCGGCGGTCGCCACGGCAAGCGACGAGAGGAAACTGGATAGCGCGGCGCTCCTGCAAGGCCGCAGCCATGTGAGCATCGTCCACAACGGCGAAACATATCAGCTGCGGGCCACCCGGCTCGGCAAGCTGATCCTGACGAAATAGGTTTCGAGCCGTTTTCAACCGGGTATTGTGGGGACCGCCTCCACCGGGAGGCGTTGGGGCATTAGCCAGCAACGACGGCTTGCACGCGAGATCTAGACCCCTTCGTGCAGACATCCTTCAAGCCAGCCGTCGCAGCAAGCCAAGCCATTTTTTTGTTCTCATACGTCATCGGGGCGGCGCGCGAAGCGTGAGCCGCCTTAAGACAAGCGCCGCGGCATCCGTCCGCGGCGTTTGTTTTTTCTGGCATCGTCAAACGCGACGATGGATGGGCTTACTCCACCCCGAGCGCCGCTATGCCCGCGCGCGCGATGGCGGCATCCTGGTCGGATTTCACGCCCGAGACCCCTACCGCGCCAATCACATCGCCATTCACGCTCACGGGTACGCCGCCTTCCAGCATGCCGATGAGCGGCGCACTCAGGAACGCCGTGCGGCCCTGCTTGATCACGTCCTCGTACACCTTGCTTTCCCGGCGGCCCAGCGACGCCGTGCGGGCCTTGGCCACGGCGATCTCCGCGCTGACGGGCGCGGCGCCGTCGAGGCGGCGCAAATACAGCAGATGGCCGCCATCATCGACGATGGCGATCGTCACGTGCCATTCATTCGAGCGGGCGTGCGCGACGGCTGCGTCGGCTACCCGGATCACGTCTTCATCGGTCAGTACTGCTCGCGTTCGCATGCGTCTCTCCGAAAAGTCAAAAACCGGGTTTGGCGAAATAGCCAACCCGGTTTTGAGAGTAACATCCAGACTTGCGCCGCGACGCACTGATCCCGCGTATGTCGCGTATATCAGCGGCAGATGAAGAATCGCCGAAGCCTGCTTAGCGCACCCAGCCCCAGAACATGAGCCACCACGCGCTGTCCACCACGGCGAGCGCGAGCGCGAAGCCCGCGAGCGCGAGCGCGCGCTGCCAGAACCGCGAGCTGTAGCGCCCTGTCACGCGCCACGCGAGCCAGGCGCTCCAGACGTTCGTGACGACCAGAATCGCAATGCGCACCTCGGCGGCCCAGTCGAGCGGCACGTGCTCCGCGCGCAGCAGCGAGAGCGTCGTGGCCGAAAGGCCGAGGAACACGCCCGCCCCCGCCAGCGGGATCAGCGACTGCGCGAAGTGATGCAGACGCCGCATCTCGAAGCGCCCGAGCACGGCGGTCGAGCCGGCGAGGATGGCGAGCAGCGCCGTGCCATAGACGAGCGCCGTCGCGACGATATAGCCCACGATCATCGCGCCGTCGAGCCACGAGAACACGTCGTTCTGCGCCGGGTAATGCGTGAGCAGGAACCACGGCGCGTTGGTGTCGAGCGGCCAGGTGATGTCGCGGTCGATGAGCCAGCCCGCGAGCCACTGCTTGATGCCGATGAACCACGGCGAGCCCGTCCAGTGGAACGCACCGATCGCCACGCCGAGCAGGCCGTAGAGAATCAGCGCGGTGTCCCACGGATTGGCCTGGCTGTCGCCGAGTTCGACCACTTCTTCCGCCGGCGAGCGCCACGAGAGCGCGATGGCGTCGCGGTGGCCGCTGCAGCGGCCGCACATGTGGCACTGCGCCGCACCCTTCATGTTGCGCAGCGGCACGAGCGGCGCGCAGTTCACGGGAATCACGCGATGCCCGCCGTGCTCGCCGTGTGTGTAGGAGTTGCGCCAGGCGTCTTCGTCGACCTTGTAGCGAAACGGCGCGAGACGCGCCAAAAGCGCAAAAACCCCGTTGACAGGGCAGAGATATTTGCACCAGACGCGCTTTTCACGCCCGTACAGAAAGCCGATCACCATCGCGCCGAGCGTCGATCCGCCCAGCACCAGCAGCACCGCCTTGGGGTACTGGTAGACGCTCACCATCTGTCCGTAGATCGTGGTGAGGCCGAAGGCCACGAAAGGCCAGCCGCCCCAGCGCATCCAGTGCGGGATGGCGCGGCCGCGGCCGAACTTGCTGGCGAACTCGGTAAGCGCGCCTTCGGGGCAGAGCACGCCGCACCACACGCGGCCGAGCATCACCATCGAGAGCAGCACGAACGGCCACCAGATGCCCCAGAACACGAACTGCGCCGCGAGCGTGAGGTTGTTCCACAGGTGCGCCGTGTCGCCGGGCAACGGCATCGCCGCCGGTACGAGAATCAGGAACGCGTAGACAGCGACCACGACCCACTGCACGGCGCGGATCGCCGCGCCGTGACGTTGCATCCACTGGCCCGCCTGGGCGAGCTTGCCAGGGCGCCCGTTTGCCTGTGTCGGGCGAGCGGCTGCACAACTCATGCTGCCTTCCTTTTCGCAACGGCGCCCGCGCGGCCGGTGGCGCGCCGCACGAGGAACCACGCCACGAGCCAGTAGGCGGCGTAGGCGATCAGGTTCATGAGCGCCGGATGCGCGCGATAGCCCGTGAGCGTGGCGACGAGCGAGCCGAAGGTGCTCGAGTCGTCGAGGATCGCCGAGGAGTTCCACACCTGGTCGACGAGGGTCGGCAGGATTTCCTTGTCGATCAGCTTGTCCACGCCGGTCTGGAACAGGCCCGCGCCGAGGAACAGCAGCATGATCTCGGTGATGCGGAAGAAGTGCCGCCACGAGAAGATCTTGCCGCCCAGCTGCAGGAGATAGAACGTGAGGAACGCAAGCGCGAGGCCGATCAGCACCGCGAGGTACTGACTCGCGTCCACATGGCCCGACTGGCCGAAGCCGAGGCCGTAGAGAAAGATCACCGTCTCGCTGCCCTCACGGGCGATCGCAAGCGCGACGAGGATCGTCACGCCCCACCAGTTCGCGTCGCGCGTGCTCTTTTCCAGCGACTCTTCCATCTCGCGCTTGAGCGTGCGGCCATGCCGCTTCATCCACAGCACCATCTGTACGATCAGCACACACGCCACCAGCACCATGCCGGTCTGGAAATAGTCCTGCGCGTCGCCCGACAGCACTTCGGTAAAGCCGACCAGCGCCGCGCCGAGACCGATGGCGGCAAGAATGCCGAGCGCCACGCCGCCCCACAGGTACGGCACGCCGCGCCGCGCATCCGCGTCGCCGTTTTTCAGCCACGCATAAAGAATCCCGACGACGAGCAGCGCCTCGACGCTCTCCCGCCATACGATAAACATCACCTGACCCATTCAACACCTCCTGCTGCCGGCGATACGCGCCGGCGGCCTGACTTCGCAACGCTCATTCGGCGACGCTCATTTGGCAACGATCACACCCTGCGCCTGCTGATGGAAATCGTCGAAAAACTTGTACTCGCCCGGATCGAGCGGCGCGATCACGACGAACGAATCCGCGCCCGGCGCGAGCACTTTCTCCTTGCGCAGCTGAACGCTCTCGAACTCCGCCGCGCCCTTACCCGTGTTGCGCACCTCGATCTTGATGCGCTTGCCTGCCGGCACTTCGATACGCGCAGGGTTGAGCTTGCCGTCGGTCATTTCGAGCTTGAACGTGGGCAGATCTTCGGCGTACGCCGCCGTGGCCACGCCCGCCAGCGACACCGTAAAAAACGCGCCGAGCGCGAGCGCCGCAAACTTCCGCATTCCAGTCATGGGTTTTTCCTGCTCCTTGCTGCCATTCATGCGGCGGCGCTGCACGAAATGCGCGCCGCCGCCCGAGCTGCCGGATGACGACCTGATGACGGCTTAGTAGCCGCCCTTCTTGCCGATGCCCGCGAACGGGAAATCGTATTCCAGCGTGATCGGCTTGAACCACGGACCCACGCCCGTTTCCTTGTCGACGTGACGGCCGAACGCCATGTGGCCCGTCTGCATCGGCGCTTCCACGATCAGCTTGAGGTGGTACTTGCCGGGACCGGCCAGCTTCACGTTGTCGCCGTAGTGCGGGCCGTCGTTCGCGACCATCGGCATCAGGTCGCCCTTTTGCACATAGCTCGAACCCGGCTTCGTGAGTTCGTAGTGAACCTGCAGATACGGCATCCAGTCGCCTTCGGCGAAGCCGCTCGGGTTGTTCTTGACCGCGTGGATGTCCGATTCGAGGTGAATGTCGGAATCCGATGCCTTGCGCATCATGCCTTCCGGCTCCATCGTGATCGGCTGCAGATAGACCGCGCCGATTTCCATGCCGCCCTGAATGGCTTGCTTGCCGATCGGGTATTCAGCTGCATTGGCGGCCAATGCCGCCGTGGCGGCCGCAATGACGGCAGTGCCGCGCAAGAGAGTGTGAATCCGCATCGAAACTCCTGGTTTTTATATGAGAGTGACTTCCCACTGAGCCTGCCGCATGCACATAAGAAGGTTAATGCGAACAATTCTCAATAATTGCGAAGTTTAACACCGATGCAGACGAGGGACAAATTCGGCGCCATGAAAAGCCTCAGCGGAACAGGGTTTTAGCAGCGATTTGTTAACCCAGGCTTAGGGTGCCTTACAACACGGTTTCGGGGCCGCGAGTACCCGAAAGGCAATCAAAGGGGTGCTGGAATCGAAGCAGGCGCGAAGCGGCGTCCATGCCGCCCTGCCCGCGCACACGAACGGCCTGCTCGCAGCCTGTCAGATCGGATGGTCGCCCACGTTCGCCCCGAACACGCGCTGGCGCAGCACCGCGAGCTGGTCGCGCGCCTGCGCGGCCTTCTCGAATTCGAGGTTCTTCGCGTAGTCCATCATCTGCTTTTCGAGCTTCTTGATTTCCTTCGCGATCTGCTTTTCGGACATGTCCTCGAACTTCGCGCGCTCCTGCTCCTCGCGCAGCTCGGCGCGGGCTTCATCGACGTTGTAGACGCCGTCGATGATGTCCTTGATGCGCTTCACGACGCCGCGCGGCACGATGCCATGCTCCTCGTTGAAGTGGATCTGCTTGGCGCGGCGGCGCTCGGTTTCGTCGATGGCACGGCGCATCGAGTCGGTGATGCGGTCGCCGTAGAGGATCGCCTTGCCGTTCACGTTGCGCGCGGCGCGGCCGATCGTCTGGATGAGCGAGCGCTCGGCACGCAGGAAGCCTTCCTTGTCGGCGTCGAGAATCGCCACGAGCGAGACCTCGGGAATGTCGAGGCCCTCGCGCAGCAGGTTGATGCCCACGAGCACGTCGAACGTGCCCAGACGCAGGTCGCGGATGATCTCCACCCGCTCGACCGTGTCGATGTCGCTGTGCAGATAGCGCACCTTCACGCCGTGGTCGGCGAGGAACTCGGTGAGCTGCTCGGCCATGCGCTTGGTGAGCGTGGTCACCAGCACGCGCTCGCCCGCGGCCACGCGCTCGTTGATCTCGCCGAGCACGTCATCGACCTGCGTCGAGGCGGGCCGCACTTCGATCACCGGGTCGACGAGGCCCGTGGGCCGCACGACCTGCTCGGCGATCTGGCCCGTCACCTTCTTTTCGTAGTCGGCCGGTGTGGCCGAGACGAACACCACCTGGCGCATCTTGCGCTCGAACTCGTTGAACTTGAGCGGCCGGTTATCGAGCGCCGAAGGCAGCCGGAAGCCGTAATCGACGAGATTTTCCTTGCGCGCGCGGTCGCCGTTGTACATGCCGTTGAACTGGCCGATCAGCACGTGCGACTCGTCGAGAAACATCATGGCGTCGGTCGGCAGGTAGTCGACGAGGGTGGGCGGCGGCTCGCCGGGCAGCGCGCCCGAAAAATGCCGCGAGTAGTTCTCGATGCCCTTGCAGAAACCCAGCTCCTGAAGCATTTCCAGATCGAAGCGCGTGCGCTGCTCGAGGCGCTGCGCCTCCACGAGCTTGCCTTGCGCGTGGAAGAACTCGAGGCGCTCGCGCAGTTCCGACTTGATGGTTTCGACGGCCCGCAGCACGGTCTCGCGCGGCGTGACGTAGTGCGACGACGGATACACCGTAAAGCGCGGAATCTTCTGGCGCACGCGGCCCGTGAGCGGATCGAAGAGCTGCAGCGTTTCCACCTCGTCGTCGAACAGTTCCACGCGCACGGCCATTTCGGCGTGCTCGGCCGGGAAGATGTCGATGGTGTCGCCGCGCACGCGGAAGGTGCCGCGCTGGAAGTCCTGCTCGTTGCGCGTGTATTGCATGGCGATCAGACGCGCGATGACGTCGCGCTGGCCGAGGCGATCGCCGTGGCGCAGCGTGAGAATCATCTGATGGTACTCGGACGGATTGCCGATACCGTAGATCGCCGATACCGTCGCGACGATCACCACGTCGCGCCGCTCCATCAGACTCTTGGTGGCCGAAAGCCGCATCTGCTCGATGTGCTCGTTGATCGACGAATCCTTCTCGATGAAGAGATCGCGCTGCGGCACATAGGCTTCCGGCTGGTAGTAGTCGTAGTACGAGACGAAGTACTCGACGGCATTGCGCGGAAAGAACTCGCGGAACTCGGCGTAGAGCTGGGCGGCGAGCGTCTTGTTCGGCGCGAACACGATGGCCGGGCGGCCCAGGCGAGCGATGGTGTTCGCCATCGTGTAAGTCTTGCCCGAACCCGTCACGCCGAGCAGCGTCTGGAACGAGAGGCCGTCCTCCACGCCTTCCACGAGCGTTTCGATGGCCGTAGGCTGGTCGCCGGCCGGCGGGTACGGCTGGTAGAGCTGGAACGGCGAGCCTTCGTACTGGACGAATTTCGACTCGTCGAGCGCGCTCGCGTCGGCGACGGTGTGGTCGGACATGGGGACATCCTGTGCGCGGAGCAAACAACTATTCTAGCGTCTCGCCGCATCTTGCCGAGGGGCGAGCCTGGGTGGGTCCAGGTGCGTCTGGGTGAACCTGGGGGTCTGGATGCCAGATGGGGTGCGGCGGCCGGCGCTGCAAGAGCCGCGCGCCCAGGCGCAGGCCGGCGGGAGATGAACGCGGCGCAACGACGCGTCAGAAATGGGCCAATCGTGGCGAAAATAGCCCTGAAAACGGCGCGGAGAATGGCAAATCCGCGGAATCCCGCTTGAGGATTCGTTACAATAGCGAGTTCCGTGGCCAGTCCAGCATGTGGCCCAACCGATCTTCCTTCACTTTTGCCGAACGATCATGTCCCTCTTTTCCGCTGTCGAACTCGCCCCCCGCGACCCGATCCTGGGTCTGAACGAAGCCTATAACGCCGATGCGCGCGCGACCAAGGTGAACCTCGGCGTGGGCGTGTACACCAACGAAGAAGGCAAGATTCCGCTGCTGCGCGCGGTGCGCGAAGCAGAAAAGGCCCGCGTGGAAGCCGGTCTGCCGCGCGGCTACCTGCCGATCGAAGGTCTCGGCGCCTATGACGCCGCGGTGCAAAAGCTGCTGCTCGGCGACGACTCGCCGCTGATCGCCGCGGGCCGCGTCGTCACGGCGCAGGCGCTGGGCGGCACGGGCGCGCTCAAGATCGGCGCCGACTTCCTCAAGCGCGTAAACCCGAACGCCAAGGTCGCGATCAGCGACCCGAGCTGGGAAAACCACCGCGCCCTGTTCGAAAGCGCGGGCTTTGAAGTCGTCGCGTATCCGTACTACGACGCGCAGACCAACGGCGTGAACTTCGAAGGCATGCTCTCCGCGCTGAACGGCTACGCCGCCGGCACCGTCGTCGTGCTGCACGCGTGCTGCCACAACCCGACCGGCGTGGACCTCACGATCGACCAGTGGAAGCAGGTCATCGAAGTCGTGAAGGCGCGCAACCTCGTGCCGTTCCTGGACATCGCCTATCAAGGCTTCGGCGACGGCATCGCGGAAGACGGCGAAGTCGTGCGCCTCTTTGCCGCTTCGGAACTCAACGTATTCGTTTCGTCGTCGTTCTCGAAGTCGTTCTCGTTGTACGGCGAACGCGTGGGCGCGCTGTCGATCCTCACCGCCAGCAAGGAGGAGTCGGCGCGCGTGCTCTCGCAGCTCAAGCGCGTGATCCGCACGAACTACTCGAATCCGCCGACGCACGGCGGCTCGGTGGTTGCAGCCGTGCTCGGCTCGTCGGACCTGCGCGCCATGTGGGAAGCGGAACTCGGCGAAATGCGCAACCGCATCCGCGCGATGCGCACGGGACTCGTCGAGCGCCTCACGGCCGCCGGCGTGGACCGCGACTTCAACTTCATCAACGTGCAGCGCGGCATGTTCTCGTACTCGGGCCTGACGGCTGCACAAGTCGACCGCCTGCGCGAAGAGTTCGGCATCTATGCCGTCAGCACGGGCCGCATCTGCGTGGCCGCGCTGAACACGCGCAACCTCGACGTCGTGGCAAGCGCAATCGCCCAGGTGCTGAAGTAAGGTCGTTCGCCAGCAAGACAGGCCGCTGCGAAGCGGCTTGCCGGCGCAACAAGAAAGGCGCCCGTTCGAAAGAACGGACGCCTTTTTCTTTGGCGAATGCAGCGGAAAAACTCGCCGCAAAGCATCAGCCGACGTGGCCTCGCGAATCGCGATGAATATCGTGCGTGACGAAGCCCGAGTCGTTGTCCGGCTTGTCGAGCCAGCCCGGCTGCGCGAGCGAGGCGCGGATGTCCTGCAAGCCGCTGGCCCAATGCTCGTGCATGGTCGAGAGGCCGAACTGGTAGTCCTTGAAGTGCCCCTCGTATTCCTTCTGCCGGTAGATGAGGTGGATCACGTTGTACTTCCTGGAGCACGAAAGCTCGTCCGCCAGCGCGACCCACGGGTCGTTGCGATGCTCGGGTGCGACGCGATCGAGCACTTCGCGCAGCACATGCCGGTAACGCTGCGAGCGCTGCAGGATATCGGTCACGAGGCGCGTGCGGCTCGAATACTGAATGTCCTTCACGCGCCCCTGCACGTCGATGAGGTTGTCGGGCACCGGCCCGCGCGCGCTCCAGAGATCGACCTGGAACGTGAGCGTGTCGCGCCGCGGCGTGGTCTGGATCACCTCATAGAGCGGCGTGTTCGACATCAGGCCGCCGTCCCAGTAGTACTCGCCGTCGATCTCCACCGCTGCGAAGCCCGGCGGCAGCGCGCCCGAGGCGATGAAATGCTCGGGACGCAAGGCCGTGGTCTTGTTGTCGAAGTAGACGAAGTTGCCGCTGCCCACGTTGACCGCGCCCACCGACACGCGCGTTTCGCCCGAATTGATGCGCTCGAAGTCGCACAAGCGTTCCAGCGTGGCCTTGAGCGGCTTCGTGTCGTAGTAGCTGGCCGTTTCGGGCGAACCCGATCCGTTGGGCAGCGGCGGCGGAAAACGCGGCACGAAAAAGCCCTTCTGCCCTTCCACGATCGCACCTGCCGCCTGCATCGCCGTGAAGGTCTTGCGCACGGCGGCGTTCGCATTGAAAAGCGCATGCTCGACGAAGGGCGGCAACGGAAAGCTGAAGGCCGGCTGGCAGATCGTCTCCCAGAACTCGCGCAGCCTCGCCACGCGATGTTCGGGCGCATTGCCCGCGATGATGGCGGTATTGAGCGCGCCGATCGAGATACCCGCGATCCAGTTGGGCGCGATGCCGGCCTCGACGAGACCTTCGTACACGCCCGCCTGATACGCGCCGAGCGCACCGCCCCCCTGCAGCGTGAGCGCGATGGTTTCCCACTCTTTGGCCTGCGCACCGCACTGCGAAACACGCGGCTGCGGTGCGTGACCGATATGCGCGCCGGTGTGTGCACCGGTGTGTGCGCCGACCTCGTCGTCGACCGCGCTCGACTGGACCTGCCCCTTCTTGCGTTGCGCCATTGCCGCGCCTCCTCCGCCCGATGCCCGTGTTATTGCATGAACCAGCCGTGGCTCACCACGAAGGACTGGCCCGTGAATGCTGCGCTCGGGAACGCCGAGAGGAACAGCACGGTTTGCGCGACGTCCTCGACGGTCGTGAAAATGCCGTCCACCGTGCCGCCCAGCATCACGCGCTTGACCACTTCTTCCTCGGAGATGCCGAGTTCCTTCGCCTGCTCGGGAATCTGCTTTTCGACGAGCGGCGTGCGCACGAAGCCCGGACACACCACGTGCGAGCGCACGTTGTGCTTGCCGCCTTCCTTGGCGAGCACGCGCGCGAGGCCGAGCAGCGCGTGCTTGGCCGCGACATAGGCCGACTTCAGCGGCGACGCTTCGTGCGAATGCACCGAACCCATGTAGATCACGACACCGCCGCGGTCGTCCTTGTACATGTGCTTGAGCACGGCCTTGGTGGTGAGGAACGCGCCATCCACGTGGATGGCCTGCATCTTCTTCCAGTCGGAGAACGCGTAGTTCTCGATCGGGTTCACGATCTGGATGCCGGCGTTCGAGATGAGGATGTCGACCGTGCCGAGCTCGGCCGCGACACGGTCGATGCCCTGATTCACGGCCTCTTCGCTGGTGACATCCATGGCGACGCCGATGGCCTTGCCGCCTGCGCCCTTGATCTCTTCGGCCACGGCGTCCGCACCGCTCTGGTTCAGGTCGGCGATGGCGACCGCGGCGCCCGCTTGCGCGAGCGTGAGGGCGATCTGCTTGCCAATGCCGCTGGCCGCGCCGGTGACGACTGCGACCTTGCCATCGAGTTTCGTGTTCAGAGAGAAAGACGACATCGGGCACCTCCAGGTGAGTGAACGGGACAGGATGAAACCTCGGAGCGCGCGCCGTCAAACCTGACGAATGGCTTATGCCATCCGGCCGGATGTTGCGTCGCGGCCAACCAGGCTATTGTGCATGAAGGCGCCTCGTCGAAGCATCGAGCAAGACAGGCAAAGAGATTTTCGCCGCACTGCAAGGCGCGGCGCGCGCGGCGCAAGCCCGTTCAGCAGCAACGGCCAAGTCGTGCTAGCTTTATCGGCTCACAAGGAGGCGTTCATGAACTATCGGCGACTGGGCCGCTCAGGCCTGCAGGTAAGCGAACTGTCCATCGGCTCGTGGGTCACCTACGGCAACCAGGTCGACGCCAGGCTCGCGCGCGAATCGCTCGCGGCGGCGCGCGACGCAGGCATCAACTTCTTCGACAACGCCGAGGCCTACGCCGGCGGCAAGTCGGAGGAACTCATGGGCCAGGCGCTCAAGGAACTCGCGTGGCCACGCGTGAGCTATGTGGTCTCGACCAAGTTCTACTGGGGCTTGAACGAAGCGCCCAACCAGTACCACACGCTCAACCGCAAGTACCTCATGAACGCTATCGACGGCTCGCTCGAGCGGCTGCAACTCGATTACGTCGATCTCGTGTTCTGCCACCGCCCCGACCCGAACACGCCGGTCGAGGAAACCGTCTGGGCGATGAGCGACATGATCACGCGCGGCAAGGCGCTCTACTGGGGCACCTCGGAGTGGAGCGCCGACGAAATCCGCGCTGCGTGGGAAATCGCGGAGCGCCATCACCTGCACAAGCCGGTCATGGAGCAGCCGCAGTACAACCTGTTCCACCGCACGCGCGTGGAAGACGAATACCGTCGGCTCTACGAGGACATCGGCCTCGGCCTCACCACCTGGAGCCCGCTCGCCTCGGGTCTGCTCACCGGCAAATACCGCGGCGGCGTACCGTCTGGCAGCCGCGCGGAACTGCAGGGCTACGACTGGCTGCGCAAGAACGTCACCGACCCCGACAAGAACGAGATCGTTGGCAAGCTCGCCGAATTCGCGAAACAACTCGACTGTTCGGTGGGCCAACTGGCGCTCGCGTGGATCCTGAAGAATCCGCGCGTGAGCACGGTCATCACCGGGGCCTCGCGCATCGAGCAGATCGGCGAAAACATGAAGGCGCGCGACGTGGCGGAAAAGATCACGCCGGACATCAAGGCGCAGATCGAGGCGATCGTCGGCGACGCTTACGACTGACGTAGAGCGTCCTGCCCGGACGGCGCGGCGCGCCCGAAGCGGGGCGGGCTCACGCGCGGGCGCGGACGGACGGCGTACGGCGGCGGCGTACTGCGGGCCACGTATTGCGGTGGCGTACAATACGCGGCCTCGCGGGCGGCGCCGTCATCGTGCCGCCGCTGCCGTCTTCCCTGTTTTCACCGGACCTCGTGTCCCGTCCATCATGCTGAGCTACCGTCACGCCTTCCACGCCGGCAATCATGCCGATGTCCTGAAACACGCCGTCGTCGTGCAACTGCTGCATTACCTCGGCAAGAAGGACAAGGCGTACTGGTACATCGACACCCACGCGGGCGCCGGCGCCTATGCATTGCGCGAAGGCTACGCGACGAAGAACGCCGAGTTCGACACGGGCATCGGCAAGCTGTGGGGCCGCAACGACTTGCCCGCGGTGCTGGCGGACTACGTCGACGAAGTGGCGGCGCTGAATCCCGACGGCGAACTGCGCTTCTATCCCGGCTCACCCTATCTTGCGTGGCGCCTCATGCGCGAGCAGGACCGCATGCGGCTCTTCGAATTGCACAGCACCGAAATCGACGTGCTGCGCCACCGCTTCCACGACGCAGGCCGCCGCGTGCTGATCTACGCGGGCGACGGCTTCGACGGCATCAAGGCGCTCCTGCCGCCTCCGCCGCGCCGTGCGCTCGTGCTGATCGACCCGTCTTTCGAGGACAAGCGCGACTACGCGCGCACGATTACGTGCGTCGAGGAAAGTCTCAAGCGGTTCGCGAACGGCACCTATGCGGTCTGGTATCCGCAGGTCACACGGCCCGAATCGCAGCGCTTTCCGGAGCAACTCAAGCGCCTGCAGAACAAGAACTGGCTGCACCTCACGCTTTCGGTGAGCAACCCGCCCGAAGACGGCTTCGGCCTCTACGGCAGCGGCATGTTCATCCTGAACCCGCCCTACACGCTCGAAGCGGCGATGAAAGAGGCGCTGCCGTGGCTCGTGAAAACGCTCGGCCAGGACACCGGCGCGCAATTCAGGATCGAGTCGCGCGGCGACTGAGCCGCGGACTCAACTGTGCGCGAGCGGCGTCACTGCCCGGACGGCAGCGGCTGGGGAAGCGGCGGGCTTGGGCGATGAGGGGGGCGTGGCGGCGGTGTCGGCCGCCCGCCGCCCGGCCGTACTTCCACGTAGGGCGCGACGATGTAAGGCTGTGACGAATCCTGCGCGAGACCCGCCGGTTGCTCGGCCTGAACCATGGGTTCGTGCGAAAGCGGCGCGTTTTGCAGCACCATCCCCGATTGACCGTCGCTGATCCCTCTTTGCGTATCCAGAATGAGCGGCTGCCCGGCATGCGCGCCGGCGCTGGCGCACGCCATGACGGCGGCGATCAGGCCCGCACGCGCAACAGAAAAACGACGCAGCGCGCGGCGAGGCAACACCGATGTACGGTGGGAAATGCGGTCTTGCACCATGAACGGCCCCCGGAGAGAAAACGACACCATTGCTATGACGGCTTGTCGCAAAAAAGACTTTACCTTACCCCGGTGGGAAGGCTCAGACTCAGTTCCATCGGCGGTGCAGAAATGACAAAGCCCCGCCAATGCGGGGCTTGAGTGCGGGGCTTGAGTCGTGCTGCTCCAACCGGACTGAATCCGGCGGAAACTGGCTTAAAGCGAGTTGTAGCCGTTCGTTTCGATCGAACGAAGGCGCTGCTCGAGTTGCACGATATCGGCCGACGACGCGAGATACGCTTCGCGGCGGCGACGTTCAGCAGTTTCAAACCAGTTGCTCAGCTTTTCAAGAACGAATGCAAACATGATGGTGTGCTCCAAGGATTCGGTTCGGCGATCCCCGGTGGATTCGCATCAGGGATAACCCTCGTCAGGGATAACCCGTATTGTAGCGGTTGCACCGAACTTTGCCAGTGAATTGCCCGAATGCTGTGCATTCCATTCTGGAATGACCTCGGAACACGAATCGGCAACATCATGTTTTATCGACACATTTTCCAGCAACTTGGGAGGCGCACGGCAACGAGCACGTCAATATGCATCAACGTGGTGCAGACACCCAATGCGGTTGCGTCAATTTGCCTTCGTTCAGTGCGCGTGGCCGGATTCGAGGCAGTCTGCCATGCCGACCTCGGCAAGCCGCTCGATAATCGGACAGTCGGGCCGGTCGTTGCCCTGGCAATGCGAGGCCAGGTGGGCGAGCGTGTCGCGCATCTGGGACAGTTCGGCGATGCGCTGGTCGAGTTCGGCAACATGCTCGAGCGCGATCGACTTGACCTCGGCGCTCGCGCGGGAGCGGTCGTGCCAGAGCGCCAGCAGGCGCCGGATGTCGTCCACCAGAAAGCCAAGCCGGCGCGCCTGGCGGATGAAGCGCAGCGAATGTACTTCCTGGGCGCCATAAACGCGGTAGCCGGACTCCGTGCGGCCTTTGGGCGCCAGCAGCCCGACACTTTCGTAGTACCGAATCATTTTTGCCGTCACGCCCGATTCACGGGCCGCTTCACCAATGTTCACGCCGTTCTCCCGCTGTCTGGTCGATCGTTTGATCAATGGTCCGATGGTACACCTTCCCATTATGGGAAGGTCCAGCGCGACAACGGGTCCCCGCTGGCATAATCCGTCGGCGGCCTCATATCGAGTAGTAACAAGCCTCAATCTCTGAAAAAAGGAACACACACGATGATTCAGTTCAACGTCGAAGGCATGAGCTGCCAGCACTGCGTAGGCGCCGTCACGCGCGCGATCCACGAACACGACGCGCAAGCCCAGGTCGAGATCGATCTGGCCGCCGGCCGCGTGAAGGTCGAATCGAGCCAGAGCGCCGAAGTCCTGAAGTCGGCGATCGACGAAGCCGGGTACACCGTGGTCGGCACGGCCGGCGTCTGACAGGCCGCGCCATGTTCAAGGTTGCCGTGATCGGCGCGTCGGGCCTGCTCGGGCGCGCCGTGGTGCGCGAACTCGCAGCAGAAACCCCATGGCAGGTCGTGCCGACCGCGTTCCGCCACGGCGGCCCGCAGCAGGCCGTGCTCGATGTGCGCGACGCGCAAGCCGTGAACGCATTCGTCGAGCGCGAGGCGCCCGACGCGATCGTGCTGGCCGCCGCCGAGCGCCGCCCCGACGTGTGCGAGCACGATCCGGCGGCGGCGCGCGCGCTCAACGTCGATGCGGTGCGCCGCGTCGCCGCGGCGGCGCGGCAGCGCGGCGCATGGGTGCTCTCGATTTCCACCGATTACGTCTTCGACGGCACGCAGCCGCCCTATCGCATCGGCGACACGCCGAATCCGCTCAACGCCTACGGCCACAGCAAGCTCGAAGGCGAGCGGGCGCTGCTCGAAACCAGCGACAAGGCCCTCGTGCTGCGCCTGCCCCTGCTGTATGGGCCGATCGTCGGCTGGCACGAATCCGCGGTGACGGGCCTCGTGCCGGCCATCATCGCTTCGGGAGAGCCCGGGGCGCAGGCCGCGCCGATGGACGCGTGGGCCACGCGCTACCCCACTTTCACGCCCGACGTGGCATTCGTGATCCGCGAACTGTTGCTGCGCTGCGCAGACGGCGAGCCCGTTTGCGGGGTCGCGCAGTGGTCGGGCGACGAGCCGATGACGAAGTACGACATCGCCCAACGGATCGCACAGGCACTCGGCGTAGAGGCGCGTCTGCTCGCACAGCCTTCGCCGACCGACGCCACGCCGCGCCCGCGCGACTGTCATCTCGATTCGAGCCGCCTCGAAACGCTGGGGATGGGCCGCCGCACGCCGTTCGACGCGGCGATTCGCGCCGTGCTCGACGCTTTCATGAGAGACGGCACGCAGCGTAGCGTATAGCGGCGAGCCGGCCGCTCTCCGGCGAAAATTCAGTGAAAATTGCGGCTCTCCGTTGCGAGCCGCCCGAGCAGCCGGCTGTGGTCCTCCAGCCGGTGCGCCACGAGGTGCACGACCTCGCCCTCGCGCTGCACCACGCCCGCCACCGCCAGCAGCGAAGACCCTAGCAGTTCCTTGCGCTGCAACTCGACGAGCGACGCGTGCACGATCACGTTGACGCTGCCGGTCTCGTCCTCGAGCGATACGAAGATCGTGCCGTTCGCCGTGCCCGGCCGCTGCCGCACCGTCACGATCCCGCACACGCGCGCGAGCATGCCGTGCCGGCAGTGCGCCAGTTGCTCTGCCGTGCGAAAGCGCTGCTTCGCGAGGCCGTGGCGCAGCAGTTCGAGTGGATGGCGATTGAGGGTGAGCCGCAGGCTCGCGTAATCGGCGACGATTTCCGCGCCTTCGGAAGCGCGCGGCAACACAAGCGGCGCCTCGGCAACGGGCGCATCGCGCAAAAGCGCGGGCACCGCGTGCTGCGCGGTCACGGCCCACCACGCCTCGCGCCGATGGCCCGCGATGCTCGCGAGCGCGTTCGACGCCGCCAGCGCCTCCAGCTCGCGCCGCGTGAGCGCCGCGCGGCGCGCGAGATCGTCGACGTCGGTGAACGGCGCGCGCTCGCGCGCCTCGATTACACGCCGCGCGGCATCTTCGGAAAAGCCCTTGATGAGACTGAAGCCGAGACGCACAGCCGGCCCGCCGCGTCCATAGCGCTGCGGCGCAAGCGCAATGCGCGAGCGCACGACGCGCTTCGTGCCGTCCATGAACCTGTGCCGCCGGCCGTCGCGCTTGAGCGTGCCCCTGCGCGTCAACGCGGCCGCGCCCAGCCGCGCGCGATAACGCAGCCCCTCGGCGCTGCGCTCGCGAACCGCCTCGTCATCGAGCCGCTCGCCGGGTGCGCCGCGCCGCTCCAGCACCGACGCCCAATCGCTCAACGCGATATCGGGCGCGCGCACCTGCACGCCGTGACGCTTCGCATCCTGCACGAGCTGGGAAGGCGAATAGAAACCGAGCGGCTGACTATTCAACAGTCCTGCCAGAAATGCGGCAGGCTCGTAACGCTTGAGCCACGAACTCGTGTAGACGAGCAGCGCGAAACTCGCCGCATGGCTTTCCGGAAAGCCGTAGTCGCCGAAACCCTCGATCTGCTTGCAGATGCGCTCGGCGAATTCCAGCGAGTACTCCTTCTTGAGCATGCGCTTCGTGAGATCGGCCTGATACGGCCGCAGATCTCCATCGCGCCGCCATGCGGCCATCGCGCGGCGCAGCTTGTCGGCTTCCTCGCCGGTGTAGTCCGCGGCGACCATCGCGAGATGCATCACCTGCTCCTGAAAGATCGGCACGCCGAGTGTGCGTTCGAGCACTGGGCGCAATTCTTCCTTCGCATACTCCACCGCCTCGTCGCCGTGCCGGCGCTTGAGGTACGGATGCACCATGTCGCCCTGGATCGGCCCCGGCCGCACGATCGCCACCTGGATCACGAGATCGTAGTAGGTGCGCGGCCGCAAACGCGGCAACATGCTCTGCTGCGCGCGCGACTCGATCTGGAACACGCCGACCGTATCGGCTCTCGCGCACATGCGATAGACCGCCGGATCCTCGAGCGGAATGTCCTGCACGCGCATCTCGGGCAGCCCGCGCCTTTGCGCGACGAATTCGAGCGAGCGGCGGATCGCCGAGAGCATGCCGAGCGCGAGCACGTCCACTTTCAACAGCCGCAGCGCGTCGATATCGTCCTTGTCCCACTCGATCACGTAGCGGTCCTTCATCGCCGCGTTTTCGATCGGCACGAGCCGCGAGAGCTTGTCGCGCGCAATCACGAAACCGCCCACGTGCTGCGAGAGATGGCGCGGAAAACCGCGCAGCTCGCGCGTGAGGCGGATGAGCTGCTGCGTGACGTGCGAGTCCGGCGAAAAGCCCGCCTCCTCCAGATGGCGCGCGATCGAATCGGGGCCGTCCCACCACTGATGCGCGCCCGAGAGCTTTTCGACGAGCGCATTGTCGAGGCCGAGCGCCTTGCCGACGTCGCGCAACGCGCTGCGCGAGCGATAGGTGATGAGCGTCGCGGCCAGCGCGGCGCGGCGCGTGCCGTACTTGCGGTAGATGTACTGAATGACTTCTTCGCGGCGCTGATGCTCGAAGTCGACGTCGATGTCGGGCGGCTCGTTGCGCGCGCGCGAGAGAAAACGCGCTACGAGCATGTTCATGCGCACGGGGTCGATCTCCGTGATCTTCAGGCAATAGCAGACCACCGAGTTCGCCGCCGAGCCGCGCCCCTGGCACAGGATCTTGCGCTCGCGCGCGAAGCGGACGATGTCGTGCACCGTGAGGAAGTACTTCTCGTACTTCAGCTCTTCGATGAGTTCGAGTTCCTGTTCGATCTGCCCGCGGCGCTTGTCGTTCAGGCCGTCGGGCCAGCGCTCCAGCACGCCCTTCATCACGAGCTTGCGCAACCACGTCTGCGGGGTTTCGCCGGGCGGCACCAGTTCCTCGGGATATTCGTAGGCCAGCTCGCCGAGCGAAAACGTGCAGCGGCGCGCGACGTAGAGCGTCGCGTCGAGCGCCTCGCGCGGATAAATCGCGCCGAGCCGCACACGCGAGCGCAGATGCCGCTCCGCATTCGCCTCCAGCGCGCGCCCGCAAGACGCGAGCGGCTTGCCGATGCGAATCGCGCTCAACGTGTCCTGCAACGGCTTGCGCGAACGGGCGTGCATCAGCACGCCGCCCGCCGCGACGAGCGGCAGGCCGCTCTCCTGCGAAACGTGGCGCAGCGCTTCGATCTGCGTGTCGTCGCCGCCGGTTTGCCAGAGTTCGAGCGCGAGCCAGGCGCGCTCGGCCGCGAAGCCCGCGAGCCAGTGCGCGGCGCGCAGCGTTTGCGCAAGCGTGGCCGTGCGCTGCGGCACGAGCAGCAACACGCACTCGCGCAAGTGCTTCAGATGCTCGAAATCCGTCCCGGGCTCGGTGAAATCGGCGGGATGCACGCGATAGCTGCCCTTTGCCGCCCGCGAGCGCGCCAGCGTGATCAGCTCGCAAAGATTGCCGTAGCCTTCGCGGGTCATTGCGAGCGCAACGATCGTGCAGAACGGTGCACCATGTTCGTCGACGAGATTCAGCTCGCTGCCGATCAGCAGGTGCAGCGACGGCTCGGACGGACCCAGGGCCGCGGCGGCGGCGTTGCCGCCGCGTTCGCGGGCCGCGCGCACGGCTTCGTCATACGCCTTTTTACGCGCCTCGTCGTATTCGTTGAGCGCGCTCCAGGCGCGCACGACGCCCGCGAACGAGCATTCGTCGGTGATCGCGAGCGCACGGTAGCCGTGGCGGATCGCCTGCTCGACCATCTCACCCGGGCGCGACGCGCCGCGCAGGAAGGTGAAATTGGTGAGGCAGTGCAGCTCGGCGTAGTCAGGCAGCTGCGCGGCCAACTGTGGGGGCAACTGTGGGGGCGACGGCGCGCCCGTCCCGCTGATCGACATGATTCCTGAAACCCGAAAGAACGACGGATAAGCGCTAGCCGAAAAGCCCTTGCAGATACCACTGGCCGCCAATGCGCTCGCGATACAGCCAGAACATGCGGCCCTGATCGTCGGCGGCGACGTAGTAGTCGCGCCCGACGCCCTCGCCGTCCCACCAGCCGGACTCGATGCGCTCGGTGCGCGTGAGCGTCTTCAGCGGCCGCCGATAAACGGGCCGGTCGCCGCGCGTCGCGAGCTTGAGCGGCTTTTCGAGCAGCCACGCCGGACGCGGCTGCGTCGGCAGCGGCACCTCGGGCAGGTCGAAGGCGCTTTGCACGGGTGCACTCTCGCCCGCTTCCTGCTGCGGCTTGCCTGCCTTGCGCGGCTTGCGCGCACGCTTTGCGCCGCTCTCGCGGTAAGGCCGCGCCGACATCGCCAGTTCGGGCCGGTGATCGTCTTCGACGAAAAGCTGCAGCACGTTCTGCTCGCCAAGCCGCGCGCCGATGCGCTCGAAGAGCTGCCCGAGCGACGCCTCGGCGGCCTCGGCCATCGGAAAGAGCGTGTCGGTGGGCGCCGCGTATTCGCTCACCTGCGAGGCGACGAGCGCAAGGCCGATCACGGGCGCGGCGAGTTCGGTCTGGTTCAGGCGCTCGCGCAGCAGCCACAGCAGATGCTCGGCGTCACGCGAAGGCGACGCCCAGGCGATCGCCAGACCAGACGTGCGCGGCGCGTGACGCGAAGCCAGCTCGTGCTCCAGACGCAATTCGAAGCCGCTCAACGCCGCATGCTGCGCAGCCAGCCAGCCGGCCAGCTGCATCACGAGCCGGCGCGCGGCAAAGAGCAGCGCCTCGGCGCTCTCCACGCGCGCCTGCAATTCGAGCGACGCGTGAAACGACGGCGGCGCGGCAAACCAGACACGCGGATCGGGCGCCTCGCCGCGCGCCTGCGCGAGCCAGCCGAGCACGCCGTCGCCGAAACGCCGCACGATGCCGTCGCGCGGCAGCCGCCGCAGATCGCCAAGCGTCGCGCAGCCGATCTGCGTGAGCGCGTGGTCGTGCTGCGCGGCGAACGGCGCGAGCGTGACCGGCAGTGAATCGAGCATGCGCGCGAGCGTCGTTTCCTTGAGCACGCGCCAGCGGCGCGACGAACGCGTGACGCGCGCCTGCGCGAGCGTCCACGCGCCCCACGCCGTGGGCGCGCACGCGATGCGCGCGAGGTGCCCGCAGCCGGCCACCGTCGCCGCGACTTTCCCGAGCAGCGCCCGCACGCCGCCGAAAAGACGCAAGCCCGAGCCGACTTCGAGCAACAGCGTATGCGACTGCGCGAACGACACCTTGGGCGTATAGGCGAGCAACGCGAGCGCAAGCGCCTCGAACGCGCGGGTCTCGCGCGCCGGATCGGCTTCGAGCAGCACGAGCCCCGGCGCGAGCGCCAGCGCATGCGAGCGCGTGTTGCCGGGCTCGACGCCCAGGCGCAGCGCGTCGAGATCGGCGATCAGGATGCGCGCGTGGTCGGCGAGCGCGTAGCAGCGCGGCGCGCTGGCGGCATCGGCATCGGCATCGGCGCTTTCAGGCAGGAGCGGCGTTGACGGAGCCGGCGGCATCAGAGGTCTGACGGCCTCCAGCGGCAACAACGGCAAGGTGACGGCGATCCACAGCATGATTGACCCCGGGCCACGGCATGACGACGGAAGCTGCGTCCGGCTGGGGCAGCACCGCGTCCTGCAGCGGCAATGTAATGACGAGTGGCTGGGCGGGCGGCGGCCCGCGGCGCTTGAAGATATCGACGCAGAGCGCGGCGAGCTGCATCCATTGCCGGCGGTTCAGGTTCGCGTCGTCGGGCGGCGGCACCGGCGCGCAGGTCATGCGCAGCGGCGCCGGCGACGACTGGTTGCGCGCGGCGAGCGGCCGCACGAGAAACGCGAGCGCCTGCGAATCCTGCGCGGCGACCTGCAGACGGCGCACGGCGTCGGCGCGCGCCTTCGTCTGCCAGAGCAGCACGGCGCCCATGCCTTCCTGCTTGAGCGCCTGCTCGGCCACCCAGGCGGCTTCGTCTTCGGCCGCGCGCACCCAGATCACACGCTCGAGCGCAAGCCCCCACGCCTTGAGCGCGCAGGCGTACGGGCGCCACGGCGGCGCGACGAGCAGCACGTGCCGGCCCGACTGCGCGGTGAGCGCGCGCAGCGCTGGAGCGACGAGCCGCATCTCGCCCACGCCGCCCTGCTCGACGAGCAGCTCGGTCAGGCTGCCCGAGGGCCAGCCGGCGCCGGGGAGCTGGGCGTCGAGCGCAGCGTGGCCGCTCGGCACCGTGCGCTCGCTGGCGCGCGCGAGCTGATCGCCTTGCCACACGCGGCTTTGCAGCCGGGGAGGCAAGTGCGCGGCGAGTTGCGCGGTAGTCTGCGCAGTGATCTGGGCTGCTGCCATGGTTCGTGGCCTGGTTGATGGAAACGCTCCGCCCTGCCCGGCAAGAAATGGGGCATCGGCAGGAAGGAGGCGGCGCGCCTCCACCTGTATATTTATACAGTATTTTGAGAGATTGGAGGAGGTGGAAATTGGGGAGGGTCATTTTGCGATCCATTGCAGAATGAATTGCAAAATGCTGATCCATGCTCTTGCGCGATGGATCGGCCGCCGGACGTCATGATGACGTCCGGGGCAAACGCCGCTTGATGCTCACCGGCTCACTGCCAGCCCGATGCGGGTGTCGTTGCGATAAACGGCGCGGTGCGGGTTGCTATCAGGATGCATGCGAGGATGCACGCGAGGACGCGTGCGCCGACGTCAGGTCGAGCGCCACGGCTTGCGCCACTTCGATGCCGTCGATGGCCGCCGAGTAGATGCCGCCGGCATACCCGGCGCCCTCGCCGGCCGGATACAGACCTTCGACGTTCAGGCTCTGGTAATTGTCTTTGCGACGAATGCGCAGCGGCGACGACGTGCGCGTCTCCACACCGGTGAGCACGGCATCGTGCATCGCGAAGCCTGCAATCTTCCTGTCGATCTGAGGCAGTGCTTCACGGATCGCTTCGATCACGTAGTCGGGCAGCGCAGTGCTGAGATCGGTCGGATGCACACCCGGCTTGTAAGACGGCACCACGGAGCCGAGCGACGTCGACGGACGGCCGGCGATAAAGTCGCCGACCAGCTGACCGGGCGCCTGATAATTGCCGCCGCCGAGTTCGAACGCCCGCTCTTCCCACTTGCGCTGGAAGGCAATGCCAGCGAGCGGGCCGCCCGGATAGTCCTCCGGCGTGATGCCGACGACGATGCCCGCATTCGCGTTGCGCTCGGCCCGCGAATACTGGCTCATACCGTTGGTGACCACGCGGCCGGGCTCGGAGGTCGCCGCGACCACCGTGCCGCCCGGGCACATGCAGAAGCTATAGACCGCGCGTCCATTGCTGGCGTGATGTACCACCTTGTAGTCGGCCGCGCCGAGTTGCTTGTGGCCCGCAAACTTGCCGAAACGGCTGCGATCGATCACCCCTTGCGGATGCTCGATGCGAAAGCCCAGCGAAAACGGCTTGGCTTCCATGAACACGCCGCGCTCGTGCAGCATCTGGAACGTGTCGCGAGCGCTATGGCCGACGGCCAGCACGACGTGGTCGCACGGCAGCGTCTCGCCGTTCGAAAGCTTGAGCGCGCGCACCTTGCCCTGTTCGATTTCAATGTCTTCGACGCGGGTTTCGAAGCGCACTTCGCCGCCCAGCTCGTGGATGGTGGCGCGCATCTTTTCCACCATGCTCACGAGCCGGAACGTGCCGATGTGCGGGCGGCTCAGATACAGGATGTCTTCCGGCGCGCCCGCCTTGACGAACTCCTCGAGCACCTTGCGGCCGTAGTGGTGCGGATCCTTGATCTGGCTGTACAGCTTGCCGTCGGAAAACGTCCCGGCCCCGCCTTCGCCGAACTGCACGTTGGATTCGGGATTGAGCACGGACTTGCGCCACAGCCCGAAGGTGTCCTTGGTGCGCTCGCGCACGGCCTTGCCGCGTTCGAGGATGATGGGACGAAAACCCATCTGCGCGAGAATCAGTCCCGCGAACAGGCCGCACGGCCCCATGCCGATCACCACCGGACGCAGACGCGTCGAGTGTTCGGGCGCCTTCGCAACAAAGCGGTAGGTCATGTCCGGCGTCACCCCGCAATGCGGCTTGCCGGCGATCCGCTTGAGCGCGGCCGCTTCGTCCCTGACCTCGACGTCGACGATATAGGTCAGCTTGATATCCGAGCGCTTGCGTGCGTCGTGCGCACGGCGGAATACGGTGTAACGCACAAGCGCGAGCGCCCCTACGCCGAGATCCGCGAGGCGTCCCCGAATCGCGTCTTCGAGATCGCTTTCGGCGTGGTCGAGGGGGAGTTTGACTTCGGATAAACGTAACATGGCTGCCAGGGTGCGATCGCCACGGGATGTGTGGCCGATCCGTATTTTATAAGGTCGGCGGCTTTTCAAATGGAACGCAAGCCGTACGACGAAACGCGAGCGATGCGGGAGAAAAAGAAAAGGGGCTACAGGCCAATGGCGTGTAACCCCTCGGTATTGCTGGTCGGAGCGATAGGATTCGAACCTACGACCCTCTGATCCCAAATCAGATGCGCTACCAGGCTGCGCTACGCTCCGACGAATCCGAGATTGTATCGGCACTGATGCCGCGCCGTCAAATCTGGAGCGGACCAGAGCGACGAATAGCGATCCGCATCACGTGCTTGCCGCACGCCAGCCAGGCGTGCACCATGACAGGACACGCCGCCCGCGCACTCGATACAGCCAAAAAAGGAGACGCCATGCACCTCATCCTCTGGCGCCACGCCGAAGCCGAAGACGTCGCCGCCACCGACCTCGCCCGCCCGCTCACCACGCGCGGGCGCAAGCAGGCGCAGAACGTCGCGCGCTGGCTGCGCGCGCGCCTGCCCGACGACGCCGTGATCCTCGCCAGCCCCGCCGCACGCACCATCCAGACCGCCGAGGCGCTCACCGATCAATATCGCGTCGTACGAGAACTCGCGCCCGCTGCGAGCGTCGAGCAGGTGCTCACCGCCGTCGGCTGGCCCGAGGGCCTCGCGTCCACGGTCGTCGTGGTCGGCCATCAGCCCACGCTCGGCGAAGTCGCGGCGCGGCTGCTCTCGGGCGACGCCGATTCGCGCAGTTGGGCCGTGAAGAAGGCCGGCGTGCTCTGGCTCGCGAGCCGCGAGCGCAACGGCAGCGACCAGGCCGTCTTGCACGCGGCCATCACGCCCGATCTCGTCTAATCGTCCAACCCGCCTGAGCCTGCCTCACCGGGCCGCCTGTACGCGGCCCCTGCAACGGTTCAAACGCGCGTCAAACGCGGTTCAAAGCGCGTTTCAAGCGGGTTTCAAGCGCGCCCGCCGCCCCGGCCTTTCGGCCAACTCGTCCGTCTGCCTTACACCACGTCATCGAATCGTCATTGTGTTTTCATGGAAACGTAACCGCGTATTACTACATTGCCGGAAAAGTTCTCTTACTTCCGACCAGGACGCCCCATGCGAGATCTGCCGACGCCCACCCTGCCGTTCGCCTCGACGTTGTTCGAGTCGAACCGACGCTTGCCGCGTGCCGAAGAAACGGTCACCGCGCAGCATCGCCTGCAGGTGGCCTGGGCTCGCACCGAGGAGGAACTGCGCGAGGCCCAGCGCCTGCGCTACCGCGTTTTCGCCGAAGAAATGGGCGCACGCCTGAGCGGCCCCGCCGGCCTCGACGTCGACGCCTTCGACGCCTACTGCGACCACCTGCTCGTGCGCGACCTCGACACGCTCAAGGTCGTCGGTACCTACCGCGTGCTGCCGCCGCACCAGGCGGCGCGCATCGGCCGCCTCTATGCCGAAAGCGAATTCGATGTCTCGCGTCTCGCGCATCTGCGTCCGAAAATGGTCGAGGTGGGCCGCTCGTGCGTGCATCCCGACTACCGCAGCGGCTCGGTCATCATGTCGCTGTGGGGCGGTCTGGGCGGTTATATGCAGCACAACGGCTACGAGACGATGCTCGGCTGTGCGAGCGTCGCCATGGCCGACGGCGGCCACTACGCGGCGAACCTGTACTGCGCGCTCGACGCGAATGCGCTGACCGCACCCGAATACCGCGCGTTCCCGCACACGCCGCTGCCCGTCGAGGAACTGCGCACCGGCACGCCCGCCGTGCCGCCGCCGCTCGTCAAGGGCTATCTGCGCCTTGGCGCGAAGATCTGCGGCGCGCCCGCCTGGGACCCCGACTTCAACACTGCCGACTTCCTCACCCTCTTCCGCCTCTCGGAAATCAACGAACGTTACGCACGCCACTTCCTCGGCGAAGCCATCGCACGTTGAGGTCTCATCCGCCCTTCGGCAGGCGAATTCCGCGGGCGAGGTCAGCGGAAAAAAGCCCGGCTCAAAACGAGCCGGGCTTTTTCATTGGCGAAACGCGCAGCGCGCCGCGCTCACTCGTCCGTATAGACCACGCGATAGGGAATGCCGATCTTGCCCCATTCCGCCGCCTCCTGAACGAGGTTGTAATCGGTGAGCGGATTGTTCTGGACCCAGGCATTGGGCAGCAGCACTTCGTAGCCGCTGCCCTCCTCCTCGACCCTGATGTGCGGCAGGCCGACATCGGCGCGGCGGCGCGTCAGCAGCGCGGCAAGGCGCAGACAGAACAGCAGCGGCCATTCCACATCGCGCGTTTGCGAGAGCTTGCCGAGCTTGCCCACGTGGCCGAGCACGAGCGCGGCGAGGCGGGCCTGGTCGGTGCGCGAGAAGCCGGGCATGTCCGCGTTGCTGGCGATGTAGGCCGAATGCTTGTGGTACGCGCTGTGCGAGATGGAAAGCCCGATTTCGTGCAGCGACGCCGCCCACGTGAGGAACATGCGGTTCTCTTCGCGGCGCTCCTCGTCGGGCTCCTCGAACTGATCGTAGAACTTCACGGCCAGCTCGCCAATACGCCCCGCCTGCGCGCGATCCACGCCGTAGCGGCGCATGAAGCCCTCCACCGTGACCGTGCGCATGTCCTCGTGCTGCGAGCGGCCCAGCAGGTCGTAGAGGACGCCCAGACGCAGCGCGCCGTCCGTAGTATCGACATAGTCGATGCCGAGTTCATCGAACACCGCGATCATGATCGAGAGACCGCCCGCCAGCACCGGGATGCGGTCGGGCTTGAGCGCGACGAGCTTGAGCCGGTTGACGTTCTCGGCCTTGATGAGCGCGCGCTTCAGGCGCTCGAGGCCACCGCGCGAAATGCCGTGCGTGATGCCAGGATCGTTGAAGCCGTTCGCCTCGACGAGTTCCGCGAGCGCGCGCGCCGTGCCCGACGAGCCGATCGCCTGGTCCCAGCCGGTCTCGCGGTAGTCGGCGGAAATGATCTGGATTTCGCGCGTGGCCGCGAGTTCGGCCTGGCGCATGGTGTACTCGTCGACGTTGCCCGAGGGGAAGAACTGACGGCTATGGCTCACGCAGCCGATATAGAGGCTTTCCATGCGGATCGGCGTGTAGTGCGCGCCGATGATGAACTCAGTCGAGCCGCCGCCGATGTCCACCACGAAGCGCTTGCCCGCGCTCGCCGGCACCGAGTGTGCGGCGCCCGCATAGATGAGGCGCGCTTCTTCGCGCCCTGCAATCACTTCGATCGGGAAGCCGAGCGCGGCTTCCGCTTCGGTGAGGAACTCGCGCGCGTTCTTGGCGACACGCAGCGTATTGGTCGCCACCGCGCGCACCTGGTCGGGATGGAAGTCGCGCAGCCGCTCGCCGAAGCGCCTGAGCGCGTCCCACCCACGCACCTGCGAGGCGCGGTCGAGCAGTTTGTCCTTCGAGAGGCCGGCCGCGAGGCGTACCGGTTCACGCAGCGCGTCGACCGGGTAGATCTGGCTGCCGGCATCGGTTTCCTCGACACGGCCTACGATCAGACGAAAGCTGTTCGAGCCGAGATCGACGGAGGCAAGCAGTTGGGGGTTGGTGACCATCGAGGGGGCAGGCTCCATGCGTGCATACAGAGACGAACGCGCAGCCATGCGGGCTTGTTGCGCCGCCGCCGCGCTGTCCAAATGCGTCATTTTAAGCGTAGCCGACTTCACCATGTCGCTCCTCGCATTGGTCATGACTATGGGTACTTCTACCCAGCATGCATGTTCGCAACGCGACTTGTCGATTTCGTGAAAATGCGGCGTAAAATTTATGACACTTCGAATGTCACAATAAAGTCATATTACTGTGAGAATTTCCGAGCGTCCGTTCGAATCCATTCCCGACATTCCGTTTTCATTGCCGATGTCCATCCGCTATCCCCTACTCAATCGCGAACTGGGCATTCTGGGATTCAATGAGCGCGTGCTCGCACAGGCGGCCGATCCCGTTGTTCCCTTGCTGGAACGCTTGCGCTTCATCTGCATCACCAGCAGCAACCTCGACGAATTCTTCGAAGTCCGCATGGCCGGGCTTCAGGAACAGATGCGCGACAATCCGGGCGTGCTCTCGCCCGACGGCATGTCGCTGCAGCACGTGTACGACCTCGTGGTCGAGCGCGCGCAGCGTCTCGTGCATCGCCAGTACCGCATGCTGCACGACACCGTGCTGCCCGCGCTCGAACAGGAAGGCATCTATTTCCACGGCACCGATGCCTGGAACGAAGCGCAAACCGCATGGGCGCGCAAATACTTCTTCGACGAACTCCTGCCCGTTCTCACGCCCATCGGGCTCGATCCCGCGCACCCGTTCCCGCGCGTGCTCAACAAGAGCCTGAACTTCGTGGTCGAACTCGAAGGCAAGGACGCCTTCGGACGCCAGGCTGTCATGGGCATCGTGCAGGCGCCGCGCGCGCTGCCGCGCCTCGTGCGCATGCCGCAGGAGCTCTCCGGCTTCCAGCACGGCTTCGTGCTGCTCGGCTCGCTCTTGCAGCGCTTCGTGGGCGAGCTGTTCCCAAACCTCGTCGTGCGCAGCTGCAACCAGTTCCGCATTACGCGCAACAGTGAACTCTTCGTCGACGAAGACGAAATCACCAACCTGCGCGTGGCGCTGCAGGGCGAACTGCCCGCGCGGCATCTGGGCAATGCGGTGCGGCTCGAAGTGTCGGCGGAAACGCCCCCGCATCTCGTGAAGCGCCTGCTCGACGAAAGCGGCCTCAACGAAAAGGACTGCTATTTCGTCGATGGCCCCGTGAATCTCGTGCGGCTCATGCAGTTGCCCGAGATGGTCGATCGCCCCGATCTCAAGTTCGTGCCGCACGTGCCCGCCATTCCGCGGCGCATCGCCGCGAACAGCAACATGTTCGATGTGATCGATCAGGGCGACGTCCTCCTGCATCATCCGTACGAGAGCTTCCAGCCCGTGCTCGAACTGCTGCTGCAGGCCGCGAACGATCCGAACGTGGTCGCGATCAAGCAGACGATCTACCGCACCGGCACCGACTCGCCGCTCATGGACGCGCTCATGCAGGCCGCGCGCAACGGCAAGGAAGTGACGGTGGTGGTGGAGCTGCTCGCGCGCTTCGACGAAGAGACCAACATCAACTGGGCCGCGCAGCTCGAAGCCGTGGGCGCGCACGTGGTGTACGGCGTGGTGGGCCACAAGTGCCACGCCAAGATGATGCTGATCGTGCGCCGCGTGCCCGCGAACGGGCGCATGGTGCTGCGCCGCTACGTGCACCTGGGCACAGGCAACTACCATCCGCGCACCGCGCGCCTCTATACCGACTTCGGCCTCATGACCTCGGAGCCGAAGATGTGCGAGGACGTGCACCACGTCTTCCAGCAGCTCACGGGCATCGGCGGCGAGCTGCAGCTGCACGATCTGTGGCAGTCGCCGTTCACGCTGCATCCGAAGATGATCGAGGCGATCCGCAACGAAGCCGACGCCGCGCGCGCCGGCAAGAAGGCGCGCATCGTCGCGAAGATGAACGCGCTGCTCGAACCGACCGTGATCGACGAGTTGTACGAAGCATCGCAGGCCGGCGTGAAGATCGATCTGATCATCCGCGGCGTGTGCTCGTTGCAGCCGGGCGTGCCGGGGCTGTCCGAGAACATCACGGTGCGCTCGATCGTCGGGCGCTTCCTCGAGCACCACCGCATCTATTACTTCTATGCGGGCGGCAAGGAAGACGTCTACCTGTCGAGCGCAGACTGGATGGATCGCAACCTGTTCCGCCGCGTCGAAGTGGCGTTCCCGATTCACGACCGCAGGCTCAAGCGCCGCGTGATCGCCGAAGGGCTTTCCGCCTTCCTCGGCGACAATCAATCGGCCTGGCTCATGCAAAGCGACGGCCACTATCGCCGCCGCCGCGCGGGCAAAGCGATGCGTAATGCGCAGTTGAGCTTGCTGGCGAAGTTCTGTCCGTAATGCCTTGACGGTGCGGTCACGCTGGACGCAAAAAAGCCGCTTCGAATGAAGCGGCTTTTCTTTTTCAATTGCGGCGGCGCTTCGTTACACCGGCGCCGGCTGCCGTCTCGTCGTGCGCGCGGCCGGAAAGCGCACCGTGAACGTGCTGCCCCGCCCTTCCTCGCTCTTCACTTCGAGCGCCGCGTCGTGACGCTGCAGCACGTGCTTGACGATCGCGAGACCCAGTCCCGTGCCGCCCGTGTCGCGCGAGCGGCTGCGATCCACGCGATAGAAGCGCTCGGTCAGGCGCGGAATATCGGCGGCAGGAATGCCAAGGCCGCTGTCGGTAACGGAAAACACCGCGCTGCCCTGTTCCGCGCGCCAGGACAGATGCACGGTGCCGCCGTCCGGCGTGTAACGCACGGCGTTGGTCGCGAGATTGCCTAGCGCGCTCATGATCTCGGTTTCGGAACCGGTGACGCTCAGTCCATCGTCGAAATCGGCCGTGATGCGGTGATGCCCGCCCGAGAGGCTCTCGGCGTCCTCGCGCACGTGCCCGAGCACGGCGCGCATATCGACCATATGGTCGCCGGGCTGGCGCCCCTCGCCTTCGAGCTTGGCGAGCACGAGCAGGTCGGTGACGATGTGGCGCATGCGCGAGGCCTGCTGCTCCATGAGCTCCAGGTAGCGGTTGCGCTCGGCCTCGCCAAGCGGCAGTTCGCGCATCGTCTCGAGGAAGCCCGAGAGCACCGTGATCGGCGTTTTCAGCTCGTGCGAGACGTTGGCCACGAAATCGCGCCGCATGGCGTCGGTGCGCTCGAGTTCCGTGATGTCCTGCGAAAGGATGAGCTTGCGATTCTCGCCGTACGGAAACACCTGCACCGAGATCACGTTCTGACGCTTCGCGCCCATGCCGCGCATGATCAGCATGTCCTTGTAATCGTGCGAATTGAGGTAGCGCACGAAGTCGGGCTGACGCACGAGATGCGTGATGTGCTGGCGCAGGTCGCGCCTGGCATCGAGGCCGAAGTGCACTTCCGAGATCGCGTTGCACCACTCGATCTGGTCGTGGTCGTCGAGCATGGCGACGCCGTTGGGCGAGGCCTGGATCGCCTGGATGAAGCGCGAGTGCTGCTGCTCCACCTGGCGCACCTGAGCATGCCAGCGCTTCGCGAGCTTGTGCAGGCGATAGTAGATTTCGCCCCAGATACCCGGAGCGCTCGGCACTTCGCCGTAGACCGGCGCGTCGAGCAGGCGCCACAGACGCTGCTTGTGAAACGTGCTAAAGAGCATTTGCGCGAGCAGCGCCAGCACGGCGACGCCCAGCGCGACCTTGACGCCGAAAATCGCGCCAACGCCCGCACAGATGAGCGCGAGCAACACGATCGATACGAGGGAGCGCGCCCAGATGATGTTCATGTTCCTGCGATCGAAGATAAATACGGTCGGATGCGGGCACGCGACATCTAGTTGAATACCGGCGGCGGCAAAGCAGTCGCGCCGCCCGGTGACTCACCCTGCGGCGCGGCCAGGGTTGCAGCTCAGGCGCTCTTGGCGAGACGGTAGCCGCTGCCGCGCACCGTTTCGATCATAGCATCGCACCCTGCCGGCTTGAGCGCGGCGCGCAGACGCTTGATATGCACGTCCACCGTGCGCTCTTCCACGAACACGTGATCGCCCCACACCTGATCGAGCAGCTGCGTGCGGCTGTGCACGCGCTCCGGATGCGTCATGAAGAAGTGCAGCAGACGGAACTCGGTCGGGCCGAGATCGAGCTTGATTTCCGAGCCCTCGGCGGCGGCCGCCACGCGGTGCGTGGCCGGATCGAGCTTCAGACCGTTGATCGCCACCACGTCTTCCGTGAGCTGCGGCGCGCGGCGGCGCAGCACCGCCTTGATGCGCGCCATCAGCTCCTTGGGCGAGAACGGCTTCGTCACATAGTCGTCAGCGCCGATTTCGAGGCCGAGCACCTTGTCCTGCTCGTCGCCGCGCGCGGTCAGCATGATGATCGGAATGTGCTTCGTGCGTTCGTTGTTGCGCAGATCGCGCGCGAAATTCACACCCGACTTGCCCGGCAACATCCAGTCGAGCAGGATGAGATCGGGCAGCACATCGCTGATCAGGTTCTGCGCCTGCTCCGCGTTGTAGGCGCGGATCGGGCAGTGGCCTGCGTGCTGCAGGTTCACCGAAATCAGCTCGGAAATGGCGGGCTCATCTTCGATGACGAGAATGCTGCTAGGCATCGGCACCTCTTGACCTTGTTACCTGTTGAATTAGCTGAGCGCTTCGCGTTCGAGGGCGTCGCGCGACTTGTGGCGCACGTCGGTGCCCTTCACGATGTAGATGATGAATTCCGCGATGTTCTTCGCGTGGTCGCCGATCCGCTCGATCGCCTTGGCGATGAACAGATAGTCGAGGCCCACGGAGATCGTGCGCGGATCTTCCATCATGTAGGTCACGAGCTTGCGCACGAATGCGCGGAATTCCTCGTCGATCGCCTTGTCGTCGCGCACGATCTGCGCGGCGGCCACGGTGTCGAGACGCGCGAACGCGTCGAGCGCGCGGCGCAGGATCGACACGGCCATCTCGCCCGAGACCTTGATTTCGGCGATGTTGACCGCGCGCGAAGCGCCGTCTTCCATCAGGCGCTTGGTGCGCTTGGCGATCTTCTCGGCCTCGTCGCCGGCGCGCTCGAGGTTCGTGATGGTCTTCGAAATCGCGAGCACGAGGCGCAGGTCACGCGCGGCCGGCTGGCGGCGCGCGATGATGTTGCTGCACTCCTCGTCGATCTCGACTTCCATCGTGTTGAGGCGGTCTTCGGCGACGATCACGCGCTCCGCGGCTTCGCCGTCGAAGTCGTTGAGCGCCTGCATTGCCGTGATGATCTGCGATTCGACGAGACCGCCCATTTCGAGCACCTTCGACGAAATGAGGTTCAAATCGGCGTCGAACTGGCTGGACAAGTGTTTGTCGGACATGATTTGCTCCCTGCTCCGATTAGCCGAAGCGGCCGGTGATGTAGTCTTCCGTTTCCTTGCGGACCGGCTTGATGAAGATCTTTTCGGTGTCGCCGAATTCGATCAGCTCACCAAGGTACATGTAAGCAGTGTAGTCCGAGCAACGCGCGGCCTGCTGCATGTTATGGGTGACGATCACCACCGTGTAGTCGCTCTTGAGTTCCGCGATCAGCTCTTCGATGCGGCCCGTGGAAATCGGGTCGAGCGCCGAGCACGGCTCGTCGAGCAGCAGCACTTCGGGGCGGATCGCAATGCCGCGCGCGATACACAGGCGCTGCTGCTGGCCGCCCGAGAGGCCGTAGCCGCTCTGGCCGAGCTTGTCCTTCACTTCGTTCCAGAGCGCGGCCTTGGTAAGCGCCCATTCCACGCGATCATCCATTTCCGGGCGCGAGAGCTTCTCGAACATCTTCACGCCGAACGCGATGTTGTCGTAAATCGACATCGGGAACGGGGTCGGCTTCTGGAACACCATGCCGATGCGCGCGCGCAGGAGCGAGATGTCGCGCTTGGTCATGAGCAGGTTTTCACCGTCCATCACGATCTCGCCTTCGGCGCGCTGCTCCGGATAGAGCGCGAACATCTGGTTGAAGGTGCGCAGGAGCGTGGACTTGCCGCAGCCCGACGGGCCGATGAACGCCGTCACCTTGCCTTCGGGAATCTGCAGGTTGATGTTCTTCAGCGCGTGATACTTGCCGTAGAAGAAGTTCAGATCCTTCACTTCGATCTTCGGTTTGCCCAGCGCCTGCAGGCGCGCATTCTGGGCGGGATCCGCAGGTTCAAACCCAGCGGAGGGCGCATTGCCGTGCGCAGCGGTGTTGAGGTGACTCTCAGCCATGTTCATCGGGAACTCCGCCCTTATTTCTTCGAAAAGACCGTGCGCGCGAGGATATTCAGACCCAGCACGCCCAGCGTGATCAGGAAAACGCCGGCCCACGCAAGCGATTGCCACTGCGCAAACGGGCTCATCGCAAACTTGAAGATCGTGACCGGCAGGTTCGCGATCGGTTGATTCATGTCGGCGCTGAAGAACTGGTTCGACAGCGCGGTGAACAGCAGCGGCGCGGTTTCGCCGGCAATACGGGCGATGGCGAGCAGCACGCCCGTCACGATGCCCGCGATCGACGCCTTGAGCGTGATGGAAAGCACCATCTTCCACTTCGGCGTGCCGAGTGCGAAAGCCGCTTCGCGCAGCGCGTTCGGCACGAGCTTGAGCATGTTCTCGGTCGTGCGGATCACGATCGGGATCTGCAGCAAGGCGAGCGCAATCGCGCCGGCCCAGCCGCTGAAGTGCCCCATCTTCGCGACCACGAGCGCGTAGACGAACAGGCCCACGACGATCGAAGGCGCCGACAGCAGAATGTCGTTGATGAAGCGCGTGACGCTCGCGAGCCACCCCTTCTGGCCGTATTCCGCGAGATAGATGCCCGCGAGGATGCCGATCGGCGTGCCGACGAACGTTGCGATCACAACGAGCAGCAAGCTGCCGACGATGGCGTTGGCAAGACCGCCGCCATCGGTGTTCGGCGGCGGCGTGGATTGCGTGAACAGATCCACCGAAAGACCGCCGATGCCGAGCGAAATCGTCGTGTAGAGAATCCACACGAGCCACAGAATGCCGAACGCCATGGCGGCGAGCGAGAGCGTGAGCGCGATCGCGTTGGTCACGCGGCGGCGGCGCTGCAGCTTGTCGCGCATGCGGTCCAGTTCGGGGCCGTAAATCGCACCCGGAATTTTCATCATCGGTTCGCTCATCGCGCACCCTCCGATTTTTCAAGGCGCAGCAACATGAGCTTCGAGATCGACAGCACGATGAACGTAATCACGAAGAGGATCAGGCCGAGTTCCATCAGCGCGGCCGTGTGCAGGCCCGGGCTCGCTTCCGCAAACTCGTTGGCGAGCGCCGAGGTGATGCTGTTGCCCGGCGAAAAGAGCGACACGTTGTCGAGCAGGTTCGTATTGCCGATCACGAACGTGACAGCCATCGTCTCGCCGAGCGCGCGGCCGAGCCCCAGCATCACGCCGCCGATCACGCCGGTCTTGGTGAACGGCAGCACGATCTTCCACATCACTTCCCAGGTCGTGCAGCCGATGCCGTAGGCCGACTCCTTGAGCAGCACAGGCGTGACTTCGAAGACGTCGCGCATGACCGAGGCAATATACGGAATGATCATGATCGCGAGAATCACGCCGGCGCACAAAATGCCGATGCCGATAGGCGCGCCCTGGAACAGCGCGCCGACGATTGGCATGCCCCCCAGCAGCGAGCCGAGCGGCTTTTCGAACCACTGCGCGAAGATCGGCGCGAACACGAGCAGACCCCACATACCGTAGACGATCGACGGGATCGCGGCGAGCAGTTCGATGGCGATGCCGAGCGGACGGCGCAGCCACGCGGGCGAAAGCTCGGTGAGGAAGAGCGCGATGCCGAAGCTCACGGGCACGGCGATGACGAGCGCGATGATCGAGGTGGCGATCGTGCCGTAGATGGGCACAAGCGCGCCGAACTGTTGGCTGGGAGGATCCCAGTCGGCAGTCCAGAGGAATGCGAGACCGAATTTCTGGATCGTCGGCAACGAGGCGATGATCAGCGACACGATGATGCCGCCGAGCAGCAACAGCGTGACGATGGCGGCGAGGCGCGCGAGGCCGCCGAAAATGATGTCCCCTGCCGGGCTGGGCGCTTTTTGCTGCGCGGCGTTGCCGGGCGGGTTCGACACGAGCGGGACGTCGGACATGGTGACCTGGGTTCCAGTTGCCGCGAGCACGGGGCTCACGACGTTGATGCGGCCGTGGGGCTGCAGATCGCCCGACTTCCGGCCGTCAATACTGACGATTGAGCCGGAGGGCGGGCGGCACATCATGGACAGCGTAGACTCAGGCAAGCCACAAGCGAACAGGCCGCACGCGTCACGCGGCGGCCTTTTTTACGCTTGCCGGGCTTTCCTGGCGTGCGTTGCTTACTCGGCGATCGGCTTGCCGCTCGCGTCCTTGACCTTCTCCTTCCACTGCGACTTGATTTCGCTCACAACCGATTGCGGCAGCGAGATGTAATCGAGGCTGTCAGCAGCCGGCGTGCCGTTCTTGAACGCCCAGTCGAAGAACTTGAGCGTTTCCTTGCCCTGGTCCGGCTTGTCCTGCGCGGTGTGCAGCAGCACGAAGGTCGCGCCGACGACCGGCCATGCGTCCTTGCCCGGCTCGTTCGTGAGGATCTGGTAGAACGACTTCTTCCAGTCCGCGCCGGCAGCGGCTGCCTTGAACGTTTCGGTGTCCGGCTGAACAACCGCGCCCGCTTCGTTCTTCATGGCAGTGTAGACCATGTGATTTTGCTTGGCGTACGCCCACTCGACGTAGCCGATTGCGCCCGGCAGACGCTGCACGAAGGCTGCGACGCCGTCGTTGCCCTTGCCGCCCGTACCCGTCGGCCAGTTCACGGTCGTGCCTTCGCCGACCTTGCTCTTCCACTCGGGGTTGACCTTCGAGAGGTAGTTCGTCCAGATGAAGCTGGTGCCCGAACCGTCGGCGCGGCGCACCACGGCGATGTCGAGGTCAGGCAGCTTGACCTTCGGGTTCAGTGCGGCGATGGCCGGATCGTTCCACTTCTTGATCTTGCCGAGGTAGATGTCGCCGAGCACCGGGCCCGACAGCGTGATTTCGCCGGCCTTGATACCCGGCACGTTGATCGCCGGCACCACGCCGCCGACCACCGTCGGGAACTGGAACAGGCCGTCCTTGGCCAGATCTTCGTCCTTCAGCGGAGCGTCGGAGCCCGCGAAGTCGACAGTCTTGGCCTGGATCTGCTTGATGCCGCCCGACGAGCCAATGCCCTGGTAATTCACCTTGCCGCCGCCCGACTTTTGATAGGCATCCGCCCATTTCGTATAGATCGGTGCTGCGAAGGTGCTGCCCGCGCCGGTGATGTCAGCAGCCTGCGCTGCGATCGCGAAGAGCGCGCCAGCAACGCCAGCGAGCGCGGTTTGCATCAATTTCATGAGACCTCCAGTGTGTGAGCGGATGAACGACACCGCGAAGCTTAGGGGGTCTCTGTGACAGTACTGTGACGATTCATGAAGCGAACGTGACAGTTCGATTACTGGCTGAAAGGCGTGTGGCTATGCGTTTTGCGCGATTTGCGAGGCGCGGCTACAGCATGGCCTGCACGCGCGGTGGCGGCTGAAAAGCCCGCGAGGCGGGCGTTTGGAGGCCATCAGGGGGTCCGATGAAAAAATTCGGGGCCCTCCCCGAAAATGATTTGCGAACCGCTATGCAATTGTTTTAAACGTTTGCCTGTTTCTGTCGCGACGCCGAAAAAATCGCACAAAACGTTGAGCACGACGGCGGAGTGCGAGTCGTGCTCAACAGTTCGGGGCGTCACTCAGTCGCGCAATTCAATAGCCGGCGCTCAGGCGATCGAACGCTTGACCACGCTGGCGATCGCCTCGGCGTAATGCACCGCGTCGCGCTCCTCGCGGGCCTCGACCATCACGCGCAGCACGGGCTCCGTGCCCGAAGCGCGGATCAGCACGCGGCCCTTGCCTTTCAATTCCGCCTCGGCGGAAGCGATCGACTGCTGGATGCCGGCGTTGCCCTTCCAGTCGGCGCCCTGCGCGATGCGCACGTTGATGAGCTTCTGCGGAAACAGTTTCACGCCGTCGAGCAGTTGCGCGATCGTGTTGCCGCTGCGCTTCATCGCTGCGAGCACGAGGAGCGCCGAGACGATGCCGTCGCCGGTCGTGTGACGGTCGAGCGACAGAATGTGGCCCGAGCCTTCCGCGCCGAGCTGCCAGCCGCGCTCGCGAAGTTGCTCCAGCACGTAGCGGTCGCCCACGTTCGCGCGCACCAGCTGCACGCCGAGGCCTTCGAGCGCCTGCTCCACCGCGAGATTGGTCATGAGCGTGCCCACCGCGCCTTCCACCTTGCCGTCGGTCGCGATGCGGTCCTTCACGAGCACGTAGAGCAGTTCGTCGCCGTTGTAGAGGCGGCCCTGTGCATCGACGACCTGGAGACGGTCGGCGTCGCCGTCGAGCGCGATGCCGAGGTCCGCGTGATTCGCGCGCACGGCGCGCACGAGCGCGTCGGGCGCGGTCGCGCCGACGCCGTCGTTGATATTGAAGCCGTTCGGCGACACCCCGATCGGAATCACGTCCGCGCCCAGTTCGTGGAACACGTGCGGCGCGATGTCATAAGCCGCCCCGTTGGCGCAATCGATCACGAGCTTCAGGCCGCGCAGATTGAACGCCTGCGGGAACGTGCTCTTGCAGAACTCGATGTAGCGCCCGCCCGCGTCGTGCAGGCGGCGGGCGCGGCCAAGCTGCTCGGAGGGCGCGCAGGCAAGCGGCTGCGCGAGCTGCTCCTCGATCTGCGTCTCCACCTCGTCGGGGAGCTTGTTGCCGTCGGCGGAGAAGAACTTGATGCCGTTGTCGTAGTAGGGATTGTGCGACGCGCTGATCACGACGCCCGCGGCAAGCCGCAGCGCGCGCGTGAGATAGGCGATGCCAGGCGTCGTCATCGGACCCGCCAGCATCACGTCGATGCCCGCAGCGGACAGCCCCGCTTCCAGGGAGGCTTCGAGCATATAGCCCGAAATACGCGTGTCCTTGCCGATCAGCACGGACGGGCGCGGCCCGGACGCCGCCGCCGAGCCCGCGAGCACCTTGCCCGCGGCGTAGCCTAGCCGAAGTACGAAATCGGGCGTGATCGGCGCCTCGCCGACCTTGCCGCGCACCCCATCAGTTCCGAAATAACGACGTCCCATCTTCCTACCCCTCGGTTTGGTGCTGCTTTGTCCTGTATTGTGGCCGCCCGCATCCGCTGCGACGCAACTTTGCGCCCGGGCGCGGCCTGCCGGGCAATCGCTCAGCCTTGTGTATCCGACGTCCCGGCGGACTTCGCGTCGCACATCGCCGCCCAGATCCTGAGTGCGTCCACGGTGGGCGCAACGTCGTGCACGCGAATGATCGCCGCGCCGCGCTCTGCCGCGCACACGGCCGCTGCCACGCTCGCCGCCACGCGCTCGGGCGCGGGCCGGTTCACGATCGCGCCGAGCATCGACTTGCGCGACATGCCGGCCAGGATCGGATACGGCGCGACACCTGCGGCAACCTCAGGCGCCGTCTCAGGCAGGTGCGCAAGCAGCGCGTAATTGTGCTCGACCACCGACTTGCCGAAACCGAAGCCCGGATCCACGCTGATGCGCGCCTTCGCCACGCCCGCCGCTTCGAGTTCGGCGCAACGCCGGGCGAGAAACTCGCGCACTTCGCGCACGACGTCCACGTAGTCCGGCTCGCCCAGCTGCATCGTCTGCGGCTCGCCGAGCATGTGCATCACACACAGCCCACAGTCGCTCTCGCGCACGGCCTCGATCGCGCCGGGCATGCGCAAACCCCAGATGTCGTTGATCATATCGGCACCTGCCGCAAGCGCCGCGCGCATGACTTCGGGCTTGTACGTGTCGATCGACAGCGGCACGTTCGCGCCCTTGAGCTTTTCCACGAGCGGAATCACGCGTTCGAGTTCCTCGTCGAGCGGCACGGGCGGCGCGCCCGGGCGCGTCGATTCACCGCCAATGTCGATGATATCGACGCCGTCGAGCATCATCTGCTCGGCGCGGCGCAAAGCGTCGCCGAAAGCGAGATAGCGGCCGCCGTCGGAAAACGAGTCGGGCGTGGCGTTGAGGATTCCCATGACGAGCGGACGCTCGAACGTCAGCGTGAAACGGCCGCACGCGAGCGGCTCAGGTGGGAGACTACCTTGCGAAGAGATATTGGGCACGTCAGAAAACGTCAGATGTGTAACGAGATGCGGCGGGACAGCGGCACGCGAGAAATGCAAAACGGGCCGATGTGAACATCACACCGGCCCGCAACTTTACTCGATAAGGATCACGCCGGTGCGGTGGCGCTACCGGGCTTGACCTCGGTGCCCGTGCTGCCGCCCGACGACGCGTCGCCCGGCGACGGCGTGCTCTTCGGCGAACGCGGCGGACGGCCGGCCATGATGTCGTTGATCTGGTCGGCATCGATCGTTTCCCACTCCATGAGTGCCGCGGTCATGGCTTCGACCTTGTCGCGGTTCTCGTCGAGCAGGCGCTTCGCGAGGTTGTACTGCTCGTCGAGCACGCGGCGGATTTCCGCGTCGACCTTCTGCTGCGTCGCTTCCGAGATCGCGCGGGTGAAGCCCTTGCCGAACGGGCCGCCATCGCTGTCGTCGTCGGCGTAGACCATCGGTCCGAGCGCGTCCGTCATGCCAAAGCGCGTCACCATGGCGCGGGCCGTTTGCGTGGCCTTGTTGAAGTCGTCCGAGGCGCCCGTACTGATCAGGTTCATGAACAGTTCTTCCGCCACACGGCCGCCGAACAGGATGGCCAGACGATCCAGCAGATAGTCCTTCGAATACGTTTCGTTGTCGTGCTCGGGCAGCTGCCACGTGACGCCCAGCGCGCGACCGCGCGGAATGATCGTGACCTTGTGCACCGGGTCCGCCTTCGGCAACAGCTTCGCGATCACCGCGTGACCCGACTCGTGGTACGCCGTGGCGCGCTTCGCTTCTTCGCGGATCACCGCCGACTTGCGCTCCGGACCCATGAAGATCTTGTCCTTCGCGTCTTCGAAGTCCTGCATCTCGACAATGCGCTTGCCGCGGCGCGCCGCGAAGAGCGCGGCTTCGTTCACGAGATTCGCGAGGTCGGCGCCCGAGAAGCCCGGCGTGCCGCGAGCGATCACCGCTGCATCGACGTCGTTCGCGATCGGCACCTTGCGCAGGTGCACCTTCATGATCTGTTCGCGGCCGCGGATGTCCGGCAGGCCCACGTAGACCTGGCGGTCGAAACGGCCCGGACGCAGCAGCGCCTTGTCGAGCACGTCCGAACGGTTGGTCGCCGCGATCACGATGACGCCCGAGTTCGCCTCGAAGCCGTCCATCTCGACCAGCATCTGGTTCAGCGTCTGCTCGCGCTCGTCGTTGCCGCCGCCCATGCCGGCGCCACGATGGCGGCCGACCGCGTCGATTTCGTCGATGAACACGATACACGGCGCATGCTTCTTGGCCTGCTCGAACATGTCGCGCACCCGGGCCGCGCCCACGCCGACGAACATTTCGACGAAGTCCGAACCCGAGATGCTGAAGAACGGCACCTTCGCTTCGCCGGCGATGGCGCGCGCAAGCAGCGTCTTACCCGTACCCGGAGGGCCGACGAGCAGCACGCCGCGCGGAATGCGTCCACCCAGCTTCTGGAATTTTTGCGGATCGCGCAGGAAGTCGACGAGTTCGGACACTTCTTCCTTGGCTTCGTCGCAGCCCGCGACGTCGGAGAAGTTGACCGCGTTGTTGTTCTCGTCGATCAGGCGGGCGCGCGATTTACCAAAGGAGAACGCCCCGCCTTTGCCGCCCCCCTGCATCTGTCTCATCATGTAGAACCAGAACACGATGATCAGTATCGTCGGCCCAAGGTAGTACAACGCCGAAACGAGCGCATTCGGTTCTTCGTCGGCCTTGCCGCTCACCTGCACGCCGTATTTCATCAGGTCGCCAACCATCCAGATGTCGCCTGGCGAGACGATCTGGTATTTCTGGCCGTCAGCCGGAGTGACCGTGAGGTTCCGCCCCTGCACCACGACACTCTTGACCTTGCCGGCCTTCGCGTCGTCCATGAACTGCGAGTACGAAACGCCTTCCTGGACACGGGGCTTGTCGAACTGCTTGAACACCGTAAACAGCACCAGTGCGATTACCAGCCACACTGCTGCCTTCGAAAACATGTTGTTGTTCAAAGCACCACTCCTTCACTCATAGATGGGCGCCTACATTTGCCTTGCGACACCACCAAAGCATTCTAATCCAGTACACGGGCCCCTGCCATAACGTTTCGCTACCGCAGGAATAGCCCGAGCGCCTTGTCCCGACCGCCTCTCGGGGTCATTGTGCGACCAGATTGCGCCTTTTGCACGGCAATCATGCCCCGTTTAACGGGGACGCTTCAGATGTCTACCCAAAATAAACGTTTCGGACGATTTATCGCGCGAAGCCTTCGGTTTGCGCGCCGCCACGACCTTGAACTGCTGCTTGAACTTCTCGACGATCTGACTGTAACCGCTGCCGTGGAAGCATTTGACTAAAAGGGCTCCATCGGATTTCAGGTGATTCTGCGAAAACTCGAGCGCGAGATCGCACACGTGCTCGATGCGCGCCGCGTCGGCCGACGCGACCCCTGAGAGATTGGGCGCCATGTCCGAAATTACAAGGTCGACCGGGCGGCCGCCCACCAATTCTTCCAGTTGCGCGAGCACGTCGTCCTCGCGGAAGTCGCCCTGCAGGAACTGCACATCGGAGATGGGTTCCATTGGCAGGATGTCGAGCGCGATGATCGTGCCGTCGATACCGCCGGGCCGCTGGTCGTCGCGCTTCGTGCCCTGCGCGAGCTTGTTGCGGGCGTACTGGCTCCAGCTGCCGGGCGCGGCGCCCAGGTCCACGATCACCATGCCGGGGCGGATCAGCTTGTCCTGCTCGTCGATTTCCTTGAGCTTGTAGGCAGCGCGGGCACGATAGCCCTCCCGCTGCGCCATTTTCACGTACGGATCGTTGATATGGTCGTGCAGCCACGACTGGTTGAAGCGATTTTTTGCCATTAAAGATGAACTCTTGCTGCGTGATTCCGCGCTTTTAGCGGATAATACGCGTTTTATTCGTGCGGCCGTCGCGGCCCGCCTGGCCGGATGTTCGTTGCTCCGCCGGCGTTTTTTGCCCGCGCCCTGCCGTTCCCCACGGTTTTCCGTTGTTCCGACGCGCTTCGCCCGCTGGCGCTCCGCTCTTCGCGGAGCGCATTTACGTCTGCCCAGGTTATCAATGCATGCCTGTCGACCCGCGCGGCGCCGTCATTTTAGTCGAGTCTGCCACATCCCATGCCCGCCCTCACTCTTTCCGCCGAGCAGCGCTCCGAGCTGCGTTCCCAGGCTCACGCGCTCAAACCGGTCGTGCTCATCGGCGCCGAGGGACTGACCGACGCCGTCCTCAAGGAAATCAAGGTTCACCTTGCCGCGCACCAGCTCATCAAGGTGCGCGTGTTCGGCGACGAGCGCGAAGAGCGCCTCGCGATCTACGAAGAGATCTGCGATCGCCTGAGCGCCGCCCCGATCCAGCATATCGGCAAGCTGCTCGTCATCTACAAGCCCGAGGAAGCCCGCGCGAAGGCTACGACCGCGCGCGCCGGCGCCCGCGGCACCGTGTCGCGCCCGGCCGCCGACGTACCGAGCGCGCGTGAAGCGGGCAAGCGTGGCGCCGCGCCCCGCATCGTCAAGGTCGTCAAGGCCAGCGACAACCCCATGCGCAAGCCGAAGGCGCAAAAGGTGACGGTCAAGGGCAACGAGCGCGTCACGCAAGGCGGCAACATCAAGCGCGCCAAGAAGCGCCAAACCAGTTCCAAGCGGGCCCACCAGGGTTCGAAGTAAAAAAGCGCGGCCTTCGAGCCGCGCTTTTTTTCGCCTGACCGGCTTCAGGCGACTGTCAGCGCGGAGCGGTTTCCACGCGCTGCACCAGCGTGCCGCGTGCCGAAGGCAACAGCCAGACGAGCCACGCACCCAGCAGGCTCTGCACGAGATAGAACAGGCTCGACACGCCGTGCAGCAAGCCGAAGCGGCTCGCATACGGCGAACTGGCCACATCCATGCCCGCGCTCATCGCTTGAACGCGCAACGCGTTCATGAACGGCTGCAGCGCAAAATAGCCGATCAGCACGCACAGCAGCATGGCGGCCAGAATCCAGCGCAGCCGGCGATAGCCCAGCGCGCCGCGGCGCGCGAGCACGCTCGAGAGCCCGAGCAGCAGCACGCCGCACACCACGCCGATCAGGCCTTCGAGTCGAAAGAGCTGCGCGGCGAGCTCGCCGGCCACCACCCTCTCGAGCGACGCGAACAGGATGGGCGCGACCGCATAGCCGATGGTCAGCTGGCTGCCGACCCACAACATGGCCAGCAGCCCGAAGAGCCGGTGCGGAACGAGTGAAACGGAAGTGGCGGAACCCACATGGCTTGCAGTACTCACGTCGATGCGCCCTCAGACGTAGCGAACCTCGATGACCTCGTACTCGCGCACGCCGCCGGGGGCCTGCACTTCGGCGACATCGCCTTCGGACTTGCCGATCAGTGCGCGCGCGATGGGCGAGCTGACCGAGATCAGGCCGTGCTCGAGGTCGGCCTCGTCGTCGCCGACGATCTGGTAGGTCACGGTCTTGCCCGAATCGAGGTCTTCGAGATCCACAGTCGAGCCGAACACCACGCGGCCGTCCGCTTCGAGCGTGGCCGGGTCGATGATCTGCGCGGCCGCCAGCTTCGACTCGATCTCGGCGATGCGGCCTTCGATGAAGCCCTGCTTTTCCTTGGCGGCGTCGTATTCCGCGTTTTCCGACAGATCGCCCTGCGCACGGGCTTCCGCGATCGAATTGATGACCGCCGGACGCTCGACGGATTTCAGGCGCTGCAACTCTCCGCGGAGTTGGTCTGCACCGCGCTTGGTCAAGGGAATCGTGCTCATAAACAACTCGTACGGCCCACGAGGGCCTAAAGAAGGCCGCGCCACGCACGCTCGTCGCGCGCGTTGCGGCCATAAAAAAATTCCGCGGTTAAGTGCATCCCGCGAGGGCGGCTGCGCGGTCTGGCGCAGCCTGAAAACCCTGTTGGGACGCCGCTTAACCGCGGCACATTCAGCTTTTTTAGCCTGCCTCGTCGAGTGTTGGACAGACAATCGAAGCCTTAGTTTAGGCGAGCATGGAGGCCTTGTAAATCATAGACTTCCAGGTTCTTCAGGTAGCGCAGCCCCTCGACGGCCGCACGCGCCCCCGACATCGTCGTGTAGTACGTGACCTTGTTGGCCTGCGCGCTCATGCGGATCGAACGCGAATCGGCGATCGCCGAGCGGGTTTCGTCGACGGTCGTGAAGACGAGCGAAATCTCGCCATTCTTGATCATGTCGACGATGTGCGGACGACCGTCCTTCACCTTGTTCACGACCTTCACCGGCACGCCGGCCGCCTCGATCGCGGCAGCCGTGCCGCGCGTGGCGACGAGTCCGTAGCCGAGTTCGTGCAGCATGCGCGCGACTTCCACGGCCTTGGGCTTGTCGGCGTCCATCACCGTGATGAAGACGGTACCCGACTCCGGCAGGCGCGAGCCCGCTGCGAGCTGCGACTTGAAGAGCGCTTCGCCGAAGGTCTTGCCCACGCCCATCACTTCGCCGGTGGAACGCATCTCGGGCCCGAGCACCGGATCGACGGTCGGAAACTTGATGAACGGGAACACCGCTTCCTTCACGCTGAAGTACGGCGGCACGACCTCCTTCGTCACGCCCTGCTGCGCCAGCTTCTGGCCGACCATCGCGCGCGCCGCGATCTTCGCGAGCGGCAGGCTGGTCGCCTTCGAGACGTACGGCACGGTACGCGAAGCGCGCGGGTTCACTTCCAGCACGTAGATGATGTCCTTCTTCGAGCCGTCGTCCTGCGGCACCTGCTGGATCGCGAACTGAACGTTCATCAGGCCGACCACGTTCAGCGCCTTGGCCATCGCGGCCGTTTGACGCTTGAGTTCGGCGACCGTCTCCTGCGACAGCGAGTACGGCGGCAGCGAGCAGGCGGAGTCGCCCGAGTGCACGCCCGCCTGTTCGATGTGCTCCATCACGCCGCCGATGAATACTTCCGTGCCATCGGAGATGCAGTCCACGTCGCACTCGATCGCGTCGTTCAGGAAGCGGTCGAGCAGCACCGGCGAATCGTTCGACACCTTCACGGCCTCGCGCATGTAGCGCTCGAGGTCGCGCGGCTCGTGGACGATTTCCATGGCGCGGCCGCCCAGCACGTACGACGGACGCACGACGAGCGGGTAGCCGATTTCGTCGGCGAGCTTGAGCGCTTCGTCTTCGGCGCGCGCCGTGCGGTTCGGCGGCTGGCGCAGGTTCAGGTCCTGCAGCAGCTTCTGGAAGCGCTCGCGGTCTTCGGCCGCATCGATCATGTCCGGCGACGTGCCGATGATGGGCACGCCGTTCGCTTCGAGGTCGAGCGCGAGCTTCAGCGGCGTCTGGCCGCCGTACTGCACGATCACGCCAACCGGCTTTTCCAGATCCACGACTTCGAGCACGTCTTCGAGCGTGAGCGGCTCGAAGTACAGGCGGTCGGACGTGTCGTAGTCGGTCGAAACGGTTTCCGGATTGCAGTTGACCATGATCGTTTCGTAGCCGTCTTCGCGCATGGCGAGCGCGGCGTGCACGCAGCAGTAGTCGAACTCGATGCCCTGGCCGATCCGGTTCGGGCCGCCGCCCAGCACCATGATCTTCTTGTTGGTCGTCGGGTTCGCCTCGCACTCTTCCTCGTAGGTCGAGTACATGTAGGCGGTCTTCGTCGCGAATTCGGCGGCGCAGGTGTCCACGCGCTTGTAGACAGGGCGTACGTTCAGCTCGATACGGCGCTTGCGCACGTCGGTCGCGTTGCTGCCGAGCAGCTTCGCAAGACGGCGATCCGAGAAACCGCTCTGCTTGAGGTAGCGCAGCTCGTCCTTCGAGAGGCTTTCGAGCGTGCAGCCCTTGACCGCCTCTTCCTTCCTGATGATCTCTTCGATCTGCGCGAGGAACCACGGGTCAATCGCGGTTTCTTCGAAGATCTCTTCGCGCGTCATGCCCACGCGGAACGCGTCGCCCACGTACCAGATGCGGTCCGGACCGGCTTCGCCGATCTCGCGGATGACCTCGTCGCGGCTCGTGGTCTTTTCGTCCAGACCGTCGACGCCCACTTCGAGGCCGCGCAGCGCCTTCTGGAACGACTCCTGGAACGTGCGGCCGATCGCCATCACTTCGCCCACCGACTTCATCTGCGTGGTGAGGCGCGGGTCGGCTTCGCGGAACTTCTCGAACGCGAAACGCGGAATCTTCGTCACGACGTAGTCGATGGTCGGCTCGAACGATGCCGGCGTCTGACCACCGGTGATTTCGTTCCTGAGTTCGTCGAGCGTGTAGCCCACGGCCAGCTTCGCGGCGACCTTGGCGATCGGGAAACCCGTAGCCTTCGAGGCCAAAGCGGACGAGCGCGACACGCGCGGGTTCATTTCGATCACGATCATGCGGCCCGTGCGCGGGTCGATCGAGAACTGGACGTTCGAGCCGCCCGTATCCACGCCGATCTCGCGCAGCACCGCGAGCGACGCGTCGCGCAGGATCTGGTATTCCTTGTCGGTGAGCGTTTGCGCCGGCGCGACCGTGATCGAGTCGCCGGTGTGGATGCCCATCGGGTCGAGGTTTTCGATCGAGCAAACGATGATGCAGTTATCCGCCTTGTCGCGGACCACTTCCATCTCGTATTCCTTCCAGCCGAGCAGCGATTCTTCGATCAGCAGCTCGCGCGTGGGCGAGAGGTCGAGACCGCGCTTGCAGATCTCTTCGAACTCTTCGCGGTTGTAGGCGATACCGCCGCCCGAGCCGCCGAGCGTGAACGACGGACGGATCACGACCGGGTAGCCGCCGGTGCCGGTGGCTTCGGCGATCTCGCCTTGCACCTTGAGCGCCTCTTCCATCGAGTGCGCGACGCCGGACTTCGCCGAACCGAGACCGATCCTCGTCATCGCGTCCTTGAACTTCTGGCGGTCTTCGGCCTTGTCGATGGCTTCCGGCGAAGCGCCGATCAGCTCGACGTTGTACTTCTTCAGCACGCCGTGATGGTGCAGGTCGAGCGCGCAGTTCAGCGCGGTCTGGCCGCCCATCGTCGGCAGGATTGCGTCGGGGCGCTCCTTCTCGATGATGCGCTCCACCACTTCCCACGTGATCGGCTCGATGTAGGTGACGTCGGCCGTGTTCGGGTCGGTCATGATCGTCGCCGGATTGCTGTTGACGAGGATGACCTTGTAGCCTTCTTCACGCAGCGCCTTGCATGCCTGCGCGCCCGAATAGTCGAACTCGCACGCCTGGCCGATGATGATCGGACCCGCGCCGATGATGAGAATGCTCTTGATGTCTGTCCGCTTGGGCATAACGCTCTCGCTAAATATTCCTGTGTCTTTTACGTCTGGCGGCTCGCTGCTTTCCTTGCCAGCCGCCCGGATGCGCGCGTGGGCCGTGCTTCAAACCGGCTCGCTGCGCACCCCGCTCTGCTCTTTCGCTTCGGCTGTGCGCGGCGCTTATGCCTTCGCCTTGTCCATCAGCGCCGTGAAGCGATCGAACAGATAGCCGATGTCCTTCGGGCCGGGCGACGCTTCCGGGTGACCCTGGAAGCAGAACGCGGGCTTGTCGGTCAGCTCGAAGCCTTGCAGCGTGCCGTCGAAGAGCGATACGTGCGTGACGCGCGCGTTCGCGGGCAGCGTGGCGGCGTCCACTGCGAAGCCGTGGTTCTGCGACGTGATGACGACGCGGCCATCGGCCAGATCCTTCACCGGATGGTTCGCGCCGTGGTGGCCCGTCTTCATCTTCAGGGTCTTCGCGCCGACGGCGAGGCCCATGATCTGGTGACCGAGGCAGATGCCGAACGTCGGGATGCCGCGCTCGATGAAGGTTTGCGTCGCCTTGATCGCGTAGTCGCACGGTTCCGGATCGCCGGGGCCGTTCGAGAGGAACACGCCGTCGGGGTTCAGTGCGAGCGCGTCTTCAGCCGTCGACTGCGCCGGCAGGACCGTGACGTCGCAGCCGCGCTCGGCCAGCATGCGCAGGATGTTCTGCTTCACCCCGTAGTCGAATGCGACGACCTTGTACTTCGGCGCCGACTGCGTGCGGTAGCCTTCGCCCAGACGCCATTCCGTGGTGTTCCACGGGTACGGCTTGCCGGTCGAGACGACCTTGGCGAGGTCCATGCCCGCGAGGCCCGGGAACGAGCGCGCGAGTTCGATGGCCTTGGCTTCGTCGTCGGAGCCCGCGAGGATCGCGCCGTTTTGCGCGCCCTTGTCGCGCAGGATACGCGTGAGCTTGCGCGTGTCGATGCCGGCGATGGCGACCACGCCTTCGTCCTTCAGATACTGGCCGAGCGAGCGCTCCATGCGGAAGTTCGAGGCGAGCACGGGCAGGTCGCGGATGATCAGACCGGCGGCATGGACTTTCGTGGCTTCGACGTCTTCGGCATTGACGCCGACGTTGCCGATATGCGGATACGTGAGGGTGACGATCTGGCGAGCGTAGCTCGGGTCGGTCAGGATTTCCTGATAACCGGTGATGGCCGTGTTGAACACGACTTCACCGATCGTATGACCCGGCGCGCCGATCGAGTAACCACGAAAGACCGTGCCGTCGGCGAGCGCGAGCAGAGCGGGAGAGAATGACGGCAACACGGGAGACTCCTTGGGGGAGCACCCTGTGCCGACCTGTTATCCGACGTTGCGATCTTGCGACCTGGGAGCGGCTGCGGCGTCGGCATCCGTTTCTGTGAGGATCAGGATGCGCGCGCGGCTCGCTCGCTTGTGCGACCTCATCAGCGGTCGACCGTTGGGGCGCCGGGCCACGAGCGCGCGTTGGTGACGCAGGATCGGGCGGCAGCCGGCCAGTTGACGATGAAGCGCGGGCGGCGGATGAACGGATGGGAGGAGGTAGGCGCTAGGGTGCGGGTTGATAAGCTCAAACCTTGAAATTATAGCGCGAAAGTCACCTTTCCTTCAAATTTCACGATGACGCTGGCGACGGGAAGCATGCTCGCAGCCCTGTGCGCGGCCCTTTCCACTATAGCGGGCGGGGGCGCGGCGGCAAGCGTCGCCCGCAATCACGCCCTTTATTTTTGGCACCCGCCAATGAAAACGCCGCCACCTGGCGAGGTGACGGCGTCAAACACAACAAAAACGGAAAAGTGATCGGAGCGAAATACCATGCGCTGCCCCCGCAACGCATGTTTGAGCACCCTTCGCCAGCCGCTATTTTGTATGGTGCTTCTGCGCGTGGGTTTCGGCCTTCGGGCGGCTCGCCGCACCCTTCGACGCCTTGCTGGGCGCAGCGCTGACCGTCCTGGCCTTGACCGGTTCGGAAACCTTGACCACCTCGGTGCGCGCGCGACCGTGCTTCTTATCGTATCGCGACTTCGACCCGGTGTCTGCAACGCGGGTGCCGATTCGCTGCACGCCACCGCCAGAAACGTTCGTTGCCAGACGTTCCGGACCCGGCTCGCTCGGCATCGCCTTGTTGACCGGCACGTGCAACACCAGCACCTGGCCCGGCGCAACGGAGTCGCGACGGGTCTTGTTCCATGCCTTCAACTGGCCGAGCGACACGCCATAGCGGCTCGCCACCGCTTCCATCGACTGCTTGCGGCGGATGCGGATCAGCATCTTGCGCGTGTCGGGCACGTCCGGCTCCATGGCCAGCACGGCGCTTTCCGCCACGTCGGCACTGATGTCCTCGTCGTCGCCGTCGTCGGTGCGCGGCACCACGAGCGTCGAGCCGGCCTTCAGGCGCATGCCCGCCGGAATCTTGTTCACCGACATCAGCGTGTCGGCGTCCACGCCGATCTTCTGCGCGATCGCCGCCGGCGTGGCGCGCGAGTCGGTCGTGTAGACGGTCCAGGACGAAAGCTGGCCGGAATAGGCCTTCAGGTTGCGCTCGAACGCGCTCGCGTTGTCGAACGGCAGCAGGATCTGCGGGTCGGTCGCGCCGAGAATCACGGGCTTCTTGAACGACGGGTTGAGCGAGCGGAACTCGTCCGTCGTCATGTTCGCGAGCTTGGCGGCGACGTCCACGTCGATGTCGTGCGAGGTCGTCACCGTCACGAAATACGGGTGGTTCGGAATGGACGGCAGCGTGAGCCCGTACTGCTGCGGGTTCATCACGATATTCTTGACTGCCTGCAGCTTCGGCACGTAGTTACGTGTTTCGCTGGGCATGCGCAGGCTCTGGTAGTCGGTCGGCAGTCCCGCCGCCTCGTTGCGCGCGATTGCGCGCTGCACGTTGCCCTCGCCCCAGTTGTAAGCGGCCAGCGCGAGATACCAGTCGCCGAACATGTCGTGCAGGCGCGAGAGATAGTCGAGCGCGGCGCTCGTCGAGGCCAGCACGTCGCGGCGCTCGTCCTGCCACATGTTCTGCTTGAGGTTGTAGGTGCGGCCCGTGCCCGGCACGAACTGCCACATGCCGGCGGCCTTCGCGACCGACAGCGCCTGCGGGTTGTAGGCGGACTCGATGAACGGCAGCAGCGCGAGCTCGGTAGGCATGTGACGCGCCTCGAGCTCTTCGACAATGTGATAGAGGTACTTCTGCGAACGCTCGGTCATGCGCGCGACGTAGTCCGGCCGTTGGGCGTACCAGTTGGCGTTCATGTCGACGAGGTCGCTCTGCAGGTCGGGCATCTGGAAGCCGCGGCGAATGCGCGCCCAGAGGTCGGCATCGGGGCTGGTGAGCTGATCGACCGAGCCTTGATCGACGTTAATGGTTTCTTTTGCTGCGGAGGTCTTACGAATGAGGTCGGCGTTGGCCTGGGCGTTGGTGGGTGCCTGAGAAGTCGCAGACGGCCCCCCGCTCGCACAGGCGGCGAGCATGAGGACCAGCAGCGCACTGATTATGAATCGCATGAAAATCTACATCCGCATGGCTGGAATTTGCAGCCGATAGTACGGAACGCGGCGGTTTCCGTCAATCGGAATTAATGGGAAAAAAAGCCATGAAATCCGCAGCTTGGGCGTGATTCCATACGATTGGGTTGAGCATGCCCCCTGACCTTGCTGGGTCAGCGGAACCGATTCTTCCATTCACGCATCATTGCGAAAGCCGCCAGCCGGTCCGGCACCGGTTCGTGCAGCGCCTCGGTGAGAGCGGCTTGCACCGACGCATCACCCGCGCGCAGGAAAGGATTGACGGCGCGCTCGTGCGCGATCGTCGTGGGCAGCGTCGGCACGCCGCGCTCGCGCAGCGCCGCCGCTTCGCGGCTCCAGTCGCGCAGATCGGCGTTGCCGGGATCGCAGGCGAGCGCGAAGCGAATGTTCGACAACGTGTATTCGTGCGCGCAATGCACATGGGTGTTGCCGGGCAGGGCCGCGAGCGCGTCGAGCGAGTCGAGCATCTGCGCGGGCGTGCCCTCGAAGAGGCGTCCGCAGCCGCAGGCGAACAGCGTGTCGCCGCAGAACACGTGCGGCGTGCCGGCTGCGTCCGCTGCCTGGAAATACGCAATGTGGCCGCGCGTATGGCCCGGCACGTCGATCACCGTCAAGTCGAGCGCGGGCGCGTCCAGATGGACGGCGTCGCCGCCCTTCAGGCGCGTGACGAACGCATCGAGCGGGCCGAGCGCCTCGCCGGCCGGACCGTAGACGGGCACGCGAGCGTCGGCGAGCAGGTCCGCCACGCCGCCGACGTGGTCGTTGTGGTGATGGGTGAGTAAAATAGCGACGAGCCGCCAGCCGCGCTTCGCGAGATACGCGCGAACCGGAGCGGCGTCGCCCGGATCGACGGCAACGGCATTCCGGCCGTCCGAAACGACCCAGATGTAATTGTCTTCAAAAGCCGGAACCGGTACGTACTCGTAGGCGCACGCATCGTTCGAACGCGCGTACTCAAGCGGACTCTTCATGGGGCGACGTATTCTTCGACATGTCTGACCGATTGATTATAGACTGGCCCGCCTGGAGCGCCTCGCCCGCCGGCAGGTATGTGCTCGGCTGGGAGCAGGAGCAGCTCGACCGCGTGGTATCGAACATATTCGGCTACCATGCGCTGCAGCTCGGCCTGCCTCAGCTCGACGCCCTGCGCGAGAACCGCATGTCGTGCCGCGGCCTCGTGCTCGACGCCGCCAGTGCCGCAAGCGCCCCCTACTCCATACCCGGCGCGTCGGCCCAAGCGCATCCGAACGGCGGGCAAACGTCGCCCGGCACGGGCAGCGCAATACCAGGCCGCCCCCCGGTAGACGGCGGCGGTTCGTTGCTTCACGCGCCCGCGGGCCGCAGCACCGTCTGGTGCGACTATCTCGATCTGCCGTTCGAGGCGCAGAGCGTCGACCTCATCGTGATGCCGCACACGCTCGAATTCACGAGCGACCCGCACCGTCTGCTGCGCGAAGCCGAACGCGTGCTGATGCCCGAAGGACAACTCCTGATCGTCGGGTTCAACTCGCTTTCGCTGTGGGGCGCGCGCCAGTCGGTCGGCAAGCTGACTGGCCATCCGTTCCTGCCCGCGCGCCAGGACCTGATCGCCTTCACGCGCCTGAAAGACTGGATCAAGCTGCTTGGCTTCGAGCTTGAACGCGGGCGCTTCGGCTGCTATCGTCCGCCGCTCGCGACGGACCAGTGGCTCGGCCGCTACGGCTTCATGGAAGCCGCCGGCGACCGCTGGTGGCCGATTTTCGGCGCTATCTACATGGTGACGGCGATCAAGCGCGTGCGCGGCATGCGCCTCGTCGGCCCACTGAAGGTCAAGAAGCCGGTGCTGGCCGCAAGCCTGAAGCCCGCGGCCACCACCCCTTCCCCAACACGCAACAAGGACTCATGAGCACACCCGACTTCGTCGAAATCTTCACGGACGGCGCCTGCAAGGGCAACCCGGGCCCCGGCGGCTGGGGCGCGCTGCTGCGCTTCGGCGCGCAGGAAAAGGAACTGTTCGGCGGCGAGGCCGGCACGACCAACAACCGCATGGAACTGATGGCGGTGATCGCCGCACTCGACGCGCTCAAGCGCCCGTGCAAGGTGATCGTGCACACCGACTCGCAATACGTGCAAAAAGGCATCAGCGAGTGGATTCACGGCTGGAAGAAGAAGAACTGGATGACGGCCGCCAAAACGCCGGTCAAGAACGACGACCTCTGGAAGCGACTGGACTCGCTCGTCGCCAGGCACGAGATCGAGTGGCGCTGGGTGAAGGGTCACGCCGGCCATCCGGAGAACGAGCGCGCCGACGCGCTTGCGAACCGCGGCGTCGCCACGCTCGCCGAACTCTGAGACCCGCTTTCCGGGACCGCCGCGCGCGGCCGCCTCACGCTTTCACGTTTTACAAGACATGCGCCAGATCATTCTCGATACCGAAACCACCGGCCTGAACGCCCGCACGGGCGACCGCATCATCGAAATCGGCTGCGTCGAGCTGGTGAACCGCCGGCTCACGGGCAACAACCTGCACTTCTACGTGAATCCGGAGCGTGACAGCGACCCGGGCGCACTCGCCGTGCATGGCCTCACGACCGAGTTCCTCTCCGACAAGCCGAAGTTCGCCGACGTCGCCGACGAGATCCTCGACTTCATTCGCGACGCGGACATCATCATCCACAACGCGCCGTTCGACATCGGCTTTCTCGACGCCGAACTCGCGCTGCTCGGCAAGCCGGCGTTCAGGGAACACTGCGGCGAGGTGATCGACACGCTCGTGCAGGCCAAGCAGATCTTTCCCGGCAAGCGCAACTCGCTCGACGCCCTGTGCGATCGTTTCGGCATCAGCAACGCGCACCGTACGCTGCACGGCGCGCTGCTCGACTCGGAACTGCTCGCCGAGGTCTACCTGGCGATGACGCGCGGCCAGGAAAGTCTCGTCATCGACATGCTGGGCGAGAACGCCGCGCCCGGTGCGGCCGCCGCGCCGCGCATCCAGCTCGAGTCGATCGATCTGCCGGTGATCATGGCGAGCGAGGAAGAAATCGCCGAACACAACGCCGTGCTCGACGGTCTCGACAAGGCGATCAAAGGGACGTCGGTTTGGCGCGCTGCGCCGGCTCCCGCCGAAGCCAGTTCGGCCGATGCGCAAAATGCTTAAAAAGGACTTTACAAGATCGGAAACACCTTGCATAATCTCACTCTCTTCGGGTGGTTAGCTCAGCGGTAGAGCACTGCCTTCACACGGCAGGGGTCACTGGTTCGATCCCAGTACTACCCACCAGAATTCCTGGTGTTGGTAACGACAAACACCGAAGAATAAAATGCCTCGTTGCGCAAGCAACGAGGCATTTTGCTTTGGGCTTCGGCTTTGCGCGGGCTTCCTGCGTTGCGAACTGGACTTGAGAACTGCGCGCGCCCTACTCGCCAGTGTCGAGGCCGATGCCGCGCGCCATGCCCGTGGCCGCGAACACCATCACGACGAGCAAAAGCGTCTGCCATCTGCCGATGCGTGCGTATTTCGACGCACCGGTGAGATCCGGCACGTCGCCGCGCCGCACGGCGATGCGCCAGCGCAGCAGCGCCATCACGGGTGCGATTTCGAGCAGAAGGATCAGCACGAGCGCGCCCATCTTCACGAGAAAGAGCGGTTCATGGAGGTAATACTCAGCGCCCTTCTCGAAGCCGCCGAAGGCACGCATTCCACCCGTGACGATCAGGACGACCGCGGAGCCGCCCCAGCCGTTGTCGGCGCTGAAGATCATCGGCAGGTCTTCGGTGGACGTGCAGCGGCGCAGGCCGCGCGTGCGCCGCAGGATCGAAGCGAGCGCGAAGCCGAAGGCGAGCAGATGAACGGCGGCGAGCAACCAGCGTATCAGCATTGCAACTCCTTCCAGTGGACGACAGGAACGGCAAGCAATGGTAAAGCGGCTCGAGCGCGGACGTGGCGCAATGCGGCCAGGCCGCGGGTCGTCAGACCTGCTTGAGCGCGGCGTCGAGAGCGCGTGCAGCCGTGCGGTCGCCTTCGGAGCCGAGCCCCACGCGAAACACAGTCTGACGGTTGTGGCCCGCCGCAGCCGGCGAATCCCACAGCAATTCGATCTTTGCGCGGCGCGCGGGCTTGCCCGCAGGCGCGGCGGCAGAGGACGCCGATGCCGGCCGCGGCGAAGCGGGCGCCCCCGGCTCGGGCGTGGCCGCAGACTGGCCGGCCCCCAACGCTGCGCTGGAATCCGCGCAATCCACGGCGGCAACCGGTTCGGCGACGCCAGCCGGCGCAGGGTGGCCGGGCTGCGCCGGTGCGGGCAATAGCGCGGGTCTGGAGGCCACGGCCCCACCCTGCAGCGCACCGGTGAGCCAGCGCACCGACAACTCGCGGGCATCGTACTGGCCGACCTTGCGGCTTTCCTGCCAGACGACCGTTGTGCGCGTCGCGGCATCGATCGAAACGGCGAAGCGCCCGATCGCGAAGCGCCGCGCCGCGAAGTTGCTGCGCCAGAGCGCGCGAGGCCGGCAGATCCAGACCACGGCCGCATAGAGCGCGGGCGCGGCGACGAGCCAACCGTTGGTGTCGGCCACGGCGTGGAAGGTGCGCCGCCAGCCGGCGGTCCAGACGAACACGCCGATCGAGCCGATCGCGAACAAAAAGCCGAGCACGCCGAAAAAGCGCAGCGCCTGGCGCAGCCACTGCGGCAGCGGGTGAAACGGCCGCTCGACGCGGGCCCTTGCGCCCGGCAGCACGATCAACAGAAACAGGAAGACGAGATTCAGGCTCGCCGCCGGCGACGACGCCATGCCTTCCAGCGCGGCGACAAAGTTCATTTGCGCCATCGAGTGCAGCCAGCGCGCGAGGATCACGAGACCGATCGCGCGCAGCGCGAAAAGCGTCCCGGCACCGGGTACGGTGGCCGTGGGCGTCGGTCGGGTTCTGGCCAAGGGTATTCTCCTCTGTCGACCAGAGTTGACGCTTTAGCGTCTTACTCGGGTCCCATGCAAAGCTGTCGACCAGAGTTAACGCTTTAGCGTTGTACTCTGGTCCCATGCAAAGCTGTCGACCTGAGTTGACGCTTTAGCGTCTTACCCGGGTCCCATGCAAAGCCCGTTTTCGTGGGCGCCGCGGATTTTACGGCACGGCCATTATAGGGACATTAAGCGTGCGCCTCACCCGCCGCCGCCGCGAATGCGACAACGCCCCGGTGCACGGGCACCGGGGCGTTGGAAAAGCGGGAAAACCGGGCGCGCCGCAGCGCGTCCAGTTCCGGAACGGAACTTAGCCGGCGTTGACTTCGCGCAGCACGGTGCGATGCTTCTGGCGCAGCAGTTCTTCGTACACGGCCACGTAGTTGCGTGCCATCACCTTCGACGAGAAGCGTGCCTCGAACGCGGCGCGCACCTTCTCGCGCGGCAGCGACGACAGACGCTTGAGCGCCGCGACTGCGCTGATTTCGTCTTCGACGACGAAGCCCGACACGCCGTTCTCGATGACTTCCGGCACCGAGCCGCGCTTGAACGCGATGACCGGCGTACCGCAGGCCATGGCTTCGATCATGACGAGGCCGAAGGGCTCCGGCCAGTCGATCGGGAACACCAGCGCATGTGCGTTGCCGAGGAACTCACGCTTTTCATGCTCGCCGATTTCGCCGATGTACTCGACATGCGGCAGCGCCATCAGCGGCTTGATGACTTCTTCGTAGTAGGCGCGGTCCGCCTTGTCGATCTTGGCGGCGACCTTGAGCTTCATGCCGGCCTGGCCGGCGATGCGAATCGCGCGGTCGAGGCCCTTCTCCGGCGAGACGCGGCCGAGGAAAGCGAGGTAGCCGGGCTCGACATTCGGAATCGGCGTGAGCACGTCTTCCGGCAGGCCGTGATAGACGGTCTGCTGCCAATTGGCCTGCTGCAGCGGAATGCGCTGGTTGTCCGAGATCGACACCACCGGCACGTCGTTGAACGCATTGAACACCGGCTGCAGTTCCGGCAGGTCAAGACGGCCGTGCATGGTCGTGACGAACGGCACCGGCTGGCGCTGGAACAGCGAGAACGGATAGTAGTCGATGTGGAAGTGCAGCACGTCGAACTCGTCCGCGCGGCGGCGAACTTCTTCGAGCAGCAGCATGTGCGGAGCCATCACGTCGCGAATCGTGGGGTCGAGGCGCAGTGCCTGCGGCCAGAACGCTTCGAGCTTTGCCGAGGTGACCGAATCGCCGCTGGCGAACAGCGTGACATCGTGGCCCTGTTCGACCAGCGCTTCGGTCAGGTAGGAGACCACCCGTTCCGTGCCGCCGTACAGCTTGGGAGGAACCGCCTCGTGCAACGGAGCGATTTGAGCGATTCGCATAGTGGTGAACTCCTTCCTCGTAATAAATCGGGCAATAGACTGCAAATTTGACAATCGACCTATGCAGGCTGCGGCTTCCTTGTCGCCACGCGCCTTACAGGCGTTCCGTACCGCTAACCGCGCCGGGAATCCGGACACAGACCGACGCAGTTGTGAAGCGGCAGGAGAGCGCACACGCGGCGGTTCAGGCGGTAAACGCGCAGGGTTCGCGGCCGTTGACAGAGAAGCTGTCAAATTCCCTACGTCGTCCGAGTCGGCATTATCCCGGTCCAGGGTAAATACCGGCTAGATCATTTCAAAGTCTTTACGTTGTTACAAACCGGAAACACTCCGCAACCCCTTGTTTTCCAAGAGAGTTCTAGATTGGATGCTGCACTGCGGGAAACAACTGTGCGCGATTGTCGCGGCCCCAACGCGCATGAATCGGTCCTGCTCGTTGCCTGTTCGCAATCGGCGGACGGCGTGTTGCGAGCAAGCACAGCGCTTTTCCGAATGCAACCAGTAATTCTATCTCTAAAACACCTGTCTCTAAAACGGTCCGGGATTCCTGTTGAACCTCCGCTGCAACAACGTGTCCCCAATCTGTATCCCGCGCTATCGTGTCGCGATATGATGCGCGTCCGCCGGGCACAGGCGGTGCGCCAGGCGCATGGGGTGTTTACAATGCGGTAAGTCCGCCTTCGTTGCCGTGCGCCCGAAGCCCTTCATCGTTTCAGCGCCCGCCATCTTCCTTTGAACTTGCACGGACGAAGTTCCGTCAGACCGACCACCCGATCAATTGGAACATCTGACCATCGCTCAGCGTAACGCCCACAACGCAAAGCTCGCGAGCTATGCGCGGCGCCCGCTCGCGTTCCTTTTCCGCTACATCAAGCGCCATCCGCTCGCCCACACTGTCGTGCTCGTCAGCGTGTTCGCGGCCGTCGGCTGCGCGCTTGCATCGCAGTACGCCATCAAGCATCTGATCGATGTGCTCGGAGCGGGACGCCATCATCCGGGCCCGCTGTGGAGCGCGTTCGCCATCCTCGTCGGCCTGATCGCCGCCGACAACCTGCTCTGGCGGGTCGGCGGCTGGTTCGCGGCGCATACCTTCGTCGCCGTGACGGGCGACCTGCGGCGCGACCTCTTTCAGTATCTGAGCGGTCACTCGCCCACTTACTACGCCGAAAAGCAGCCCGGTACGCTCGCCAGCCGCATCACCGCGACGTCGAACGCCGTCTACACGGCCGAGAACACCACCGCGTGGAACGTGCTGCCGCCCTGTATCGCCGTGGCCGGCGCGATCGTCATGATCATCGCCGTCAATCCGCTCATGGCGGCGGGCCTCCTCGTCTGCTCGGCGATCCTTTCGGTGATCCTCTTCAAGCTGGCCGGGCGCGGCTCGTCGCGCCACCACACCTTCGCCTCCAAGGCGGCCGCGGTGGACGGCGAACTCGTCGACGTGATCGGCAACATGGCGCTCGTGCGCGCCTTCGGCATGACGTTCCGCGAGCAGAAGCGCTTTGGCTCGACCGTGAAGGCCGAACTCGACGCGCGCCGATCGAGCCTGCTCTACCTCGAAAAGCTGCGTCTGCTGCATGCCGTGATCACGGCCATGCTGTCGGCCGGCCTGCTTGGCTGGGCGCTGTGGCTCTGGGATCAGGGCAAGGCGACGTCGGGCGACATCGTGCTGGTCAGTTCGCTCGGCTTCACGATCCTGCACGGCACGCGCGATCTGGCCGTGGCGCTCGTGGATGTGACCCAGCACGTGGCACGCCTCGCCGAGGCCGTGCAGACGCTGCTGGAGCCGCACGGCATGCCCGACCGCGACGACGCCAGCGAGCTCGTGGCCCAGGGCGGCCGCGTCGATTTCGAGGCCGTGACCTTCGCGTATCCGCACCGCAAACCGATCCTCGACCATTTCGACCTGCGCATCGAGGCCGGGCAGCGCGTGGGCCTGATCGGCAAATCCGGCGCGGGCAAGACCACGGTGCTCGCGCTGCTCCAGCACTTCTACGCCACCCAGTCCGGCGCCATCAAGATCGACGGCCAGGACATCGCGCACGTCACCCAGGACAGCCTGCGCCATGCCATCGCGCTCGTGCCGCAGGACATCTCGCTGCTGCACCGCTCGATCTATGAAAACATCGCCTACGGCCGCCCCGAGGCGAGCCGCGAGGAAGTGCTCGCTGCGGCCCGCGAGGCGCGCTGCGCCGAATTCATCGAGGCGATGCCCGAGGGCTACGACACGCTCGTGGGCGACCGCGGCGTGAAGCTGTCGGGCGGCCAGCGCCAGCGCATCGCGATCGCGCGCGCCATTCTCAAGAACTCGCCGATCCTGCTGCTCGACGAAGCCACCTCGGCGCTCGATAGCGCGTCCGAAGAAGCCATCCAGCAGGCGCTCGACCGACTGATGGTGGGCCGCACGGTGATCGCGATCGCGCACCGCCTCTCCACGCTCAACAACTTCGACCGCATCATCGTGATGAGCGCGGGCAAGGTGATCGACGACGGCACCCCGGAAGAACTGCGCAACCGCCCGGGTCTCTACCGCGACCTCCTCGCCAAGCAATACGGCAAGCAGTCCACGCTGCATCTGGGCAGCAAGAAGACCGACGAAAAGCACGTGGCCTGATGACACCATTGCGCAGCGGGCGCCTCGCCCGCTGCGCGGTGCCCCAGCGTTGCCCCAGCGGTGCCCCAAACGCCCGGACGCAAAAAAAATCCGCTTCAGTGCATCGACTGAAGCGGTTTCTTTTCGCTCTCGCGTCGGTGTGCGAGGCGCGGGTGTTCAGCCCTGCGCGCGCTCGAGCGCCGGCAGGCTCGCCTGTCGCACGCCGACGCGGCCGAGATCGCGCATGAAGCGGTCGCGCCAGACCGAGACATTGTTCTCACGCAACTGGGCCATCATGTCCTGATAGCGCGCGAGGCGCTCGGCAAGCGGCATGGAGAGCGCGGTGCCCAGCGCATCGGCCATGCCGTCGATATCGAGCGGATTGACGATCAGCGCGCCCGAAAGCTCCTGCGCGGCACCGGCGAAGCGCGAGAGCACGAGCACGCCCGGATCCTCGGGATCCTGCGCCGACACGTATTCCTTGGCGACCAGGTTCATGCCGTCGCGCAGCGGCGTGACGTAGCCGACGTTCGACGCCCGGAACAGCGCGGCCAGCACCGCGCGTTCGTACTGGCGGTGGATGTACCAGATCGGCGTCCAGTCGAGTTCCGCGTAACGTCCGTTGATGCGCCCCGACTCCGCCTCGAGGCGCAGCCGGATGTCCTGATAGGCATGCAGGTCGGCGCGCGTGGGCGGCGCGATCTGCACGAACGAGACCTTGTTGCGCTGCGCCGGCGTGTGGTCGAGCAGGCGTTCGAAGGCGCGAAAGCGCTCCACGAGCCCTTTCGAGTAGTCGAGCCGGTCCACGCTCATGATGACCTTGCGCCCGTGCAGCGTGGACTTGAGCGTGCGCACCGGCTTGCCGCGCTCGCCGGCCCTGGCGAGTTCGGCGATCTCGTCGGGATAGACGCCGATCGGGTAATCTCCCGCGCAGAGCGTCTGCCCGAACGCCTCGATGCGCGTGAGGCCGTCCGGCTGCAGCGCAGTCGTGCCCCCTGCCTCGTTCACGATGTAGTCGCAGAAGGCGCGCAGGTCGGGCCTGGTCTGGAAGCCGAGCAGGTCGAACGCGCACAGGGCCTGCACCAGCTCGCGATGCGGCGGCACCGCCAGCAGTACCTGCGAGGCCGGAAACGGAATGTGCAGGAAAAAGCCGATGCGGTTCTTCACGCCCGCCGCGCGCAACGCCTGGGCGAACGGAATGAGGTGATAGTCGTGAACCCAGATCACGTCGTCTTCGCGCAGCAGCGGCACGAGCTGCTGTGCGAGCCACGCGTTCACGCGGCTATAGCCTTCGTACTCGTGGCGGTCGTACTGGACGAGATCGGCGCGGTAGTGGAACGCGGGCCAGAGCGTCGCATTCGAGAAACCGCGGTAATACTGGTCGTAGTCGCGCCGCAGCAGGCCGATGGTGGCGAAGGTCACGGCACCGCGCTCTTCGAGCACGATCTGCGGCTGGCCGGAGGCGAGCACGTCCCCGCTCCAGCCGAACCACATGCCGCCGGTTTCCTTGAGTGCGTCGTACACGCCCACCGCGAGGCCGCCCGCGGCCGGGCCGCCTTCGGAAATCGGCGCGACGCGGTTCGACACGATGATCAATCGGCTCATGAGGGGCGGGTTCCGTGCAGGAAATCGGGAAAGCGTGGCGCGCGCGAGGCGGCGCCTCGGCTCGGGCAAGGCCGGCACTCTACGTGGGCAATGAAGTAAGGCATGCGCGCAATCACCGGGCACCCGGCATGGCCGCAACGAGCGACGCGAGCCAGCCGATCAACGCTTCGACCGAGTCGACGCGCGCCTGCGCGATGGAGTCGCCGCCGCCGACCTTGATCGACAGCCCGCCCAGCGCGTTGACGACGGCGAAGCCCTTCTCGTCGGTCAGGTCGTCGCCGGCGAACACCGGGCGGCGGCCCGCGAACGGCGGCTCGCCGAGGAATGCGCGCAGGGCGCGGCCCTTGTCGACGTCCTTCGGCTTGATTTCGTAGACCATCTTGCCCGGCTGCAGCACGTAGGCGTCGGCGTAGTCGGCGGCAAGGCGCTCGGTCGCGGCGCGCGCGGTGCCCTCGTGTTCCGGGGCGTTCCGGTAGTGCAGCGCGAGCGACGCGCCCTTGATCTCGAGCAGCATGCCCGCATGCGTGCGCACCACCTCCGCGAGCACCTGCTCCATGTGCAGCAAGCGCTCGTCGTTGAAGCCGACGCGCTGCGTGTCGCCGTTGGCGTCGCGCCGCTCCGCGCCGTGCAGGCCGGCCACGGGCAGATCGGGCATGCCGAGAAAACCATCGATGCTCTCGATGCCGCGCCCGGAGACGATCGCCACCGCGCCGTGCGTCGCGCGGCGCAACTCGCGCAGGTGCGCGAGCATGTCCGGACGGACGAGCACGCCATCGGGCGTGGGCGCGAGATCGACGAGCGTGCCGTCGAAATCGAAGAAAAATGCCGTCTGTTCAGGCGGCAGGACTGCCGGAAGTGCTTGCATTGCGTTCTTTTCACCCATCGGCCTGCTGGCCGGGTATGGCCCCGGGCTGCGCCCAGGGAAAGTGTGCGAATCTTACCGCGCCTTGGATCGATTATCGAGAAAGTGCGGGGCTGACCGCCTGTGCAGGCATCCCGGGACTCGGAGATGCGGCATATCGACGCGAGCGATCCGTGCGACCGGGGCGCTCGCGACCGCGCGGACCCAATTTTGATACAGTCGCAGCGGCAAGCCGGGCCCGGCGTTCTGAGCGAGCGCGGCCAACGTAGTCCAATCGAGCCGACGAGGTTGCCCTTGTTCCCCACCTTCGATCCCGCGCTGCGCACGTTCCGCACCCGCCTGAGCGGTCGCCTTCGCGGCGGCATGCGCAGCCTGCGGCATGCGGCGGCGGTGGCGGGCACGGTGCTGCTTGCGGCGTGCTCGCATCCGGGCGAACCGTGGCAGCTCACGAACGTGAGCGGCCATCTGCCCGACCTCGACTTCGCGCTCACGGCCGACAACGGCCAAAGCGTGACGGGCGCCAGTTTTCGCGGAGACACGACGCTCGTCTACTTCGGCTACACGCACTGCCCGGATGTCTGTCCGGAAACCATGGCGCGCCTGATGCAGGTTATAGCGAAGCTCGGCCCCGAGGCGGACAAAGTGCGGATACTCTTCATCAGCGTCGATCCGGCGCGCGACACGCCGCAGGCACTGCACGCCTATGTCGGCGCGTTCGACGCCCGGCATGCGCGCGGCCTGACCGGCACGGACGCCCAGATCGAGTCGCTCGCGCGGCGCTACCGCGTGGCCTACCAGATGGAAAAGCGCGGCCCCGACGGCAGCTACGAAGTCACGCACAGTTCGGCCGTCTATGTGTTCGACGCGCAAGGCCACGCGCGCCTGCTCGCCACCGACCACGACACACCGGACGCAATCGCGCATGACCTGCGCCGCGTCATCAACGACACGGCGTGAGCGCGTGCGGTCTCGCCGGCTCAATCATCGGGTTTTGATGCAACAGCAATCGCAACAGGAAACGTCATGACGAAGAACCTCAAATCACTCACCGTCTCGCTCGGCTGCGCGCTGAGCACCTTCGGCGCGCTCGCCGCCTTCGCGAGCGCCGCACACGCCGCGGCCGGCACGCTGAGCGCGCAAGGCGCATGGGTGCGCTGGCTGCCCAACGACCTCCCGGCCGCAGGCTACGTAACGCTCAAGAACGACGGCGACCAGCCGGTCGATCTCGTGGGTGTATCGAGCGACGCTTATGGCATGGTCATGCTGCATCAGACGGTTTCGAACGGCTCGACGCAGAAGATGGTCATGGTGCACAAGGCGACGGTGCCTGCGCACGGCACGCTCGCCATCGCGCCGGGCGGCTACCACCTGATGCTGGAGAAGGCGAAACACAAGGTCGCGCCGGGCGACACGGTGAACGTGAAGCTGCAGTTCTCGGACGGCGAAACGCTCGACACGCCGTTCGCAGTCAAGCCGCCCTCCGGGCAGTAAGGCCGCCGCCATGCCAGCGCGCGCACCTTTGCCGCATTTGCCACCGCATCGGCCATTAGCTGCGCGCGCAAGCATGTTGAATCCGCGATGAGGCCGCCGCCATGCTCGCGATGACCCTGCTCTACTGGCTCCAGCCCTGGGAGCCCTCGCCGACCGTGATGATCTGCACCCTGCTTGCGGCGGTGCTGTTCGTGCGCGGCAAGCGGCACGCGCAGGTGTCGCTTGCACGCCAGATCTCGTTCTGGTTCGGGCTTGGCGCGCTCTACGTCGTGCTGCATACGCGTCTCGACTACTATTTCGAGCACGAGTTCTTCATGCATCGCGCGCAGCACCTGGTGCTGCACCATCTGGGGCCGTTCTTCGTTGCGCTCGCCTACCCGGGCGCGGCGCTGCGCGCGGGCATTCCGTTCGGGTGGCGGCAGCGCTTCGTGCGCCCCGCGCTCGCCGCGCGGCCCGTGCGCGTGGCGCTCGACATCGTCATGCATCCCGTCGTCGCGGTCGGGCTCTTCGTCGGGCTCATCTATTTCTGGCTCTTTTCGCCCATCCACTTCATCGCGATGCTCGACTGGCGTCTCTACCGCGTCATGAACTGGAGCATGGTGATCGACGGGCTGCTGTTCTGGTGGCTCGTGCTCGACTCGCGCCCCGCGCCGCCCGCGCGCCTCTCGCCGGGCAAGCGCGTGCTCGTCGTGATCGCGGCGATTCCGCCACAGATCGTGCTCGGCGCGTTCATCTTCTTCACGCCGCGCGAGCTTTACCCGGTTTATTCGATCTGCGGCCGCGCGTTCACCTGGCTATCGCCCATGCGCGACCAGCAGATCGGCGGGCTGCTGCTGTGGATTCCGGGGTCGATGATGAGCGTGGTCGGCGCACTGGTCGCGCTGCGCCACTGGATGCGGCTATCCGCGCGTGGACGCTTGCAGCGGGAGCGGCGCAGCGGCATGCGTGCGGCCGACGGCGAGCGTCAGGAGGAAGGGCGCACCCTGCGCACGTAAAGGAATCGAGGTCCCGCGCAAGGTGCGATGAACGTTAAGTCAGGCCGAGCGCATCCACACGTGCGCAATGCCGTCCTCGTCGTGAATCTCGCCAACGGGTGAAAAGCCGAACGCGCCGTAGAACCTCTGCAGATGCGCCTGGGCATGCAGACGCATCGCGACGTGCGGCCATTGGCGCGCGATCTGCGCGATGGCGCGTTCGAGCAGCGCGTTGCCGAGCTTGATGCCGCGGTGGTTTCGCGACGTCACCACGCGGCCGATGCGCACGTCGGCGTCCTGCGCGTCGGGCAGCAGCACGCGCAAATAGCCCGCAAGCTCTCGCACGCCGCCCTGCTCGCTCCATGCGAACAGATGCCACGCGCCGAAGTCGAGACCGTCGATATCGCCATACACGCAGTTCTGCTCGACGACGAACGCGTCGGAGCGCAGCTTGAGCATGGCGTAGACCTCGCGCGCGTCGAGCGCATCAAAGGCTTTCCATTGCCAGTCGAATTGGGGCAGCGGCAAGGCGGTGGACTGCACGGTCATGGTCGGTGATTTCCCTCAAAGCATCGTCAATGACGACGATTATGCCGCGCGCCGCGCGCGCCACAAACCTGCCACTGTGTGCACAGCGCTCACTTGCGCCGGCCGCGATCTCTTCGAAAAAGAAGCCCAGCGCGTCGATGTATCGAGAAAAACGCAGCAAAGCGGGCACAAAAAACAAAAGCCACCCGTAGGTGGCTTTTGTTTTGCATCTGGAGGCGCGAGCCGGAGTCGAACCGGCCTACACGGCTTTGCAGGCCGCTGCATAACCGCTTTGCTATCGCGCCAGAAGCGGACTGACCGGAGTGCGACAAACATGAGGCAAACTGCTTGCGCCCGCAACGACCGGACAGATTTGTTTGATGGCTTGATGCGCCGACCAAAGCCTGCCAAACAAAAAGGGAAGCGCTGCTTCCCCTTGGCATTTGGAGCGGGAGACGAGTCTCGAACTCGCGACCTCAACCTTGGCAAGGTTGCGCTCTACCAACTGAGCTACTCCCGCAAATGTCCTGCTTTACTGCGACTTTTACTGCTTCGGCACTTCGTCTTTCGTTACTGCAAAAACGCCGCACCTAAAATTCTGGAGCGGGAGACGAGTCTCGAACTCGCGACCTCAACCTTGGCAAGGTTGCGCTCTACCAACTGAGCTACTCCCGCATACCTGCTTCAGACTTTGCCGATTTTTCAGCTAACTTCGGCTTATCTTCCGCGATCTCTACCGCATCTGCTCACTTGCTACCGTGTCGTGCAGCGCAGAAGTGAGATTATGTATAACCCGCAGAATCGTGTCAACCCCTTCGTGTGATCTTTTTGGAAAATGGGGATTCACAAGCTCCCCCGTTCGCGGATCTGGGGCCACGCGAGCTTCATGTAGTAGAGCATCGACCAGATCGTGAGGAACGCGGCCACGTAGATGAGCCACGCACCCCACACGCGCGAGTCGAATAGCGTCACGCCGCCGAGCGTAAGCGGCGCGTAGAACAACAGCATGGGAATCGCGACCATCTGGCACGCGGTCTTGAACTTGCCGAGCGAATTCACGGCCACGCTCTTCGACGCGCCGATCTGCGCCATCCACTCGCGCAGCGCCGAGATCGCGATTTCGCGTCCGACGATCACAAGCGCGATCACCGCGTCGAGCCGCTGCAGATGCACGAGCACGAGCAGCGCCGCCGTGACCATGAGCTTGTCCGCGACGGGATCGAGAAATGCGCCGAACGAGGAAGTCTGATTCCACTTGCGCGCGAGAAAGCCGTCGAACCAGTCGGTGAGCGCCGCCAGCACGAAGAGCAGCATCGCCAGCACGTTCTGCTGCATCGGGGAAAGCATCGTCTGCGGCAGATAGAACACACCGACCACGAGCGGAATCGCCAGGATCCGCAGCCAGGTCAGGAGAATCGGAATATTGAACGGCATCGGCTGGCGCTATCTGTCGGGGAGAGGCAATGATGGGAGATGCAATTGTGCCGCGTCGCCGCACGTGCCACAAGCAACCGTAAGGAATGGCCAGGCCGGACCCGGCCCACGACGCCGCCGCATCAGTGAAGCTGCTGGTAGATCTGCTCGGCGAGCGAGCGCGAGATGCCCTCCACACTCGCCAGATCCTCCACGCTTGCCGCCATCACGCCGCGCAGGCCGCCAAAGCGCGCGAGCAGGCGCTGGCGACGCTTCGCCCCCACGCCCTCCAGTTCTTCGAGACGCGAAGTCTGGCGCGTTTTGCCGCGCTTCGCGCGCATACCCGTGATGGCGAATCGGTGCGCCTCGTCGCGGATCTGCGCGACGAGCATGAGCGCGGCGCTCTCCTTGCCGAGCTCGAGCGGCGCACGGCCATCGGCGAACACGAGGGTCTCGAGGCCGACCTTGCGGCCCTCGCCCTTCGCCACGCCCACCAGCATCGCCGGATCGAGACCCAGTTCGGTGAACACCTGGCGCGCGATCTCGACCTGCCCCTTGCCGCCGTCGATCAGCACGATGTTGGGCAGCGTGCCGCCGGGCGGCGAAACTTCGACTGCCTCGCTGGCCTCGATGGCTTGCGCCACTGCATCCGGGTCGGCCGGATCGGGCGCCGGCACGGGCGGCGCGGGCGCGTCGCCGGCTTCGGCGCGCGCCGCTTGCGCGACCATCTTCTCGTAGCGCCGCGTGAGCACCTGGCGCATGGCGGCGTAGTCGTCGCCGGGCGTGATGCCGGCGATGTTGTAACGCCGGTACTCGGCCGACTGCATCTTGTGATGGTGATAGACCACGCATGAGGCCTGCGTCGCCTCGCCCATCGTGTGGCTGATGTCGAAGCACTCGATGCGCAGATGCGCGAGATCGTCCAGTTCGAGCCCGAGCAGTTGCGCGAGCGTGCGCGTGCGGGCCTGCTGCGAGCCCTGTTCGGAGAGCAGACGCGCGAGCGCGAGCCGCGCGTTCTGTTCGGCCATCGCGAGCCATGCGCGCTTCTGACCTTGCGGCTGACGCAGCAGCGTGACCTTGTGCCCGGCCTGCTCGCTCAGCACCTCCACGAGTTCGTGGTTCGCGGGCGGATGGCTCACCACCAGCACGGGCGGCACGCGGTTGCCGAAGTAGTGCTGCGCGATGAAGGCGTCGAGCACTTCGGATTCGATGCCGATCTCGCGCTTTTTGCGCGCATCCGCCTGCGACTCGGGAGCGGGCGTGCCGGCGGGTGTGGCCGATTCAGCATCGCTTGCCGCGTCGTCATCGCCCGCAAGATCGGCCGCCATCGTCAGCGGATCGAGCGGGTCCGCTTCGAGCGCCGCATCGTCTTGTGCGTCGTCCGCATGCGCCTGCTCGACGTAATCCTCCAGCGTCTTGCGCGCGAGCGCTGGCAGCGACTTCAGCGCGCTCGCTGCGACCACGGTCTCGCTGTCGATTTCCTGGGCGACGCCGCCCTCCTCGTCGGTCAGCGCGCGCTCCACATGCGCGGGGAAATAAGCCTTGTCGCCCAGATGCCGGCCGCCGCGCACCATCGCGAGATTCACGCAAACGCGCCCGCCCAGCGCCACCACGGCAAGAATATCGACGTCGCTCTCGCTGCCCGTTTCGATGGCCTGCTGGTGCAGCACGGTCGAAAGCGAACTCATCTGGTTGCGCACGGACGCCGCCTGCTCGAACTTCAACTCGGAGGCAAACGCGTGCATCTTCGTCTCCAGTTCCTTCATCACCTCGTTCTGACGGCCCAGCAAAAAGCGCGACGCGTTGTGCACGTCGCGCGCGTAATCCTCTTCGCCGATCGCACCCACGCACGGCGCCGTGCAGCGCCCGATCTGATGCAACAGGCAAGGCCGCGTGCGGTTGTTGAACACCGAGTCCTCGCAGGTGCGCAACTGGAACACGCGCTGCAGGATCTGGATGCTCTCGCGCACCGCCGAGGCGCTCGGAAACGGCCCGAAGTACTGGTTGTGGCGATCCACCGCGCCGCGGTAGTACGCCATGCGCGGGAACCTGTGCCCCGTGATCTTGAGAAACGGGTATGACTTGTCGTCGCGAAAAAGGATGTTGTAGCGCGGCGTGAGCGCCTTGATGAGATTGTTCTCGAGCAGCAGCGCCTCGGCCTCGGAACGCGTGACCGTGGTTTCGATGCGCGCGATACGCGTGACCATCATCGCGATGCGCGGGGAAAGCTGCGTCTTGGTGAAGTAGCTCGACACGCGCTTTTTCAGGTCGCGCGCCTTGCCGACGTAGAGGACCGCGCCCTGCGCGTCGTAGTAGCGATACACGCCCGGCAGATGCGGCAGCTGCGCGAGCGCCTTTTTCGGGTCGAAAACGTCGGTGTCGGTCATCCAGTTTCGGGGACGGGCGGTGCGTCGAGAGAAGTGAGACGTTGCATGGCGCGCCGCCGTCGCGACGCGTTCATGGCTGTGTCCTAAAATCGCAAGTTTAGATCATTCCATGCCGCACGGAACCTGCGCCGAACTTGCCGGCCGGGCGTTGTGCATGCGCTTGCAGCACGGCGGTCTGGATTCTCCGCGTCGCCCGCTACCCATGACAGAAGCCTCCCCACCCACCGCCGCCAGCGAGAGCACCATCGCCTGCGACCTCTTTTGCGCCGTCATCGACAATTTCGGCGACATCGGCGTGTGCTGGCGGCTCGCGCGCCAGCTCGCGCACGAGCACGGCTGGCAGGTGCGCCTGTTCGTCGACGACCTGCACGCGTTCCAGAAGCTCTGCCCCGCGCTCGACCCGGACCGCGCCACGCAAACAGTCGAAGGCGTGCTCGTCGAGCACTGGCACGAGCCCGGGCATGCGGGCGACACGCTGCAGATCGCCGACGTCGTGATCGAGGCGTTCGCGTGCGAGCTGCCAGGCGTCTATGTCGCGGCGATGGCCGAGCGCGCGCGCAAGCCCGTCTGGCTCGATCTCGAATATCTGAGCGCCGAAGACTGGGTGGCCGACTTTCATCTGCGGCCTTCGCCGCACCCGCGCTACGCGCTCGCCAAGCATTTCTTCTTTCCTGGCCTCGGCCCCGGCACGGGCGGCGTGCTCAAGGAGCGCGCGCTCGATGCCGGGCGCGCGGACTTCGAGCGCTCGCACGACGCCCGCACCGCATGGTGGCAGCGCGCCACGGGCGGTCCGCCACCCGGGCCGGACGCCATCGTGATCTCGCTTTTCGCCTACGAGAACCCCGCCGTCGACCCGCTGCTCGAGCAATGGCGCGACGGCGCAAAGCCCGTGGTCCTGCTCGTGCCGGAGGGCCGCATCTCTGGCGCGCTCGCGCGCTTTTTCGGGGAGCCGGCGTTTGGCGCAGGCTCGCAGGCCACACGCGGCGCGCTACGCGCGCACGCGCTTGCGTTCACCGAGCAGCGCGCTTACGACCCTCTGCTTTGGGCGAGCGACCTCAATTTCGTGCGCGGCGAGGATTCGTTCGTGCGCGCGCAATGGGCTGCGCGACCGTTCGTATGGCACATCTACCCGCAAGCCGACGACGCCCATCTGCCGAAGCTCGACGCCGCGCTCGCGCACTACGGCCGCACCCTGCCAGCGGCCCCGCGCGCCGCACTCGAACGCTTCTGGCATGCGTGGAATGGCCGCGGCACGCCGGACTGGGCCGATTTTGCGCAGCATCTGCCCGCCTATGCGGCGCGCGCCAACGCCTGGGCCGCCGAACTCGGGCAGGTTGGCGATCTCGCCGGAAATCTCGCCGAATTCGCAAAAAGTCAGTTAAAATAAGCGGTTATCCGACGGCAGCCGTCTCAAGCGCTTCGAGTTTCGCGCCCCTCATCGTGCACGCATGAAAGGGGGTCGCAGCAACTGCAGCAGCGGCACCAGCAGCAGCACAGCAGCAGCAACCGAATCCGCTTGCGACGTTTGCCGTCGAGCACACTCGAAGCTACTTAATCTGGACAGGACAGTTTTTTACTATGAAGACCGCACAGGAACTCCGCGTCGGCAACGTCGTGATGATCGGTAACGACGCGATGGTCGTGCAGAAGGCCGAATACAACAAGTCGGGCCGCAACGCCGCCGTCGTGAAGATGAAGTTCAAGAACCTGCTGACCGGCGCGGGCATGGAAACCGTGTACAAGGCGGACGACAAGTTCGACGTCGTCGTGCTGGATCGCAAGGAAGTGACGTACTCGTACTTCGCCGACCCGATGTACGTGTTCATGGACGCCGACTACAACCAGTACGAAGTCGAAGGCGAGATGATGGGCGACGCCCTCAACTACCTCGAAGACGGCATGGCCTGCGAAGTCGTGTTCTACAACGAGAAGGCCATCTCGGTCGAACTGCCGACCGTACTCGTGCGCGAGATCATCTACACGGAACCGGCCGTCAAGGGCGACACGTCGTCGGGCAAGGTTCTGAAGACCGCCAAGCTGCACACCGGCTTCGAGCTGCAAGTGCCGCTCTTCTGCAACATCGGCGACAAGATCGAAATCGACACGCGGACGAACGAGTACCGCAGCCGCGCCTAAAGTCGCTTAAGGCAGCCTGAAGGCGGACTCAGGCCGCCTTGGGCGCCGCCCGCTGCCCCGGCGGCAAAGGCTGACACCGCCATGAAAGCGCCCTCTCGGGGCGCTTTTTCTTTTTTTGCCGAACGTGTATGTTTGAGAGTGCTGCGGAAAACCTTACCGGTTATGCACAACGGATTGCGTGCTTGCCGCCTTCGGCGGGCAAGCGGCGCGCACCGGTCAAAGTGACTCCCGCGGCACGGTTTCTGCTGTGGGGTGAGAGAGCACGCGTTCCACGCTCTTTCCCCTTATCAGGAGAACCACAATGAACAACGACATTGCCGAAGGCAAGTGGAAGCAGATGATCGGCAAGGCCAAAGCGGCGTGGGGCGAGTTGACGGACGACGAACTCGCAAAGGCCGAAGGCCGAGCGGATCGGCTCGCCGGGCTGATCCAGGAACGTTACGGCAAGACGCGTGACGAGGCGGAACTGGAAGTGCGCCGTTGGTTCAACGCGCACCGACCACGCGACTGACGCACCGGCCATGGCATGGGCGCTACGGTCGTCGCCCGCTTGCAGGCAAACAGGGGGTTGCACACAAGCCGCAAGCGCTTCGCGCTTCGGTCTTGTGCCGCTGCCCGGCCGCCACGCTGCCGGGCAAAGCGGCCGGCCCCCGCTCTGGCGCAGCACTACTGGGAGGACCGGAACTGAACACCCTGCTACGAGACATCTCCGTGATCTCGGTGAAATCTTTCGCATCGTGCCGCGCTCCCGCGCGCCGCGCGGCTGCCTGCCGGGGCGCATGCGCGGCCCCGCGCGCGCAGCGCCGGCGCGACTGCGCTCATCCGTAAGCCGCTACCGCCATGCCACACGCCCTGATTGTCGAAGACGATCCCAATAGCCTGTCAGGTCTCTCTGCGATCCTGTCGGCCGACGGATTCTCCGTCGACACCGCTGCCACCCTTGCCGAAGCGCGCGCCGCCCTTGCGCGCTTCATCCCCGACGTCGTGCTCGTCGACCTGAACCTGCCTGATGGCGGCGGCCTCGAGTTGCTGCCGCATTTGCCCGCGCAGCCGCCAGGCGGCGCGCTGCCCGTGATCGTGATGACCGGCAACGCCACGGTCGAAAGCGCGATCGAAGGCCTGCGCCACGGCATCTGGGACTATCTGCTCAAGCCCGTCAACATTCCGCGCCTGCGCAGCCTGCTCGCGCGCATTCCGCGCCCTTACGAGCTGACCGAGGAAGTCCGCGCGCTGCGCGCCACACTGCGCAAGATGGGCCACTTCGGGCCGATGCTCGGGCGCAGCAGCGCGATCCAGCATGTCTACGACACGCTCGAACAACTCGCGCCCACCGAGGCGGCGCTCCTCGTGCACGGCGAAGCCGGCACGGGCAAGGAAGTCGCTGCGCGCACGTTGCACCAGCTGAGCCGCCGCCGCAAGGGGCCTTTCATCGTGTGCGACGCGCGCTCGCTCGTGGCCGAAGCTGCCGCGGGCCGCCCGCTTGCGAGCGTACTGTTCGGTCACGAGCGCGGCGCGTTCACCGGCGCGGAACAACGCGAGCCGGGTCTCGTCGATCAGGCGAGCGGCGGCACGCTCTTCATCGACGAGCTGACCGACCTGCCGCGCGAGCAGCAGCAAACGCTGCTGCGCGCGCTCGATTCGCAGACCTTCATGCGCGTAGGCGGCAACAGCGAGGTAGGCACCGATTTCCGCCTGATCGCGGCCACCCGCGCGATACCGCGCGAAGCCGTTCAGCAGGGCGCGCTGCACGACGATCTGTGGCTGCGCCTCGATGCCGCGGCGATCCAGCTGCCGCCGCTGCGAGAGCGCGACGACGACGCCGCCCTGCTCGCGCTCGCGTGCATCGACGAACTCAATCAGGAAGCCCAGGCACACGGTCTGGCCGGCGCGACGCGGCTCGTCGCGCCCTCGTTCATCCGCGAGTGCCTGGCCTATGACTGGCCCGGCAACGTGCGCGAGTTGCACGAACGGGTCAGGCGCGCGTGGCACGCTTCCGGCGAGGTGCTGGAAACCTTGCAGGCCGAGGAAAGCAGCGGCGCGGGCCCGCGCGACATGAACGGCGGCCGCGTGCAGGTCACCGTGGGCACGCCGCTCGCCGACGTGGAGGAAATGCTGATCCGCGCGACGCTGGACGCCGTGGGCGGCACGCGGCACCGCGCCGCATCGTTGCTCGGCATCAGCCCCAAGACGCTCTACAACAAGCTGCAGCGCATGCGGCTGAACTGAATCGGCAAAACGCACGCACGTTGTAAAAAAGGCGGCCCTTCGTTTCCGAAGGACCGCCTTTTTCATTTTGCCGGCGCGGCAATCAGGGCATCAAGGCAACACGCTGCGCAGCAGTGCCTGCGCCTCGATGTACCCCGGATCCGCCACCATCCTGTCCCAGCGCTGCGCCTTGCCGCGCGCGCGCATGCGCCTGATGCGCAAGCCCGAAGCCTTGGCGGCGCGGCGCGGCTCCGTGCTGCGCAACGCGTCGAGCACCTTTTCGGCCTCGTGCGGCTGGTTGCAGATCAGCACCATGTCGCAGCCCGCTTCGAGCGCCGCGCGCGCGCCCTCGGTGAGCGTCCCGCCCTGACGCGCGGCCTCCATCGAGAGGTCGTCGCTGAAGATCGCGCCCGTGAAGCGCAGCCGCTTGCGCAGAACTTCCTCGACCCAGATGCGCGAGAAACCCGCGGGCTTCGAATCGACCTTCGGATAAATCACATGCCCCGGCATCACCGCCGCGAGCGACAGACCGAGCCAGTCGTAGGGCTGCGCATCTTCGCCGAGGATCGCTTCGAGCGGACGCTCGTCGACGGGCACCGCGACGTGCGAGTCCGCCGTCGCGAAGCCATGCCCCGGGAAATGCTTGCCGCAATTGGCCATGCCCGCGAGCGAGAGCCCGTGATTGAGACTCTTGGCGAGCAGCGTGACGACGCGCGGATCGCGGTGGAAAGCGCGGTCCCCCACCACCTTCGACTGCCCATAGCCTAGATCGAGCACCGGCGTGAAAGACAGATCGATGCCGCACGCGCGCAGTTCGCTCGCGAGGATGTAGCCCACCGCCGTGGCGAGCTTGGTGGCAAGCAGCACGTCCTTGTCCCACAACGCGCCGAGGCGCCCCATGGCGGGCAGCACGGTGAAGCCATCGGTGCGAAAGCGCTGCACGCGGCCGCCTTCGTGGTCGACGGCGATCAGCAGGTCTTCGCGCACCGAACGGATGGCGTCGGTCAGCGCGACGAGCTGCGCGCGGTTCTCATAGTGGCGCGCGAACAGGATCACGCCGCCGGTCATCGGGTGCGCGAGGCGTCGCACGTCGTCGTCGTTCAGCGTGGTACCGACCACGTCGAGCATGACTGGCCCGGGAATATTCTTCATCGATGCGTTTTACGTAGATGCCGCGCAATGCACGGCGAAAGATATCAGCCGTTGATTTCCGCAACCACGAACGACACCGCGTAGTCGTGTTCGTCCGTGATGCTCACGCGCGCCGTGATGCCGCGCTCGTCGAGCCACTGCGCGAGTTCGCCCGAAGCGACGATCACCGGCCGGCCGCCCGGCTCGTTGAGGGTCTGCATGGCGCGCCAGGTCATCGGCATGCGCATGCCGAGGCCGATCGCTTTCGAGAACGCCTCTTTCGCGGAGAACCGCGTGCACAGATACGCGAGACCCCGCGCCGCCGAGCGCGCCCTGCGCGCCTCGTAGACCGCGAGTTCGTCCGGGCCGAGTACGCGCGGCGCGAAGCGGCCGTTGGTGCGCTCCATGACCGCCGCCACGCGGCTCACCTGGATGATGTCGGTGCCGATACCGTAAATCGCCATGAGACTCCCGTCGATGTCTGTCGATTGCGCGCGCTCGCGAAGGCGCGGGCTTGCAGTCAGCCGCGCGTGCCCAGACGCGCCGCAACCATGATCGCCTTCATTTCGCGCACCGCGTTCTCCCAACCCGCGAAGATGGCGTGCGCAACGATCGCGTGGCCGATGTTCAGCTCGACGATGCCTTCGATGGCCGCGATCTGCTGCACGTTCGTGTAGTGCAGACCGTGGCCGGCGTTCACTTTCAGGCCGAGGCTGTTGCCGCAGTTCACGCCGGTGACCACGCGCTCGTATTCGCGTTCCTGCTCGCCGGCGTCGCGCGCCTCGGCGTAGCGGCCCGTGTGCAGCTCGATCACGGGCGCGCCCGTTTCGTGTGCGGCGCGGATCTGCGTTTCGTCCGGGTCGATGAAAAGCGAGACGCGGCAGCCCGCATCGGCAAGCTGACGGCAGGCGGCGGCAACGGCGTCGAAGTGGCCCGCGACGTCGAGGCCGCCTTCGGTCGTCAGTTCCGCGCGTTTTTCGGGCACGAGGCAAACGTCGTGCGGCTGGATCTCGCACGCGATGTCGAGCATCTCGGACGTCACCGCGCATTCGAGGTTCATGCGCGTCTTCAGCTGCGGGCGCAGCGCGCGCACGTCGGCGTCGACGATATGGCGGCGATCCTCGCGCAGATGCAGCGTGATGGCGTCGGCGCCCGCCTCTTCGGCGAGAAGCGCCGCGCGGATCGGATCGGGATAAGCGGTGCCGCGCGCGTTGCGCAGCGTGGCGACGTGGTCGATGTTGACACCGAGGTCGATCACGTTGGGCGAAGTGAGAAAGAAGCTCATAGGTTCTGCAAGTCGATCAGAATCTGGCGCGTCGCGAGCGGCGTGCCGCCAAGGTACGTATTCAGCAGGAAGCGCATGAGCGCCTTGCTCTGCGCAACCGTCTGGGGTCGATGGTAATCGTCCTCTTCCATGTCGAGCAACGTCTGCCCCGAAAGCCGGGGCCATTGAGAAGGCCATTCGTCCGATGCTTCGCGCACGCCGCGTTCCGGATCGAACACATAGCGTCCCTCGGCCACAACGGCCTTGCGGTTCACGGTGCGATTGAGCGCGAGCGCGTAGCCCGCCTCGCGCAGCAGCACACGCTCGAACGCGCGCAGCACCTGCACGGGCGGCTCGTCGTGCGCGAGGCGCGTGAGCGTCACGACGTAGTGGCGAAAAAGTTCGGGGTGCGGGTCTTCGCGCGCGATGAACTTCACGAGCAGCTCGTTCACGTAGAAGCCGCACAGCAGCGCGTCGCCGGTCAGCGGCAACATGCCGCCGACCCACTCGGCGCCGGTGAGCGTGCGCACCTCGCCCTTGCCGGTCCACGCAAGCGCGAGCGGCTGGAAGGTTTGCAGCACGCCGCGCAACGCCGAATGCGGACGCTTCGCGCCCTTCGCGACGAGCGCCACGCGGCCATGATCGCGCGAGAGCACATCGATGATGAGGCTCGTCTCGCGGTACGGATAGCTGTGCAGCACGAAAGCCGGCTGCTCGGCGATGCGGTAATCGGGGGTCGTGCTGCGTGAGGCGCGCGGCAATTGGGAGCGCGCGGTGGTCTTGCGGCCGCTGCGCGATTCGGCGCGGCCTTCGAGCGTGGCCTCGGCGCTCTCGGTCATCGTGTCGCGCGTGGCGGCGCCTTTGGCCGCCTTCGTGCTTCTCGCGCCCGTCTTGCCTGTGGCGCCTTTCGCGGCCGAGCGCCGCGCGCCGCGGGAACCGGACGCCTGGTCCGCGGCGATTGCCTCGTCGGCCTGCGCTTCATCGTGCGCGGGCCGGTCGTCGTGCAGGGTTCCGGCTGCGCCGTCACTCATACGCGGTGCCCGTCGTGCTTACTCGTAACCGTAGGCGCGCAGCCCGGCTTCGTTGTCGGCCCAGCCGCTCTTCACCTTCACGAAGGTTTCGAGGTACACGGGGCCGTCGAACAGCTTCTCCATGTCGAGCCGCGCCTCGGTGCTGATCTGCTTGAGCTTCGCGCCCTTCTGGCCGATCACCATCGCCTTCTGCGTGTCGCGCTCGACGAGAATCGTCGCGAAGACGCGGCGCAGCCGCCCTTCCTGCTCGAACTTGTCGATCAGCACCGTGCTCGTGTACGGCAGTTCGTCGCCGGTCCAGCGGAACACTTTCTCGCGCAGGATTTCGGCAGCGAGGAAGCGCTCGCTGCGATCGGTGAGGTCGTCTTCGCCGTAGATCGGCTCGCCTTCGGGCAGATACGGCTTGAGCGTCGCGAGCAGGCGCTTGATGTCGGCGGGATCCTTGGCCGAGAGCGGCACGATCTCGCGGAACTCGCGCAGGCCCTGCACCTGCTGGATGAACGGATACAGCGTGTCCTTGTCGCTCACGCGGTCGATCTTGTTGGCGATCAGGATCGTGGGCGCACCCGGGGGAATCAGGTCGAGCACCTTCTGGTCGTCGGGGCCGAACTTGCCGGCCTCGATCACGAACAGCACGGCGTCGACCGAGCTGAGCGTGGAGGTCACCGCGCGGTTCAGCGAGCGGTTGAGCGCCGTACTGTGGCGCGTCTGGAAGCCGGGCGTGTCGACGAAGATGTACTGCGCGTCGTCGATCGTATTGATGCCGGTGATGCGATGACGCGTGGTCTGCGCCTTGCGCGACGTGATGCTGATCTTCTGGCCGACCAGCGCGTTCATCAGCGTCGATTTGCCGACGTTCGGACGGCCGACGATCGCGACCATGCCGCAACGGAAACCGGCAGGAGTGGAGGTGGGAGCGTTCATGATCGGACCGGAATAGAAAAACGGGAGGCGCGCTCGCGGCGCGCCTCGGTGGAATCAGTGGCCGGCATCGGCCGCGCGCACGGGAATGGCCGTCGTGGCTTCGGCGTGCGTCCCGGCATCGGCGCTGGTGCCGCCGGTCGTTGCGGTTTGCGCGCGCTCGACGGTGCGCAGCGCCGCCTCGGCTTTCACGGCGGCCGAACGGTGGCCGATGGAGCCGGCGCTCGGTACGGCGTCGAAGCCCGCGGCCTTGTCGGCAGGCCTGTCGCTTGCCTTGTCCGCACCGCGTTCGGCCTTCTCCGCGGGTCTTTCAGCGGGTTTGTCCTTCTCCGCCGGACGCTCCTGGACGTGCGCCGCGCGAATCACCGCGAGCGGCGCGCCTTCGGCTGCCGCGGCCTGCGCCGCACGCTCGCTGCGCGCCGAGAGACGCTCGCGGCGCTCCGGCGAGCGCAGATCGAGTGCGCCCTGTACGCCGGTCACACCGGGGACGACCTCGGGCTCCGGTTTGGCAGCGCGCGCGCCCTTCGAGCGGCGCGGCTTCGCAACCAGCGCGGGCGCCGCGGCCATGACCTCGTCGAGCGCCTTCTTCGCCGCGGCCTGCTCCGCGGCGCGACGGCTCGCGCCCGAGCCCGACACTTTCACGTCGAGCTTCGGCACCGTGCATTCGACTTCGAACTGCTGATTGTGCGCCGCACCATGCGTCGCCACGACCGTGTAGGTGGGCAGCGCGATCTTGTGACCCTGGAGGTATTCCTGCAGCAGCGTCTTGGAATCCTTGCCGAGCGTACGCGGATCGATGTGATCGAGGATCGGCACGTAGAGCCGCTTGATGACCGTCTGGGCGGCATCGAAGCCGCCATCGAGGAAGATCGCCCCGAAGATCGCCTCCAGCGCGTCGGCGAGGATCGACGGGCGGCGGAAGCCGCCGCTGCGCAACTCGCCTTCGCCGAGGCGCAGGCCATCGGCAATATTGAGGGCCTGAGCGATTTCGTAGAGCGACTGCTGCTTGACCAGGTTCGCACGCACGCGCGAGAGGTCGCCTTCGTCAAGCTTGCCAAAACGTTGGAACAATAGGGCAGCCACCGCGCAATTCAGAACCGAATCACCGAGGAATTCAAGGCGTTCGTTATGCGTGGCACTGTGACTGCGGTGGGTTAAAGCCTGGCGCAGCAATTCCGCATTGCGAAATTCGTAGCGCAAACGGCTTTCCAACGGAGATTGAGGCATGGGGAGAGTATAACGCGCCCGCCGCCCCCGGCGAAAACTGGGGGCGGCGAGCGAAAAACCGTGACGAAGCGACGTTACCGGGGATTCTTCAAGTAGAGCGCGAAGATGCAATGCGCGTGATGCGAATATGACGTCTGTTCGCGCATACGCTTTTTGTTGCTGCTTCGACGACTGCTTCGCGCGCGTGCCCGACGTGCATCACACGTCGAGCCAATACGCATTACTCGAACGAACCGATGCGACGCAGGTTGCTGAAGTTCATCCAGATGAAGAACGCGCGGCCCACGATGTTCGCGTCGGGCACGAAGCCCCAGTAGCGGCTGTCCGCACTGTTGTCGCGGTTGTCGCCCATCATGAAGTAATGGCCCGGCGGCACCTTGCAGATCACGCCGCGCGCGTTGTACTGGCAGTTGTCGCGATACGGATAGTCCTCTGCGCCCACGATGAACGGCGGCACCGCGGGGTTGTTGAGGATGTTGTTCCTGCGGCCGTTGCCGAGGTCCTCCGTGAACTGCTTCGCGTAGCCAATGCGCTCTTCGTCGAAGAAGTCGCCCTGCGGCGCTTCCGGCACTGGTTTGCCGTTGATCGTGAGCTGCTTGTCCTGATAGGCGACCACGTCGCCCGGCAGGCCAATCACGCGCTTGATGTAGTCGACCGACTCATCCTTCGGATAGCGGAACACGACCACGTCGCCGCGCTCGAGAGGGCGGCCCCGCGTGATCTTCGTGTTCGTGATCGGCAAACGGATGCCGTAGTCGAACTTGTTCACGAGGATGAAGTCGCCCACGAGCAGCGTGGGCACCATCGAACCCGACGGAATCTTGAACGGCTCGACGACGAACGAGCGTACGAGGAACACGATCAGGATGACGGGGAAGAAGCTCGCGGTGTACTCGAGCCACCACGGCTGGCGCAGCTTTTCGTTGCGCAGGTTCTGGCGCGTGACAGGCGCGTTTTCATCGGCGAAGCGCTCGCCCACACGCTCCTGCTGGCGGTCGAACTCCGCGACCGCCGCGTCGGCGGCGAGGCGCCGGCGCGGCATGAACACCAGTTTGTCTGCAACCCACGCAACGCCCGTCAAGATGACGAGCACAAAGAGTATCAGCGCAAAATTCATGTAGAGATCCGTTGTCCGGCTTATTTACGTTACTTATTTATCTTCGACACGAAGGATGGCGAGGAAGGCCTCTTGCGGAATCTCGACCGAACCGACCTGCTTCATCCGCTTCTTGCCTTCCTTCTGCTTTTCGAGCAGCTTCTTCTTGCGCGTGATGTCGCCGCCGTAGCACTTGGCCAGCACGTTCTTGCGCAGCGCCTTGATGTTCTCGCGCGCGATGATGTGCGCGCCGATTGCGGCCTGAATGGCCACGTCGTACATCTGGCGCGGAATGATCTCGCGCATCTTCGCCGCGACTTCGCGGCCGCGGTACTGCGACTGCGAGCGGTGGACGATGATGGACAGCGCGTCGACCTTGTCGCCGTTGATCAGCATGTCGACCTTCACGACGTCCGAAGTGCGGTACTCCTTGAACTCGTAGTCCATCGACGCATAACCGCGCGACACCGACTTCAGACGGTCGAAGAAGTCGAGCACGATTTCCGCCATCGGAATTTCGTATGTGAGCTGCACCTGGCGGCCGTGGTACTGCATGTTGATCTGGTTGCCGCGCTTTTGCGTACAGAGCGTGATGACCGAGCCCACGTAGTCCTGCGGCATGTACAGGTTCACCGTCACGATCGGCTCGCGGATCTCGCCGATCTTCGAGGGCTCCGGCATCTTCGCCGGGTTCTCGACCATGATCTGGGTGCCGTCCGCCTGCACGACTTCATACACCACCGTCGGCGCCGTGGTGATGAGGTCCATGTCGAACTCGCGCTCGAGACGCTCCTGCACGATTTCCATGTGCAAAAGACCGAGGAAGCCGCAACGGAAGCCAAAGCCCAGCGCCTGCGAAACTTCCGGCTCGTATTGCAGCGAGGCGTCATTGAGCTTCAGCTTTTCGAGCGATTCACGCAGCGCGTCGTATTGGTTCGCCTCGACCGGATAGAGGCCCGCGAACACCTGCGGCTTCACTTCCTTGAAACCCGGCAACGGCTCGGGCGCAGGATTCGCCGCGAGCGTGACGGTGTCGCCCACCTTGGTCGCGGCGAGCTCCTTGATGCCGGCGATGATGAAACCCACCTGCCCCGCCGAAAGCTGCTCGAGGTTGCGCGACTTCGGCGAGAACACGCCGACGTGCTCGACCGGATACTGCGCGCCGGTGGCCATCAGCTTGATCTTGTCCTTCGGGCGCAGCGTGCCGTTGACGATACGCACGAGCATCACGACGCCCACGTAGTTGTCGAACCACGAGTCGATGATGAGCGCCTGCAGCGGCGCTTGCGGATCGCCCTTGGGCGGCGGCACCCTGGCGATCAGCGCTTCGAGCACGTCTTCCACGCCGAGGCCGGTCTTCGCGCTGCAGCGCGTCGCGTCGGTGGCGTCGATGCCGATCACGTCCTCGATCTCTTCGATCGCGTTCTCGGGATTGGCGGCGGGCAGATCGATCTTGTTGAGCACCGGCACGACTTCCACGCCGAGTTCGATCGCGGTGTAGCAGTTCGCCACCGTCTGCGCCTCGACGCCCTGGCTCGCGTCCACCACGAGCAGCGCGCCCTCGCACGCGGACAGCGAGCGGCTCACCTCATAGGAGAAGTCGACGTGCCCCGGTGTATCGATCAGGTTCAGGTTGTAGACCTTGCCGTCACGCGCCTTGTACGTGAGCGCAGCCGTCTGCGCCTTGATCGTGATACCGCGCTCGCGCTCGAGATCCATCGAGTCGAGCACCTGCGATTCCATTTCGCGGTCGGACAAGCCGCCGCACAGCTGGATGATGCGATCGGCGAGCGTCGACTTGCCATGGTCGATGTGCGCAATGATCGAAAAGTTACGAATATGATCCATTCAGTGCCGATCAAGCGAAAAAGGCGCGCCCCAACGATAGCTGGGCACGCCTCGTAAATAGATGAAAAACCGGACTATTTTAGCCGAAAAGGGGTCCCACGGGCGAACCGGCCGGTGATGTAGCGGATGTGCATGGCACGCTGACACATCGCGCGACGCTCCTGCGCGCGCGTTTCAAGCACCGCCCGAGGGCGGCTGCGGCCCGCCCGGTGCGGCGGCGCACAGGCCCAGTGTTGCGCGCACGCGCGCTTCGTCGAGATGGTAGTGACACAGCTCGATGCCGTCGCAAACGAGCACCGGCACGAGCTCGTCGTAACGCGCCTGGAGCTCGGGGTCGGAATCGACATCGACGACGTCGAGACGCGCACCCGCCGCGGCGGCGAGCGGCTCGAGCGCCACGCGCATGTCCTCGCACAGATGACACCACGCGCGTCCGTAGAGCACGAGGTGCGCGCTCGCCCGTTCGAGCGCGCCCGGCGCCGCCGACGAAGACCGCATGGGCGTGCGCACCGCGCTTTACTTCTGCCCCGGCGCGCGCGGGCGCAGCGGCACGAACTGCGTGTTGTCGCCGCGACGCACGAGCACCGCCACCATCTTCTGCGGGTCGAGATGCGCCGTCACATCCTGGAACTGCTTCGCGCTGGTGATATCCGTATCGCCCACGCGCAGGATGATGTCGCCCTTCTGCAGGCCGGCGCGCGCTGCCGGGCCATCGACCGAGTCGACCATCGCGCCGCCCTTCATCTTGAGCTGGGCGAGCTGATCGGCGGGGATATCGACCACCGCGATGCCGAGAGCGCTCATCACGCGCGGCTTGGGTTCGGGCGCCTTTTTCTGGTCGGCCTTCGCGCTCTTGTCGGTCTGCATCTCGGCGATCGTGATCGGCAGATCGCGCGTTGCGCCCTTGCGCCAGACCGTGACGGTCGCTCTGGTGCCCGGTTTCGTGTCGCCGACCATGCGCGGCAGATCGGTCGCGGCATCGACGCTCGTGCCGTTGAACTTCAGGATGATGTCGCCCGGCTGGATGCCCGCCTTGTCGGCCGGGCCGCCCGGCTCGACGCTGGAGACGAGCGCGCCCTGCGCCTTGGGCAAACCGAGCGAGTCGGCCACGTCCTTCGTCACCTCGCCGATGGCCACGGCAATGCGGCCGCGCGTGACCTTGCCCGTGGACTTGAGCTGATCGGCCACGCGCATGGCCTCGTCGATCGGAATCGCGAACGAGATGCCCATGAAGCCTCCGGTGCGGCTATAGATCTGCGAGTTGATGCCGATCACCTCGCCCTGCATGTTGATGAGCGGACCGCCCGAGTTGCCGGGATTCACGGCCACGTCGGTCTGGATGAACGGCAAATAGTCACCCGTGTCGCGCCCCTTCGCGCTCACGATGCCCGCCGTCACGGTGTTCTCGAGGCCGAACGGCGAACCGATTGCCACGACCCACTCGCCCACGCGCACCTTGTTCGAGTCGCCCATCGTCACGGCCGGCAGATTCGCGGCCTGGATCTTCACCACGGCGACGTCCGTGCGATCGTCCACGCCGATCAGCTTCGCCTTGAATTCGCGCTTGTCGGTGAGCGTCACGTAGATGCTGTCCGCGTCGTCGACCACGTGCGCGTTGGTCATCACGTAGCCGTCGCTCGAGAGGATGAAACCCGAGCCGACGCCGCTGTTCTGTTCGGTGTCGTTGCCGCTGTCCGGGCCGGAGTCCGAACCGCTGCCCGGATTTGCGCCCTGGCTGCCCCCCTGACCGCCGCCCTGCCCACCCTGCGGCCCTTGCGGGAGCGGGATGCCAAAGAAGCGGCGGAAGAATTCCGACATGTCGCCCTGATCCATGCCCGGCGGGAGGCCGCGCTGCGCCGAGGAGACACGCGTCGTGGTGCGGATATTGACGACCGACGGTCCCACTTTGTCCACGAGGTCGGCGAAGTCGGGCAGATTGGCAGCCGGCGCCGCCGATGCCACGTGCGGTGCGAACGGCAGGCACGCCGCCACGACCGCGGCCGCGAAGAATTTGCGCAGCGGGAGAATCGTCATATCGAAGTCAGCCGAAGGAAGGAGTTACCTGGGAGCCTTGTATTCTATGGCAGACGCAAACTGCTGCAACGTGCTCTGGGGCACTTCCCCAAGCAACGTGATGAAGTAGTCGCCGTTGCGCTTCACGAGCACGTGGGTCGCGCCGCTGCTGCCCGAGCCTTCCTTGCGGCTGTTGTTCTTGACCGGTTCGATAAACACGGAAAGCGTGGACAGTCCGTCAGAGAATACGGCTTGATCGACCGGAATGGGCGGATCGCTCGCGTCGCGCGCCGCCATCGGCCGGCGCACTTCGCGAATCTTCCGGAATCCCGGCGCGGCCTGGCCGAACGACCAGCCCTGCGCTTCGATATCGACCGGCTGCAGCGGCGGGCGCACCACGTTCCAGCCCTCGATATTGCGCATGCCGTTCACGATAGGCGTCTTGTCGACGGGACCGCCGATGCGCACCTGCGTGAACGCGAGCTGCTGGAGCACCTGGCCGTTCGACGGATCGAGCATCTGCGAACGCAGCAGCAGACCGGTTTTCGCGTCCGCCCACAGCTTGTAGGCGAAGCGGAAACTGTCTTTCGGGTCGAGCTGGATCACCTGGCTGTCGAGGCCCGCCACCCGGTCGTTGGCGAGCATCTTCGGCTCGTACACGCCCAGCACCTGTTCCCCGTTCGTCGACAGCAGCGCCGGGAAAGCGTCCTTGTTCTGGCGCTTTTCGACGACGAGCAGCTTGCGCTCGGGCACGAAGGTAAAGAGCTCGTCGTTGTGGCGCAGCATCGTGCGCGGCTTGCCGTCGAGGCTTTCGAGCTTTTCGAACTCGCCGTCCTGCTTCGAGGCGTAGTGCGTGATGCGCGAGGACTGCACGAACTCGCCGCGCTGGTAGACGAAGGTGCCTTCGTAGCTTTGCTGCTGGGCGGCCTGCTGGATGCGGTCGAGCAACTGCGCCGCGCTCTGGCGCGTGGCGGCATCGGCCGCCCACGCGCCTTGCGCGTGGGCGCGCGGGGCGACAGACAGAGCGGTGAACATCACGGCTGCGCAGCACAGGAATGCCGGCAACCGCCCCCAGATCGTCTTTTTATTCAACCGCAATGTCTGCATCAAACTTATTGGCCTTGCGTGGTGAGGGCGGCTGAGCGGATGTACGGCATGGAATCCGAAATGACCGGCTGCTGCGCGAACTGCTGATGCGCCTGGAGATATTCGTCGAGCCGGGCGTCGCGGATGATGTTAGCGTCCTGAGCGCCCGCGACAGACGCCTGCGGGGTGTTCATCGCCACGCGCTGCACGCCGTCGCCCTGCGGCTGTACGGCGGCGATTTGCGGCGCGCCGGCCATGCCCACGCCGCGCATTTGCGGCATGACGATCCACGTGAGCGTGGCGGCCGCGGCGGCCACGGCCAGCGACGGCATCACGCGGCGGCGCAGCGCCAGAATGCGGCCCACGCGCGCATTGCGGCGAGCCTGCGGCTGCGGCAGCGCGGCGGGTGCGAGCAGATGCGGCTCCGCTTCGAAGCGCGCCGCGAAGCCCGTCATGAAGGCGCGGCTCGCGGCCTGGCTGAGGGCCAGATCGTCAGAGCGCAGCACGTCGCCGATCAGGTGGTACTCCGACCAGGCTGCGCGCCCTTCGCCGTCGAGTTCCAGAAAATTTCCGTTCAGATGCTCCTGCGCCGTCGCTTCACCGTCGACGAAGGCGGACAGACGCTCGCCGCGCGAGCTTGATACCGATTGCATCGAGACCGAACCCATGATGCTCCCCATTCCCTAACAGACGTCCCAGTGACACCCACTCATTCTGGTGAATCGCGTCGCCGCCCGGGGGCGAAGCTGGTTCTTCTTACCAGCGCTTGCCTTCCGGAGTGTCCAGCAGCGGACGCAATTTTGCCGCAATGGCTTCCCGAGCGCGGAAAATTCTCGATCTGACGGTGCCGATCGGGCACCCCATCATCTCGGCGATTTCCTCGTAGCTTAGGCCTTCTATTTCCCGAAGCGTAATGGCGGTGCGCAACTCTTCCGGTAAAACCGCCATCGCAGCATTGACCGTCTGTGCGATCTGCTTGCTCATCAACATCGACTCGGGCGTATTGATATCCCTTAGTTGATCGGCGTCCGAGAAAGTTTCCGCTTCTTCAGCATCTGCCTCAGTCGAAGTTGGGGCGCGTCTTCCCTGGGTCGCAAGGTAGTTCTTCGCCGTATTGACAGCAATTCGGTACAACCACGTATAGAAAGCCGATTCGCCACGAAACTGCGGTAGTGCGCGGTAAGCCTTGATAAAGGCGTCCTGGGCCACGTCCTCGACCTCGGCGGGGTCCCGCACGAGGCGCGAGATCAGCCGGATGATCTTGCGGTGGTATTTCGAGACCAGGAGCTCGAACGCGGCCTTGTCGCCTTTTTGCACGCGCTCGACCAGAACCTGATCAATTTCTTTTTCGCTCACCTGAAAAATCCGTTAGCACATGAAGTAGACGTGGGGGCACCATTGTAGCGTCCCCGCCACGGTCTCACGTTACGCGAGTAACAGCGGTTACAAGCTTTACAGCGAGGGGAGCTCAGCGACCGGCCGCGCTGCGCGCGCGCACGGCGAGCACACGAAAGGCTTCCGCCGGAATGGCGTCGGCGGCGACGAGAATCGTCGCGCGGCGGGCACCCTGCTCCACGATGAGCGCGAGCAGCCATGCGCCCCATTGCGACGCGCCGGCGAGCCGCCCGGCAGCGATGCAGGCGCCATCGCGCGAATAGGCCGCGAGAAAATCTGACCCGATTTCGAGGAAGATCGGTTGCTTGCGTCGCCACGCCGCAGCCGCAAGACCGCCGGTCGCGAGGAACGCCAGCGTAACCGGCAAGGCTTGCCAGGCGCCGAACCAGGGTGCGAGCGTCGTGTAGACGGCCGCCGCGGCCACGCCCAAACCCGCGGCAACGAGCAGTTGCAGCACAAGCGACGGACGCAGGGAAACCAGCGGCACGCCCGCGCGCCGCGAGGGGTAAGCAGGAGGAACGCGGCCGGCCGAAGGATTCGGCGCGGCCGCTGTCTCGTCGTGCGGGATCAAGCGTGACGCTTGAAGACGAGCGTGCCGTTCGTGCCGCCGAACCCGAACGAGTTCTTCAGCGCGACGTCGATCTTCATGTCCCGCGCGGTGTTCGCGCAGTAGTCCAGGTCGCATGCCGGATCCTGGTTGAAGATGTTGATCGTCGGCGGCGACACCTGGTTGTGCACGGCAAGCACCGTGAACACCGACTCGAGGCCGCCTGCGCCACCCAGCAGGTGACCCGTCATCGACTTGGTCGAGTTCACGACGATGTCCTTCGCGTGATCGCCGAAGGCGCGCTTGATCGCCGTCGTTTCCGCGAGGTCGCCGAGCGGCGTGGACGTGCCGTGCGCGTTCAGCCAGTTCACTTCGCCGGTGTTGACGCCCGCGTTCTTCATCGCGGCGATCATGCAGCGGCGCGCACCGTCGCCGTCTTCCAGCGGCGCGGTCATGTGATACGCATCGCCGCTCATGCCGTAGCCGCCGACTTCCGCGTAGATCTTCGCGCCGCGCGCCTTCGCGTGTTCGTACTCTTCGAGCACCATCACGCCCGCGCCTTCGCCGAGCACGAAACCGTCACGGTCCTTGTCCCACGGACGGCTGGCCGTCGCCGGATCGTCGTTGCGCTGCGAGAGCGCGCGCGCCGCCGCGAAGCCGCCGATGCCGAGCGGCGAGACGGTCGATTCCGCGCCGCCCGCGATCATCACGTCGCAGTCGCCGTATTCGATCAGACGCGACGCTTCGCCGATGCAGTGCAGGCCGGTCGTGCAAGCCGTGACCATCGCCAGATTCGGGCCCTTCAGGCCGTACTTGATCGACAGATGGCCCGAGATCATGTTGATGATCGAGGCAGGCACGAAGAACGGCGAGATGCGGCGCGGACCGCGGTTGAGCAGTTCGGTTTGCGTGACTTCGATCATCGGCAGGCCGCCGATGCCCGAGCCGACGTTCACGCCGATCCGTTCCGCGTTCGCTTCGGTGACTTCGAGACCGCTGTCCTGGATCGCCTGCATGCCCGCCGCGATGCCGTAATGGATGAACGTATCCATGTGGCGCGCTTCTTTCGCCGGCATGTAGTCTTCGACGTTGAAGCCCTTCACTTCGCCGGCAAAGCGGGTCGAGAAGTTCGTCGCGTCGAACTTCGTGATGTTGGCGATGCCGGACTTCCCGGCGACCAGATTGGCCCAGCCGTCGGCAACATTATTGCCAACAGGCGAAATCAGCCCCAGGCCTGTAACAACAACTCGACGACGGCTCACGGTAACCCCTTATCCATAGATGACAAAAACAAAAGCCACAGAGGCCACAGGAAATGCTCCTGTGAGCCCTGTGGCTAGTTGACCGGCAGATGCCCAGCAGCGAGTGCGGCAGGCGTATGCGGTTTCACGGCCGAGCGTCCTCGCGGGCCGCCAGCGCGCATGCGATGCGCGGCCCAGACGGGAATCTGGCGCTTAGGCCTTGACGTTCGCGCGAGCGTAGTCGATCGCTTGCTGAACCGTCGTGATCTTCTCGGCTTCCTCGTCCGGGATTTCCATGCCGAACTCGTCTTCGAGAGCCATGACCAGTTCGACGGTGTCGAGCGAGTCGGCGCCCAGATCGTTCACGAACGAAGCTTCGTTCTTGATTTCCGCTTCGGCGACGCCCAGTTGCTCGGCGACGATCTTCTTGACGCGCTGTTCGATGTTGTCCATTACCCCTCCAAGGGAAAAAAGTTAGCTCATGAATGCGAGTGCGCGCATTTTATCAGGTTTGACCTGGCTGAAAAGCGGCGCTCAAGGTTCCGGAAGGCTATCCGCGACGGCGCTTGCGCAATGTTTTGCATCAAGCGCATCAAGGCGCGGATAGTACCTGAATCCGGTTAAGACATATACATGCCGCCGTTCACGTGCAACGTCGCGCCCGTGATGTAGGCTGCCTGCGGCGACGCGAGGAACGCGACCGCATGCGCGATGTCGTCCGGGCTGCCGAGGCGGCCCAGCGGAATCTGCTGCTTGAGCGCGGCTTGCTGCTCCGCCGGCAGGTCCTTCGTCATGTCGGTATCGATGAAACCGGGCGCCACGCAGTTCACGGTGATGCCGCGGCTGCCGATTTCGCGTGCGAGCGCGCGCGTCATGCCCGCCACGCCGGCCTTGGCGGCGGCGTAGTTGGCCTGGCCCGGGTTGCCCGACGAGCCCACCACCGAGGTGATGTTGATGATGCGGCCCGTGCGCGCCTTCATCATCGGGCGCAGCACGGCGCGCGAGAGGCGGAACACCGACTTCAGGTTGGTGTCGATGACCGAGTCCCACTCGTCGTCCTTCATGCGCATCGCCAGGTTGTCCTGCGTGATGCCGGCATTATTGACGAGGATCGCCAGACCGCCGAATTCCTTGACCGTGGCGTCGATGAGCGCTTCCGCCGCAGCGGCGTCGTTCACGTTGAGCACGGCGCCGCGGCCCTTCAGGCCCTCTGCTTCGAAAGCGGCTGAAATGGCCTGCGCACCGGCTTCGCTCGTTGCCGTACCGATCACCGTCGCGCCCTGGCGCGCCAGTTCCAGCGCGATCGCGCGGCCGATGCCGCGGGTGGCGCCGGTCACGATCGCGGCCTGGTTGTCGAGAGTCTTTTCCATCGTTTGAATCCGTGAGAATCCGTTAGCTAGCGGTGGTGGCGTATGCGCTCAGGCCTTCAGAAGCGCGAGCGCCTCGTCGAGCGACTTCGGATCGAGCACCGAAGCGCCGACCAGGTTGCCGTCGATGCGCCTCGTGAGGCCCGCAAGCACCTTGCCCGGACCGCATTCGACGACGTGCGTCGCGCCTTGCGCCGCGATGGCCTGCACGCACTCGACCCAGCGCACGGGGCCCGCGGCCTGGCGCACGAGTGCGTCGCGGATCTTTGCGGGGTCGGTTTCGAATGCCACGTCGACGTTGTTCACCACGGGAATTTGCGGCGCGTTCAGCGTAACGTTCGCGAGGTACTCGCGCAGCTGATCCGAGGCGGGCTTGAGCAGCGACGAGTGGAACGGCGCCGAAACCGGCAGCGGCAGCGCGCGCTTGGCGCCCTTTGCCCTGGCGATTTCGCAGGCCTTTTCGACCGCGCCCTTGTGGCCCGCGATCACGACTTGCGCCGGGGCGTTGAAGTTCACGGCTTCGACCACGCCGCCGCTCGCGGCCGCAGCCTCCGTGCAGACTGCGCGCACGGCGTCGTCGTCGAGACCGAGCACGGCGGCCATGCCGCCCTCGCCCACCGGCACCGCGCTTTGCATCGCCTGCGCGCGAAAACGCACGAGCGGCACGGCGTCGCGAAACGCGAGCACGCCGGCGGCGACGAGCGCCGTGTATTCGCCGAGGCTGTGGCCCGCGACGATGCCAGGCAGAGGGCCGCCCGCCTGCTGCCACGCGCGGTAGACGGCGTAGGCGGCGGTGAGCATGACCGGCTGCGTGTTGGTGGTGAGACTGAGTTCTTCGGCGGGGCCTTCGGCGATCAGCTTGCCGAGGTCCTGGCCCAGCGCATCGGACGCTTCCTGCAGCGTCTCGCGCACGATGGCGTGATCGGCGAAGGCGTCGAGCATGCCGACGGCCTGCGAGCCTTGTCCGGGAAAAACGAACGCGAATTTCATAACATCCTCAAATTCGATCAATACGGGTGCGCAATGCACCCGGATGAACCGCCGCCGGCTGCGCGCAACATGCACGTCGCGCGCAGAGACCGGCTGCGGGAGCGCGAGAGCCCGCTCAGGATGCCTAGAAGCGGATGACGGAGGCGCCCCAGGTGAAGCCGCCGCCGACGCCTTCGATCAGCACGTTGTGGCCGCGCTTGATGCGGCCGTCGCGCACCGCAACGTCGAAGGCGAGCGGAATCGAGGCCGCCGAGGTGTTGCCATGCTCGCCCACCGTCACCACCATGCGCTCGGCGGGCAGACCGAGCTTGCGGCAGGTGCCTTGCATGATGCGGATGTTGGCCTGGTGCGGAATCAGCCAGTCGAGCTGATCGGCGCTGAGCTGCGCCTTGTCGAGCGCCTCGATCGCGACCTTTTCGAGCACGTTCACGGCCAGCTTGAACACGGCCTGACCGTCCATGTACAGGAACGCGTTGCCGGCGATCACGCCGCCGTTCACATTACCCGGCGTGCAGAGGATGTGCGCGTAGCTGCCGTCGGCGTGCAGCGCGCTCGAAAGCACGCCCGGTTCGCTCGACGCCTGCAGCACGATCGCGCCTGCGCCGTCGCCGAACAGCACACAGGTGGTGCGATCGTTGAAGTCGAGAATACGCGAGAAGGTTTCCGCGCCGACCACGAGCGCCGTGCGATGCTGGCCGCCGCGGATCAGGCTGTCGGCCACCGAAACGGCGTACGCGAAGCCCGAGCACACGGCCTGCACGTCGAACGCCGCGCCGTGATTGCGGATGCCGAGCTTGTTCTGCAAGAGGCAGGCCGTGCTCGGGAAGACGAAATCGGGCGTGGAAGTGGCGACGATGATGAGGTCGATCGACTGCGGATCGACGTCGGCGGCCGCGATCGCACGCTGCGACGCCGCAAGCGCGAGATCGCTCGTCGTGACGTCGGGCGCGGCGAAGTGGCGCGCGTGAATGCCCGTGCGGGCCACGATCCACTCGTCGCTCGTCTCGACGCCTTTCGCGGCGAGCCGTTCGGCCAGTTCCTGGTTGGTGACGCGATCAGGCGGAAGATAGCTGCCCGTGCCGATCACGCGGGAATAGAGAGTCGATTGAGCCATTATGCCTTCGAGGATGATGCGGCGCCGGGCGGCACCTCGCCCGCTGCCTGGCTGGGCGCGCTGGTAGCTCGCCCCGCCTGCGCGGCTTGCACGTTCTGGGCGCCGCCGGGCTCGTCTGCCGCCTGTTCGAGCGAACCGGCGTTTTCTTCCATGGCGTGCGCGAGGCGCTCCAGCACGCCATTTTTGACGGCATCATACCCGCGATTGATCGCACACTCAAACGCGTAGGCATCCGCCGAGCCGTGGCTTTTGATGACGAGACTCTTCAAGCCGAGCAGCGCCGCGCCGTTGTACTGCCGATGGTCCACACGCTTCTTGAAGCGCATGAGCACGGGCAGCGCGGCAATCGCCATGAGCCTGGTGAGCCACGAGCGGCCGAACTCTTCCTTGATCATGTCGTTGAGCATCTGTGCGAGGCCCTCCGACGTCTTGAGCGCGACATTCCCAACGAAACCGTCACAGACGATGACGTCGACGGTACCCTTGTAAATGTCGTTGCCTTCGACGTTGCCGCGGAAGTTCAGCGTGCTCGCGCGCAGGAGCTCGCCCGCGCGCTTGATGGTGTCGTTGCCCTTGATGACTTCTTCGCCGATATTCAGGAGCCCGATGGTTGGGCGATCCTTGCCCTCGAGCGCCGCGACGAGCGCGTGCCCCATCTCCGCGAATTGCAGCAGATGCTGCGGTTCGCAGTCGACGTTCGCGCCGAGGTCGAGCATCGTCGTGTAACCGCGCGGGTTCGGCAGCGCGAAGGCGATAGCCGGGCGTTCGATGCCAGGCAACGTCTTGAGCACGTAGCGCGAAACGGCCATCAGCGCACCGGTGTTGCCGGCCGAGATGCAGGCTTGCGCCTCGCCCTCTTTCACGCGATTGAGCGCGACGCGCATCGACGAATCTTTCTTTTTGCGCAGGGCGACTTCGACCGGATCGTCCATTTCGACGACCTCGGTGGCGGGCACGACGGTCAGCGCGGGATGGTCCGCTGCCTTCAGCTTTTTCAACTGGGCGCGAACCGCCGACTCGACGCCCGCGAGCATGAGATGCGCGTCGGGGTGCGAGCGGACGAAATGGACTGCGGCAGGCACCGTCACAGACGGGCCGTGGTCGCCTCCCATGCAATCTATCGTGAGCGTAACAGTCATGGAATGCGACGGATTTCAGGCACAAAAAAGCGGCAGTTGAATGCCGCCTTTTTTGCCGAGCCGAAATATGGTCAAGCGAACGGAATCGTCAGATGCGGCACCAGGGTCATCGATACTGCGAGACACTGCGCCGCACGCTGAAACGATTAGTCGTTCTTGGTCTTGACGACTTTCTTGCCGCGGTAGTAGCCGTTCGGGCTGATGTGGTGACGCAGATGCACTTCACCCGTGCCCGGCTCGACGGCCAGCGGCGCGCCCGTGAGGAAATCGTGCGAGCGGTGCATACCGCGCTTCGACGGCGACTTCTTGTTTTGTTGAACTGCCATGATAACTCCTGAAAATTTTCCGAATTCTAACACAGCCCGGTCCGGCCGCCGCCACCCCTGGAGGATAGCCGGACTCCGGGCTCAGGCCCACGCGTCGGGTACTGCCTGCCCCACGCAGCCGCCCAAGGCTTACCTTAGTGCTTGCCGCCAGGACCGTCCTTCTTGAGCGATTCGAGCGCGGCAAACGGGTTGACGCGCTCTTCCGGCTCGACTTCCTGCTCCGGCACGTCGTCCACCGAATCCACGCCCTCCGCGCCGTCGGGACCCGAGGCGAGGCTTTCGTGAATTTCCGGACAGACTTCGTGCTTCGGCACCAGCGGCAGCGAGAGCAACAGCTCCTCTTCGATCAAGTCGACGAGATCGAAATGGCGCGAGCCCACGATCACTTCGACTTCATCGTCGTCGAGCGGAAACTCGTCCGCCTCTTCTTCCGTCTGGACGATACGGAAGGTCGCATCCGCATTGAATGCCTGCTCGTAGGGAGCCAGGCACCGCTGGCACGTGAGCCACGCGCCACCGTGAACAGCCAGCCGCAGGTATGGCTGCGGCCCTGCGGCGCCGTTGTCCTGCAATTCCTGCCGGGTAAAGCCCGCAGCCTGCCAGGTGAACGCGGTGTCGCGATCTGGCGCCTCGGCCGGGACTTCGTTTAACATGCGCGGCAGTTGCGAGACGCGCACGACGCCTGCCGCTTCGCGCTCGCTGCGCGCGAATTCGAAGATATCGAAGTCGCGCGGGTTCAGTTCGGCGCCGGCAGGCTTGCCAGAATGTTCGGTCATGTGCGCTCTCCTGCTTCAAGGCTTGGGCGGCCGGCGAGCGATGCGCGAAAGCCGTTGGCGGCTCGCAGCTATCCAGCCTTGCCGGCCCGCACTTGCCTCTATCGACCTGCGTTTGCCCAAATTCGCCATCGACACACCGCTGCCGGCAAGGTTTTTCGAGCCGTAACGTCGCAAGACCGAGCCGTAACGCCGCAAGATTCAGGCGCCCGCACAAGACGTGCAACGAGAGCATACCGATGAAAAGCCCAAAATCATATCGCCTTTATCTTTGCGAGTCAAACACTTAAGCTCGCATACGCAAGTATCTGTGCGAGCGCGGTTTTCGGGAGCCTCAGACAGCGTTTTGCAGGATATCCGCCCCCGTTTTCGACGCGAAATCCACCCGAAAATCGCCTGACAAATCACCAAACATCACCAGACCACAGCCGCCTTTTCTCCCGTCACCTTCACAGCTACATTCGCAGCCGCTTTGATACCCCGATCGAACATGCAGGATTCTTCCTCGCAGGCCCCGCGCACGGGCCGCCCCGCCCTCATCCTCGCCTCTAGCTCGCGCTACCGGCGCGAGTTGCTCGAGCGTCTGCGCATTCCCTTCGACACGGCCGTGCCCGCCGTCGACGAAACGCCGCACCCCGGCGAAACGCCCGAAGCGACGGCGCTGCGCCTCGCTGCTGCGAAGGCCCGCGCCGTGGCTGCCGCCCTGCCCGCGGGCGCGGCGCGCACGCTCGTGATCGGCTCCGATCAGGTCGCCACCTTCGACGGCCGCCAGATCGGCAAACCCGGCACGCACGCACGCGCGCTCGAGCAACTGCAGGCCATGCGCGGCCGCGAAGTGCTGTTCCATAGCGCCCTGAGCCTGCTCGACACCGCAACTGGCCAAACGGATACCGTCGATGTCGTCACGAAGGTGCGCTTTCGCGACCTGCCCGATGCCGCGCTCGACGCCTATCTGCGCGCCGAAACGCCTTACGACTGCGCGGGCAGCGCGAAATCGGAAGGGCTTGGCATCGCGCTGCTCGACGCGATCGAATCGGACGACCCCACCGCCCTGATTGGCCTGCCGCTCATCGCACTCACGCGCATGCTGCTTGCCGCGGGCTATCCGTTGCTGGAGACACGAGCATGACGAATGGCGCAAAGGGCACCCTCTATCTGATCCCCAACACGCTGGGCGACGGCGACGACGCCGCGCTCAACGCCGTCCTGCCCACGCCCGTGCGCGAACGCGCGGGCGCGCTCGCAAGCTATATCGGCGAAAACGCGAAGACCACGCGCGCCTTCCTCAAGCGCGTGGGCACGACGCGTCCGATCCAGGAAATCGAAATCCGCGAACTCAATGTCAACACGCCCGCAGGCGAGATCGACAAGCTGCTCGCACCGCTGCTTGCGGGCATCGACACGGGGCTCGTTTCCGAGGCTGGCGTACCCGCAGTCGCCGATCCGGGCGCGCTGCTCGTGCGGCGCGCGCACGAGCGCGGCATCAAGGTCGTGCCGCTCGTGGGCCCGAGCTCGATTCTGCTCGCGTTGATGGCGTCGGGCCTGAACGGCCAGAGCTTCGCGTTTCACGGCTACCTGCCCGTCGACGCGAACGAGCGCGTGAAAAAGCTGCGCGATCTGGAGCAGATCTCACGCAAGAGCAAGCAGACGCAGATCTTCATCGAGACGCCCTACCGCAACCGCGCGCTGCTCGACGCGCTGCTCGCGACCTGCGCGCCCTCCACGCTCGTGTGCGTCGCCGCCGATCTCACGCTGCCCACCGAGACGATCGTGAGCCGCGCCGTATCCGACTGGAAACAGAAGCCCGCGCCCGAACTGCACAAGCGGCCGGCAATCTTCCTGCTGCTCGCGCACTGAACGGGCTTCGACGCGCTAAAAAGAGAATTGGCCGCGGCGCAGCCATCGCGCAGCGGCCAATTTTTCTACGGCCCGACGGGAAGCTAACGCACCGCCGCCGCTCAGTGCACCGATACCTTGCCGCCCATCAGCAGCGAATGCATGGCCGCCGAGCCGATGTTCGCGCCCACACGCTTGGCCACGCGATCGGTGAGGCTTTGCTTGACCGTGTAATCGACGACGTCCGGCGCCTTGATGATTTCGCGCGCTACGTAATCGGTGTCGCCGTAGCCATCCGCGAGACCGAGCTCCACGCTCTTCTGGCCGGTCCAGAACAGGCCCGAGAAGATATCCGGCGAGTCCTTCAGACGCGTGCCGCGGCCGGCCTTCACAGCGTCGATGAACTGCTGGTGGATCTGGTCGAGCATCTCCTGGGCGTGCGCGTCCATTTTCGGCGTGTCGGGCGAGAAGGGATCGAAGAAGCCCTTGTTTTCGCCCGAAGTGCGCAGGCGCCGCTGGACGCCGAGCTTGTCCATGAGGCCGGTGAAGCCGAAACCGTCCATCAGCACGCCGATCGAGCCCACGATGCTCGCCTTGTTGACATAGATCTTGTCGGCGGCCGCTGCGACGTAATATCCGCCCGAAGCGCACATGTCGCCCACCACCACGTACAGCGGGATAGCCGGGTACTTGGTGCGCAGACGGTGGATCTCGTCGTTGATGATGCCGGCCTGCACCGGGCTGCCGCCGGGGCTGTCGATGTGCAGGATCACGCCCGCGGTGCCGTCGTCGTCGAAGGCGCTGTCCAGCGCGCTGATGATGTCGTCGGCGTTCGCCGACGTGTCGGAGCCGATTTCGCCGTCGAGCGAAACAAGCGCCGTATGACGCCCTTCACTCTCCACGCGCGCACCCGAGAGGTCGAGGATCGCCCACGCGATCACCACGAACACGGCGAGAAACGCGAAGCGAAAGAAGATGCGCCAGCGCCGCGCCGCACGCTGCTCGGTGATGGCCGCGAGCGCGATGCGTTCGAGCGCCTCGCGCTCCCAGCCAGGCGCGGGGGCGCCGCGGTCTGACGAAGCGGCGCGGGGCGCTTCGTTCGAATCAGGGGTCGGATTGTCGGACATGCGAGCGGTTAACGGTCGAAAGGGGTCGAAAGGGGTCGAAGGTCAGAGGTCAGGTTGGGGTCGGACGCAAAGCGTCGTCCGGCAGCCAGAATACCGCACGCCCCTCGGGCGTGTCGCGTTCCTCGACGCGCACGGGGCGCAAACGCCCGCCCCGGCATGGGCCGCCCACGCACTTGCCCGTGTCGGGCTGGTAGATCGCGCCGTGCGTGGCGCACATCAGATAGAGCCCCGACGACTCGAAGAACTGGCCCTCGACCCAGTCGAGTTCCATCGGCACGTGCGCGCAGCGGTTCAGGTAGCCGTACACCTCGCCGCCGTAGCGCACGAAAAACACCACGGCGTCGCCGCCCGCATAGGTCGCGTTCATGCGCCGCCCCGCGCCGCCCTCGGCGAGTTCATCGGCCGCGCAGACGCGCACCGGCTCGAGCGTCGCGGCCCCGGGCGCCGCGCTCATGCGTTCTCCCGCAGCCAGCCCGCGAGCGCGGCCACGTCCGGCGCGACGAAGCGCGGCTCGAGCTTTTCGAGTGCGCCGGACGCATGCGCGCCATACGCCACGCCGATGCCCGCCGCGCCCGCGTTGATCGCCATCTGCAGATCGTGCGTCGTGTCGCCGATCATCACCGTACGGCCCAGATCCTGCCCCAGTTCGCGCGTGAGCTCCTGAAGCATGGCCGGATGCGGCTTCGAGAAGGTTTCGTCGGCGCAGCGCGTGCCGTCGAAGAGGCTCGTGAGCCGCGAATCCGCCAGCGCGCGGTTCAGCCCCACGCGGCTCTTGCCCGTCGCCACGGCGAGCAGGTAGCCGGTGTCGCGCAGTTCCGCGAGCATCTCGCGCACGCCGGCGAACAGCTCGGTCTGCTGGTCCTTCAGCAAATAATGGATGCGATAGCGCTCGACGAGCCGCGGGTAATCGGCCGGATCGAGCGTGGGCGCGGCAATCTGCAGCGCCTCGCGCAGGCCGAGGCCGATCACGTAGCTCGCCGCCTCGTCGCCGGGCACGGGCAGGCCGAGGTCGCGGCACGCCGCCTGGATGCTGTGCGTGATATGGGCGGTCGAGTCCATCAGGGTGCCGTCCCAGTCGAACACAATCAGGTCAAATAACTCTCGAGCCATGCAGGACTTCTCCAAACGCTGTCAGATTCGGTGTCATTCGGGACTCGCCGCGTCAGGTCGGGCCGCGTCGGTCGCCGCGCCTTCCTCGCGCTGCGCGCGCAACGCGTCGACGAAGCTGCGGCAGTCCGCCGGCAATGGCGCCTCGAACTGCAACGGAACGCCCGTAAGCGGGTGAGCGAGCTTCAGCCGGTGCGCATGCAGAAACATCCGCTTGATGCCCGGCCGCGCGCCCGTGCGCGCGAGGTCCTTGTTGAGCGCGAAGTCGCCGTACTTGGCGTCGCCGACGATCGGCAGGCCGAGGTGAGCGAGGTGCACGCGGATCTGGTGCGTGCGGCCGGTCTTCAACTCGGCTTCGAGAAGCGCGTAGCCCGGCCAGCGCTCGACGAGATTGAACACCGTATGCGAGGGCAAGCCGTCCGGCTGCACGCGCACGCGGCGCTCGCCTTCCGGGGTCAGATACTTGTGAAGCGGCTCCTTCACGGCGCGCCGACGGCCCCAGTCGCTCGCCCATTCGCCGTGGACGCAGGCGAAATAGCGCTTGTCGGTCTGGTTATCGCGCATCTGCGCATGCAGGCCCACGAGCGCGGCGCGTTTCTTGGCGAGCATCAGCACGCCCGACGTTTCGCGGTCGAGCCGGTGGACCAGCTCGAGAAACTTGCCCTGCGGGCGCGCCTCGCGCAACTGCTCGATCACGCCGAACGCCACGCCGCTGCCGCCGTGCACGGCCACGCCGGCGGGCTTGTCGATGACGAGCAGCGCGTCGTCCTCGTAGATGACGGGAAACTGGGCCGCCGGCACAGGCGCGGCACCGGCCGGCGCGCTCGATTGCGACGTGCGGATCGGCGGCACGCGCACGATGTCGCCTTCCGCGAGCCGATACTGCGCATCGACCCGACCCTTGTTTACGCGCACTTCCCCGCTGCGCAAAATGCGATAGATGTGGCTTTTCGGCACGCCTTTGCAGACGCGCACGAGAAAGTTGTCGATGCGCTGACCGGCCGCGCCCTCGTCGATTTCGACGAACGAAACCTGGTCGCTTGCGACCTGATTCTGGGATATTTTGCCTAACCCTTTCATTCTGAATATAATTTGCCCAGCGCCGACGCAACGGTAGGCCAAATGGCCCAGGCCAAACGGCCAAATGTCCTGCGAACCCCAAGAGGGTTATCCTGGACTTGGACCACGCGGCGAGCGCAGGCTGCAAGCGATAAACGGTTATTTTACTTGCGCCCGGGGCTGGTTGCTCACCCCGCTTGATGAGAAGCAACGAGTTGCACGCACGGATCACCACTCCGGCAGGGACGGCGCCCACAGGCACGTTCGGTCAGGGGCGGCTCCGCCGGTAACGGAACATTGGTATAAAGAATTTATCCGGCGCGTCCCGCCGCGCGGTCGAAGTGACCGCCGCAGGAGGCGCCGGTGGCGAAAATACGGCGAGCGCCCGAAGCGTCCCGGCAAGGTGCGGGACACGGCGACGTCAAAAGTGGCGAGACACCCCGAGGGGGAAGACGGGCGTTGTTCCTGAAAGCTTCCCGTGCGCGGCCCTGATTGAATCTGGAGGCCGCGAACCTGATCCAGTCGCAAGCGCGCGCGGTTCGCCGCTGCGGCCGGCGTCTGCCAAGGCCAGTGCGATGTGCACACGATGAGCACAACCATCGGCACATCGATGGCCACGGCAGGCAGGTGAACTGGAAGCGCAGGAAAACGTTGCCGTCGCGAACCCGCGGCATGTCTCTTCGCTTCTTGAAGACGTATTTCGCATGTGCCCACGCGGCCCCGTCCACGGCAACGCAACGCCGGACCGGCGCCCAGAAAAGGCAATTCTCCCCGCCATCGTTCCCGCTCCAGCGTGCTTGTGACAACACAATAAGGCGCGGCTCGCCGCGGCCCGCACCGTGCTGCCTGGCGTCGCCGCCGCGCACCGTGCGGCTCGCGCGCGAACGCACTGGAGTCGTTCAATGAAACGAATGCTGTTCAACGCGACACAGCAGGAAGAACTGCGTGTCGCCATCGTCGATGGACAGAAGCTCATCGACATCGACATCGAAACCGCCGGGCGCGAACAGCGCAAAGGCAACATCTACAAGGGGATCGTCACCCGCATCGAGCCTTCGCTCGAAGCGTGCTTCGTCAACTACGGCGAAGACCGCCACGGCTTCCTGCCGTTCAAGGAAGTCGCCCGCCAATACTTCCGCGAAGGCATCGACATGCGCGGCGCGCGCATTCAGGACGCCCTCAAGGAAGGCCAGGAGCTGATCGTCCAGGTCGAGAAGGAAGAGCGCGGCAACAAGGGTGCCGCCCTCACCACGTTCATCTCGCTCGCCGGCCGCTACCTCGTCCTCATGCCGAACAACCCGCGCGGCGGCGGCGTCTCGCGCCGCATCGAGGGCGACGACCGTCAGGAGCTCCGCGAAACCATGGCGCAGCTGCAACTGCCGGACGGCATGAGCATCATCGCGCGCACGGCCGGCATCGGCCGCTCCGCCGAAGAGCTCCAGTGGGACCTGAACTACCTGCTGCAACTGTGGCGCGCCATCGAAGCCGCGTCGCAGGCCGGCCAGTCCGGTCAGCCCATGCTGATCTACCTGGAATCGAGCCTCGTCATTCGCGCGATCCGCGACTACTTCCAGCCCGACATTGGCGAAATCCTCATCGACACCACCGAGATCTATGACCAGGCGCGCGCCTTCATGGATATCGTGATGCCGGACAATGTCAATAAGGTGAAGCGGTATCACGACGACGTGCCGCTTTTCTCGCGTTTCCAGATCGAGCACCAGATCGAGACGGCGTATTCGCGCACGGTGCCGCTGCCCTCGGGCGGCGCGATCGTGATCGACCACACCGAGGCGCTCGTCGCCATCGACGTGAACTCGGCGCGCGCCACCAAGGGCGCCGACATCGAGGAAACCGCCGCGCGCACGAACCTCGAAGCCGCCGACGAAGTGGCGCGCCAACTGCGCTTGCGCGACCTGGGCGGCCTGATCGTGATCGACTTCATCGACATGGAGTCGGCCAAGAGCCAGCGCGAAGTCGAGCAACGCCTGAAGGACGCGCTGCGCCACGACCGCGCCCGCGTGCAGATGGGCAAGATCTCGCGCTTCGGCCTGATGGAGCTGTCGCGCCAGCGTCTGCGCCCCGCCCTCTCGGAAGGCAGCCACGTGACCTGCCCGCGCTGTAACGGCACGGGTCATATCCGCGATACGGAATCGTCGGCGCTTCAGGTCCTGCGCATCATCCAGGAAGAGGCGATGAAGGAAAACACCGCGGCAATTCATTGCCAGGTGCCGGTCGAAGTCACCGCCTTCCTGCTCAACGAAAAGCGCTCGGAAATCAACAAGATCGAGTCGCGCTTCAAGGTCGCCGTCGTTCTGATCCCGAACAAGCACCTCGAAACGCCGCACTACAAGCTCGAGCGCCTGCGTCACGACGATGCGCGCCTCGACGACCCGCGCGCCTCGTGGAAGATGGCTGAGGAAGCGGCTCGCGAACTCGAGTCGGAAACCGGCTACAGCAAGCGCACCGCCGAAGCCAAGCCCAAGCAGGAAGCCGCGGTGAAGGGCATCACGCCGGAGCGTCCGGCGCCGAGCGCGCCGGTCAAGCCGGCCGAGACCGCGCCCGTCGCGGCGCAGATGGCCGTCACGCCCGCGGGCGGCGGCTTCTTTGGCTGGGTCAAGCGCCTCTTCGGCGGCGCACCGGCTGCGGCGCCCGCGCCGGCACCGGTCGCGCAACCGGAAAAGACCGCCCGTCCGACCCGCGAAGCGCGTACCGAGCGCGGTGAGAAGCCCGGCGGCGGCGAGCGCAACCGCAATCGCCGTTCCGGCGGCCGCGACGCGGCAGGCCGCGGCGAAAGCGCAGGCAGCGCTCGTACCGGTCAGCCGGCTGGCCGCCGTGAGGAACGCGAGCCGCGCGAACAGCGGGAGCCGCGTGAAGCCCGCGAAGGCCGTGGTGCCCGCGAGCCGCGTGAACAACGCGAACCGCGCGAGCAGCGTGAACCGCGCGAAGCGCGCGCCGAACGCGAACAGCGCATCGAACGCGTCGAGCGCGGCCAGGAACGTAGCGATGTGACAGCGGAAGCCGGCGCCGCACGCGGCGAGCGTCAGGAACGTGGCGAGCGCCGCGAGCGTGGTGAACGCAGCGAACGCAATGAGTCGCGCCGCCGTCAGCAAGCCGAGGCCGCCGAAGCCCAGGAAGCGCGTCTTGACGCCGCATCGGCTGGCGCTGAAGGCGTCGAGGCGCCGCAAACGGAAGAACTGCCCGAAGGCGTGAGCGCCGGTGCCGACGAAGAAGGCGCACCGCGTGAAGGCGAAGAACGCCGCCGCCGCCGCCGCGGCCGCCGTGGCGGTCGCCGCGAGCGCGAGACGGAAGCAGCAGGCCTGACGCCGGGTGCGGACGCACCGGAAGGCGAAGAGCAGGCCGCACCCGCTCAACCGGCGATCGAGCAGCCTGCCGTTGCTGCCCAAGTGCATGAAGCATCGGCCGCGCAAGCGCGCACCGAAGCTGCTGTCGAGACTGTCGTGACCGCGCTGCCGGCCGCAGCCGTCCTCGCCGAAGCCGGGCACGCGCCCGCCGCCGTGACGACGACGCAAGTCGAAACCGTCGCGCCCGCTGCAGAGCAAGCGCCGGCACCTGCCGAAGCCGCACCGGTGAGCGTCGAAACCGCCCACGTGGTCGAGCCGAAGGCCGAGGAACCTGCGGCGCCCGCCGCACCTGTCGCTCCTGTGGCGCCTGCCGCAGCGGAAGAGCCTGTCACGCCGGCAGCCCCGGTCGAGCCGGTCCAGGTCGAAGCGCAGCCTGTCGTGCGGGAAGACCGCGTCGAAGCACCGCGCACCGAAGCGCCCGTGGCAGCGGCAGCAGCACCCGTCGCTCAACCGGAGCCGGCGCAGGAAGCGGTAGCCGCCGCTCCCGCGGTCGTCGCGATCACCGAGCCGGCCGCGCCGCATCCGGCCCCGGTGGCAACGGCAGCTCCCACGGCTGCGAGCGCCGCAGACACGCTGCGCCCGATGCTGGAATCGGCGGGTCTCGTCTGGGTCAATACGGACGCCGACAAGCTGCGCGCCGCGCAGCAAGCCGCCGCGCAACGGGTGAAGCCCGCGCGCACGCCGCGCGAGCGCAAACCGCTGCCACCGGTCGACACCACGCCGATGCAGCAGGTCGAAACCACGCGCCAGCCGTAAGCGCTGCAAGCGCAACTGGCCGCGCGCCGGACCTCGAGTCTGGCGCGCCCCCCCAAAAAGCCCGCCCCACCCGGCGGGCTTTTTTTGATATATCAGCGTTCTCCCTCGTCTGTAGGCGGTTGCAGGTTCGGCTAAAATCGAATCAACGCGAGAACGAAGAGACCATGACACGACGCATCATCCCTGTTGCCGACGTTCGATCGCTGCCGCCCGAATTGCCCAGGCCGGCCGCGGGAACCGAGCGTGCGCCATCCGGCGCAGTCTTCGACGCGCTCGCCAGACCCCTGCGCGACCTGCGCATCTCAGTCACGGACCGCTGCAATTTCCGCTGCGTGTACTGCATGCCGCGAGCCGTGTTCGACAAGGACTATCCGTTTTTGCCCCATTCCGCGTTGCTTTCGCTCGAAGAAATCGAGCGGCTCGCGCGGCTTTTCGTCGCGCATGGCGTCACCAAGATCCGCCTCACGGGCGGTGAGCCGCTGCTGCGCAAGAACATCGAGTTCCTGATCGAGCGCCTCGCCGCGCTGCGCACGCCCGCAGGCGAACCGCTCGACATCACGCTCACCACCAATGGCTCGCTGCTTGCCCGCAAGGCGCGCGCCCTGCGCGACGCGGGCCTCACACGCGTGACGGTGAGCCTCGACGCCCTCGACGACGCCCTCTTTCGCCGCATGAACGACGCCGACTTCGCGGTGGCCGACGTGCTCGACGGCATTGCGGCCGCACAAGCCGTGGGGCTCGCGCCGATCAAGGTCAACATGGTCGTCAAGCGCGGCACGAACGACGGCGAGATCGTGCCGCTCGCGCGGCACTTCCGCGGCACGGGCGTCACGCTGCGCTTCATCGAATACATGGACGTGGGCACCTCGAACGGCTGGAACATGTCCGAAGTGCTGCCGTCGGCGGAGGTCGTCGCACGCCTTGCCGGGCACTGGCCGCTCGTGCCGCTCGAGCCCCACAATGCCGCCGAAACGGCGCAACGCTGGGGCTATGCGGACGGCGCGGGCGAGATCGGCGCGATCTCCAGCGTGACGCGCGCGTTCTGCGGCGACTGCACACGCGCGCGCCTTTCGACCGAAGGCAAGCTGTACCTGTGCCTGTTCGCCACGATGGGTTACGACCTGCGCGCGCTGTTGCGCAACGGCGCCACCGACATGGCGATCTCCGGCGCCATCGCGCAGGTATGGGAAGGCCGCGCCGACCGCTATTCGCAGTTGCGAGGCAGCGCGCAGGCGCCGGCGGCCTCCGATGAGCGCCGCATCGAAATGTCCTATATCGGCGGCTGAGCAGCCCATGACGCCGGTGAGCGCCCCCCCCATTGCCACCGCATCGATCACGGGCCTCGTGCTCGCGGGCGGCCGCGGCCAGCGCATGGGCGGCGCGGACAAGGGCCTGCAGATGCTGCACGGCAAACCGCTTGCAGCGCACGTGCTCGCGCGCCTCGCGCCGCAAGTCGGCGTCCTCTCTATCAGCGCGAACCGCAACGGCGACGCTTATGCTGCACTCGGCGCGCCATGGCGGGCGGGCGTGCTCGCCGATACGCTGCCCGGCTTCCCCGGCCCGCTCGCAGGGCTTCTCGCCGGATTGCGCGCGGCGCAAACCGAATGGCTCCTCACGGCGCCCTGCGACTCGCCGTGGCTGCCAGCCGACCTCGCCGAGCGCCTCACCCACGCCGCGCTCTCAGCGCGCGCCGACATCGTCACTGCGACCACCACGAATGCCGCCGGCGAGGTCTCGCTGCATCCTGTGTTCGCGCTCGTGCGCACCTCGCTCGCCGACGACCTCGCCGCGTTCCTCTGCGCCGGCGAGCGCAAGGTGCGTGCGTGGTACGCGCGCCACACGGCCGCCGAAGTCGCCTTTGCCGACGAACGTGCGTTTTACAATATCAATTCCTTACAGGAACTGGCCGAACTCGAACGCGCCTGAATTGCAGTCGGGCGGCACCCGGCCAGCCGCCGTCCCCGGCACGCGGCCGGCACGCCCGCCTGGACGATCGCCGCACACGCCGTGCGGATGCGACGCTTCCTCATTCGATGACCACGCTTAACCATCCCTCCGGCAGCGCCGGCTGCATCAGCCAGTACGATCCGCAAGCTTTGCCCGTCAGCGCCGCGCAGGCCATCGTGCTGCAGTGGGCGACGCCTCTTGCGGCGAGCGAACGCGTACCGCTGCGTGAGGCACTGGCGCGCGTGCTGGCCGAAGACGTGATTTCGCCGATCGACGTCCCCGCGCACGACAACGCCGCGATGGACGGCTATGCGTTCGACGCCGCGGCGCTCGCCGATGCCGCCGGCGGCCTCTCGCTCACCGTATGCGGCAAGGCCTTCGCCGGTCACCCCTACGTGGGCGAAGTGGCCGCGCATGCGTGCGTGCGCATCATGACTGGCGCGCCGATGCCCGCGGGCTGCGACACCGTCGTGCCGCAAGAGCAGGTGTCCATGCAGGGCGACGTCATCGTTTTCGATGCGAGCGCCGTCACGCGCGGTGCGAACGCCCGCCGCAAGGGCGAAGATCTCGCGCGCGCAAGCGTGGCGCTCGCAGCCGGCCGCGTGCTGCGCGCATCCGACATTGGCTTGCTGGCCTCGCTCGGGCTCGTCGAGGCGAACGTGAAGCAGCGCCTGCGTGTGGCCTACTTCTCGACCGGCGACGAATTGCGCTCGCCAGGCGAGCCGCTCGAGCCCGGCTGCATCTACGACAGCAACCGCTATGTGCTCGGCGCGATGCTCCAGCGCCTGAACGTCGAGGCGATCGACCTGGGCGTCGTGCGCGACGACCCCGCGGCGCTCGCCGCCACGCTGAAACTCGCTGCCGAAACCGCCGATGTCGTGCTAACCTCCGGCGGCGTCTCGGTCGGCGAAGCCGATTTCACGCGCACCCAGTTGCAAACGCTCGGCGACGTCTCGTTCTGGGGCCTCGCCATGCGCCCCGGCCGCCCGCTCGCGTTCGGCCGCATCTGGTCGGGCGGACGCCCGGGCGCCGGCCGCGCGGCGCTCCTGTTCGGGCTGCCCGGCAACCCGGTCGCGACGATGGTCTCGTTCTACCAGATCGTGCGCCCCGCTCTGATGGCGATGGCGGGCGCGCAAGCGCAGTCCGTACCGCTCGTGCCGGCGCTGAGCGATCAGCCGATCAAAAAGCGCGCGGGCCGCACGGAATTCCAGCGCGGCCTCGCGCGCCGCGACGCCAGCGGCCAATGGCGCGTCGCGCCGACCGGCTCGCAAAGCTCGGGCGCGCTCAGCACGATGAGCGAGGCGAACTGCTTCATCGTGCTCGCCCATGAAGCCGGCGATCTCGATGCCGGCGACGCCGTCGACATCATGCTGTTCGATGGACTCGTCTAGTGCGGCGGCGCCTCAGAGGCCATCGAACCCAACCACACGTCCACACCTGCATAACAGACCGACTACTATGAAAAAACAGATCTCGTTCATCGCTGCGGGCCAGACCGCCAAGGCGCTCATCCTCGTGTACCTGACCTTCAGCGTGCCGATCGTGCTGCTCGGCGTGCTCGTGGCGTTCGTGCGCTACGGCTCGGTCGAACTCTCGACCATCTTCAGCGCGCTGCTGCTCAACGCGATCGTCGGCTTCATCCTGCTGTGGATCGCCTGCCACGCCTACAACTGGGTAGCCTCGCGCTTCGGCGGCATCGAGATCCATCTCTCCGACGTGCCCGAGGAAGCGTGATGGCCGCGACGATCCGCGCCGCCACGGCCGCCGACGTCGGCGCGATGCACGCGCTGATGTACGAGCTCGCCGAGTTCGAGAAGCTCACGCATCTGTTCACGGGCACGGCCGACGGCCTCGCCGACGCCCTGTTCGGCACGCGCCCCGCCGCCGAAGCGCTGGTGGCGGAAGACGCCGGCCGCATCGTCGGCTACGCGCTCTTCTTCCACAACTACTCGACGTTCCTGAGCCGCCGCGGTCTTTATCTCGAAGACCTCTACGTGCAGCCGTCGCAGCGCGGCACCGGCCTCGGCACGGCGATGCTGCGCGCGCTCGCGGCGATCGCCGTCGAACGCGGCTGCGCCCGCTTCGAGTGGACCGTGCTCGACTGGAACACGCCGGCCATCGGCTTCTATGAAAAGCTCGGCGCGACCGTGCTGCCCGACTGGCGCGTCGTGCGCATGACCGGCGACGCGCTCGACAAGCTCGCCGCGACCGGTGAAACGATGATCGGGTAAGCAAACGCACCGCATGCGCCCGAATGCACACGGGCCGCCTCGATCAGGCGGCCCGTTTTCTTTTGGCCCGCAGGTTGGGTCACTCGTCGCCGAATCCCGCTTCGTTTTCTGCTTCGCCGTTGCCGTTGCCGTTACGCGGCGCGTCGCCGAGGAGATTCGCGGCGGCCTCGCCCGGCAGCGCCTCGACGTCGCGCAGCTTGCGGTTCATCGCACGCGTGCGCACCTGCGCCGCCTCGATGGAACGCGTGACCGTTTCGAGCTGCGACTTCGTGCGCGCGAGCACGTCGCCGAACTTGCCGAACTCCGTCTTGACCGCGCCCAGCACCTGCCACACCTCGCTCGAGCGGCGCTCGATCGCGAGCGTGCGAAAGCCCATCTGCAGGCTGTTGAGGAGCGCCGTAAGCGTGGTCGGCCCCGCCACGCTCACGCGGTAGTCGCGCTGCAGGACATCGGTCAAGCCCGGGCGGCGCAGGATTTCGGCGTACAGTCCTTCGGTCGGCAGGAACAGCAGCGCGAAATCGGTCGTGTGCGGCGGCGCAACGTACTTCTCGGCGATCGTGCGCGCCTCCGCGCGGATGCGCAACTCGAGCGCGCGCCCGGCCTCCTCGATCGCGAGCACGTCCGCGCGTTCCTGCGCATCGATGAGACGCTCGTAGTCTTCGCGCGGGAATTTGGCGTCGATCGGCAGCCAGACCGGCTCGCCTTGCTCCGCGCCGCCCACGCCGCGTCCCGGCAGGCGAATCGCGAATTCGACGCGCTCCGTGCTCCGCGGCACCGTTGCGACGTTCTTCGCATACTGCTCGGGCGTCAGCATCTGTTCGAGCAGCGCTTCGAGCTGCACTTCGCCCCAGGTGCCGCGCGTCTTCACATTGGTGAGCACCTTCTTCAGGTCGCCCACGCCCGCGGCCAGCGTCTGCATCTCGCCAAGCCCGCGATGCACCTGCTCCAGCCGATCGGAAACGAGCTTGAACGACTCGCCAAGGCGCTGTTCGAGCGTGGCGTGCAGCTTCTCGTCGACCGTGCGGCGCATTTCCTCGAGCTTCGCAGCGTTGTTCGCTTCGATGTCTTTGAGGCGCTGTTCGAGCGTCGCGCGCACTTCGGCGAAACGCCGGTCGTTGACTTCGGTGAGTTGCCCGAGCTGCTGCGTGAGCAACGCGCCGAAGTGGCGCAGCGCGGCGCCCTGCTCGTCGCGCGCCTGCTGGGCCTGCAGATGCAGGCTCTGGCGCACCGCGTCCAGCTGCTGCGTATTGGCCGCCGTGAGCTTGGCGAGCTGCTGTGCGAAACCGTCGATCTGGCTGTTCTGTACGGTCGCGATGCTGCCGAGCTGCGCCGCCAGCGCCTGCTGCACCTGCGCGAAGCCGCCGCCGAACTCGCTGCGCGAGCTCTGCGCCGTGCGCGCGATCTCGTTGCGCAGTTCGCGCTCGATGCGCTCGGCTGCGCGCGCCTGCGTATCCGTCGAGGCGGCGAGGCGGTCGCTCAGTTGATCGAGCGCGTCGAGCGTGGCCTGAGCGTCGGCGTCGCCATGGCCTTGACGCGCGCGCAGCAACGCCACGAGCGTCACGGCAAACGCGCTCGCCAGCGCAACGATCGCCAGCGACATGACGGCGAGCGCACTCATGTACGCGCTTGCCCCAGCACGGCGGGATTGACCGGATTGGGCGGCTGCCCCGCGCGCGGCCCCTCGCCGAGCGCGGCGATGAGGTTGTCGGCGGCGAGGTTCGCCATGGCGCGGCGCGTGGCTTCGCTCGCGCTCGCGATGTGCGGCGTGAGCACGACGTTCTCCACTTCGAGCAACGCGGGATGCACGCGAGGCTCGCCCTCGAACACGTCGAGGCCCGCCGCCGCGATCTGGCGCGTGCGCAGCGCGTGCGCGAGCGCCGCGTCGTCGACGATGCCGCCGCGCGCGATGTTGGTGAGCGTGGCGGTGGGTTTCATCAGCGCGAGTTCCGCTGCGCCGATCGTGTGATGGTTCTGCGCCGTGTACGGCAGCACGAGCACGACGTGGTCGGCCTGCCTGAGCAGCGCTTCCTTCGACAGATATTCGGCGTTCAGCTCGCGCTCGATCTCGGGCGCGACGCGCGAACGGTTGTGATACACCACGCGCATGTTGAAGCCGCGCGAGCGGCGCGCGAGCGCCTGGCCGATACGGCCCATGCCGATCACGCCGAGCGTGGCGCCATGAATGTCCGAGCCGAGAAACGCGTCGAACGACCACTTGTCCCACTTGCCGGCGCGCAGGAAGTGCTCCGATTCCGTCACGCGGCGCGCGGCCGCCATCATCAGCGCCCAGCCGAAGTCGGCCGTGGTTTCGTTGAGCACGTCGGGCGTGTTGGTGCCGAGCACGTTGGCCGCGTTGAAGGCGGCCATGTCGAAGTTGTTGTAGCCCACGGCCATGTTCGACACCACGCGCAAGCGCGGGGCGGCGGCGAGCGCGGCGGCGCCGATCGGGTCGCCCGCGGTGAGCGCGCCGTCCTTGTCGGCGAGACGCTGGTGCAGCGCCTCGGGCGCAAGCGCCTCGCCGTTGTTCCAGTCCACGTCGAAATACTGCTTGAGCCGATCGATCACGTCGGGAAAGATCGGGCGCGCCACGAGAATCTTTTGCATCGTTGCTCTCCACATTTCAGTCGATGTCCGTCATTGTTGCGCGTGACGGGGCGCTCCGGGAAGTCTCGCGCACTTTTCGCAGACCGGCCCGCAAGCGGCTTGTGGCTAGACAAAAAAGAGCCAGGTGGCCGCGAGAAAGACCGGCGCGAGCAGCACGCCCGACCAGCCAAGATAGCCGAAGAAACCCGGCATGCGCACGCCGCGCGACTGCGCGATTGCCTTCACCATGAAGTTCGGCGCGTTGCCGATATAGGTGAGCGCGCCCATCCACACCGCGCCCGCCGAGATCGCGGCGAGCGTTTTCGCGCCGCCGGACATGAGCGCATTGGCGTCGCCGCCCGCGAGATTGAAGAACACGAGGTAGGTGGGCGCGTTATCGAGAAACGACGAGAGGAGACCCGTCGCCCAGAAGTACACCGCGTCGTTGGGGCGGCCCGCCGCGCCGTTCACGAACCGGATCAGCGCAGCGAACGCGCCCGCCTCGCCCGCGCGCAGCATCGCGATGACCGGCGTGATCGTCACGAAAATGCCCGCGAAGAGCCTGGCCACCTCGATGATCGGCGCCCACTCGAAACCGTTGTCGGCGCGCGCCGCTTTCGACGTGAACGCGAGCGAAATGAGTGCGAGCGCAACGAGTCCCGCATCGCGCACGAGGTTCTGCAACTGCAGGTGCGCGCCCGCGACCTCGAAGACGATACCGGGACGCCACACGCCGCTCATCAGCACGAGCGCGACGAGCAGGGCGAGCAGCACGAAATTCGCCTTGCCGCCGATGGAGAGCGCGTCTGTATCCGGCGTCGGGTCGAGCGAAGCGGCGCGCGTTTCCCCGGCACGGCTGAAATACCAGCTGTCGAGCGAGTAGAACACCGCGAGCAGCACGCCGCAAACGAACAGCGACGGCCACGCGAGATGCTGCGCAGTCCAGAAGAATCCCACGCCGTTGAGAAAGCCGAGGAAAAGCGGCGGATCGCCGAGCGGCGTGAGCAGACCGCCCGCATTCGCGACGAGAAAGATGAAGAACACGACCACGTGCACGTTGTGCCGGCGGTTGTCGTTCGCGCGCAGGAGCGGGCGGATCAGCAGCATTGCCGCACCGGTTGTGCCCATCACGCTCGCGAGCACGGTGCCGAGCGCGAGGATAGCCGTGTTCATGCGCGGCGATCCGCGCAGATTTCCGTACACGCAGATCCCGCCCGCAATCGTATAGAGCGCGCCGAGCAAGACGATGAAGGGGAGATATTCGTCGACGACGGCGTGCACGAAAAGCGGATACGTCGCGCCGACGCCATGCGTGGCCGCGAACGGCAGCAGGAACGCAAGCGCCCAGGCCGCCGAAATCTTGCCGAAGTGGCGATGCCAGAACGTGGCCGCGAACATCGGGAAGAACGCGATCGACAGCAGCATGCCGGCGAACGGCAGCGCCCAGGCGGCGCCGGGCGATGCGCCGTCGAAGGCCGCCGCGTGTGCGTTCGTGCCGAAGAGCGTCAGCGCCGCGCAGAGCGTCCCCGCGTAAGCGCTCGCCGTACTGCGCTTACGCGCCATGCACGACGATCACATGCACGCGATACGGCCCGTGTGCGCCAAGGACGATGGTCTGCTCGATGTCGCCGGTGCGCGAAGGCCCCGAAACGAAGTTGACCGCGCGCGGCAGTTCGCCGCGTTCGGCGCGCATCAGCGCGAAGGCGTCTTCGTGACCCGCGACGATGCGCGAAGCGGGCACGACGGCGATGTGCGTTTCGGGCAGCAGCGCGCCCGAGGCCCACGTCTCGCGGCTGGAGAGCAGGACCAGCGTGCCGGTTTCGGCCGTGGCGCAAAAGCAGCCCGTGAGGCCGACGAGATCGCGATCTTCGGGCTTGCGAAATTGAACGGCGAGTCCCGCGCCGGCCCAGTCGAACGCGTCGAGCGTTTGCCACGCGACGGCCTGCATCGGCAGGCCGTGCCCGGCGAGATAGCGTTGCGCGGCGGCGGGCACGTCGGCGAGCTGCTGGACTTCGTCGACCGAGCTCGACATCTTGCGCGCCTCGCCGACGAAGCGCGCGACGAGATCGCCTTCCAGCGGCGGCCGCGGACCTTCGGGATGAAGCGCGAGGTAGTCGGCCACCGCTTGCCGCTCGTGCGCCGCAGGCGTGGCTTCGCGTCCCTGCGCCGCGCGAATGCGCGCGAGTATGCTGCGGCGGGCGGCCGTCGTGTCCATGAATGTCCTCGTCGGATGAAGAAAGGCGACGCGCCGATTATACCGGGGCGCCGCCTGCGATCTGCGGGTCTCGCGGGCGCGCTTATTCAGCCGCCCGGTTGCCCTCGCCCTCTTCCTCCGTGGGCTGCTCGATGCCGAACACCTGGCGCAGATAGGCGAGATACGCCTTGTCGTCGCACATGTTCTTGCCCGGCGAATCGGAGAGCTTGGCGACGGGCTGACCGTTGCAGCGGACCATCTTGATGACGATCTGCAGCGGCTGATAGCCGAGGTCGTTGGTGAGGTTCGTGCCCACGCCGAACGCGAGGCGGCAACGGTCGCCGAAACGCTCGTACAGGCGCAGCACCTTGGGAATGTCGAGCGCGTCCGAGAAGATCATCGTCTTCGTGCGCGGATCGCAGCGGTTGTCCTCGTAATGCTTGAGCAGGCGCTCGCCCCACTCGAACGGATCGCCCGAGTCATGCCGCGCGCCGTCGAAGAGCTTGCAGAAGTACATGTCGAAGTCGCGCAGAAAGGCCTGCATGCCGTAGACGTCCGAGAGCGCAATGCCCAGGTCGCCGCGATACTCCTTCGCCCACATCTCGAAACCGTAGATCTGCGAGTCGCGCAGCCGCGGCCCGAGCGCCTGGCACGCCTGCAGGTACTCGTGCGCCATCGTGCCGAGCGGCGTGAGGTTGTGCTTCATCGCGTAGTAGACGTTGCTCGTGCCGGCGAACTGCTCGCCGAGATCGTCCTTGAGCGTGAGGATCACCTCCTCGTGCCAGCGCTTCGAGAAGCGGCGGCGCGTGCCGTAATCGGCGATCTTGCAGTCGGCGAATTCGGGCTTCGCGCCGAGCAGCTCGATCTTGTGGCGCAGGCGCTCGCGCCCCTCCTCGTACTGCGGATGATGCTGCGTGTTGCGGAAATACACCTCGTTGACGATCGCGAGCACCGGAATCTCGAAGAGGATCGTGTGCAGCCACGGCCCCTTGATCGCGATGTCGATCTCGCCGTTGGCCTTGGGCGAAGGCGTGACCGAGATGTACTTTTCATTGAGGTGAAAGAGCGCGAGAAAGTCGATGAAGTCGCTCTTGATGAAGCGCATCTTGCGCAGGTAGTCGAGCTCGGTCTCGGCGAAGCGCAGCCTGCACAGCTTCTGGATCTCGCTGCGGATCTCGTCGACGTAGGGCACGAGATCGACGTTCGGCGTGCGGCAGCGGAAACGGTATTCCACATTGGCCGCGGGGAAATGATGCAGCACCACCTGCATCATGGTGAATTTGTAGAGATCGGTATCGAGCAGCGAAGTAATGATCATGATGGGCCAGCCGGACTGCAATCGGATAGCGCCCGCGAAGCGGGAACCGGACACGCTGCCGGGCAGATGCCCCGTAGCGGTTCCGGGCGGCAGGCGCCAGCGGTGCGTCCATGTTACCCGAATGCCTGCGCGCGCCGCGTGCCCGCCGGCACGGCCCCTCGCGCACAAGGGGTAAAACGCTGCGGATCGCCCCCGCATATAAACTAATCACGAAACGATCTAAGGACGGTTGCGGGCCTGTGGTTGGGGTAATTCCTCATCAGTTACAATAGCGCTTTTGGCGAACCGCCATCCCCCGATACAAAAAGCTTGCAGGAGCTGCCTGAATGACTCACGTTGTGACCGAAAGCTGCATCAAGTGCCGCTATACCGACTGCGTCGATGTGTGCCCGGTGGACTGCTTTCGCGAAGGTCCCAACTTCCTCGCGATCGACCCGGACGAGTGCATCGACTGCGCCGTGTGCGTTGCCGAGTGCCCGGTGAACGCCATCTACGCCGAGGAAGACGTGCCTGGCGACCAGCAATCGTTCATCGAACTGAACGCCGAGCTCGCGAAGGGCTGGCCGAGCATCACCAAGACCAAGGCCCCGCTGCCGGAAGCTGACGAATTCAAGGACGTGAAGGACAAGCTCGCGCTTCTTGCACGGTAATTGCACGGTAATCGCGCGCGGATCGCTTGTTCGGGGTGTCGCCCCGTCGCCTGAATGGACCGTCGCTTGCACAGCGGATTGCCCTGAACACATCGGATCGCGACAGGGTATTGACAGGCCCAGCCGGACCCCATAGAATCTCGTTCTCTGCTTTTGTTGATCCCCGATAGCTCAGTCGGTAGAGCGCCGGACTGTTAATCCGTAGGTCCCTGGTTCGAGCCCAGGTCGGGGAGCCAGAATTCGCAAAAGCCCGTTCGTGTCGATCACAGCGCAGAACGGGCTTTTTCATGACTAAAGCGTTGTAGCTGTGTTGCTGTTCCCCGATAGCTCAGTCGGTAGAGCGCCGGACTGTTAATCCGTAGGTCCCTGGTTCGAGCCCAGGTCGGGGAGCCAAAATATCGAGGGGTTGCGTGTTTGCACGCAACCCCTTTTTCTTTTGCTGCGCGCCAGGCGCACGCCGCCCTCCCCGATAATGTCGCTTCGTCATCTTCGGGAATCCGCATGAAATCCACCCGCCTTGGCGCTCGCCTCGCGCGCCCGCTCTTCGCCTGTGCAAGCCTCGTCGCCTGCGCCGCCGCCCACGCCGAGCAGATCGGCAGCGTGAACACCAACTTCCGCCTGACCGGCTCGGACAAGGTCGTCGTCGAGGCCTACGACGATCCGCAGGTGCAAGGCGTCACCTGCTACGTCTCCCGCGCACGCACGGGCGGCGTGAAGGGCACGCTCGGCATTGCGGAAGATCCGACCGAGGCGTCGATTGCGTGCCGGCAGGTCGGGCCGATCTCGTTCACCGGTGCGCTCAAACAGCAGGCCGATGTCTTCAACGAGCGCATGTCGCTCCTCTTCAAGACGCTGCACGTCGTGCGCGTGGTCGATGCGAAGCGCAACGCGCTCGTGTATCTGACCTACAGCGACCGCGTAGTGAGCGGCAGCGCCAAGAACAGCGTCACGGCCGTGCCGGTGCCCGCGGGCACGGCGATTCCGCTGCGCTAAACTGGGGATCTGTGCAGGATCCTTCACCATGACCGACTCCCGTTTTCGAGACCGTGCCCGCTATTGGCGCACGCCGCTTCTGCCCGGCGCGGATCTCGTCACGGCCGAATACCACGAACACACGTTCGCGCCGCACTGGCACGAGGCCTACACGATCCCCGTGATCGAGGGCGGCGCGGAATGCTTTCGCTATCGCGGGACGCAGCACGTTGCCGCAACGGGCAGCGTGCCGGTCATCAATCCGGGTGAGCTGCACACGGGTTCGCGCGCCGACGAGGAAGGCTGGCGCTACCGGGTGATGTACGTGCCGGTCGACTTCCTGCACGAACTCGCCGGCGAAATCGCCGGACGCGCGCAGCCGCTGCCGTGGTTCGACGCCGAGGTGATCCACGATCTCGATCTCGCGCGCAGGCTCGCGCGCGCCCACCGGCTGCTGGAAGCCGACGCCGACTGGCGGCGCGCCGCGGCCGTGCCGGAATCCGGCGCGAGCGCCAGTTCGGCATCGCCTTTGGCGCCGTGCGCCGATCCGCTCGCCGTGGAAGGCTCGCTGCTCGACGCGCTCTCGACGCTGCTCACGCGCTACGGCCGCACGCGCGAGGCGGCGCTCGGGCACGGCCCGAACGACCCGCGCGTGGAAACCATGAAGGCGCTCCTCGCCGCCGATCTCGCTACACCGCTGCGCGTGGCCGATCTCGCCCAGGCGGTCGGCCTTTCGCCGTTTCATGCCACGCGGCTCTTCACGCAGGCTACCGGCCTGCCGCCGCACGCCTGGCGCACCCAGTTGCGCCTGCAACGCGCCCTCGCCCCGCTGCGCGAAGGCGCGACAGTCGCCGATGTCGCCGCGGCGAGCGGCTTCACCGACCAGAGCCATTTCACGCGGCACTTTCGGCGCATGTTCGGCGTGCCGCCGGGACGCTGGCAATCGTCCTGAACGCGGGCCCGCGTCCCGCCGCAAGAACGTACAAGCCACGCGCAAGGCCGCCCGCTATGCTGTCCCCGTGTATCAGGAGGACAGTTTGACCATGCATCCCAACCGCCTTGCCGAATTCGTCGCCGGCGCGCGCGACACGATCCCCATGATGGTGGGCGCCGCGCCCTTCGGCGTGATCTTCGGCACGCTCGTCACCTCGGGCCCGCTTTCGCTCTGGCACGGCCAGCTCATGTCGCTCGCCGTGTTCGCCGGCTCGGCGCAGTTCATTGCGCTCGGGCTGATCGCCTCGCACGCGAGCTTCGCCGTGATTCTCGCCACCACGTTCATCGTGAACCTGCGGCACGTGCTCTACAGCGCGACGCTCGCGCCCTATGTCTCGCACCTGCCGCTGCGCTGGCGCCTCGTGCTCGGCGGCCTGCTCACCGACGAGGTCTTCGCCGTCGCGTGGGCGCATTTGCGCCGCCATCCGCCCGGCGACGACGTCTCGCCGTGGCATTTCCTCGGCTCGGGACTCGCGATGTACCTGAACTGGCAACTCTGGACTGCGGCCGGCCTGCTGTTCGGCGCGGCGTTCCCGGGTCTGCAGTCGCTCGGCCTCGATTTCGCGATGGTCGCGACCTTCATCGCCATCGTCGTGCCGCAGCTGGTTGCCCTGCGCTACCTCGCCGCCGCCGCGACCGCCGGCGCGCTCGCGTTTTTCTGGCAGGGCTGGCCGTACAAGCTCGGGCTGCTCGGCGCCGTGCTCGCGGGCGTGCTCGTGGGTGTTGCGCTCTCGCGCCCAGGCTCCTCGCGCGGCGAGCGCGCCGCCAGCGAGTCCTCCCGCAAATCCCATAACCTCCGGCGCACCGCAGGAGCCGGGCAATGAACTACGTCGTCCTGATTCTCGGCATGGCCCTCATCACCCTGGTCATTCGCACTGCGGTGTTCGTGCTCGGCGAGCGGCTGGCGTTCCCGCCGCTCGTGCGCACGGCGCTCGGCTTCGTGCCCGTCACGGTGCTCACGGCGATCATCGTGCCGATGGCTGTCTCCCCCCACGGACAAGGCGCCGAACTGACCTGGCGCAACCCGCAGCTCGTCGGCGCGCTCGCGGCGATCGTCGTCAGCGCGCTCACGAGGCGCCCGCTCCTCACCATCGCGATCGGGCTCGGCGTGTTCTTCCTCTGGCAAGGCGTCGTCGTGCGCTAGAGCCGCGCCTCGCCCCTTACGCTCAAGTTTCACCCCGGTGCGCCGTTAAACCCGTCAAGGCCTGTTCTGGCAGGCCACTGCTCGAACGGCGAGAGCACGCGAGAAGCGACAAGGATTACACCGGGGCAACCACAATGGGGCATATCACCCTCAACCTGAAGGATGAAACGCTTGCGTCGCTGCGCAAGGATTTCGACGCGTTCCTGCGCGTCTCGCTCAAACTCGACCCGCAGTTCGCCACGCCGGAATTCGAGGACTACCTGCGCGCGAAGCTGCTCGACAACATGACGCCGCTCACGGAGCACGCCGTGCAGCGGCTCCTGCAAGGCGGCCAGTACGCGTGGGCCAAGCGCACGCTCGACAAGGAATTTCCCGAGGTCGTCTCGATCCTGATGCGTCAGGCGGGCGAATTCGGTTTCGGCTTCGCGTCGCGCCCCGAGTGGACGCCCGACGAACTCTCGAAACAGTGCCGCGACTGGGCGGCGGCCATCGTGAGCGAAGCCCAGGGCGACGACACGCTGGTCGATCCGCTGGCGGCGCAGATCAAGTCGGGCGTGCAGGACATCCAGGCGCTCGAAGAGTCGATGCAGACGCCGGCGTGGCGTCTGACCGAGTCGCTGCGCCAGCGTGCGTACGAAGCGAAGATCGGCTGCGAACAGGCTAGCGGCAGCGCGGCACGCGAGCGTCTGGGCGAACTGCGCGGGCTGCTGAGGCTCGGCGTCACGCATGGCGTGTTCCAGAAACAGGAAGCGCAGCAGATCATGGAGTATCTGCGCCTGCTCAAGCCCGAGATTTTCGTCGAGGAACCCGACGACGTCTTCACGCGCCTTGCCGCGTGGATGCGCAACTTCTTCATGCCGCCGCCGCGCAGCACGGCACGCGAGCAGCGGCGCTGAGCACGGGCGCGCGCTCCGAAAGCGGCGCGCCCCCAACTCGCCTCCTTAATCCCACATCTTCCTGAGCTTCGCGGCGATTTCGACCTTCGCCTGCGCGGCGGCGGCGAGTCCAGCCGCGCTCGGCGCGCTCGCGAGCGGCGCGGGCGGCCACGCGCGGGATTCGAACAGCGGCAGCATGGGCGTCGCAATGAAGCGAGTGCGCGAGGCCCACACGTGCCGGTCGCCCGACGCGACCTGATTGTGCACATAAAAGCGCTGCGGCACGACGATGTGCAGATCCTCCTTCGCGCGCGTCATCGCGACATAGAGCAGCCGCCGCTCCTCCTCCAGCTCGTCGTCGCTGCCCGCGCCGAGATCGGACGGAATGCAGCCGTCCACGCCGTTGAGCACGAACACGTTGCGCCACTCCTGACCTTTCGCCGAATGAATCGTCGAGAGGATCAGATAGTCCTCGTCGAGCAGCGGATCCGCGGATTCGGCGCTCGTCGCGTCGGGCGGATCGAGCGTGAGTTCGGTGAGAAAACGCTCGCGCGAGGCGTAGGTGCTCGCGATGCTCTCCATCTGCAGCAAGTCGGCGAGACGCGCCTGGCCGTCTTCGTGATTGCGCTCGAGGTGCGGCTCGTACCAGCGCCGCACGCGCTCGAATTCGGCGGGCCACGGCGTCGAGCGCATCGAGAGGCTGTCGACGAGCGACGCAAACGCAGGCCAGTCCTCGGCCGCACGCGGCGGCGGCGCGAACGCCGCGAGCGCCTCGGCGGCGCGATACGCGCCCGTGCACGCGGCCACCTGGTCGAGCAGGCGCGCGGCGTTGGCCGGCCCGACGCCCGGCAGCAACTGCGTCACGCGAAACCCGGCCACCCGGTCGAGCGGATTCTCGGCCCAGCGCAGCACGGCCAGCACGTCTTTCACGTGCGCGGCGTCGAGAAAACGCAGTCCGCCGAACTTCACGAACGGGATATTGCGCCGCGCCAGTTCGATTTCGAGCGTCGCGCTGTGGTGCGCCGCGCGAAACAGCGCGGCCTGCTGCTTGAGTTTCATGCCCGCTTCGCGCGCCTCGAGAATCTGCTCGACGACGTAGCGCGCCTGGGCGGCCTCGTCGGCCACGGTGACGAGGCGCGGGCGCTGCTGCGAGGGGCGATCGGTCCACAGGTTCTTGGTGAAGCGCTCGGCGGCCGCGTCGATCACGGCGTTCGAGGCGGCGAGGATCGGCGCCGTCGAACGGTAATTGCGCTCGAGCGTCACCTGACGCGCGGGCGGGTCGAACTGTGCCGGGAAGTCGAGGATGTTGCGCACGGTCGCGCCGCGAAACGAATAGATCGCCTGGGCGTCGTCGCCGACCACGGTGAGGCCGCGGCCATCGGGCTTGAGCGCGAGCAGGATCGAGGCCTGCAGGCGGTTGGTGTCCTGGTACTCGTCGACGAGGATGTGGTCGAAGCGCCCCGCGAGATCGACGGCAATGGCGGGCTCTGCGGCCATGTGCGCCCAGTAGAGCAGCAGATCGTCGTAGTCGAGGACGTTCTGCTTCTGCTTGGCGGCGACGTACGACGCGAACAGCGTGCGCAGCTGCGGCTCCCACTCGAGGCACCACGAGAACGAACGGTTGAGCACGTGGGCGAGCGAGTCGCCCGTGTTGACCGCGCGCGAATAGATCGCAAGGCAAGTCGATTTCGAGGGAAAGCGCTTTTCTTTGGCCGAGAAACCCAGTTCGTGGCGCACGAGGTTCATGAGATCCGCGGAGTCCTCGCGGTCGTTGATCGTGAACGCCGGCGAAAGGCCGATGTGATCCGCGTACTCGCGCAACAAGCGCGCGCCCACGCCGTGAAAGGTCCCCGCCCAGGTGAGCCCCTGCGCGAGCGCGGCGGCCGCGCCCGGCGCGCTCGCGGCGATACGCGCTACGCGCCGCGTCATTTCCTGCGCGGCGCGGCGCGAGAACGTGAGCAGCAGAATGCGGTGCGGGTCTGCGCCGCCTGCGATCAGATGCGCGACGCGGTGCGCGAGCGTATTCGTCTTGCCCGACCCGGCGCCCGCGATCACGAGCAGCGGCCCCGGCAGCGCCGAACCCGGCGCATAGCCCGCTTCGCCGCCGTGCTCGACGGCCTCGCGCTGCGCGTCGTTGAGTTTCGCGAGCCACGCAGAAACGGCATTGACCGCTTCGGCGCGCGCCGGGCTGGCATCGGAGACGGAGGAGTCGGCAACGGAAACAGTGGACACGGCGGGCGCTGGGACGATGAATGTGGCGAATCGGGAAGGAGCGACGCATACTGTATATCCATACACCATGCGTCCGCAAGCGCCTGATTCCATGGCGATCTGGCGGGATTTAACGACAATGCCGCGGCGCGTTTCGCCGCCGCCGGCACCGATGGACACCCACCGGCACTCCGGAGCCGCCAATGAAACGGCGGCGCCCGTCGCCGGACGCCGCCGCTCACAAGCCCTGGCGAAGGCCGGCGCCCCAGAAGGCGCGGGCGCCATCGGCACCGGCCGTTCGTTACTGCGACTGGCCGCCCTGCTGCTGGGCCGACATGCCGTTCATCTGGTCCTTCATTTCCGAGTCGTTGGCCTGACGGTCGGCCTTGTGGTTGATTTTCGCGTCCTTCACCTGCGCCTTGTACTGCGACTTCGCCTGCTGCTTCGCGTCGCTGTACCCGGCGTTCGCCGACTTCTTCGCGCTGCGGTATTCGGCGTTCGCCGCCGCGTTCGCGTTGCGCTTTTGCACCAGCGGGTCGGCGGACTGTGGGGCGGTCAGGGCCTGCGGCGCGGGCGCGGGTTGCGCGATCCCCGCGGCCGCTGGCGCCTGGCTCGGCGCCTGGCCGGTCAGCTGGGCCGGGGCGGCACCCGGCGCCATGGCCGGTGCGCCGGAAGGCGCCATCGTCGGGGCTTCGCCGGCCTGGGTCGCGCCCTGGGCCGCGTTTTGAGCATACGCGCCCTGCGCGAATACGGCGGCAGTGGTCACGGTGGCAAAAGCGGCGGTAACAGTGAGCAGCTTGCGAATCTGGGTCATGGCGTATCCTCTGTGCAGTGGTTCCGAAGGCGCTTTTGCGCACGGGCAAGCCCGCCACAAACGCGCCCCCGCTCGAAGGAGCCGCTCGGGCAAACCTGAGCGGCGCGGTCGATCCGGGTGAAACCATTCTGGTATGAAGATCGCCGTCGGGTCCCGCGACGTTACGCAACGTTTCATTTGCTGACGAATTCATAACATCTGGCCCCTCGACGTGAGCAATGCGGTGACCGACGCTGGCAAGCCCGCCATCGCTTATGATGCTCACCCTTCGCGCGCCAGCCGCACGCCTTTCGAATTGCAATCCGCCATGCCCAACCTCGATTTCACGCTGACCGGCGACTACGTCGAACTGCACAACCTCCTGAAAATCACCGGACTCGCCGACAGCGGCGGCTCGGCCAAACAGATCGTCGCCTCGGGCGCGGTGAAAGTGGACGGCGAAGTCGAGCTGCGCAAGACGTGCAAGATCCGCGCGGGCCAGGCCGTGCTCCTCGGCGACACGCGCATTGCCATCAAGGCGAGCGAGTAAGCGCTGCCGGAACGTGCCCGCAGGCGCCAGCCATGCACCAGATTTGAGCATCTGGATCGACAAGGTCGCTGTCTCGCAATAAGCTTTCAGTTTTGACAGACGAACCCTGCCGCGCGGCGCGCTTGTCTCGCGCCGCTTGTTTTTCATGACTCGAACCACGCTTTCCCGCCGCGCCGTTTCCGCGCCGCCCACGCTGCGCCGCCATGCCGCCGATACCGCGCGCCTCGCCGGGCCGCTCGCGATCGCCCAGCTCTCGCAGATGGCGATGAGCGTAACCGACACGGTGCTGCTCGGCTCGCTCGGCGCCGACGCGCTCGCCGCGGGCGGCCTTGGCACCAACCTGTTCTTCGTGGTAGTGACCGTGCTGCAGGGCGTGCTGACCTCGGTCAGCGTGAGCGTCGCGCAAGCGCGCGGCGCCGACAACGAAAACCACGTGCCGCACATCTACTGGACCGGCTTCGCGCTCTCCCTGCTGCTCTCGGTACCGGCGTTCGCACTGCTCTCGTTCGCCGAGCCGATCCTGCGCGCCCTCGGGGAGCCGACGCTGCTTGCGCATCACATCGGCGAATACACGGCTGTGCTGCGCTGGGGGGCGCCCGCCAGCCTCATCGGCGTAGGGCTCATGCGCTCGTTCCTGCCCGCCATCGGCGCGGCGCGGCGCCTTCTGTGGGTGTCGATTGCGTGCGTGTTCATCAACGGCTTTCTGAACTACGGGCTGATCCACGGCGCGTGGGGTCTGCCGCGGCTCGGCTTTCTCGGCTCGGCGGTGGCGACGACCCTCACCGTATGGCTCACCGCGTTCGTGCTGATGGCGCTGCTGCACCTGCGGCCTTCGCACCAGCGTTTCGTCGTCGCGCGCAGGCCGACGGCGCCGCTGATGGGCGAACTCTTCACGATCGGCTGGCCGGTTGCGATCACCTATGCGGTCGAGGCGACGCTCTTTCTCGCCACCGGCCTGCTCGCCGGCCTGCTCGGCGAGACGCCGCTCGCGGCGCACCAGATCGCCCTGAACGTGGCCTCCGTCACGTTCATGGTGCCGCTCGCGATCGGTCAGGCGGCCAACGTGCGCGTGGGTTACTGGTCCGGCGCGGGCGTGCCGGGCGCGGCGCGCCATGCGGGCTTCGTCGCGCTAGGGCTCGGCGTCGGCTTCATGTCGCTCTCGGCGCTCGTGATGGTGCTTGCGCCGCGCTGGATCGTCGGACTCTACCTGCATCTCGACGACCCGGCCAATGCGCACACGGTGTCGCTGACCGCCACGCTGCTCGGCGTCGCGGCCATCTTCCAGATCGTCGACGGCGCGCAGACCGTGGGGTCGGGCTGCCTGCGCGGCCTGAAGGACACGCGCGTGCCGATGCTCGCGGCCACGCTCGGCTACTGGGGCATCGGCTTCCCGCTCGGCTACGCGCTCGCGTTCCACTTCGGCCTGGGCGCGCTCGGGCTCTGGTGGGGGCTGGCGGCCGGGCTCGCCACCGTGGCCGTGCTCATGACGTGGCGCTTTCACCGGATGAGCCTGCGCTCGCAGGCTCGCGCCGCAACGGGCAGCGTGGGTTGAAGCGATGACTTGACCGGCCGGGCCGCATTGGCTCAAGCGGTTAAAATACGCGCCTGGCGCCGCAGGCGGCGTCCGTCCCACGAGGGCAAGAACAGTTTGGAGACAGCCGCGCCCGCAAGCGCCGCCGGCCACCCCGGCGCCGCTTGCCGTGCGCCAACGCATAACGAACCCACTCACGGACCATCCCTTCATGCTTGCCCCGATTACCCGCCTCTTCCCGCTCTGGGCCGTCCTCGTTTCCCTGCTGGCCTACTTCGATCCGGGCCTCGTCGCGCCGATCGCTCCGCACGTCACGACGCTCCTGATGACCATCATGCTGGCGATGGGTGTCACGCTCTCTTTCGCCGACTTCCAGCGCGTCTTCACGCGGCCCGCGCCGGTCGCCGCGGGCATCTTCCTGCACTATCTCGTCATGCCGCTCGCCGCCTGGGCGATCGCGAAGGTGCTGCACATGCCGCCCGATCTCACGGCGGGCATGGTGCTCGTGGGCAGCGTGGCGAGCGGCACGGCATCGAACGTGATGATCTATCTCGCGCGCGGCGACGTTGCGCTGTCGGTGACGATCAGCGCGCTCTCCACCCTGGTCGGCGTATTCGCGACACCGCTCCTGACGCGCCTTTACGTCGATGCCTCGATCGTCGTCGACGTGCGCGGCATGCTCATGAGCATCCTGCAGATCGTCGGCCTGCCGATCGCCATCGGCCTTGTCGTGAACCGCTTCGCGGGCTCAGCCGTGCGCCGCGTCGAGCCCGTGTTGCCGCTCGTCTCCATGGTGTCGATCCTCGCGATCATCGCCGCTGTGGTGGGCGGCACGCACGCGAGCATCGCCACGGTCGGCCCGCTCGTCGCGCTCGGGGTCGTGCTGCACAACGGCATCGGCCTGCTCGGCGGCTACTGGGGCGGCCGCCTGCTCGGCTTCGACGAGTCGGTGTGCCGCACGCTGGCCATCGAAGTGGGCATGCAGAACTCGGGCCTCGCCGCGACGCTCGGCAAGCTCTACTTCTCGCCGCTCGCCGCGCTGCCCGGCGCGCTTTTCTCGGTGTGGCACAACCTCTCGGGGTCGGTGCTCGCCGGCTACTGGGCCGGCAAGCCGGCGCGCGGCAGCGCGCGCGATGCACAAGGCGCCCCGAACGCGTCGCCCGAGCGCGGTTGATCCGCGCGGCGCCCGGGCGCTGGCGGCCGCGCTCAAACCGAGCTCAAACATCAGATGCTTGCGGCCCGGAATTTGCAGACGCAGTGTGTCCGCCGACGCGAGCCTGGGCGGGCCGCTTCTCGTAGAATCTTCGGGAAGCCGTGCAATGAAAACGAACCATCATGGGCCGCGCCGCCATGGAGAATCCGTTTGCCCGCGCATTCCGCCCGATCCGAAGCCGTCACGCAACGCATGACCTTGCGGCGCACCCCGCCGCGTGCCCCGCTGCATGCCCCCCCGCGTGCCCTCTTCGCGCTCGTTTGCCTCGCGCTGGTCGCCGGTTGCGCGACGCGGCCGCCCGCCACGGACTACCCGCGCGAGACGAGCGCGGCGCTGCCGGCCCGGCAAGCCGGCGCCACGCCGCTCGGCGCCGCGCTCGCCGCGCCCGTTGCCGCTCACCCGGACGAATCGGGCTTTCGCCTGCTCGCCACCGGCACCGATTCGCTGCAGATGCGCGTCGCGCTCGCGCGCGCGGCGACGAAAACGCTCGACATGCAGTACTACATCGCCAACGAGGACACCACCGGCAAGCTGCTGCTCGGCTCGGCGCTCTATGCAGCCGATCGCGGCGTACGCGTGCGCATGCTGGTCGACGACCTGAATTTTCACGACATCGACCGCCTGATGGCCGCGCTCAACAGCCATCCGAACATCCAGATCCGCGTGTTCAATCCGTACGGCAGCACGAGCGAATCGATGTACCTGCGCACGCGCAACTTCTTCACGAACGTCGACCAGTTCACGCGCCGCATGCACAACAAGGCGACGATCGTCGATAACGAAATGGCGATCGTCGGCGGCCGCAATCTCGGCGACGAATACTTCAACGCGAGCCCGACGATCGACTTCCGCGACCTCGACGTGCTCACGGCGGGCCCGGTCGCGCAAAGCGTCTCGGCCAGCTTCGACGAGTACTGGAACAGCTCGATCTCCTACCCCTTGCGCGTGCTCAATCATCAGAAGTTCGACGCACACGATCTGGACGCCGCACGCGAGGACCTGCGCAAGCACTGGCGCGAAAGCGCCGAACCCTACAACGCCAAACCGCTCAACGCCACGCCGCTCGCGCAGCAGATCACGGACAACACGCTCGGGCTCGTCTGGGCAAAATGGGCGTTCGTGGCCGACTCGCCCGGCAAGATCGCGGGCACCGAACAAGGCGAGCTGGGCGACGCCATGCGCGCGCTGCTCGATCGCATCCATCAGGCACATCGCAGCGTGCTGGTGTTCTCGCCGTACTTCGTGCCGCACGACACGGGCGTGCAGTCCATCCGCGCGCTCACCTCGCGCGGCGTGCGCGTGGCGATCCTCACCAATTCGCTCGCCGCCACCGACGCCGTGGCGGTGCAGGCCGGCTACAGCCCCTACCGCGTGCCGCTGCTCGAGGCCGGCGCCGAGCTTTACGAGTTCAAGCCGCAGCAGGGCGAGCGCGACGACGAGCAGCGCTTCGGCGTCGTAGGTTCGCGCTCGCGCGCGAGCCTGCATGCCAAGGCCTACGTGATCGACGAAAGCGCGCTCGTCATCGGCTCGCTCAATCTCGATCCGCGTTCCGCGCGCCTGAACACTGAGCTTGCGCTCACCGTGGAGAGTCCGCCGATCGCGCATGAAGTCGCCGATCTGTTCAAGCGGGCGACGTCTGCGCAGGTGAGCTATCGCGTAACGCTCGCGACCCCCGCGCAACTGGCGCTGCTCAAAGGCACGACGGTCAACTCGCCGCTCGTCTGGACCGACGAGGAGAACGGCATGATCCACACCTACAACCTCGACCCTGGCGCGGGTTTCTACAGAAATGTCCTAACCGGGCTATTCTTGCTGTTGCCGGTCGACAGCCAGTTGTGAAACGGCTGTAAAACGGCTTTGAGCGCACGTCGCTATCGGACGAGCTCAACGCAGGACGCTTGACTTACGCCGTACCCTCCGCCGTCGAGCCAGCCGCCAGGCCGCTTGCGCAGCGCCTGGCGCCGCAGTTGCCACGCGAGAAGCGCAGCGCCGCCGCAGCCCAGCCACCACGCGGATCCGAACCCGTCACGAAAGCGGCGCCCTCCCACCCAGCGCAAGCTGCGCGAGCCGAAGGCGCCGCCTCAATCACCGGAGTATCAAATGACCGCAAGCAACGAAAACGTCCGCATGGAGCGCGACACGTTCGGCGAGATCGCCGTGCCCGCCCAGCAGCTTTGGGGCGCGCAAACGCAGCGATCGCTGCAGAACTTCCGCATCTCCACCGAAAAGCAGTCGCCGGAACTCATCACCGCGCTCGCGACGATCAAGCGCGCCGCAGCCGAAGTGAATCTTTCGCTAGGCGTGCTCGACGAGACCAAGGCCCGCGCCATCATGCAGGCCGCCGACGAGATCATCGCGGGCAAACATGCGGGCGAATTCCCGCTCGCGGTCTGGCAAACGGGTTCCGGCACGCAAACCAACATGAACCTCAACGAGGTGATCGCGAATCGCGCGAGCGAGATCCTGGGCGGCGAGCGCGGCGAGGCGCGCAAGGTGCATCCGAACGACGACGTCAACCGCGGCCAGTCGTCCAACGACGTATTCCCGACCGCGATGCACGTGGCCGCCGCCTACGGCATCGTCAAGCATCTGCTGCCGGCGCTCAGGACGCTGCGCGATACGCTCGACACGAAGGCCAGGGCCTTCGCCGACATCGTGAAAATCGGCCGCACGCACCTGCAGGACGCCACGCCGCTCACGCTCGGCCAGGAGTTCTCGGGCTACGTCGCGCAGCTCGATCACGGCATCAGGCACGTGGAATCGTCCTTGCCGCATCTCTACGAACTCGCGCAGGGCGGCACGGCCGTGGGCACCGGCCTGAACGCGCATCCGCAGTTCGCGCACAAGGTGGCGGAGGGTATTGCGCAGCTCACTGGCGTGCCCTTCGTCACCGCGCCCAACAAGTTCGAGGTGATGGCCGCCGCCGACGCGCTCGTGTTCGCGCATGGCGCGCTCAAGACGGTGGCCGCGAGCCTCATGAAGATCGCCAACGACATTCGCTGGCTCGCGAGCGGCCCGCGCTGCGGCCTGGGGGAACTGTCGATTCCCGAGAACGAGCCGGGCAGCTCGATCATGCCGGGCAAGGTCAACCCGACGCAATCCGAAGCCGTGACGATGCTCTGCTGCCAGGTGTTCGGCAACGACGTGGCCGTGAACATGGGCGGCGCGAGCGGCAACTTCGAGCTGAACGTGTTCCGCCCGATGATCGCGCACAACGTGCTGCAGTCCATCCGCATGCTCGCCGACGGCGCGCTCAGCTTCAACGATCACTGCGCGGTGGGGATCGAACCGAACCGCTCGCGCATCGATACGCTGCTCAACGAATCGCTCATGCTCGTGACGGCGCTCAATCCGCACATCGGCTACGACAAGGCCGCGCAGATCGCCAAGAAGGCGCACAAGGAAGGCACCACGCTCAAGGCCGCCGCGCTTGCGCTGGGACACGTGACCGGGCAGCAGTTCGACGAGTGGGTGAAGCCCGGCGAGATGGTGGGCAACGCGAAGCAATAAGCGCTGTTTGCGGGGCTAAAACGCGACGCGGGCGGCGTGGTTCATACCCTCGCCGCCCGCTTTTCATGCTGGCGCAACAGCGCGCCTTCTCTTTATCAAACCTGCCCTTTCGCCACTTCCTCGGGCTTGAGTTCGACGATCGCGTCGAGTGCATCCTTCACGTCGAGCGCGTACTTCGCGAGGCGCTTCTGCTCGTCCGTTTCCGGCACGTAGGTCGGCACGGGAACCGGATTGCCGTTTTCGTCGACGGCCACGAACACGATCAGGCAGTCCGTGGTGAGGCGCAGCTGGCCGCTCTTGGGGTCGCCGGCGTGCACGGTGATGTGAATATGCATCGACGTGCGGCCCGTGGCGACCACGCGCGCGCGCAACTCGACCATGTTGCCGACGAGAATCGGCCGGCGAAAGCGGATATTGCCCACGCTCACCGTCACGCAATAGCGGCCGGACCAGACCGCGGCGCACGCATACGCCGTCTCGTCGATCCATTTCATCAGCGCACCGCCGTGCACTTTGCCGCCGAAGTTCACCGAATTCGGCTCGGCGAGGAACCGGAACGTCGTTTCCGAACGGTCCAGCGGCTGGGTAGGCGTCTTCATCTCGGCTTGGCTCATGGCGAAAAGCCGCGTACGGCGGCTCGTATGATGGGGTGAGGAGGCGTTGATTATACGAGCGCAATAAGACAGACGGTCGCAGCCGCTTGCGAAACGCCGTCCGCGGTGTTTTCAGCTCGCTGCGAATCGCGCGCGGTAGTCGAGCGGCTGCACGCCGTACGACCTTTCGAATGCGCGCCGCAGATTCTGCTCGGTGCCGAAACCGCAGTCCGCCGCAATGCGCTTGAGCGGCCGGCGCGACTGCACGAGCGCGTGGGCGGCGGCCTCCACCCGCATCGCCGCGACCGTGCGCGCCGGCGTGCGCCCCACCGCATCGACATAGCGGCGCGCGAACGTGCGCGGGCTCATGCGCGCTTCTTCGGCGAGGCGCTCGACGCTCAACTCGCCGTGCAGATTGGCGGCCATCCAGCCGTGCAGCGCGTCGAACTCCGCGCCCGCGCTGGCCTGAGCCGTGAGCGCCTCGCTGAACTGCGACTGGCCGCCGGGCCGCTTCATGAACACGACGAGGCGGCGTGCCGCCTGCATCGCGACCGCATGGCCGCAGTCCTCCTCGATCAGCGCGAGCGCGAGATCGATGCCCGCCGTCACGCCCGCCGACGTCCACACGGCGCGGCCGTCGCGCTCGTCGCGGATGAAGATCGGCTCGGGATCGACTTCGACGCGGGGAAAGCGCCGCGCGAGCTGGGCGGCGTTGCGCCAGTGCGTGGCGGCGCGGCGGCCGTCGAGCAGGCCCGCCGCGGCGAGATAGAACGCGCCCGTGCAGACCGACGCGACGCGGCGCGCGCGCGGCGCGGCCGCCGCGATCCAGGCGACGAGTTCGGATTGCAGCGTGGTGGTGGTGTCCGCCGTGTCGTAGATCGGGACGCCGGGCACGATCAGCGTGTCGATCGTGACGGGGTCGAGCGTGTCGAGCCGCTCGGTGACGATGGGCATGCCCGCGAACGTGGACAGCACGCCGCCGGCGACGGAGGCGAGCGTCGTGCGGTAGGCGCAGGGCTCGCCGCCGCTTGTGCCGCTTGTGCCGCTTGTGCCGCTTGTGCCGCTTGTGCCGCTTGTGCCGCTTGTGCCGCTTGTGCCGCTTGTGCCGCTCGCTGCACGCATCGCCAGCTCGGCGCGCCAGAACGCCTCGATGGGGCCGCAGGCGTCGAGCAGCACGAGCTCGGGTGCGACGGCGAACACGACATGGCGTGCGGCGGCATGGGAAGGCGGTTGAGACGGCATGGCGGCGGACTCGATGCTGACGATGTGTCCACATCATCGCACGCGCGGATTTGGCAGTCAGGTCAAAGTGGCATCAAATACTGCCAGATGACGCGTGCCTGCTCACTTGCGGAACGTGACGCCCTCGTCGATCGTGCCGTACATCGTGATGCCGCTCGTGCCGCTCGACGACGGCGCGGAAACGCCTGCGCAGGCGGTGCACAAGGCGGCAAGCGCGGCGGCGGCAAATAGAGCGAGGAAGCGTTTCATGAGAGGCCAGGCCATTTGCGTGAAGAAACGATTTTAGCGCGGTGCTCCTGCGCGCCGCAGTCCGCACCGCAGCAGGCCATGCTTCGACCCCATCGCGGTGCCATCGAACGCCGGCAATCGACACTTCACCGTAAACTGAAACGTCGAATGCGCCATTTCGCTAAAGTAACGGTGTGGGCGACGTCAGCCGCCATCGCCAGCCACGAAGGAGCCGCCATGAATCTCCCCGCCCCCGACGAATCGAGCCACTTCCCGGGCCTCGCACGCGTTGCCGCGCTGCTCGCCGATCCCGGCCGCGCCGCCATGCTGTGGGCGCTGATGGACGGCAGCGCGCGGCCCGCAGGCGAACTGACGATGATCGCGGGCCTTTCGCCTTCAGCGGCGAGCGGCCACCTCGCGCGCCTGACCGACGGCGGGCTCCTCGCGCTCGACGTGCGCGGCCGCCACCGCTACTACCGCATCGCCAACCCCGAGATAGCCGCGGCGATCGAGGCGCTCATGAACGTCGCGCAGGTGTCCAACGCCGTCACCGCGCAGCGCCCGGCGCCGCGCCCCGCGCGTACGGTGCCGCTCGAGATGCGCCATGCGCGCACCTGCTACGACCATATGGCCGGCGAAGTGGCCGTGCAGGTGTTCGAGCGCCTCGTGGACGGCGGCCTGCTGGTGCGCGACGGCGACACGCTCGAAGCCACGCCCGAGGGCGCGGCGCGTCTCGCGGCCTGGGGCGTGGACGTGGCGGCGCTGCGCGCGCGGCGGCGGCGCTTTGCCTGTACCTGCCTCGACTGGAGCGAGCGCAGGCCGCACCTGGGCGGCGCACTCGGCGCGGCGCTGCTCGATTCGTGGACGCACGGCGGCTGGATCGAACGCACGAGCCGCCCGCGCGTGTTGCGCATCACGCCCAAGGGACAGCGCGAGTTTGACGCGATCGCGGATGCCTGAAACAGCGGGCGCGCGAACCGAATCAGCTGACAAATACCCGACAAAATCGCCGATTTCGCGCGCAAAAATGCGCGTTTCGCCTGCGGTCGCACGTTCTGTTACATCTGGTGCATAAGCCTTAACAAATCCGCGAGCATGGAAACAAGCCCTCCGGATACAGTGCCCAGCATGGGATGGCGCCAAGCGCTACGGCACTAGGGGCGCCCAATCCCGTCGACGGGAGAACAATGATGACGACACGCACACCTACGATCACCCAGTTTCGGCGCACTTCGCGCCGTACGCTGTTTGCGCTCGCCGCGCTCGCGGCGCTGAACCTCGCCGCCGCGCCCGCTACCTTCGCGCAGGCGGCGCCGCCCGATGCCGCGACCGCCCCCGCCGCGACGGGCGGCGATCCGCCGAGCCGCGTCGCGCGTCTGGACTACATGGCCGGTGCCGTGACCACCGAGCCGGCCGGCGCGAGCGACTGGTCGTACGCGCAGCTCAACCGCCCGCTCACGACCGGCGACCAGCTCTGGAACGACGCCAACGGGCGCTCGGAACTGCACATCGGCTCAACGGCGGTGCGCCTCGGCGCGCAAACGAGCCTCGACGTCCTCAATCTCGACGATCAGACCGCCCAGCTCAAGGTCGCGCAGGGCACGCTCTCGACGCGTGTGCGCGAAGTGCCGCCCGGCAGCTCGTATGAAATCGACACGCCGAACCTCGCGCTCGGCGTGACGAGCCCCGGCGACTATCGCGTGGATGTGGCGCCCGACGGCAGCAGCACGACCGTCACTGTGCGCAGCGGGAACGTGACCGTGTACGGCGAAAACGGCCAGACGCCGATGTCGGCTGGCCAGCAGATCCGCTTCGCCGGCACCGACCTGCAGCAGGTGGCGAGCGACCAGGCGCCGCCGCCTGACGCCTTCGACCAGTGGGCGCTCGCGCGCGACGCCGCCGAGGACCGCTCGGTCTCGGCGCGCTACGTCTCGCGCGACGTCCCGGGCTACCAGGACCTCGACAACAACGGCACGTGGCGCAGCGATCCGCAGTACGGCGAAGTCTGGACGCCGAACTCGGTGCCCGCGGGCTGGGCGCCGTATCACGACGGCCACTGGGTGTGGCAGGCGCCGTGGGGCTGGACGTGGGTCGACGACGCGCCCTGGGGCTTCGCGCCGTACCACTACGGACGCTGGGCGTACGTCGACGATTCGTGGGCGTGGGTGCCGGGGCCGATCGTCGAGAGCGCGCCGCCCGTCTATGCGCCGGCGCTGGTCGCGTTCGTGGGCGGGGGAGACGGCGGCACGGACTGGGGCGTCAACCTCGCAGTAGGCGGCGTCGCGGCCGCAGGCGTCGCGTGGTTCGCGCTCGGGCCGGGCGAGCCGTGGCATCCGCACTGGGGCGGCTGGAGCCCGCACTACTACGAGCGCGTGAACCAGACTGTCGTCGTCAACAATGTCAGGCGCGACGTCAACATCACGAATATCAACGTTCACAACACCTACGTGAACTATCGCGCGCCGGGTGCCGTGACGGCGGTGCCGGCCACGGCGTTCGTCCACGGTCAGCCGGTCTCGCGGTTCGCGCAACGTGTCGATCCGCGGCAATGGCGCAATGCGCGCATCGACCCGGGCACGCCCGGCATCGCGCCCGTGAAGGGCAGTTTCGGACCCAACATGCGCCGCGCCGACTACCGGCCGCCCGCGTCGCTCAATCAGCGTCAGGTTGTCGCCACGCGCGCGCCGGTCGCGCCGCCCGCGTTCCACGACAACCTCGCGCAGCGCTTCGCCCATGCCGGCGGCACGGTGCCGGGTGCGGGCGCGCCCGTGGTGCGCGTTTCTGCGCCTGCACATGCGCCCTCCTCGCCGTTCTCTCCAGCTGCGCACGGCGCGTGGCCCGCGCAGAACGTGCGCGTCGTGGCGCCGCATTCACCGCTGCCTGGCGCGACGCCCAGACCGGCGGCCCCGCAGGCGCAAGCCGGCCGTCCGGGTATGGCTGGCGGCGCGCCTCAACCGGGCGCCGCGGCCGCCAACGCCATGCCGCGCGGCCCCGAGCATGGCCAGCCGGGCGTGCCGCCCGCCGCGCAAGAACATGGCGTGCCGCGTCCGCCGCAGTTTGCGGGCCGGCCCGAAGGCGGTGCGCCCGCCGCCGGCCAGCCTGGTCCGGGCGCGATGAACGCGGCGAACGCGGCGCGCGGCGAAGCGCATCAGCCGGCCTGGACGCAGCCACATGCGCCGATGGCCATGCGTGGCCAACCGGGCAACGAGGCGGGCAGGCCGCCCGCCGTCGCGATGCAGGAGCAGCGTGACGCGGCGCGTGGCCAGCCGCAGGCGCAGCAACGGATGCCCGAGCCGGCTGCGGCGCAACACGCCGCGCAAATGCCGCCGCAAGCCGAGGCGCGGCCGGCGCAACAGCCCGCGGCGCGCCCCGAGTTCCGTCCGCCGGCGCAAGCTCAGCCGCAACCGCAGCCCCAACCGCGTGCTGAAGTCCGTCCGCAGCCGCAGCCCCAGCAACGTGCGGAGGTTCGCGCCCAGCCGCAGCCCCAGCCGCGTCAGGAATTTCACCCGCAGCCGCAACCGCAGCCTCGCGCCGAAGCCCGTCCGCAACCGCAGCCGCAGCCGCGCCCGGAATTCCATCCGCAGCCCCAGCCGCAGCCGCGCGCGGAAGCCCGCCCGCAGCCCCAACCGCAACCGCGTCCGCAGCCCGCGCCTCATCCGCAAGAGCGCGCAAGCGGCAACAATCACGACGATCGCCACCACGGCTGATCGCTGCGCCGTCAACGAAAAAGCCCGCAAACGTCGCCGTTCGCGGGCTTTTTCATGGCGCGGTTATCAACGCGGCTACCCGGCCGCTAACGTCAATGCAAGCGCCTCACACCGCCATCGGCGCGGTGAGCGGCTCGTGATGCCGGTAGTCGACGAGCGAAAAGTCGGACGGCTCGACCTTTTCGAGCCACTCCGGCTCGTAGATGCCCGTCTTCGCATACACGGGCACGCGCTCGGAGATGGCCAGACGCGGGCTCGCGTAGGGCTCCCGGCGCAGCTGCTCGTTGAGCATGTCGAGCTGGTTCTCGTAGATGTGCGCGTCGCCGATGAAGTACGTGAACCAGCGCGGCGTATAACCCGTCAGCCGGCCAACGAGATGCAGCAGCACCGCGCCTTCGGTCAGGTTGAACGGCGTGCCGAGGCCCACATCGTTGCTGCGGATATAGAGGCACAGCGAGATTTCGCGCGTTATTGGGTTCGGCAGGAACTGGTACAGCAGGTGGCAAGCCGGCAGCGCGATCTCTTCGAGCACGGCCGGATTCCAGCCATGAAACAGAATTCGCCGGTCGGCCGGGTTGCTCATGATCGTATCGAGGCACTGGCGCAGTTGATCCACCGCCTTGTAGAGCAGCACCTTGGGGCGGCCATCCTCGGTAAATCCTGCCACGCGCGCGTAGCCGCGCGACTGCGCGTCGGCGAGCTGTGCGGCGGCATCGGCGTCGAGCACCTTGTAAGCGGGCCAGCGCCGCCATTGCACGCCGTACACGTCGCCCAGGTCGTCCGTGCCCTGGCGGTACGGGTTGGCTAGCCACTGGGCGTTCTCGTTCGCGTTGGCGTCCCAGACCTTGCAGCCCAGCGCCCGGAAGTCGGCGGCGCTGCGCGAGGCGCGCAAAAATCCGATCAGCTCGCCCACGGCCGATTTGAACGCCAGCTTCTTCGTCGTCACCGCGGGAAAGCCCTCCCGCAGGTCGAAGCGCAGCATGGCGCCCGGCTGGCTGATCGTGCGGATGCCGGTGCGGTTTTCCTGCCAGGTGCCGGTGTCGAGAATCGAGCGGACGAGCTCGAGATACTGTTTCATGCGCGGTTCCCTCGTCGGGCGCGTGGCCGCCCGGTTCGGATTCAGGGTGGAAAAAGAGGATTTTACCCGCCGCGCGCGTCCCGGGTCGGCCGCGCCGAAAAGCGCGCGCCCCGCGCACCCCGCGCGTCCATCACGCAGCGGGGACAAGGGCGCAACGCCAGCCGCCACCCCGCCCCGCCTCAACCGCCCGAAGCGAGGCCCCCCGGATGCGGCGCGAGCGGCTCGCTTTCCATATGGCGCATGCCGTGCGCGCACAAGAGCCGGTACAGGGTCACGCGCGAGATGCCGAGCTCCTGCGCGGCGTCGCCAAGTCGCCCGCGGTGGCGCAGCAGCGCGAGCTCGATGGCCTGGCGCTCGGCGGCTTCGCGCGCCTGCGCGAGCGAGACCGGCACCACCTCGACGTAGTCGCCGAGTTCGAGATCGCGCGCCGTGATCGCACGCCCCTCCGACATCACGATGGCGCGCCGCACGCGGTTGATCAGCTCGCGCACGTTGCCGGGCCAGCTGTAGTTGTGCAGGGCCGCGATGGCGTCGGGCGAAAAGCCGCGCAGGCGCCGGCTGCCGTCCTTCTTGAAGCGCTCGAGCATGTGCCGCGCGAGCAGCTCGATGTCCTTGCCGCGCGCGCGCAGCGGCGGCTCGTCGATCTGCAGGACGCACAGACGGTGATACAGGTCCTGGCGAAAGCGGCCTTCCACCATCGCCGCGCGCATGTCGACGTGGGTGGCCGAGATGATGCGCACGTCCACGGGAATCGACTGATGGCCGCCCAGGCGCTCGATCTTGCCTTCCTGCAGAAAGCGCAGCAGGCTCGCCTGGCTTTCCATGGGCAGGTCGCCGATTTCGTCGAGAAAGAGTGTGCCGCCATTGGCCGATTCGACCCGGCCGATCTTGCGCTGGCTCGCGCCCGTGAACGCGCCGCGCTCGTAGCCGAACAGCTCGGACTGCAGCAGGTGCGGGGGAATGGCGCCGCAGTTGATCGGCACGAACGGCGCGTTGCGGCGCGCCGAGCGCTCGTGGATCGCCACGGCCGTGAGTTCCTTGCCCGTGCCCGACTCGCCCGAGATGAACACCGGCGCATCGGTCAGCGCGACCTTGCGGATCGAGCGGAACAGCGCCAGCATCGCCTCGCAGGAGCCCACCATTTCGCCTTCGGCGCCGCCCGTGGTGTCGTTCGAGGCGACTTCGCCGAGCGAAACCATGCCATACGCGTGGCCGACGGAATCGACGATGCGATCGCCGTTCCAGGGGACCGTTACGTAATCGAAACAGTAATCGCGCACCAGACGGCGCAGCGTTGCATCCTGCAGCTGCCCCGTCGTGGTCGCAGCGACCCAGCCGACGTTGGGCAGCGTGAGGCACGGCTCGAACGAACCGATCTCATGCAGGTGAAATTCGCTTGAAAGATCGAGCAGCCCGCCCGCAGGCATCCCTGCGCGGAAGGCGCGCCGCGCGTCCCTTGCGTTGCCGACGATCTCCACCTGCCAGCCACGCTCGTGGAACCGCTCGTTCAACGCTTCGACCGGTCTTCGCGTCACGTACACCAATTGCCGCGTTGCAGGTTCCATTATTCAGATCCTCTTGCCAACACCATCGTTTGGAAATGACGGCACGCACCTGAATGTACAGACACGCAGCAAAAAGCGGCTTTCGCGTGCCTGAAAACAGTGAACGCGCATGCTTTTGCTGACAGTGAATCCCCGAGTTGTGGCGTGTGTGTCAACTTGCCCAGTCGCGGGCTTTTTCTTTTAGGTATTACGGCATTTTCTGAAGCTTACTATAGCCTCGTGGCACTTGGATAGAATTTATGCAACAGGAATGGATAAGGGACCGATGGAAATGTTTCCATCAGTTTGCCGGTATTTTGTCAGTGCAGAAATAATTACGGATGTTTCCTTTCTCTCAATCGTTAAGCAGCCGGCGCGCAAACGTTCTCCTTTGAAACCCGTATCGCATTCCAAACGGGTTTAAACGGCCTCACGTTTCAGCGTTGAAACATTTTGGCGAATATCCGCCATTCAAAATTTGCAGGCAATAGTGCGGTTCGAAGCGTATCAATGGATTGCGGGCGATGGCACACGTTTCGCTAAATGTCTCGCACCAGGAGATACGCCATGCGACTCAACATCCAGCAGGTCCGGCGCAGTGTTATTGGCTACCGCAGTGCATGCGCCGCCATGCTCGTTCCCGCCGCCCTCCTCGTCCTCTCGCCCGGTGCTCGCGCACAGGCCGTGGACGATGCGCCTGCCGCGCCAGGCGCAGTTGCCAGCGTCGCGAACGCCGCCCCGGATGTCGTTCCTGCAACACCTGCGGCGCTCGTTCCCGCCACGTTCACAGTGAGCGCGCCGGCCGGCGATGCCCCCTCGAGCGCCGCGGACCCGGCCAGCACCATGGCTGCCGGCGCCCAAGCCCCGGCCGACCCTGTCGCCTTTGGCAACGAAGGCGTCTTCGCGGGCATCGGCTCGCTCGACGACCAGACGCTTTCACGCCAGCGCGGCGGCGCCGTCGGCATGGTGATGGTGGCCGCCACCCCGCAACTGATGCGCGGCAACAACGTGACGCTCTGGGACGAAATCGCGCCGCCCGCACCGCTGCCGATCCCCGTCGACGCCACCCAGAACGCGCAGGGCAACCTCGCGAGCTACACAAGAAAGTAACGATGAGATAGCACCCGCGCCGCTTGCCGCGCGGTGTCCTGTTCGCTGCAAACGCGCGAAGCCAGGACGAAAGGACCGGACGAGGCGCCGATGCGCCGACTCCGGCCGGAGGAGACCAGAATGGCAGTTCGCAACTCGACGCGCGGCGCAAGCCGCCGTTCGGTCCAGGCCGCCGCCGCCTTGTGCGGCCTCCTGGCCGCAAGCGTCACGGCGGGCGTGGCCGCCCAGCAGGTCACGAACCCCGGCGACATCATCGTCGAACGTGACATCACCCCGCGCAGCGCCTTCGACAACGTGCCGAAGAGTCAGGATCCCGTACTCGTGCGCGCCACGACCTTTCCCAGGAACAGCTTCGATCCGGCGATGGCGACGCTCGTCACCGACACGGATCTCACCAACGCGCACGGCTCGAGCGGCGTGAACGCGAACGGCGCATTGAGCGCGCAAACCGCCGGCGTAGAGGCGCTCACGCGCATTCTCACGGGCAGCGCGACCGGCTCGAACGTGGCGGCCGGGGCCGGCGCGAGCGCCGGCGTCGGCGCCGGCCTCGGCGGCACGATTTCCTCAACGATCACAGGCGCGCTCGCCCCGCTCACGGGCGCCATGGGAGGCATGAAATGAGGCGTTCGATCCAGACGTCACGCACGTTGCGCACGTTGCGCACGTTGCGCACGTTGCGCACGGCGCTTCCCGGCGCGCTCGCCTGCGCCGCGCTCGCCTTCGCGAGCGCGGCGCAGGCCCAGGTAAGCGTCGGCGCGACGGCAAGCATCGCCCCGGGCGCCGCCACGTCGACGACCGGCGCGCTCACGGTGAACGAGACCGCGGGTCTCGACAACGCGCAGGCCAACCAGCTGACGATCACGACCGGCAACGTGTCGATCAACGTGAACGGCGACGACCAGCTCGCCAGCGTCACGGCGCGGCTCAAAGGCGCGAGCGCGACGATAGGTGCAGGCGCTTTTGCAAACACGAACGGCGCAATGATGGTGAATCAGTCGGCGGGCGTGGGCAATGTCCAGCGCAACACTGCTCTCATCAGCAGCGGGGCGATTGGTGTAGTGGCGGTCTCGGACGGGGAACTGTCCGCGGCGGCTGCTCAAAGCGGCGGTCAGGGGCAAATGGCCCAGGCAGGGGGTATTCGTGAGGTACGCATCGACAATGCGGCATTCAGGAATGCGACGGGCCTCGTGCAGGTGAACCAGACAGCCGGCGCCGGTAATGCTACGGCAAACAGTTTTGTGCTCCGTCCCCCGGCGGGCACTCTTTTTTAACTGACCACTCAGTATCGGAGCGAAATCATGAAGCGCACCCTCATAGCAGCGGCAGTTCTTGCGTCGGCGGCTGGTTCCGCTTACGCAGCTCCATCGGCAGTACTTTTCAACACCACAGGCGTAATCGACACCGTTTTTATGGACGGCTTTGTCAGGCTGTTCGGCTGCGTCTCGGTTTCGAGCACCGCCGGCGCCGTCATCAATAACAGCCAGACGACCGGTGGCGGCACGCTCCTTCCGCAGGCACAGACGTACACGAGCGGCAACAAGACGACGACGTACAACAATTACAACCTCAGTGCGAAGGGAACGGGCACCAACACAGTCTGGCAGAACTCGAAGTCGAGTTCGTCGAGCACGTCGTCCTCGTTGAACGTCGAGGCGAGCGCGCACCAGTCCAATGCTTCGACCACGACGACCTCGTCGAACAACTCGAGCTTCGACAAGAAGTTCAACGCCGGCATCAGCGGCGAGTATTCCGTCAGCACCAACAGCGGCAATACGAGCGACTCGAAGACGTCCAGCACCTATAGCGACAAGGGCAGCGCGTCCCTCGGAACGAGCTATAGCAGCAAGGGCGACAACACGTCGACGCATTCGCAAAGCGGCAATGGCAGCCTGGACGCCAGCGCAAAGTGGTCGCATTCCGGCAACTTCAAGAACGGCTCGGCGAGCATCGACCTCAGCGGCAAGGAAAGCACGTCGCACACGACCACCAATACGCACAACAACAGCGACACGACGAATGTCAGCGCGAACTGGGACGTGAACAACGCGAAGAACACGGACAACAGCTCGTCCAATACCAGGACGGCCTATGCCAACGGCAAAGGCAGCGCCTCGGTTTCGGCCTACGCGAATGGCTCGAGTTCAGACTCGAAGAAGTCGACGAACACGTATGCGCATTCGGACAGCTCAGTGAGCGCCAACGCGAGCCTTCACGAGCATTCGTCGTCGAGAAGCTCGAGTTCGAGCAAGAGCTGGGGCTATGACGTGAACGACACGCTCAAGACCGTCGACGAGCACACGACGGGCTCCGTCACCGAACACATCAACACGCAAAAGGCGGCCACGCTCGACGCCAACACGGGCAACGGCGCGGCAACCGGCGTGACGGGCAACCTCGGCGTGAACATCGCGGAAGGCATCAACAACGCGCAAAGCAACGATGTCGCGCTCGCTTCTGTCGACATGGGCAACGTGTTCGGCAACGCGCAGATCTTCAACACGCAAGCCTCCAGCGGGAAGGCCACCGTGAAGAACTTCAATCTCAATGCGTCGGTCGGCGACGGCTCGCTCGCCAACGTGTCGGGCAACGTCGGCGTGAACGTCGCATCCGGTATCGGCAACGCGCAGAACAACAGCCTCGCCGGCTCCGTGACGACGGCAACCAAGGGGGCCTTCTCGACGGCTGCGATGGTCGCGACGGATAACAACTCGCAAAACGCCGCCATGGCGGCAACTGGCCAGTTCCAGGGTACGGCCAGCCTCGGCGCCAATACGCTCACCGGCGCGCAAGGCAACATCGGCGTGAACATTGCCGGCGGCATCGGCAACCTGCAGCACAACGGCATGGCAATCGCCGCGATGAACAACGGCCACTAGGCACGGCTGGCAGCACCGCAGGAACTGGGCTCGCCCCAGGGCAGAAAACGCAGCAAGCAACGCGCGCCGGCTGTCCCACCGCAGCCGGCGCGCATACCAGAAGGCAGGAGACCACCATGTCCGGGCCCGTATCGACCCCGGCCTCAAGGATGTTTGTCGTCGCGCTGACGCTCTCGGCCAGCGCGGCCCTTGTGCCTGCGCATGCGCAGCAGTCGACGCTCGACGCGACCCACCTCATCGGCGTGCCGGTGAAGCTTCCGGTCCACTCGATGCGGGACCTGCGCTATCGCAGCATCGTCAGCCAGCAGTACGACTACAGCTGCGGCGCCGCCGCACTCGCCACACTGCTCAAGTACGGCTACGGCATCGACATCCCCGAACCTGAGCTGATTCGCCAGATGATGGTGTTCTCCACGCCCGAGGTGGTCGTCAAGAACGGCTTCTCCATGCTCGACATGAAGAAGTTCGTCGAGACGATCGGCTTGCGCGGCCGCGGTTTTCGCGTCAACACCGACGCGCTCTACCACCTGCAGATTCCCGTGCTGGTGCTCATGAACATCGATGGCTATGAGCACTTCGTGATCGTCAAGCACGCCGAGAACGGCCGCATCTTCATTGCGGACCCCGCGCTCGGCAACCGTATCGTCGCCGAAGACGACTTCGCGAGGACGTGGAACGGCCTCGTCTTCGCGGTGCTCGGCAAACCGTTCCTGGAGGACTCTCCGCTGTTGCAGAACAACGAGTCGCTCGCGCTCAAGCTGCGCGAACAAGCCTTGCTCAACGGCACCGCGGCGACTCCCTTCTTCGAATACGGCCTCGATAAGGCCGTCATGTTCTGAAGTCCCAAGAATCATGAAACGCAACCTCTCACAGTGTGGCATCGCGGCAGCCGTCTCCGCGCTCGCCTGCGCTTTTTCGAGCGGTGCGCTAGCGGCTGAAGGCATCGGCCTGCCGCAACCGATGCCGGCGTTTCTCTCGAACGCCGACGCGCAGGCGCAAGGCATCCGCTGCGAAGCCGTCGGCGACGACGTGCTCGCGCATCAGACCGGCAAATATGCCGGCAGCGACATGATTTCCGGGTTCGTTCTGAACCTGCTTTCTCAATGGCAATTGCCAAACGGCGCGACCGCAGTCGCGCAAGGCGCGCTCGCGGTCGCCCAGAACGCGGCCAACCAGGTGAGTGCGCAGGTGAAGACGTATGCAAACGTGATCGACCCGACGCAGGGCGGGACCACGGGCGCAAATAGCGGCGCCAACCCGAACGCGACGGCCACCGGCGGCCAGAGCGTCTCGGTCAACGGCGTCTCGCAGATCACCCAGGTGGCCGGCAACGGCAATACGGGCGCCAATGCCGCAACCCTCTCCTATGACAACAACGCGCCGCAGCTCGCCAATCTGCCAGGCGCCGCCAACCAGCCGGGCGCGTCGGCATCGAACGCGACCGGCAGCATAAGAGCGGGCATCTCGTTCGGCAGTCACGGCGTCAACGTGACGCTGCAGACGCCGGCGGGCATCGCCACGCAGAACATCGTGCCGGGCAACGCGCAGCAGGCAGGCGCGATCGCCCAGCTGCTCCAGGTTGCGGGCAATAACCAGCAGGTTGCCAACCAGCTGCAACTGAGTCTGCAGACGCAGCAGATGACGTCGCGAATGATCCGGCAAACCGGCGTATTACAGGCGCTGCGCAATCTCCATTAACCGGGACGTACCACCAGGGAGACCGCCACGCGGGCGAGGACCCGCGCGAGAAGCAGGACTTTGAAGGAGGAGCATCGACGTGCGCGGGCATGGGACCTGGGGGTTCCGGTTGGCGCCCGCATTCGATCCCGGGGGAAGAACAATGAAGATGATGTCCAGGGCGGCCGCGCCCCACGTGTCGCCGGCCGCCATTCCAGCAGCGGTTTTGTTATTCGCGCTCTCGCAGTCCGCCCACGCGCAGGCGCTACAAAGCCAGTCGATCGAAGAGCGCCTGAATACGCTCATGCGCGTGGTCGACGAGCAGCAGCGGCAAATCCAGTCACTCGAGCGCCAGGTGACGAACCTCGAAATGGCGCAACGCGGCCGCGGCATGCCGGGTGCGGGCGCGCCCGGCGCCGCTTCCGACGCGGCGGTCGCGGAACAGCCGGGCGCAGACGGTCTGCCTGTGCCGCTGCCGCCGCTCGCCCAGGCGCTGCCGGGTGCGACGGCGCCCGGAGCGCTCACCGGCACGGCCACGGGCGTGCCGGTGAATCCGCCCTCGCCCGACGCGGGCGTGACCAACGGCGCGACCGGCACCTCGGCCGCGAGCGGGCCGCAGCAGGGCGCGCCCGTGGGTATCAACCCGGGCGTGAACCCCAGCAACGGCAGCCCGACTGTGGGCGAGACGCAAAAGAGCGCCGAGCCGTCCCGCACGCAAGCCGAAGAAGCGGTCGTGCAGCGCGAGCACGCGCCGCTCTTCGACCACAGGCTGACGCTGGACTGGGGCATCAGCGACAGTTACTACGATCGCCGCCAGCTGCAGCTTTCGGGCTTTCTTGCACTCGACGCGATCTTCCTCGGCAACATCAATCTGGGGCAGACCAAGTCGCACACGATCACGGCCGACCTCGATACGCGCTACGGCCTCACCGACCGCATGAGCATCGATGTGGACGTGCCTTACGTCTACCGGCACAGCACCTTCATCGTCGGCGGCGCGGGCGGCTCGGCCAGCACGCTCACGGATGCGTCGGTCAATTCGAACGCCATCGGCGACGTGAACTTCGGGATCTACTACCAGTTCCTGAAGGAAACCAGCAACATTCCGGACGTGGTCGGCAGCCTGCGCGTGAAGACGGCGACCGGCACCTCGCCGTTCGGCATCAAGGTTCAGCAGATCACGCCCGACAATACCAATCTCGTCGCCCCCAGCAAGCTGCCCACCGGCACGGGCTTCTGGAACGTGACGGCCGGCATCTCGGTGCTGAAGACCTACGACCCCGTGGTGCTGTTCGGCAGCTTCTCGTACACGTACAACATCTCGCGCTCGTTCTCCGACATCTCCTCGGTCATCGGGCAGACCGAGCCGGCCGAAGTGAAGCTCGGCGACATCATCCAGTTCGGCGGCGGCGTCGCGCTCGCCTTCTCGGACAAGGACTCGGCGAGCATCTCGTACACCATGGCCATCGAGCCGCAGTCGAAGACCAGGGCGCCAGGCGGCAGCTGGACTGGCGTGCCGGGCAGCGAGACGACGGCCTCGGTGCTCAACTTCGGCCTGAATCACGTGGTCAACAAGCACCTGACGATCAACGGCGCGGTTTCCGTCGGGCTCACGCCCGATGCACCGAACTTCGTCGTCGGCGTGCGTTTCCCCTACACCTTCTGATGACATGAGGCCGATCGTGCGCGAATCCTCCCATCTGGGCGCCACTGTGACACCGCTCGCCGGAGCCGGGCAGCGTTTCGCCGTGGGCGGGCAACCGCTTGCCGGGGATGTCCCCGACGCCGGCCGCGCGCGCGATGCGAAGCCCGAGGCGGCTATCGAGCGCACCTTGCTGTACGTCGCGCGCGCGCCCGACCCGCTGCTGTGCGCTTACCTCAAGAGCCGCGGCTGGGAAATCGCGGTCGCGCGCACGGTGCACGAGGCCTCGCGCCTCGTGAAGCCGGAGGCGGCCTATGCCGGCATCGTCGATCTCACGGGTTTCGCGCCGCGCGAGTTCGCGGGCCTCGAGACGATCCTGCGGCTGCAGCAGGTGGGATGGATCGCGCTCACCGACGATTCGCGCCTCACCGACGCCGAGGTGCGGCGCCTGATCCGCCACTACTGTTTCGACTACGTCCATGTGCCGGTCGCGCATGCGACGCTCGATTACCTCGTCGGCCACGCGTTCGGCATGGTGTCGCTGTGCGATCTCGACACGCCGGCCGCCGCCGGGAGCCCCGACGAAGACGAGATGGTCGGCACCTGCGAAGCGATGCAGCAGCTCTTTCGCACGATCCGCAAGGTGGCCAACACCGACGCCACCGTGTTCATCTCGGGCGAATCGGGCACCGGCAAGGAACTCACGGCGCTCGCGATCCACGAGCGCTCCGCGCGGCGCAAGGCGACGTTCGTGCCGATCAACTGTGGCGCGATCCCGCATCATCTTCTGCAATCCGAACTGTTCGGCTACGAGCGCGGCGCGTTCACGGGCGCGAACCAGCGCAAGATCGGGCGCGTCGAATCGGCCAACGGCGGCACGCTCTTTCTCGACGAAATCGGCGACCTGCCGATGGAAAGCCAGGCAAGCCTGCTGCGCTTTTTGCAGGAAGGCAAGATCGAACGCCTGGGCGGCCACGAGCAGATTCCCGTGGACGTGCGCATCATCTCGGCCACGCACGTCGATCTCGAGGCGGCGATGCGCGACGGACGCTTTCGCGCCGACCTCTTTCACCGCCTGTGCGTGCTGCGCGTGGACGAGCCGCCGCTGCGCGCGCGCGGCAAGGACATCGAAATTCTCGCGCACCACGTGCTGCACAAGTTCAAGCAGGACAGCGCGCGCCGCATCCGCGGCTTCACGCCCGACGCCATCGAGGCCCTGTACAACTACAACTGGCCGGGCAACGTGCGCGAGCTCATCAACCGCGTGCGCCGCGCGATCGTGATGGCCGAAAGCAAGCTGATCTCGGCGGAGGATCTCGATCTCGCGCACTTCACGGCGCAGCAGACGGTCACGCTCGCGCAGGCGCGCGAGGCCGCGGAGCGGCGAGCCATCGAGGCGGCGCTGCTGCGGCACCGGCACCGGCTCACGGAAGCCGCTGCCGATCTCGGCATCTCGCGCGTGACGCTTTACCGGCTGATGGGCACGCACGGCCTGCGAGACGAAAAAACGTTCTTCGGCGGCGAAGCGGAGAACCAGGCGGAATTGCCGCCCGACCTGCACGACTGAAACACCCGGCCCGCGTGGAGCAAGCGCGCCTGGGCGCCCGGCGCGCTCAGGTAGAATCGCTGCGAACCGCTTGCAACCTCGCACCTCTACCCTTTCGATGACGACGCTCACCCTCATCGTCGCCCGCGCCCGCAACGGCGTGATCGGCCGCGACAACGCGCTGCCCTGGCGGCTCCCCGAAGACCTCGCGTTCTTCAAGCGCACCACCATGGGCGCGCCCATCATCATGGGCCGCAAAACGCACGAGTCGATCGGCCGCGCCTTGCCGGGCCGCCGCAACATCGTCGTGACGCGCGACGCGGGCAAGCGCTTTCCCGGCTGCGACACCGCCACGAGCCTCGGCGAGGCGCTTGCGCTCGCGGCGCAGGATCAGGCGCCCACGGCGTTCCTGATCGGCGGCGCGCAGCTCTACGGCGAGGGACTCGGGCTCGCACACGAACTCGTGGTGACGGAAATCTCCGCGGACTTCGAGGGCGACGCCACCTTCCCCGCGCCCGACCCCGACGTGTGGCAGGAAACGTCGCGCGAGACGCTGCATGCGAATGCGCCGAACGACTTCGATTTCGCGTTCGTGCGCTACGTGCGGCGGGATTGATCGAAAAGGCGCTTACTGCCCCGCCACCGTCATCCTCTCGATCAGCACCGAGCCGGTCTGACGCGTGCCGCGCGCGAGCGTATCCGCGCCCACGGCGACGATGTGGTGAAACATCTCCTGCAGCGTGGAAGCCACCGTGATTTCCTCCACCGGGTACTGGATCTTGCCGTTCTCCACCCAGAAGCCCGACGCGCCGCGCGAATAGTCGCCCGTCACGAAGTTCACGCCCTGCCCCATCAGCTCGGTCAGCAACAGGCCCGTGCCGAGCTTCTTCAGCATCGCCTCGAAATCGTCTTCGGGCTTCGTGAGCGAGCTCTGGAGCTGCAGGTTGTGCGAGCCGCCGGCGTTGCCCGTGGTTTGCATGCCGAGCTTGCGCGCCGAATACGACGAAAGGAAATAGCCCTGCACGATGCCGTCCTTCACGACCTCGCGGCGCTGCGTGCGCACGCCCTCTTCGTCGAACGGCGCGCTGCCGGCCGCGCGCGGCACATGCGGATCCTCGACGATCTGGATGTGCGGCGCGAACACCGGCTTGCCCAGGCTGTCGACGAGGAACGACGTCTTGCGGTACAGCGCGCCGCCGCTCACGGCCTGCACGAATGCCCCCAGCAGGCCCGCGGCGAGCGGCGCCTCGAACAGCACCGGCACCTTGCGCGTGTCGAGGCTGCGCGCGTTCAGGCGCGAAAGCGCACGCTCGGCCGCATAGCGCCCCACGGCTTCGGGGGAGGCCAGTTCGGCCGCGCTGCGCCGCGAGGTGTACCAGTCGTCGCGCTGCATGTTGCGGCCAACGCCTGCGATGGGCGCGCACGAGATGTAGTGGCGCGAGTAGGGGTAGCCGTGCATGAAGCCGCCCGAGGTCGCGAGCACGAACTGCGAATGCTGTGCCGACACGCTCGCGCCTTCGGAGTTCTTCACGCGCGGGTCGACGGCGAAGGCCGCGTCTTCGGCGCGGCGCGCGATATCCACGGCTTCGTCGGCGGACAGATTCCACGGGTGATAGAGGTCGAGGTCGCGCGGCGCGGTTTCGAGCAGATCGCGCTCGGCGAGGCCCGCGCAGTCGTCGTCGGCGGTGAAGCGCGCGATGTTGTACGCGGCCGCCACCGTGTCCTTGAGCGCCTGCGGCGAAAAATCCGAGGTGCTTGCGTTGCCGCGCTTGTTGCCGATATAGACGGTCACGCCGACCATCTTGTCGCGGTTGTGCTCAATGGTCTCGACCTCGCCACGCCGCACCGAGACGGACAAGCCGTCGCCTTCGGAGATCTCGGTCGCGGCGTCGCTCGCGCCGAGCGCGTTGGCGTGCCGCAGGATGTCTGAGGCGATCTCCTTCAGCTCGTCCTGGGTGTGCGGGAAAAAGCGTTGCCGGGCTTCGATGTCTGCTGCCATTGTCGTTACGGTCCGGTTCTGGGCCGGTGCGGCCCGCTGATGTCGTGTTTCGCTGTGTCGCTTCGGGTGCGCTTCAGGTGCGCTTCGGGTGCTTCGGAACGCGCTGCGTCCGCGAAGCGCATCCCGCGATCATAGCAAGGTATGTGAACACGCATCGCAGGCACTTTCGTCGCCTGGGCTCCGCACCCGCTGCCGCACCAACGACCACCCGGCATCGGGCCGCCGGCGCCGCCGTCCGCCGCCTTCCAGCCCGAGCCGCACGCGCGCGCACGCTACAATACGCCCCATGAAACGCAAAACCCGCATTCAACCGATGAACGACGCCGTCGCCGACCAGGACGACAACGGCTACGATCGCCCGAGCAAATCGCAGCTCAAGCGCGACATGGAAGCGCTCCAGGAACTCGGCCAGGCCCTCGTGGAACTGCCGAGAGACGCGCTCAAGCGCATGCCGATGACCGAAGACCTCGCGGACGCCGTCCACGAGTGCCGCCGTATCACCGACCACGAAGGCCGCCGCCGCCAGCTCCAGTACGTGGGCCGCATGATGCGCGGCCTGACCGAAGCCGAAGTCGCCGCGCTGCGCACGAAGCTCGACGAGCACCGCGGGGTGAACAAGGCCGCGACGGCGCGCCTGCACTGGATCGAGCGCACGCGCGACAAGCTGCTCGCGGACGACGCCGCGCTCACCGAATTCATCCGCCAGCATCCCGCTGCCGACCCGCAGGAAGGCCGCACGCTGATCCGCAACGCGCGCCGCGAGCAGGAGCAGAGCAAGCCGCCCAGGTCCTTCCGCGAGCTGTTCCAGTGGATCAAGGACGCGAGCGCCCAGGGCGCCGACGAAAGCGAAGACCACGAAGACGGGCGTGCCGACGAGGACCGCGAAGATGACGAAGCCTGAGCGCAGCGAATCCGGCCCAATGCGTGACGAACTGGTGATCGGCCTTGTGTCGGTCAGCGATCGCGCGACGAGCGGCGTCTACGAGGACAAAGGCATTCCCTCGCTGATGGAGTGGCTCGGCAATGCGCTGAAAACGCCGTGGCGCGCCGAAACGCGCCTGATCCACGACGATGCGGCGACGATCTCCGCGACGCTCACGGCGCTCGTGGACGGCCTGCGCTGCGACCTCGTGTTGACGACGGGCGGCACCGGCCCCGCGCGCCGCGACGTGACACCCGAGGCGACGCTCGCGGTGGCGACGAAGGAAATGCCGGGCTTTGGCGAGCAGATGCGCCAGATCAGCCTGAACTTCGTGCCGACGGCGATTCTGTCCCGCCAGGTCGCCGTGATCCGCGAGAACGGCGACCACGCGGCGCTCATCATCAACCTGCCGGGGCAGCCGAAGTCGATCAGGGAAACGCTGGAAGGCTTGCGCGACGATCAGGGCGCCGTGAAGGTGCCGGGCATTTTCGCTGCGGTGCCGTACTGCATCGACCTGATCGGCGGCCCGTATATCGAAACCGATCCGGACGTCGTGCCGGCGTTCCGGCCCAAAAGCGCGCAGCGGGCGCCGCGCGCCTGACACTCGAACGTCTTCATTGATCGCGCGGCAGCGGCAGTGCCGCTGCCGCGTGTCCCGCCGGCGCTCAGAGCGCCGGACCGGCCTCGCCTGCCGCCACGTCGGGCACGATGCCCGGCGCCGGAACGAGGAAGTGCTCGCGGTAGTATTTGAGTTCGTCGATCGACTCGTGGATGTCGGCGAGCGCCGTGTGCATCGCGCGCTTCTGGAAACCCTTGTAGAGGGTCGGCTGCCAGCGTCGGCACAGTTCCTTGAGCGTGCTCACGTCGAGGTTGCGGTAGTGGAAAAAGCGCTCGAGCGTGGGCATCCAGCGCGCCATGAAGCGGCGGTCCTGGCAGATCGAGTTGCCGCACATCGGCGACTTGCCCGGCGGCACGTATTGCGAAAGGAACGCCATGATCTGCTCGGCCGCAGTTTCTTCCGTGACGGTCGAGGCGCGCACGCGCTCGGTCAGGCCCGAGCGGCCGTGCGTGTTGCGGTTCCATTCGTCCATGCGGTCGAGCACCGGCTCCGGCTGATGGATGGCCAGCACGGGGCCTTCCACGAGCTTGTCGAGCGTCGAGTTCGTCACCACCACGGCGATCTCGATGATGCGGTCGTTGTCGGGATCGAGGCCCGTCATTTCCATATCGAGCCAGATCAGGTTCATGTCGGTGCGCTCGATGAGCGGCGCGCCGGCAGCGGTAATGTCAGTCATGAAAGGCAACCTGGAGAGCGTTGGAGGCGCGGCGCGTGCGCGGCATCGACAGGATGCGATGCCCGGCCGGCGAGAACATATAATTGTCGCATAGATACCACGGACTTCCTGGATGCCTAATCTGTCCCCCTCCCCTGCGCTGTCCTTCAGCGCGCTGTTCGTCGTGGCCGTGCTCGCCATGGTCGCGACCAGGCTCTGGCTCGCGTCGCGGCAGATCCGCTTCGTGGCCGCACACCGCGGCGCGGTGCCCGCCCAGTTCACCGCCACCATCCCGCTCGCCGCGCATCAGCGAGCCGCCGACTACACGGTCGCGCGCACGCGCCTCGGCATGATCGAGATCGTGCTCGGCGCCGTGGTGCTGATCGCGCTCACGCTGCTCGGCGGCGTGCAGGCGCTCGATCTCGGCATCTCGGATGCGATCGGGCGCGACTATGTGGGCCAGATCGCGCTGATCGGAGCCGTGCTCGCCATTTCCGGTCTGGTCGAACTGCCGCTCGACTACTACCGCCAGTTCGTGGTCGAAGAGCGCTTCGGCTTCAATCGCATGACGAAGCGCATTTTCGTCATGGACCGCATCAAGGGGCTCCTGATCGGCGCCGCGTTCGGCATTCCGCTTCTCTTCGTCGTGCTCTGGCTCATGAAGCAGGCGGGCAGCCTCTGGTGGCTCTGGACGTGGGCCGTTTGGGTCGCCTTCCAGATGCTCGTGCTGGTGCTCTATCCCACCTTCATCGCGCCGCTCTTCAACAAGTTCGAGCCGCTGCGCGACGAAGCGCTGCGCTCGCGCATCGAGGCGCTCATGCAGCGCTGCGGCTTTGCGGCCAAGGGCCTGTTCGTGATGGACGGCAGCCGCCGCTCCGCACACGGCAACGCCTATTTCACGGGCTTTGGCGCGTCCAAGCGCATCGTGTTCTTCGATACGCTGCTCGCGCGCCTGTCCGGCAGCGAGATCGAGGCCGTGCTCGCGCACGAGCTGGGCCACTTCAAGCGCCGTCACGTCATCAAGCGCATGGTGGTCACGTTCGCGATCAGCCTCGCGCTGCTCGCCCTGCTCGGCTGGCTCTCGCAGCGCGTCTGGTTCTACGAGGGGCTCGGCGTGCGTCCGTCGCTGCTCGGCGGTAACGAAGGGCTCGCGCTCGTGCTGTTCTTCCTCGCCGTGCCCGTGTTCCTGTTCTTCGTCACGCCGCTTGGCAGCCTCTCCTCGCGCAAGCACGAGTTCGAGGCCGACGCCTTCGCCGCCACGCAAACGGACGCGCAGCATCTCGTCAACGCGCTCGTGAAGCTCTACGAAGACAACGCGTCGACGCTCACGCCCGACCCGCTCTATACCGCGTTCTACTACTCGCATCCGCCGGCTTCGCAGCGGATCGACCGACTGCTCGCGCACGCATGAGCCGGCGCGCAACGAAGGCCGCCGGCAATGCAAAAGCTGCGGGCGCCACGCTGCACGGCGTGGTGATCGCCGCCCACGGGCGCCACTATCTCGTCGCGCCCGACGGCGGCGGCGCGCACCTGCAATGCTTCCCCCGCGGCAAGAAGAGCGAGGTCGCGGTGGGCGACCGCGTCGAGTATCAGCCGACGTCCGCCGATCAGGGCGTGATCGTCGCGATCGGCGAGCGGCGCAACCTGCTCTACCGCTCCGACCAGTTCAAGTCGAAGCTCTTCGCGGCGAACCTCGACCAGTTGCTGATCGTGCTCGCCACGGAACCGCACTTCAGCGAGGACCTGCTCGGGCGCGCGCTCGTGGCCGCCGAGGCCAACGGCCTCAAGCCGCTCATCGTGCTCAACAAGATCGACGTAGAGGCTGCGCTGCCACTCGCGCGCCGGCGGCTCGAGCGCTATCGCGCGCTGGGCTATACGGTGCTCGAGCTTTCGGTGAAGGGCCGGCCCGAGGAGGCACGCGCGGCGCTGGCCGAGCATCTGCACGGCCATCAGACGATCCTGCTCGGCCAGTCGGGCATGGGCAAGTCGACGCTCGTGAACCTGTTGATTCCGGACGCCGAAGCGGCCACGCGCGAGATCTCGACCGCGCTCAACAGCGGCCGCCACACCACGACGTTCACGCGGCTCTACACGCTCCCCGAGGGCGGCGCGCTGATCGACTCGCCGGGCTTCCAGGAGTTCGGCCTCTATCACCTCACCGAGGGCAAGCTGGAGCGCGCGTTCCCCGAGTTCCGGCCGCTGCTCGCGCACTGCCGCTTCTACAATTGCCATCACCTGCACGAGCCGGGCTGCGCGATTCTGGAAGCCGTCGACGACGGCCGCATCGCGCCCGAGCGCCAGGCGCTCTACGCGCAGCTCATGCACGAGATCAGCCAGGTCGTGCGCTGACGCGCCGCCTGCCCCAACGCCCTATGCTCAAGCTCGTGCGCGCGCCGAATCTGCTGATCGCCCAGCACTGGATGAACATCCTCGCGACGGCGGGCGTGCCCTGCGAGCTGCACAACCGCTACCTGAGCGGCGCAATGGGCGAGATTCCGGCGGACCAGTGCGCGCCCGAACTGTGGCTCGTGGACGAGCGCGACGAAAAGCTCGCCCGGCGTTTGCTCGACGAGGCCGTGAGCGGGCCGCCGCCGGGCGCGCCCACGTGGCGCTGCGCGCGCTGTGGCGAGGTGCTCGAAGCGCAGTTCACCGTGTGCTGGAATTGCGGTCGGGATCGCGACGTGCGCGACGAGTGACGCCGGGTGCCGACCCAAACGCAAATGGGCCGCTTGAAAGCGGCCCATTTGCATGTTTACGGCTCTTGGCGCGCCAGCGCTCAAAGCCAGACGGCGATCGTCAGCATGAGCAGCAGGATCATCCACAGGATCACGGCGCGCCAGACGAGGCCCACGGCCGATTGCAGCGTGCGCGGCGTGCAGTCGTCGCCCACCGTGTACGGGCCGCCCTCGCCCGGTTGCGCGAGCGCATCGACGCTGGACTGCTCGGCCAGCGGGCCCGACAGGCGCGCGCCCAGCGCGCCGCTGCCGGTGGCGAGCAGCACGCCTTCGTTGGTGTCGGGCCACTGGTTCGTGTGGTTGCGCCAGGCGTAGATCGCATCCTCGAAGTTGCCGACGATGGCAAAGCCGAGCGACGTGAGCCGCGCCGGCACCCAATCGATCACGAAAAACACATGCTGCGCGAAGTTCGAGAACGCCTCGGTGCGATCCTCCGCCGGGCGTGCCCACTCGCGCGCGAGGTATTCGGCGATGCGGTACAGCACCGCGCCGGCGGGCCCGATCGGCACGAGAAACCAGAAGAACACGCCGAACACGTGCCGATGCGAGGCGATCACCGCGTGAATGAGCGTGTGGCGCACGATCTCGCTCACGGGCATGTCCACCGCGTCGATGCCGGTCCATTCGTGGAGGATTTCACGCGCGCGCGGCACGTCGTCGTTGTTCAGCGCGAGATGGATGTCGGTGAAATAGTGGCTGAACTGGCGAAAGCCGAGCGTGAAGTACACGACCACCACGTTCCACAGGAACGCCAGCACAAAGCTGACGTGGTACAGGACGTAGTAGACGAGCGCCGTGGCGAGCGTCCACGGCAGCACGACCACGAGCCACGCGATGAGGCCATGCTTCTGCTTGCCGGCGTCGAAGCCGTGAGCGGCCCATTCCGCATTGAGGCGCACGAGCGCCATGACCGGATTATTGGGCGAAAGCGCCCGCACCTGTTCGATGACGAGAGCCAGCAATACGGAAAAGAAGGTCATGCGACGCGCCGTGCAGATCGGGTTGCGAAAGGGGTTTGATGAAAGTGTTGCAACGATATCACAGGGCCAGATGTGCCTGACCCTCGCCGGCAATTCGGGCGGCAAACTCGCAACAGTGCGTAGTGGCGCTTGCATGCGCCGCCAGACGTGTTACGCAAGCAGGAAGCGGTAGAAGTTGCGCAGCATGCCTGCCGTCGCCCCCCAGATGAAGTGCGAGGACCCGACGCCGGAAGCGGCGACGGGTTCGGGCACATTGCGGTCCGGTGAATTCCGGTCCGGATACGGCATCGCGTAAAAGCGCCGCTCGCCGCCTTCCCAGCGGAGCACGCGCACCTGGTGATGCGCCGGGTTCATGAGAAAGCTGAGCGGCACCTCGAAGATGCTCGCCACTTCGAGCGAGTCCGCCGCGAGACTGAATGGCTCGTGCACGAGGCCGACGACGGGCGTGACCTTGAAGCCGGTGCCGGTGAGGTAGTCGGGCAACGCACCGAGCACCTCGACACGCGCGGGGTCGAGGTTCACCTCCTCTTGTGCCTCGCGCAGCGCGGCGGCGATGGGCGTAGGGTCGGAAGGTTCGCGGCTGCCGCCGGGAAAGCTCACCTGGCCCGCGTGATTGCTGAGGTTGTCGGCGCGCTGCGTGAGCAGCACGGTCAAGCCCCCCGGGCGCATCGCGATGGGCATGAGCACGGCAGCCTCGCGCGGATCGCGCATCTCGGCGAGACGCGCTTCCTGCGGTTCGGGGTCCCACGGCAGGCGCTGCTCGAAGCGTGTGCGCAAGCCGGCGGCGGTCAGGCGCTCCGCGGCGACCTGCGGAAGGTTCGCGCCCGTCGATTCGATCGGCAGGCTTTCGGGTTCAAATACTGGGCGGATCAACGGGCGTCCCGGATTACACGTACACGAGATTATTTTGCGGCCAAAAAGAAAAAAGCACCCCGAGGGGTGCTTTTTTCTTACAGCTTTTACGCCTGATCGGCCGGAGCGGCTGCGCGGTCTTTCGACACCAGCTTTTCCTTGATACGTGCCTTCTTGCCCGACAGGCTGCGCAGGTAGTACAGCTTCGCGCGACGCACGTCGCCGCGGCGCTTCACCACGATGCTGGCCAGCAGCGGCGAATACGTCTGGAACGTACGCTCGACGCCTTCGCCCGACGAGATCTTGCGCACGATGAACGACGAGTTCAGGCCGCGGTTACGCTTCGCGATCACGACGCCTTCGTATGCCTGAACGCGCTTGCGGTTACCTTCAACCACGTTCACGTTGACGATCACCGTATCGCCGGGGGCGAAATCGGGGATGGTCTTCTCGCCCAGCACGCGCTGGATCTCTTCCTGCTCGAGTTTTTCAATCAGATTCATGGATTGACTCCGTATGCCATCTTGTCGGCGTTCGTACCTGTGCAGGGTTGCCTGCACTACGGCCCCGATAGAGGATGGATTCACAACTGGCGCCGTTCACGCATGAAGCGGCACCGCCTTTTGCGCCCCTTGTCGCGCCCGCCCGAAGCCTTACGCTTCGTCCGGGCCCTTCGCGAGACTAGCGAGCCACGCCTCGTCGGCCCGGCTCAACATCTTGTTCTTTCTGGCCCGCGCGATCAGATCGGGCCGCTTGTTCCACGTATTGCGCAACGCCTCGCGGCGGCGCCACAGCTCGATTTCCGCATGATGGCCGCCAAGCAGCACATCGGGCACACGCACGCCGTCGTATTCCTCGGGGCGCGTGTAATGCGGACAGTCGAGCAAACCGTCGACGAAGCTGTCCTGCACCGCGGAAAGCGCGTCGCCCAGCACGCCCGGCAGGTTGCGCACCACGGCGTCCATCAAGGCCATCGCAGGCAATTCGCCCCCCGAGAGCACGAAGTCGCCGAGGCTCACTTCTTCGTCCACGCAGCGGTCGACGAGACGCTGGTCGATCGCTTCGTAGCGGCCGCACAACATCACGAGACCCGGCTCCTGCGCGAACTGCATGACGCGTTCGTGCGTGAGCGGCTTGCCTTGCGGCGACATCAGCAGCACACGCGGAGCGCTCACGCCGGCTTGCGCCTGCGCGGCCTTCGCCGCGTCGATCGCCGCTTCGAGCGGCCTGGCCAGCATGACCATGCCGGGGCCGCCGCCGTAAGGGCGGTCGTCGATCGTGCGGTAGTTGTCGGTCGTGAAATCACGCGGATTCCACGTGCGCAACGTGTAACGCTGCTGCTTCGCCGCCCGGCTGGTAATGCCCCAGTCGGTCAGCGCGCGGAACATCTCGGGAAAGAGCGTGACGACATCGAACTGCATCGCTCTCTCCGTTCAGCGAAATTGAATCAAGGCGCGCGGTGTTGCTGCGGCGTTTAGTAGTCGGCTTCCCAGTCGACGACGATGCGCTTCGCCGCCAGGTCCACCGTCTTCACGAACACGCCCACAAACGGGATCAGGCGCTCGCCGGCGGCCGGCTTGCCATCCTTGTCCGTGGACGCATACGTGACACGCAACACCGATTGCGCACCATTGTCGATCAGGTCGGCGACCTTGCCGAGCTCGACGCCCGCCTCATTGGCGACGTCGAGGCCGATCAGGTCGACCCAGTAATATTCGTCGGCAGCAGGAGCCGGGAATTCGGCCCGGCTCACGTACACGCGCGCGCCGCGCAACAGCAGCGCGGCATCGCGGTCGGCGAGGCCCGAAAGCTGGCCGACGACGCTGTCACCATGAACCTTGGCGCTCTCGCGCACCGCGGAATGACGCTCGCGATGCCCCTGACCCTCGCGGCCCTTGAGGAGCCACCAGCGTTTGGCGGAAAGCAGTGCGCGGCCGTCCTGCGCGTGCGGCGCGATCTTCAGCCAGCCCTTGAGGCCATAGGCGTCGATCACGGCGCCGACTTCAACGGCGTCGGCCGGCCAGCTCGCTTCGGTTTCGGCGCGCAGGCTGCCGGTTGCGGGCGCGGCTTTCGCGGCGCTCTCGCGTGCAGGCTTGCGCACGAACGCGCCAAACGACGGGGCGCCGCGGGCGGCAACCTTGCCGGCGCCGCCAGTCGCAGCGCTGTTTGCCGCTGCGGGCGCCCCGCTTTCCGACGCGTCGTTCGCCTCTACGGCAGATTTAGCGTCATGCGCGGACATCGGCACCCCTTGCGACCAGCTTGATATCGCATACGCCGATCATGCGGCGCGTACGCGGGTAAAACACGGACAACAGACTGAAAAGACGCTTAACGACTCAAGCAGCCGGCGCAGCGGCGGCGGTCTTTTGCGCTTCCTTCACGAGGCGCTCGACGGCCGGCGACATTTGCGCGCCGTTTTCCTTCCAGTACGTCACGCGATCTTGAGCGATACGCAGCGTTTCACCCTTGGTAGCGACCGGGTTGTAGAAGCCCACGCGCTCGATGAAACGGCCGTCGCGACGGTTGCGCGAGTCGGTTGCGACGATGTTGTAGAACGGGCGCTTTTTCGAGCCGCCGCGTGCCAGACGGATGATGACCATACTAAAATCCTTGAAAACCGGGGTTCGGGACTACTGAAACATGCGATTATAGCCCGAAACCGGAGGCATAACAAACACTTAACGGGAAATTGCGCACCGGCGCGCAGAAAGCGGCAAGACACGGCGGTCAAAATGCGGCTCATGCCTACGATAGGCGGGCCCTGGAGCGAATTGTGGCGACTTTCAGACGACTCGTGCAATGGCTTCGTCACGGTTGCGGCGACGGCGTGGGTGACAGATCCGTTTATCCGGCCTCTCGCGAGCCGGCCAGGCGCTGCGCGGCGGCGTGGCTCGCCGTTGCCGCCGCCCTGCTCGCGGCGCCGTTCGCTCACGCGGCGCTTCCCATCGACCATATCAAGCTGCCACCGGGCTTCCACATCGAAGTGCTCTCCGCCGACGTGCCCGGCGCGCGCGAAATGACGCTGTCGGGCAGCGGCACCCTCCTGTATGCAGGGAGTATCGGCGGTGATGTCTACGCGCTGGAACTCAAGGACGGCAAGGTCATAAAGCGCCATATCGTGGCCTCGGGACTGACCATGCCGGTGGGTGTGGCCTGGCGCAACGGCGCACTGTACGTCTCGGCGGTTTCGTCGATCGTGCGGCTCGACGACATCGACCGTCATCTCGACGATCCGCCCAAAGCCGTCGTCGTCACGGATTCGCTGCCCGGCGAGCGCCACCACGGCTGGAAGTTCATCGCCTTCGGCCCCGACGGCAAGCTCTACGTGCCGCAAGGCGCGCCGTGCAATGTCTGCCTGCCGGCCAGCGACCCGCAGCGCGAGCATTTCGCGATGATCGGACGCATGGACCCCGACGGCTCGCACTACGAGACCATCGCCCGCGGCGTGCGCAACACGGTTGGCTTCGCGTGGCATCCGCAGACGCACGAACTCTGGTTCACCGACAACGGCCGCGACATGCTCGGCGACGACATCCCCGATGACAAGCTCAACCGCCTCGCGCACGTGGGCGAGGACTTCGGCTTCCCGTATTGTCACGGCGGCAATGTCGCCGACCCCGAGTTCGGCGCTGGTCATCCGTGCAGCGGCTTCACCCCCCCGGTCCTCAAGCTCGGCGCGCACGTGGCGTCGCTCGGCATGCGCTTCTATACCGGCTCGATGTTCCCGGCCGACTATAAGAACAGCATTTTCATCGCCGAGCACGGCTCGTGGAACCGCAGCAAGAAGGCCGGCTATCGCGTGGTGCGGGTGAGCGCGAACTCCGACGGCACGAACGCTCACCAGCAAGTGTTCGCACAGGGCTGGCTCGATTCCGACCAGACCCAATGGGGCCGCCCCGCCGACGTGCTGCCGCTGCCCGACGGCTCGCTCCTGATCAGCGACGACTACGCGGGCGCGATCTATCGCGTGACCTACAGCAAGTAGGCGCACGCCCCACGTTGCGCCCAGGCGCATGCATGGTGCCGGGCATAAGCGTGCGCTTGTGCTGCAAGCCCGGCGTGCGGCATACAATGCCCGGCGGCCCGTGTGCGTTCGACGTGATGCGCCCACGACGGCCAAACGTCCACGTTTCGCCCGAGCCCATGCCCAACGACAAGAACCCCGCACGCTTTCGCTCCAAAACGCTCACCGCAGCCCTCGCCTTCCTGTTTGGCAGCCTCGGCGCACACCGCTTCTATCTGTACGGCCCGCGCGACGTGTGGGGCTGGGCGCATTTGCTCGGCACGCTCATCGGCATTACGGGCGTGATGCTGCTCGCCGCAACCGAACGCGCCTCGATTCCCGGCTGGGTGCTCGCAGCGATTGGCGCGGTGTCGGTCCTCTCGGCGTTTCTGGCGGCGATCGTCTACGGCCTGCGCCCCGACGCCAAATGGGATGCGCAGTTCAACGCAGCGTTCGTGGAGCAAGGCCGCGCAAGCCGATCCGGCTGGACGGTGATCTTCGTCGTGATCTTCTCGCTGCTGATTGGCGCGTTCCTGCTAATGACCGGACTCGCGCTCTCGTTTCAAACGTACTTCGAGTCCCAGGTCGAGGCCGCAAAGGCACTCTCGCAGTAAATCACGCAGTAACGGCTCAGAACAGGTCGAGCTGCGGCTTCTCGCGCACGGTCTTCGACTGCACGAACGCCGACATGTCCAGAATGCCGTGGCGCCGCTCGTTGAGCCCGAGGCGCCGCACGGCATTGTGAAAGCGCTGCTTGAGCAGGTCGGCCCAAAGCCCCGTGCCCTTCATGCGCTGCGAAAACGCCGACTCGTAGTCCTTGCCGCCGCGCATGTCGCGCACGCGGCTCATCACGCGCTCAGCGCGCTGCGGGAAGTGCGCCGCCAGCCAGTCCTGGAACAGCGGCGCGACCTCCCACGGCAGGCGCAGCACGATGTAGCTCGCGCTTGTCGCACCGGCCTCGGCGCAGGCCTCGAGCACGCGCTCCATGTCGGGCTCGGTCACGAACGGAATCACCGGTGCGATGCTCACGCCTACCGGCACGCCGGCTTCGGCCAGCGTGCGGATGGTGCGCAGCCGCCGCGCGGGTGTCGCCGCACGGGGTTCGAGCGAGCGGGCGATATCGGCGTCGAGCGTGGTGATCGTGATCGCCGCCATGAACTGCTGGCGCGCGGCCATCGGCGCGAGCAGGTCGAGATCGCGCTCGATCAATGAGGACTTCGTGATGGCCGCGAACGGATGCTGCGCCTCGGCCAGCACTTCGACCACGCCGCGCGTGATGCGCAGGTCGCGCTCCACCGGTTGCCAGGCGTCGGTGTTCACACCGAGCGCAATCGGCTCGGGCTCGTACGACGGCTTCGCGATTTCCCGCACGAGCAACTCCGCCGCGTTGACCTTCGCGTAGATGCGGCTCTCGAAATCGAGCCCCGGCGAGAGGCCGAGATAGCTGTGCGTAGGCCGCGCGAAGCAATAGATGCAGCCGTGCTCGCAGCCGCGGTAAGGATTGAGCGAGACGTTGAACGGAATGTCCGGCGACTGGTTGCGCGTGAGGATGCTTTTCGCGCGCTCTTCGAAGACTTCAGTGCGCAGCCTGGGGCAGCCCGCTTCGTCGCCATCGCCCTCCCCGCCGACGCCCGTCTGCTGCCAGCCATCGTCGAACGCTTCGCGCTGGTCGACTTCATAACGCCCTTGCAGGTTCGTGACCGCGCCGCGCCCCTTGCGCGCAGTGGGCGGCGCAACGGGATACCAGGCGTCGGGATCTGGGTGACGGGAGTCGGTCACGGCTGGAGCAAAAAGGGCACGAAAACGGACATGAAAAGCGCAGACATGAAAACGCGGATCGATACTGTATAAATATACAGTATCGATCCGCGTTGTCGAGTCCTAAAAACGGGGCGCTTTCAGCCGCCGCGACCCAGGTCAGTCCCCCACGGCGATGGTCAGCGTCTCCTTGATCTCTTCCATCACCACGTAGCTCTTCGACTGCACAGCGCCCGGCAGTTGCAGCAGGATGTCGCCGAGCAGTTTTCGGTAGTCGGCCATCTCGCCAATGCGCGCCTTGATGAGATAGTCGAAGTCGCCCGAGACGAGATGGCATTCGAGCACTTCGGGAATCTTCTGCACCTCGCGGCGGAACTGGTCGAACATGTTGCCGCTCTTGTGGTCGAGCGTGATCTCCACGAACACGAGCAGCGCCGCGCCCAGCACGGAAGGGTTCACGCGCGCGAAGTAACCCGTGATCACGCCGTCGCGCTCCATGCGCTTGACCCGCTCGATGCACGGCGTGACCGAGAGCCCGACCTGCTCCGCGAGGTCCTTCATGGCCATGCGGCCGTCTTCCTGGAGCAGTTTGAGGATGCGGTGATCGAGCCGGTCGAGCGCGCGGACCGGTTGACGCTGCGTTCTCATGATTTCTTCCCAAAAATCTGAAAAATACAATAACAAAACCTGGACATACCACAATAGCATAGCAACAAATACTGGCTACACCCGAATTTTCATGCCTTCTTCCCTATCGGTGCCGAAACACGGCTTCCGGGGTCCCGGCAATGTGGCGTAGCTCAACGAATCTATATGGAGCAGGTATGCGAGTCGTCGTGTTGGGCAGTGGTGTGGTCGGTGTGGCCAGCGCCTGGTATCTCGCCCGCGCGGGCCACGAAGTCACGGTGATCGACCGCGAGGCCGGTCCCGCGCTCGAAACCAGTTTTGCCAATGCCGGCCAGATCTCGCCGGGCTACGCCGCGCCGTGGGCAGCGCCCGGCGTGCCGCTCAAGGCGATCAAGTGGATGTTCGAGAAGCACGCGCCGCTCGCCATTCGTCTGGACGGCACCAGGTTCCAGCTGCAATGGATGTGGCAGATGCTGCAGAACTGCACGGCCGAACGCTATGCGCTCAACAAGGGCCGCATGGTGCGCCTCGCCGAATACAGCCGCGACTGCCTGCAGGCGCTGCGCGCCGACACGGGCATCCAGTACGAAGGCCGCACGGGCGGCACGCTCCAGGTGTTCCGCACGCAACAGCAGTTCGAAGGCGCGGCGAAGGACATCGCCGTGCTCGAAGACGCGAACGTTCCGTACGAACTGCTGACCGCCGCCGAACTCGGCCGCGCCGAACCCGCGCTCGCCGCGGTGTCGGGCAAGCTCACAGGCGGCCTGCGCCTGCCCGGCGACGAAACCGGCGACTGCCAGATGTTCACCACGCGCCTCGCCGCGATGGCCGAACAGTTGGGCGTGAAGTTCCGCTACAACACGCCGGTCGACGGCCTCGCCATGCAGGGCGACCGTATCGCGGGCGTGCAATGCGGCAGCGAACTCGTGCGTGCAGATTCGTACGTGGTCGCGCTCGGCTCCTTCTCGACGAAGATGCTCGCGGGCCTCGTGAAGATTCCGGTCTATCCGCTCAAGGGCTATTCGATCACGGCGCCGATCGTGAACGCGAGTGCCGCGCCGGTTTCAACCGTGCTCGACGAAACCTACAAGATCGCGATCACGCGTTTTGACGACCGCATCCGCGTGGGCGGCATGGCCGAGATCGTCGGCTTCGACAAGACGCTCAAGCAAGCGCGCCGCGAAACACTCGAAATGTGCGTGAACGACCTGTTCCCGGGCGGCGGCGACACGGCGAAGGCCACCTTCTGGACCGGCCTGCGCCCGATGACGCCGGACGGCACGCCGGTCGTCGGCCGCACGCCGATCCCGAACCTGTTCCTGAACACGGGTCACGGCACGCTCGGCTGGACGATGTCGTGCGGCTCGGGCCAGTTGCTCGCCGATCTGATCTCGGGCAAGCAGCCCGCCATCCGCGCCGACGATCTTTCGGTGCACCGCTATCTCGGCGACACACAAGGCTCGCATCGCCCGGCGTATGCCTGAAGCAACGCTTTCGGCATGAACGAACACGGCGCCTGCGGGGCGCCGTGTTTCATTTCTCGCTTCGCCCGATTCGCCCGCTTCGCCCGGCTCGATTGGCTCGATTGGCGCGCGGCGTCAGAACTGATCCTCCGCCAGCGCCAGCACGCCCTCACTGCCGTTCGCGCTGACGATCGCCGCTTCGAGCGCCACCGCCTGCGGCAGCACGTGTTGCGCGAAGAACTGCGCCGTGGCGATCTTCGCGCCATGAAACTTCGGATCGTCCTGCATGAGACGCTGCGAGGCGAGCATCGCGCGCGCCATCTGCCAGCCGCCCAGCACGATGCCCGCCAGCTTCAGATACGGCACGCTGCCCGCGAACACCGCGTTCGGATCGCTTTTCGCCTTCGCGAGCACGAAGTCCACGGCCGACGCCAGCGCATCCTTACCTGCCGCGAGATGCTTGCGCATCGACTCGAACGCCGCGCCTTGTTGTGCGGTCAGCGCGTCGACGGTCTGCGCGATATCGGCGAGCAGCGCCTTCGCCGCCGCGCCGCCGTCGCGCAGCGTCTTGCGCCCGATGAGATCGTTCGCCTGGATCGCCGTCGTGCCTTCGTAGATCGGCAGAATGCGCGCGTCGCGGTAGAACTGCGCGGCGCCCGTTTCCTCGATGAAACCCATGCCGCCATGCACCTGCACGCCGAGGCTTGTCACTTCCAGCGCCAGTTCGGTGCTCCAACCCTTCACGATCGGCACGAGGTACTCGTAGCGCGCCTGATGCCGCGCACGGGCCGCCTCGTCGGGGTCGCCGTGCGCGCGGTCGCTCTCGCCCGCCGCCACGTAGGCGAGCGCACGCGCGGCTTCGGTGAGCGCACGCATCGTCGCGAGCATGCGGCGCACGTCGGGGTGATGGATGATGCTCACCGCCGCTTTCGCGGAACCATCCACCGGGCGGCTCTGCACGCGCTCCTTCGCATAGGCGAGCGCCTTCTGGTACGCGCGATCGGAGACCGCCACGCCCTGCACGCCCACCGCAAAACGCGCGGCGTTCATCATGATGAACATGTATTCGAGGCCGCGATTCTCTTCGCCAATCAATTGGCCGATCGCGCCGCCAAGGTCGCCGAACTGCAGCACGGCGGTCGGGCTCGCCTTGATGCCGAGCTTGTGTTCGATCGACACGCAGTGCACATCGTTGCGCGCGCCGGGCGTGCCATCTTCGTTGACGAGGAACTTCGGCACGATGAACAGCGAAATGCCCTTCACGCCTTCGGGCGCCGTGGGCGTGCGCGCGAGCACGAGATGGACGATGTTCTCCGCCATGTCGTGCTCGCCCCACGTGATGAAGATCTTCGTGCCGAACAGCCTGTAGTTGCCGTCGCCTTGCGGCTCGGCGCGCGTGCGCACGGCGGCGAGATCGGAGCCCGCCTGCGGCTCGGTGAGGTTCATCGTGCCGGTCCAGTCGCCGGCAATGAGCTTCGGCACGAAGCGCTGCTTTTGCGCTTCGCTGCCGGCGGTGAGGAGCGCTTCGATGGCGCCGTCGGTGAGCAGCGGGCACAGCGCGAACGAGAGATTCGCCGCGTTGAGCATTTCCACGCACGGCGTGCCGACGAGCTTGGGCAAGCCTTGCCCTTCGTATTCCTGAGGATGCTGCACGCCTTGCCAGCCGCCTTCCACGTATTGCCGGAATGCCGCCTTGAAACCGGGTGTGGCGTGCACGTCGCCGTTTTCCCAGCGGCTCGGATTGCGGTCGCCTTCGGCGTTCAGCGGCGCGAGCACTTCGCCGCACAGCTTCGCGGCTTCGTGCAGCACCGCTTCGACCGTTTCTGGCGTGGCGTCTTCCCCGCCCGGCAGCTTCGCGATGCCTTCGAGGCCGGCCAGTTCCTTCATGACGAACAGCATGTCGCTCGTGGGCGCCTGGTACATTTCAGTCTCCTCCTGTCGGTATGCGGTTCCTCAAATAACAAAGGGGCGCCGCGGCGCCCCTTCGTTGCTTCGTTGCTACGTCTCACGCCGCGCGTTCAGTCATGATACGCGGCGCTCGTCGCTGAATACACCGGCCCGCTTCAGCCGAGTTCCTTCACGAGTTCCGGCACGACCGTGAACAGGTCGCCCACGAGGCCGTAGTCGGCCACGCTGAAGATCGGTGCTTCTTCGTCCTTGTTGATCGCGACGATGACCTTCGAGTCCTTCATGCCGGCCAGATGCTGGATCGCGCCCGAGATGCCGACCGCCACGTACAGTTGCGGCGCGACGATCTTGCCGGTTTGACCGACCTGATAGTCGTTCGGCACATAGCCAGCATCGACGGCTGCGCGCGAGGCGCCGAGCGCGGCATTGAGCTTATCGGCGAGCGGCTCCAGAACCTTCGTGTAGTTCTCGCCGCTGCCCAGACCCCGGCCGCCCGAGACGATGATCTTCGCGCTCGTGAGTTCCGGACGGTCGAGCTTCGTGACTTCACGGCCGACGAACTGCGTGAGACCGCTGTCTGCTGCCGCTTCGAGCTTCTCGACTGCTGCGCTGCCGCCTTCTGCCGCGACTGCGTCGAACGCCGTCGTGCGAACGGTAATGACCTTGATCGGGTCAACCGATTGCACCGTCGCGATCGCATTGCCCGCGTAGATCGGACGCTCGAACGTGTCCGGCGAATCCACAGCCGTGATGTCGCTGATCTGCGCGACGTCGAGCTTCGCGGCGATACGCGGCGTGACGTTCTTGCCCGCTGCCGTGGCCGGCGCGAGGATGTGCGAGTAGTGCTTCGCAATCGCGAGGACCGTCGCCTCGACGTTCTCGGCGAGACCCTGTTCGAGTTGCGGCGCATCGGCGAGCAGCACCTTCGCCACGCCTGCGATCTTCGCCGCCGCGTCCGCTGCGGCCTGGGCGTTGTGGCCCGCGACGAGCACGTGCACGTCGCCGCCAATCTTCTGTGCTGCAGCGACGGTGTTCAGCGTCGCGGCCTTGATCGATTGATTGTCGTGTTCAGCTATTACCAGATTCACCAGATTCGTCATTTTCGTCTCGCTCCTTACAGCACCTTGGCTTCCGTCTTCAGCTTCTCGACCAGCGTCTTCACGTCCGGCACCTTTACGCCGGCCGAACGCTTCGGCGGCTCGGCAACCTTCAGCGTCTTCAGACGCGGCGTGACATCGACGCCCAGATCTTCCGGCTTGACCGTTTCCAAAGGCTTCTTCTTCGCCTTCATGATGTTCGGCAGCGTGACGTAGCGCGGCTCGTTCAGGCGCAGGTCCGTCGTGACGACTGCGGGCAGCTTGAGCGAGAGCGTTTCCGCGCCGCCGTCCACTTCGCGCGACACAGTGGCCTTGCCGTCGGCGACCACCACCTTCGATGCAAACGTCGCTTGCGGCAGGCCAGCCAAAGCCGCGAGCATCTGGCCGGTCTGGTTCGAATCGTCGTCGATGGCCTGCTTGCCGAGAATGACCAGTTGCGGCTGCTCCTTGTCGACCAGCGCCTTGAGCAGCTTGGCCACCGCCAGCGGCTGCAGGTCTTCGTTCGACTCGATGAGGATCGCGCGATCCGCGCCGATGGCCAGCGCCGTGCGCAGCGTTTCCTGCGCTTGCGTGACGCCCGCCGAAACGGCGATGACTTCCGTCGCCACGCCGGCTTCCTTCAGACGCACCGCTTCTTCCACGGCGATTTCGTCGAACGGGTTCATCGACATCTTCACGTTGGCGATGTCGACGCCCGTGCCATCCGACTTCACACGAACCTTCACGTTGTAATCGACTACGCGTTTGACTGGCACAAGGACTTTCATTCACATGCTCCGAAGTTACGAATACGTCAACCTGGCGGACATTATAGCGATAGCCCTGGCGGGCCGATCTGCCACCAGCAATTTTCACGAACCACCGCTGCCGCACCCCTGCTTCACCCCGGCCATCAGTAGCGAACGATCGTGCGATTTTACGGTGGAAAAAACCCGGGCATCAAGCCCGGGTGCCGAAAAATTTCTCCGATTCCACGGCCTCGAAGGGAGGCTACCAGGAGGTGATGACCGCCCCGCCGAACGTCGTTTCGACGTAGTGCTTCACTTCCGGCGAGCGGTACGCGGCGACCAGCTTCGCCACCCACGGCTTGTTGCGGTCGGCCTCGCGGATCGCGAGGATATTCACGTACGGCCCCTTCGGGTCTTCGATTGCGATCGCGTCCTGTTTCGGCTTCAGGCCCGCTTGCATGGCGAAGTTCGTGTTGATCGCGGCGGCGTCCACGTCGTCGAGCGAACGCGGAATCTGCGCGGCGTCGAGTTCGACGATCTTCAGCTTCCTGGGGTTTTCCACGATGTCGAGCGGCGTTGCCTTCAAGCCTGCTTGCGCGCGCACTTTGATGAGACCCTGGCTCTGCAGCAGCAGCAAGGCACGGCCGCCATTCGTCGGATCATTCGGCACCGCGATGCGCGAGCCCGGCTTGAGTTCGGAGAGCGCTTTGATCTTCTTCGAGTAAATACCCATCGGGAACGTGACCGTGTCCGCGATCTTGATGAGCTTGTAGCCGCGATCCTTCACCTGCGCGTCGAGATACGGCGCGTGCTGGTAGCTGTTGGCGTCGAGGTCGCCGCCCGCGAGCGCCGCATTCGGCTGCACGTAGTCGGAGAACTCGATGATCTTGATGTTCAGGCCGTTCTTCGCGGCCACGCCCTTCACGACTTCCATCACCTGCTCGTGCGGGCCACCCGTCACACCCACCTTGATGGTTTCGTCCGCGTGCGCAGCGAGCGGTGCGATGAGCGAAGCTGCGCCAAGCGCCGCAGCGAGCCGGATCATGAAACGACGATGCATACCCAACCTTTGTCTTGTGTAGTTATGTTGATCGAAAAACCGCTTGTTTTAAGGCCTATTTGTGGCTCAGGCGCCGCACGAGCCAGTCGCCGAACGACTGCACGAGCTGCACGAACACGATCAGGATCACGACCACGATCAGCATGACTTCGGGTTCGAAGCGCTGATAGCCGTAGCGGATGCCGAGGTCGCCAAGCCCGCCGCCGCCGATGGCGCCAGCCATCGCCGAATAGCCGACGAGCGAGATGAACGTGATGGTGAGCCCCGCCACCACGCCCGGCAGCGACTCGGGCAGCAGCACCTTGAAGACGATCTGGCTCGTGCTCGCGCCCATGGCCTGGGCGGCTTCGATCAGGCCGCGATCGACTTCGCGCAGCGCCGTTTCGACGAGCCGCGCGATGAACGGCGCAGCGGCGATGGTGAGCGGCACGATGGCGGCCGCCGTGCCGATCGACGAACCCACGACGAGGCGCGTGAACGGAATCACGGCAACGAGCAGGATGATGAACGGCGTGGAGCGCACGGCATTGACGACCACCCCCATCACGCGATTCGCGGCGACGTTCTGCAGCACGCCGTTGCGGTCGGTGAGATAGAGCAGCACGCCGAGCGGCAGGCCGACAACCGCGCCCACGAGTCCCGAGATGCCCACCATGACGAGCGTCTCCCAGAACGACTGGACGAACATGTCGAACATTTCACTCCACATGGGACAGTTCCTCCACCACGACGCCTTGTTCGCGCAGCCACGCCATGGCCTGCGCGACCTTCACCGGATCGCCGCCCGCGAGCACCGCGAGCGAGCCGAACGCCTGCCCCTGGATCTCGTCGATCTGGCCGTGCAGGATGTTGAAATCGAGTTCGAAGCGGCGAATCGTCTCCGAGAGCACCGGCTGGTCGACGCCCGTGCCCTTGAAGGCGAGGCGCAGCAAGTGGCCGCTGCCTTTCGCGAGATGCTCGGCCACGCGCGCCTTGAGCGCGGGCGGCAGCTCCTGGGCGATCACGTCGCCGAGCAGTGCGCGCGTGACTTCGTGGCGCGGCTGCAGGAACACGTCGATCACGGGGCCGCTTTCCACCACGCGGCCCGCATCGAGCACGGCCACGCGGTCGCAGACCTGTTTGATCACTTCCATCTGGTGCGTGATCATCACGATGGTCAGGTTCAGTTCGCGATTGATCTTGCGCAGCAGGTCGAGAATCGCGCGTGTAGTTTCGGGGTCGAGCGCGGAAGTCGCCTCGTCCGAAAGCAGCACCTTGGGCTTGCTCGCGAGCGCGCGCGCAATGCCCACGCGCTGCTTCTGGCCGCCGCTGATCTGCGAGGGATAGCGGTCTTTCTGCGCGCCAAGGCCGACGAGTTCGAGCAGCGGCAGCACCGTCGCCTCGATCTCAGCGCGCTTCACGCCGGCCAGTTCGAGCGGCAGCGCGACGTTGTCGAACACAGTGCGCGACGACAACAGGTTGAAGTGCTGGAAGATCATGCCGATCTCGCGGCGCGCTTGGCGAAGCTCGGCCGTCGAGAGCGACGTGAGCGTGCGAGCGTTGACGACGATGTCGCCTTCGGTGGGCCGCGTGAGCAGGTTGATGGTGCGCACGAGCGTGCTCTTGCCCGCGCCGCTGCGCCCGATGATGCCGAACACCTCGCCCGGCGGAATCGTCAGATTGACGTTGTGCAGCGCTTCGATCCAGCCTTGTGGGCCGGCGAAGCGCTGGGACACGTTTCGAATTTCGATCATGGAAAAAGCAAAACGGCGGGTGTGCCGCGCGCCGCTCGCGCATGCCGCTTCTTTTGTGCAGCGGCAAACGCGTCGCGCCGGCTGACAGCCGCCGTTCGATGGACTGGATTTAGGCCCGCATTCTACCCTGGCACGCAAAATTCCTTTTAATAATCAATTTCGATAATTTCATAACTCGTTTGCATTAGAGGGTTCTGGCAGCGCGTGGCAGCCCGCGTGGCGGCTACACTGCACTGCGGCAGACTGATACCGAAAACGAACCGCTCAATCAGGGAGCGAGATGGAGACTCATCAGAACATCGCCATGGCGCAGGCGTCCGAACCCGCCGGGCAAACGGCGCTGCGTGCGCGTGACGGCGTCGAACTGCCGCTCTACGTCTGGCGCGCGAGCGCGCCGCCGCGCGCGGCCATCGCACTGATTCATGGTCTCGCGGAACACGCGGGCCGCTATGCGGCGCTCGCCGCGCAGCTGAACGCCGCGGGCATCGATGTCTATGCAGTCGATCTGCGCGGTCACGGGCATGCCCGTGGCCGCCGCACCTGGATCGCGCACTTCGACGAATATCTCGACGACGCCGAGGCGCTTCTCGCCCACGCGAACGCGCAATGCGTCAAACAGGGCATACCGCTCTTCCTGATGGGCCACAGCATGGGCGGCGCGATTGCCGCGCTTTACGCCGTCGAGCGCCTGCCGCAAGCGCGCGTGCCGCTCGCGGGCCTGCTGCTCTCGAGCGCGGCGTTGGCTCCTGGCCGCGACGTGCCCGCGTGGAAGATCGCCGCGAGCCGCGTGATCAGCGCGATCTGGCCGACCTTCCCGGCCATGAAAATCGACGCGGCGCTGCTCGCTCGCAACCCCAAAGTGGTCGAAGCCAACCGCGCCGATCCGCTCGTGCATCATGGTGCGATTCCCGCACGCACCGGAGCGCAATTACTGGAAGCAATGAAACGCATCGAGGCGGGACGCGCGCACCTGCGGCTACCCGTGCTGATCTGGCACGGCGCCGAGGACAAGCTCACCGAGCCCGAAGGCAGCCGCGCATTCGGCGCGAACGTGGGATCGGCTGATCGCACGCTCACGCTTTATGAAGGCAGCTACCACGAAACACTCAACGACCTCGATCGGCAGCGCGTGATCGACGCGCTGATCGACTGGATCGGCCGCCACTGCTGACCGGGCAGACGCGGGCAGACGCGCTACTTCGCGCCGCGTTTCTCGATGAACGCCTGCACGCCGTCGAGTGCGGGCTCGGTCATCATGTTGCAGGCCATGGTCTGCCCGGCCAGTTGATACGCGGCTTCGATGCCCATTTCGATCTGCCGGTAGAAGAGCCCCTTGCCTGCCGCGACGGCCTCCCGCGGCTTCGCGCAGAGGCTCGCGGCCAGCGCGGTCACGGCCGCGTCGAGTTCGTCGGCGGGCACCACGCGGTTGACGAGGCCTTCGCGCAATGCCTTCTGTGCATCGATGAATTCGCCCGTCATCAGCATTTCGAAGGCCGCCTTGCGCGAGACGTTGCGCGAGAGCGGCACGGCGGGCGTCGAGCAAAAGAGCCCAAGATTGATGCCCGATACCGCAAAGCGCGCCGAGTCCGCCGCCACCGCCAGATCGCACATCGCGACGAGCTGGCAGCCCGCCGCCGTCGCCACGCCCTGCACGCGCGCGATGACGGGCTGCGGCATCTTCTGAATGGCGAGCATCATCTTCGAGCAGCGCTCGAACAGCTTCGCGTAGTACTCGTGCGAGGGCGCCGCGCGCATTTCCCTGAGATCGTGGCCCGCGCAGAACGCGCGCCCCGCCGCTGCGATCACGACCGCGCGCGCGTCGGACTTCGCCAGCGCGGCGAGTTCGCCCTGCAATGCGTCGATGAGCGCTTCGGAAAGCGCGTTGAACGCATCCGGGCGGTTTAGCGTGAGGCGCACGACGCCTGGCACACCATACGCATCACGCGTGACTTCGACGAGCGGCGGCAATGAGGAGGGAATGGCGCTCACGATGCGTGTCTCCTTCGTTCGAATCAGAGCGATATGGGTCCGCGCTCAGGGCCGCGCGGGCCGCCTAGATATCCGCCAGCACGCGCAGATGCGCCACGACGCTGCGGCCAAGCGCCGAGAGGTTATAGCCGCCTTCGAGGCTGCTCACGACGCGCCCTTTCGCATAGCGGCGCGCGATCTCGAGAATCTGCTCTGTGATCCACGCAAAGTCGTCTTCCACGAGCCCCATGTTGCCGAGGTCGTCTTCGCGATGCGCGTCGAAGCCCGCAGAGACGAACACCATCTCCGGCTTGAACTCGTGCAGCCGCGGCAGCCACATGATGTCGATGGCCTCGCGCACTTCCATGCCTTTCGTGCGCGCGGCGATCGGCAGATTGACCATGTTCGGCGCCGGATGCTCGGCCCCCGAGTACGGATAGAACGGATGCTGAAAGAAGCTGCACATCAGCACGCGCGAGTCGCCCGCGAACGCGGCCTCGGTGCCGTTGCCGTGATGCACGTCGAAATCGATGATCGCCACGCGTTGGAGGCCATGGACTTCGAGTGCGTGGCGCGCCGCGATCGCGATGTTGTTGAAGAAGCAAAAGCCCATCGCGCGCGCGGGCTCCGCGTGATGGCCGGGCGGGCGCACGCTGCAGAATGCGTTCTCGTAGCGCCCGGCGAGCACCGCGTCGGTGGCCGCGATCGCCGCGCCCGCCGCGCGCAGCGCCGCCTGCCACGTGTGCGGATTCATCAGCGTGTCGGGGTCGATGCTCGCGTAGCCTTCCCTCGGCGCCATGTTGCGGATGAAGTCGATGTGCGCCTGGGTATGCACGCGCAGGAGCTGCGCCTCGGTCGCAAGCGGCGCCGATTCGTCGCGCTCGACCAGCGCGTCGATGCGGCTCGCGATCAGCTGGTCTTCGATGGCCTGCAGACGGGCGGGGCATTCGGGATGCCATTCGCCCATCTCATGCAGCAGAAAATCGGGGTGAGAGAAGAAACCGGTCGTCATGAGTCGCATTGGCCGCGGGTTGCGCGCATGCACGCGGCCGCGGGTCTCCGTCTGTCTTTTGTCTGGCGGCGCGCCGGCTGGCGCGCGTACAGACACCACGTTACCACAGCGGCCTGGTGCTCACGCGCCACGCCGGCGCGCAACGGCCCGATTCCCGTAAGGCGCTCGGTTATACTGCCCGGGTTCTTCCTGGACCGCTCTCCCTCTCTCACTCATGACCCTCAAGAACGCTCTGTCCGCCTCCAGCCGCCCACGTCGCACGACACTCGCACTCGCGCTTTGCGTCGCGGCGTCGTTGTGCACCGGCGCGGCGCGCGCGCAAACTGCCGCGCCGAAATCGCGACAGACGCCGCTCACGCTCGCGCAGGCACAGCCGCAAACGCCGACGCAGGGCCAGACGTTCGAAGAGGAAATCGTCCCGCAGCGCTACGCGAACAATCCGGACGTCGACGGCTTCATCAACGACATGGTGGCGCGCTACGACTTCGATCCCACCGCACTGCATGCGCTGTTCGCGAGCGCGAACTATTCGGCGACGGCGGTGAAGCTCGTCACGCCCTCGCCCGTTCCGGGCGTGAAGAACTGGCGCGCCTATCAGGCACGCTTCCTCGACCCGGTGCGCATCAATGCGGGCGTGCGCTTCTGGCGCGCGAACCAGGCCACGCTGCAGCGTGCATCGGAAGAGTTTGGCGTGCCGCCCGAGGTGATCGTCGGCATCATCGGCGTGGAGACGATCTACGGCCGCTACATGGGCAACTTCCGCGTGCTCGATGCGCTGACCACGCTCGCCTTCGATTATCCGGACACGCCGAACCGTGCCGAGCGCATGGCGACGTTCCGCAAGAATCTCGAGGACTACCTCGTGTGGACGCGCGACGCGCAGATCGATCCGTCGTCGGTGCTCGGCTCGTACACGGGCGCGATCGGCATCCCGCAGTTCCTGCCGAGCAGCATCGTGCAGTATGCGGTGGACTACGAGGGCAACAATCACATCGACCTGCGCGCGAGCACGGCCGACGCGATCGGCAGCGTGGCGAACTATCTGCGGCAGAACGGCTGGGAATCGGGGCGGCCCGTAGTATGGAATATCGCCACCGATGCGGGCAGCCTCGGCATCGCCCAGGCCGCCGCCGACGGCAAGCCCGAACCGCGCTGGCCGCTGGACCAGTTGCTGCGCTCGGGCCTCGTGCTCGACCAGCCGGACGTGGATATCGCCGCCGAGGCAGGCACGCCTGTCACGGTGATCGACTTGCCCTCGCCTGGCCGCGGCACCGAGTACAAGCTCGGGCTCAAGAACTTTTATGTGCTCACGCGCTATAACCGCAGCTTCTTTTACGCGCTCGCGGTGTATCAGCTGGGCATGCGCGTGAAGGCGCAGATGCTGGCGACGCAGCCTGGCGTGGGTGTGGGCCCGGCGAACGGGAATGGCAATGGCAATGGCAATGGCAATGGCAACGGTATGAACGGCGCCCCGAATGGTACGGGAATGACGCCACCCGCACAGCAAGACTGAATTCGGCGGTACCAGGCAAAACGGCCTTCGGAAGCACCGAAGGCCGTTTTTTTTGCGTCCGCGCTTCAATCAGGCTGGAAACACGCCCGTAGAGAGATAACGGTCGCCACGATCGCAGACGATGAACACGATCGTTGCGTTCTCGATCTGGCGCGCAAGACGCATCGCCACCTCGCACGCGCCGCCCGACGAGATACCCGCGAAAATGCCTTCGACCGAGGCAAGACGGCGCGCCATGTTCTCGGCGGCGGCCTGGCTCACGTTCTCCACGCGGTCCACGCGGCTGCGGTCGAAAATCTTCGGCATATACGCTTCGGGCCACTTGCGAATGCCCGGAATGCGCGAGCCTTCTTCCGGCTGCGCGCCGACAATCTCGATCGCCTGATTCTTTTCTTTCAGGAACTGGGACGTGCCCATGATCGTACCGGTCGTGCCCATCGACGAAACGAAGTGCGTGATGCGCCCTTCGGTGTCGCGCCAGATTTCCGGGCCGGTGGTCTCGTAGTGCGCAAGCGGATTGTCGGGATTGGCGAACTGGTCGAGGATGATGCCCTTGCCGTCGCGCTGCATCTGGTCGGCGAGGTCGCGCGCATACTCCATGCCGCCCTTGACCGGCGTGAGCATGATCTCGGCGCCGTAAGCCGCCATGCTCTGGCGTCGCTCGACCGAAAGGTCCTCCGGCATGATGAGCACCATCTTGTAGCCGCGGATGGCCGCCGCCATGGCGAGGGCGATGCCCGTATTGCCGCTCGTCGCTTCGATGAGCGTGTCGCCCGGCTTGATGCGGCCGCGCTCTTCGGCTTTGCGGATCATCGAGAGCGCCGGGCGGTCCTTCACGGACCCGGCCGGGTTGTTGCCTTCCAGCTTGGCCAGCACGACGTTATTGCGGGCGCGGATTTCATCGTCCGGCAGGCGGACGAGTTGCACGAGCGGTGTATTGCCTATCGTGTCTTCAATGGTCTTGTAGGGCATGGAAATGGCAGTGAGGCGCGATGACGTGATCCGTCGATTCTAAACCACGCGGGCAGCGACCGCAGGGGACCCATAACGCCGGTATGGACGCAGGCCTGACGACCTAACCCCCCAATGGTTGGCAAAAAGCCCGCGGCCCGGGCCGCGGGTCAACGTTGCGGGTCGACATCACCTGAGCAACACCTGAAGGAAACTGCGGGAAACCGCGGGAAACCGCGGGAAACCGCGCCCCGCGGCGGTGAAGCACGACGCGCGGGGCAAAACACAAGTGCACGTCTACTTCTTGACCGCCACAGCAGCCTGCGGCGTGCCCGCCTTCGCGGGCGTTGTTTGCGCAACCTTCGCCTGTGCCGCCTGGGGCTGCGCGGGACCGATCGCCAATCCTTCGGCCTGCAAACGTTCGACGGTATGGCCGCCCATGCCCTTCACGCGCTTGCCGAGGTCACTGGCATCCTTGTACGGGCCGTGCGCGCTGCGCTCGTCGAGAATGGCCCTGGCGCGCGCAGGCCCCACTCCCTTGATGCCGCGAAGCGCGTCTTCGTTGGCGGTGTTGACGTCCACGGCCGCGAAGGCGTGGCTGAATACGGCCAGAAGCGCGGCCGCCGCCAGGATTTTTCGGAACATGCTGGATCTCCCTGAAAACGCCGGCGACCATCGCCGGCGACGAGAGTCCAGTGTATGAAGTCAGGGCTTCGCGTTACACCTGGCCAGAAAGCCAACGCACGTAACGATCCACCCCTTCCTGCACCGTCAGGAACGGCGCGTCGTAGCCCGCTGCGCGCAGCTTCGACTGGTCCGCTTGCGTGA
>NZ_QEOL01000015.1 GCF_003096715.1 Paraburkholderia silvatlantica
GCGGCGGTTGGACGATAAGAGCCGGATGAATCGAGAGATTCACGTCCGGATCCGTGAGAGCGTGAGGGTGCAATTCCCTTGCGCTACTCGACGATACTCGGTGCGCGGCGCGCGCGGATTCACGCAATGGGCGATCGCGCAACTGCTGGAAGTCATGCAGGATCTGACCGACCGGAACGGCGCGAGTTGGCCAACACGTCGCCCCTTGCGTTCGGCACACGGTCGGCACTCAAATGCTGGCTGCGGGCGTCGCGCTCGAGGTCGTGCAACGCACGCTCGGCCGCGCGTCGCTCGGCACCACGTCGATCTACGTGTCGCCGGAGGAAGCGCAGATGCGCCGCGAGGCGGCGAAGTATCACGCCCGACGGACTCGCCAGAACTGACCGCGATCCGCGCCGCGGGTTATACGCCCGACCGCGAAGGCATCCATCCGCAGCAGCATCTCGAATCGTTCAACGGCACGCTGCAGGCGGATGCGTACAGCGGCTACCAGGCGATCTACGAAACTGGACGAGTGGCCGAAGCCGCTTGCTGGGCCCATGACCGCACGCCGCGTGTCAGAAAAACTCTGGCAGTTTTTGCAGATGCGTTGTCATTTTCCACAAATTCAGGCCAGGTGAATGTGGATAAAGTACTCATCACGGTGACGCTTCAAAGCACCGGAGCGTCAGGTTCTCGTGCTTCGAGCCGGTAGTGAACAAGCGTTGTGCAATGTGGATGGCTGCCGTGCGTCGTGAATCAATGGAGCATCGTTCACGCGCAAGTCAGCGCCATTGACAGATCGCCGACAGGTCAACTGTGAGGCCAAATCAAATTGGGGAGTCAATTATCGTGAAGCTTGTCTTTTCGAAAGCCGTAAAGATAATAGTGTCCATGTGCGCCATTCGGAAGCTGGACATCATGGTCTGCAATTCGGCGGGACAGGAAATCCCGTACGTCATGTTGTTCACCATGTATGGCTTCGTCTGAGTGCGGAACCATGGCTTTACAAGGAAGGAGTTTCTCATGCGAACGATAATTGCAGCGGTACTCTGCATTGTCATGTTCTTCCCGTTGGCCGCAAGCGCTGGTGTGGCCGACGCGAGCTGCCCCTCGGCGGCGGTCCCGAGTGGAAAGACGCGCGCGGAGGTACGGGTCGAACTCGTGCAGGCAGAGCGCGACGGCTGGATTCCGGCACACTCGGGCAGGCAGCGTACCTATCCGCCCGATATGGCGGTGCCCCCCAGGAATCAGGATGTCCGTGATGCGGGCGCTGGGGCGACACCATCCTACCAGGCATCGAACCAGCAACCTTGATAAACAACCGCGGCACCGGCATGTCGGCAATGAAATACCGCCGCATCGTCATGTCGAAGCGTGGGAGCAACGCTCGTTAGAACTTATGTCGAACAGCGAGCCGAAAAACCATCTGGTGGTTATTCGACGAATCTCCGGATCCGCCAATGTCGGCGACCGCCAGCGCGCCCGTCGATGATGTGCCGGAAGCACGTTGCCAGCCGCCCGAGAAGTATACGTCGGTACGTTTCGACAGCAGATAGTCAAGCGTAAACGCCACCTGATTGTAGTGCTGATTGCCGACGGAATTGCCTTGTGCCGTCGTGACGCTCCGCGCTTTCATATAGTCATACGCGACGCCGACGAAAAACGCCGGCGTGACACGGTAGTTCAAACCGATGTCGTAGTTGTTGAAGATGGCCGTACCGTTCAGGAACGACGCACCGAGATTCGCGTATTGCACGTTCGAGTACGATGCGCTGATCGTCGCGTTGCCGATCGTGTAGGTCGCCGCGATGACGGCGTCCTGATAGGCTTGTGCGACTTGGTAAGCCGAGTTCAGTGAGGAGGCCAGCAGATTGAAGCCGCTTGCATAGTTGGTGAACCATCCGTTACCTGGTGTCGACGTCGGGTGTTTGAAGTAATCGAACGCCGCCCCGATCTGAAGCTGACCGTGTGTGTAACCGGCCCCAACCGAATAGCCTGACGTCGAAGTGAAGTCGCCGGGCACGCCGCCTAGGCTATATTCGACGCCAAAGGAGAAGCCGTGGAAGTCCGGGCTCATGTAGCGCACAGAATTGTTGAATCGCACGCTGTTACTGGTGTTGTCGAAATCGCCCGGGTGCGCGCTCGCCAGGTCGCCAACCGCCGCGGCACCGGCAAGAAACTCGGGGAAATACCACACCATGTCGTATTGACGGCCGACGGTGACAGAACCGTAAGTATCACTGCTCAGTCCGACGAAAGCTTGCCGGCCAAACGCCGTGCCGCCTTGCGCAAGTTGTCCGTTATTCACGTTGATGCCGGACTCGAGCGTAAAAATGGCCTTGAGACCGCCTCCCAGATCTTCCTTGCCCGTCAGCCCCCAACGACTGCCGTCGATACCGTCCAGCGAGTCCATGTAGACGGCTTTGCCGCCACCCACGTTGGTCTGGTAATGAATACCGTTGTCGATCTCGCCATAGAGCGTGACGCTACTTTGGCTATGCGCGACGGAGCTGGCGAGCCCCACGAGCGAGCCGACAATGATTTTGATTTTTTTCGTTTTCATGAGATTTCCGCATTTCAAAGGCAATACAAAAGAACAGTTAACCTGACGTCCATCGATTCAGTGCGCGGTGCAGGTCAGGCCGAAAAGGACTTCTTCAGGTCTTTCTTCGTCAGGCCATAGCAGGCGCCCATCAGCGCCACGCAAGCCGCCGCAACGAGGATTGGCGCTGCTGCAACGCGAAACATCGCGTCGGCGGTCCAGTTGTTCGCGTACAGCACGCCCGCGAGGTAGGTGCCGCCCGCGGCGCCGAGCCGACCGAATCCATAGGCCCATGCGACGCCCGGGGCGCGCAGTTCCGGGCTATAGAAGAGCGTGCACAACGCGATGGCGCAGGTTTGTCCGCCGCTGATGCAAAAGCCGCAAAAGAAGATCGTCGTGAGCAAGGCGAGATGCGATGAGCCGATTGCTATCGAGATCGCGTACATCGAGACGGCGCCGCCGACGTAGGCCGCGGACAGGATTCTGTAAGGGCTCGTGCGGTCCATGATCGGTCCCATCAGCAGACTGGCCACGATGCCGCCGATGATCACCGTGATGGTCGCCCAGACCACGAGCGCGGGTGGGAACGAGATCGACGCGAGAACTGTCGGCAGCCAGCTTTGCAGAAAATAGAACGTGGCCAAGTTGATGGCGAATACGGCCCACAGCAGGAATGTCCCGACGCGGAATTGCGCGGAGAACAATCCGAGCACGCTTGCATCCGCAGGCTTCTCTTCGTGAGTGACCAGTTCGGTGTCCGGTTGCAGCGTGAAATCGGGAAAGAGGCGCCGGGTTGCATGAAGCAGTTCGGCCTGGTCCGCATTTCTCGACAGATAGGCCACGGATTCCGGTAGCAGCGGGATAAGCAAGACCGTCAGGCCCAGTGCCGCGAGCCCGCCCAGCCACATTGGACCTTGCCAGCCAAACCGTGGAATCAAAGCGCTACTGCAGAGGCCCGCGAAGATAAACCCCAGCGCGTACCCGATGTAGATCAGAATGACGAACGTCGCGCGGGTTCTCTTCGGGCTGAATTCCGAAACGAGGCCCACCGCGCAAGGCGTGGCCGCTCCGAGGCCGATGCCCGTGAGGAACCTCAACGCGATCAATTGCGGCACGCTGGTGGCAAAGACGGTCAGGAGAGTGAACAGACCGAAAGCAGCGGTTGCCACGAAGGCAATCTTCTTCGTGCCGAAGCGCTGGGTCGCGAACGGAATGCCGAAGTTGCCGATCAGCAGCCCGAAGAAAACCGCTGAAAAAATCGCGCCGAATACCGCCTTGGGCAGGTGCCATTCGTTCGCGATAACGGGCACGATGAAGCTGATGACCTGGGTGTCGAAGCCATCGAACAGCATGAGCAGTGCACAGAAGGCGACGATGAAATACTGCCTCCTGCCGATTCTGCGACTGTCGATCAGGTCGTAGACGTTGATTTGCCGTATTTTCATATTGTTCTCCTTGCGTTCAAAGGAAGGATTTACTTCGGGTATTGATTTTTGTTTGCTTGTTTTAAGGGCGGCGGTGATGATGGTTTTAAATTAATTGAAAACAAATCGGGTTTAACGAATCAGTTGTTAATGTGAAAAGTACTTTCCTCATTGTTGAGGATGTTTTGTTATGCGAATAGAGCGGTGCTGCTGATCTAACCGCCGACGACCTTGGCGTGCCGGCGCGAGCGCCATACGCAATGGCGCGGCGCTGCTGCGCGTTCCGGTATTCGCGTCAAAAAAATCTGTCTCGCCTTATTTATTATTTCGTCGCTCCGGATTTCAATGCGCTTAATGAAATCAGGGTAACCCGGGGCATGAAGTCATTCGATTTCACGGAGAAATATTGCCGCAGTTCAGGCAGCATTTCTTATTCTTGTGTTGCGGCAGTCGCGCTCCGTTCGGCAGATTGTGCGGCGAGAGCAGGCAATCGAAGCGCAATTCGCGGTCGGTGGCTCGCTGAACTTCGGGGCGACGTCCGCGTCGATCCGCTCGACGTCTACGTGGCTTTCGTCTGACTTGTGAGCCGCGCATTTGCTCTGCCACAGACCATGCAGCAAGCACAATCGGGCGCAAACCCGACTGCACAGGCATTGATGCTGTCGGAGCGATCAGATGCGAGATCCGAGTTCAACCATCCCCGTCTCGTTCGCCAACGGCCTTCTTGCGGCCGTCGGCGCGCGGCCCGAAGTCACGCCGAGCTATCTGGAAGCGAGCGGGATCATGCGCGGTCTGCGTGGCGAGGCGGCCGCGCCCGTTGCCGGGCAATATACGAAGGAACGTATACAGAGCCGGCCCCGCTCGCGGGAGGTCTGGAACAATGAAGTCGTCGCGGCATTTGAGCGTGGTATGGCGCTACTATGCCGACTCATTCTCCGCATGCATTTCGCTACAATTCCAACGTATCGCTAAAATATGCTCGATATGAACCATTACGTTAGTCTTCCTGATTTTGCAGATCCGGACACGATCGATCGGCCGGCGGTATCGCTGCACATGCGCGTCGACGAGCATGCTGCCGAAATCCCGGTTCACAAACATCGGAAGGGGCAACTGGTGCTGGCGTTGCACGGCGCCGTAACCTGTCAGGTCGCGGGCGCCTTCTGGATCGTCCCGCCGCAATGCGGTGTCTGGATTCCCGGGGAGATGCCGCACAGCAACCATGCGACGCCCAATGCCCGGCTTTGCTATCTGTTTGCGGAGCCCGGTATCGTCGACTTGCCGACGGATTGCTGCACGCTGTCCATTTCGCCGATGGTGCGGGAAATGATCCTCCATCTGGCCGGAGCGCCGCTGGACTACGAGCAGGGCGGCCATACCGACCGCCTTGCGCGCGTGCTGTTGCATGAGCTGACGTTGATGCCGGTCGAGCGCCTCTATCTGCCGGTTACGGATCATCCGCGAATCCGGCAGATGGCCGACGTGTTGAACGCCAACCCCGGCGATCGCAGCACCCTCGCGCAATGGGCCAAACGTCTCGCAATGAGCGAGCGTTCGCTGGCGAGGCTCGTCGTCAGTGAAACGGGACTGACGTTTGGCCGTTGGCGGCAGCAGTTGCAGCTGCTCGTTGCGGTGCGTGAGCTTGCCAGCGGTGCTTCCGTGCAACGTGTGTCTGACGAGCTCGGCTATGAGTCGGTCACCGCCTTCATCACCATGTTCAAGAAGGCGCTCGGGCATTCGCCAGGTCGTTATTTCGCCGCGCTGGCGCGCACGCGGCCGGAGGCCGTGCTCGTGCCGACGGCTTCGACCGAGGTGGACGACCGAGCGGATGGCCCAGCGGACGCGATGGCCGACATGTGAAGTCGCGCGCGCCTCAGCGCGTCGACGAACGCATGGCGCGAGCTGCCGCAATCATGTGGCCGGTTCCTTCCGGGGGCGTTGTAATCGAATGCGCTTCGACGCGCCTTTCTCCTGTTTTCCCACCCATGACTTCGCGTCCCCCACGCGGCGCCGCTCGCATCAAAAGGAAATGCTGTAAATCCAGCATTTCGCAGAGGAGAGTGTAGCCGACACCGCTTCGCCGGCCCTCAATACGACCACACATTCTGCGGCATCCCCCGTAATCTTTGCGCACTCGCCACTGAATTCGCATCGCTCTTACGGAGTTGCAAGATGACCGACTTATCGACGGGGACCCCCTCGATCCTTTCCCTGGGTCAGACGAAAATCGACGACGATCCACTCGAAACCGCAGAATGGCTCGACGCGCTGGATGGCGTGGTCCGGCATGCGGGTGCCGAGCGGGCGCAGTACCTGTTCGATCGACTCGCGGCCCACGCTTCATCGAACGGTATCGCAACGGCACGCCTGAATATCACGCCCTACGCGAATACGATCCCCGTCGATCGGCAGCCTCCATATCCGGGCGACTTCGATATCGAAGAGCAGCTTGCCGCTGCGCTGCGCTGGAATGCGCTGGCCATGGTAGTGCGGGCCAATCGCGCCTACGGTGAACTGGGCGGGCATATTGCCAGCTATGCGTCGGCGGCCGATCTGTTCGAAGTAGGCTTCAATCATTTTTTTCGTGGGCCGAACGATGCTCGCGGCGGCGATCTCGTCTATTTTCAGCCTCATTCGGCGCCGGGCGTGTACGCGCGGGCTTACCTCGAAGGTTTTCTCAACGAGACACATCTCGAACATTATCGACAGGAAATCACCGCAGCGGGCCTGTGTTCCTATCCGCATCCGTGGCTGATGCCGGACTTCTGGCAGTTCCCGACCGGCTCGATGGGCATTGGGCCGATCAACTCGATCTACCAGGCGCGTTTCATGCGTTATCTGCAGAACCGCGGACTGCAACGCACAGAAGGGCGCAAAGTGTGGGGCTATTTCGGCGATGGTGAAATGGACGAACCCGAGGCGATCGGCGCACTTTCGCTGGCCGCGCGCGAGGGACTCGACAATCTCGTGTTCGTGATCAACTGCAATTTGCAGAGGCTCGACGGGCCGGTGCGCAGCAATGGCCGCATCATCGACGAACTCGAAGCGCAGTTCATGGGAGCGGGTTGGAACGTTATCAAAGTGCTGTGGGGTTCGGACTGGGATGCCCTGTTCGCACGCGATCGAACAGGGGCGCTGTTGCGCGCATTCGCGCACACCGTTGACGGTCAGTTCCAGACTTTTTCCGCCAACGACGGCGCCTACAATCGCGAACGCTTTTTCGGTCAGAACGCCGAACTGGCTGCGCTCGCCGCGCATCTGAGCAACGACGATATCGACCGCCTGCGGCGCGGCGGACACGATGTACGCAAGTTGCATGCTGCCTACGAAAAGGCGTCGAAACACAACGGGCAACCCACGGTCATTCTGGCGAAGACCATGAAGGGCTTCGGCATGGGCTCGATCGGCCAGGGGCGCATGACAACGCATCAGCAAAAGAAGCTCGACATCGACCAATTGAAGGCGTTTCGCGACCGCTTCCGCCTGCCGCTCTCCGACGCCGATGTCGAACAACTCAAATTCTACAAACCCGAGGAAAGCAGTGCCGTGATGCAGTATCTTCACGCGCGCCGTGCAGCACTGGGTGGGTACCTTCCCAGAAGGCGCGCGGCGGCATCGCACACGCCGGATGTGCCCGCGATGTCGTCGTGGGGACAATTCGCGCTCGACACCAACGGCAAGGAAATGTCGACAACGATGGCGATCGTGCGCATGCTCGGCAACCTGTTGAAGGACGCCGCACTGGGGCCGCGTGTGGTGCCCGTCGTCGCCGACGAGGCGCGTACCTTCGGCATGGCCAATCTGTTCCGGCAAGTCGGTATCTATTCGCCGCTCGGTCAACTGTACGAGCCGGAAGACATGGGTTCGATGCTCTATTACCGCGAGGATACGGGCGGCCAGATTCTGGAGGAAGGCATCTCCGAGGCGGGTGCGGTGTCGTCGTGGATTGCCGCGGCAACGTCTTACAGCGTGCATGATCTGGCGATGCTGCCGTTCTATATCTACTACTCGATGTTCGGTTTCCAGCGTATCGGCGACCTGATCTGGGCGGCGGCGGACCAGCGCGCGCGCGGTTTCCTGATCGGTGCGACGGCCGGCAAGACGACGCTCGGCGGTGAAGGCCTGCAGCATCAGGACGGCACGAGTCACCTTGCGGCATCGACGATACCGAACTGCCGTGCGTACGATCCGGCCTTTGCGTACGAAGTGGCGATGATCGTCGACGAAGGCATGCAGCAGATGATCGTGCGTCAGCGCGACGTGTTTTACTACTTGACCGTTACCAACGAAAACTACGCGCAGCGTCCGTTGGCTGAAGCGGATGTCGATCGTGTCCGGCGCGGCGTACTCAAGGGGATGTACGCGCTGGAGCCTGCGCAGGTCGAGATCGCGCACGTCCAGTTGCTGGGCTCGGGCGCGATTCTCGGCGAAGTCCAGGCCGCGGCTCGGATGTTGAAGGACGACTGGCATATCGACGCGGCCGTCTGGAGCGTGACGAGCTTTACCGAATTGCATCGCGACGGCGTGTCCGTGGAGCGCGCGCAGCGGCTGCTGGAGCGTGGCGAACCAGCGGTGCCCTACGTGACGGCCGCGCTGGGCGCCGCGCGTGGACCGGTGATCGCCGCGACCGATTATGTGCGCGCCGTGCCGGAACTGATCCGCGCGTACGTGCCGTCCCGCTATGTCGTGCTCGGCACCGACGGCTTCGGGCGCAGCGATACACGTGCGGCGTTGCGCGCGTTCTTCGAAGTGGATCGTGCGTCGATCGTGATCGCCGCGTTGAAGGCACTCGTCGACGACGGCCAGCTGGACCCGGACATCGTGCGTCAGGCGATCGACCGATATGGGCGAATCGGAAGCGGGCTGATCGAACCCTGGCTTGTCTAGAACCCATTGACCGGTGAGCGCCATGAGAGTGGCGCGCGAATCGGCTGGTCGAAAGCGTCGCGCGTTCATCGGTCAATCGTGGGCAATCCGATCGAATCAAGTGCGTGCGGCCAGGTGAAAAGCGCGGCGCCGACCGTTGAAACGCTTGCTGTTGGAGACGAATGTGCAGGTGACACGAATAGAAGTGCCGGATATCGGCGATTACAAGAACATTCCGGTAATCGAAGTTATGGTGGAAGTAGGACAACGGGTCGAACAGGAGCAGTCGCTCGTCATGCTCGAGTCGGACAAGGCGACGATGGATGTGCCCAGCCCGACCGCTGGCGTGATCAAGGAACTGAAGGTCGCGGTTGGCGACACGGTGTCGGAAGGTGCGCTGATCGCGCTGATCGAAAGCGATGGGGAGCGGCATGATGAGGCGGTGCCGGTGCCTGCCGCCGCCGCCGCTGCGCACGATCTCCCGCGGCCGGAAGCGGATGTCACGACAGTGCCAACGCAAGTGCCCGCGCCCACGCCCGAACCGAATTCCGCGCCTGCGCCATTGCATCGCGCCCCGGCGCGCGAAGGCGAGCCGCGTCGCGAGAGCCATGCGTCGCCGTCGGTGCGCAAGTTCGCGCGAGAACTGGGCGTCGAGATATCGCGCGTGCACGGCACCGGTCCGAAGCAGCGCGTTACATCGGAAGACGTTACTGCGTTCGTCAGGAACGCGATGGCGACATCGTCCGGCACGCCAACAGTCTCAACGCCGCCTGTCGCGGCGAACGGAGCAGAGTTGGGTCTATTGCCGTGGCCGAAGGTCGATTTCGCGAAGTTTGGTCCCGTCGACTCGCAGCCGCTGTCGCGCATCAAGAAGATATCGGGCGCGAACCTGCATCGCAACTGGGTGATGATCCCGCACGTCACGAACAACGACGAAGCAGACATCACCGAGCTCGAAGCGCTGCGCGTGCAGCTGAACAAGGAACACGAGAAGGCGGGTCTGAAGTTCACGATGCTCGCGTTCTTGATCAAGGCGGTCGTCGCTGCGCTGAAGAAATTCCCGACGTTCAATGCGAGCCTCGACGGTGACAACCTCGTGTTCAAGCAGTACTACCACATTGGTTTCGCCGCCGATACGCCGAACGGGCTCGTCGTGCCCGTCATTCGCGATGCGGACAAGAAGGGTCTCGTCGATATCGCTAAGGAAATCGCAGAGCTGTCGAAAGCCGCACGCGACGGTAAGCTCAAGCCCGATCAGATGCAGGGTGGCTGCTTCTCGATCTCGTCGCTCGGCGGTGTTGGCGGCACGCATTTCACGCCGCTCATCAATGCGCCAGAAGTGGCGATCCTCGGCGTGTCGCGCAGCGCGATGAAACCAGTGTGGGACGGCAAGCAGTTCGTGCCGCGACTCATCCTCCCGCTCTCACTGTCATTCGATCACCGCGCCGTGGATGGCGCGGAAGCCGCGCGGTTCAATGCGTATCTCGGCGCGGTGCTTGGCGATTTTCGTCGCATCGTTCTTTGATGGGCAGAGGGGCTCGCAGGGGCGTGGTTTTTTGTCGGTCCGCATCCCCTTTCGTTGAACCTGTTGCGATTACGGTCTATTAGCGTCGCCCCTGCGCGGGGCGGCGGTCACTTTTCTTTGTCTTCCAAAGAAAAGTAACCCAAAGAATGGCGCGTCCTTGGGCGGACGGCAAAGGGGGGGCTGCCCAAGTTCGCGTTCTCTTGTCAGGCCGCAGTCCAGGTTCATACGCGAGTTTCCCATCCCTCTCTCAGTAGCCAAACAACAAGGGGACGTACATGAGTCTCATCGAAATCAAAGTGCCGGATATCGGCGATTACAAAGAAGTCCCCGTCATCGAAATCGCCGTGAAAATCGGTGATCGCGTCGAGAAAGAGCAATCCCTGATTACGCTCGAATCCGACAAGGCGACCATGGATGTACCAAGCCCAATCTCCGGCATCGTCAAGGCATTGAGCGTCCAGGTTGGCGATATCGTGTCCGAAGGCACGTCGATCGCGCTTCTTGAAGACGTTCGCGAACTGCCTGCCACGAGTTCGTTGGCGGTCGCTCCGGTCCTGCCACCGGAAAATGCATCAGCCACGCCCCAAGGCGGCAGCTTCTCCGGTAACGCCGATATCGAATACGACATGCTCGTGCTCGGCGCCGGCCCCGGCGGCTACTCGGCCGCGTTTCGCGCCGCCGACCTCGGCATGAAGACCGTCCTCATCGAACGCTACTCGACGCTCGGCGGCGTCTGCCTGAACGTCGGCTGCATCCCGTCGAAAGCGCTGCTGCATACGTCGCTCGTCGTCGAAGAAGCCGCGGCGCTCGCGGCGCACGGCATCTCGTTCGGCAAGCCGGAAGTCGACCTCGACAAGCTGCGCGACTTCAAGAGCGGCGTCGTCAAGAAACTGACGACGGGCCTCGCCGGCATGGCGAAAGCGCGCAAGGTCGAAGTCGTCACGGGCGTCGGCGCATTCGTCGATCCGTATCACATGGAAGTGCAGGGCGAAAACGGCAAGAAGGTCGTCAGGTTCAAGCAGGCGATCATCGCCGCAGGCTCGCAGGCCGTGAAACTGCCGTTCATGCCTGAAGACCCGCGCGTCGTCGACTCGACGGGCGCGCTCGAACTGCGCCATCTGCCGAAGCGCATGCTCGTGATCGGCGGCGGCATCATCGGCCTCGAAATGGCGACGGTGTACGCGACGCTCGGCGCCGAGATCGATGTCGTGGAAATGATGGACGGCCTGATGATGGGTGCGGACCGCGATCTCGTGAAGGTCTGGGAAAAATACAACGCGAAGCGCTTCGGCAACGTGATGCTGAAGACCAAGACGGTTGGCGCGGAAGCGAAGGAAGACGGCATCTACGTGAAGTTCGAGGGCGAGAAGGCGCCGGCGGAAGCGCAGCGCTACGACCTCGTGCTGGTCGCGGTGGGCCGCAGCCCGAACGGCAAGAAGATCGGCGCCGACAAGGCAGGCGTCGCGGTCACCGACCGCGGCTTCATCGACGTCGACAAGCAGATGCGCACGAACGTCCCGCACATCTTCGCGATCGGCGACGTCGTCGGTCAGCCGATGCTCGCGCACAAGGCAGTGCATGAAGGCCACGTCGCAGCGGAAGCCGCACACGGCGAGAAGGCATACTTCGACGCGCTGCAGATCCCGTCGGTGGCCTACACCGATCCGGAAGTGGCGTGGGCCGGCAAGACGGAAGACCAGTGCAAGGCCGAAGGCATCAAGTACGGCAAGGCCGTGTTCCCGTGGGCCGCATCGGGCCGCGCGATCGCGAACGGCCGTGACGAAGGCTTCACGAAGCTGATCTTCGACGAGGAAACCCATCGCGTGATCGGCGGCGCCATCGTCGGCCTGAACGCGGGCGACCTGATCAGCGAAGTGTGCCTCGCCGTCGAGATGGGCGCGGACGCGGAAGACATCGGCAAGACGATCCATCCGCACCCGACGCTCGGCGAATCGATCGGCATGGCCGCCGAGCTGTACGAAGGCGTCTGTACGGACCTGCCGCCGCCCAGAAAGGCCTGATCGTCATCTCGGCTTACGTGTCGTAAGTATGACGAATTGCGGGTTTTCCCGAGCGGGCGTGAGAATGGCTGTTTTTGGTGATAACTCGACTTTTTATCGGAATTTTCCACGGAGTCGGCTGGCATAAACTCGTTCATCAGGTGATGTTGTTCGAATGCGCGCTGGAGCGGAAATCGATGTTCCGCTCGACAACGAGCGTTCGAACCTCAGGGCACCGGAGCCTTAGGCAATGAGGAGACCCAGGCCATGAACGTTGCGCTGGACAGAATAGACCTTAGCATCCTGAGTGAACTTCAGGAGGACTCAAGTTTGACGAATCTCGAACTGGCGGCTCGAGTCAACCTGTCGCCGTCTCCCTGTCTCGTCAGAGTCAGGAATCTCGAGCGTCTCGGTGTAATCAGCCGGCGCGTCGCGGTGCTCAATGCGTCCCTGCTCGGCCTGGGCGTGATGGCCATCGTCGAGATCAGTCTGGAGCGGCAGGGCATGCAGGCGCGGGAGAATTTCGCCGATACGGTGAGAGGCATCACCGAAGTCATGGACTGTTTCATGATGACCGGACAAACCGACTATCTGCTGCGGGTGGTGGCGAGGGATCTCGTCGAACTGGAACACATCATCACGCACAAGCTGACGTCGCTTCCCGGCGTGGCCAGCGTTCGCTCGAACGTCGTGCTCAAACGGCTTGCCAACAAGACGACGTTGCCTATCGACAAGACACGGCCTATCCAGATTCACGGCATGGCGCAGGCGTCGTGATCACATCGCTCGAGGTGGTTTCATGAGTAACGCAACATCGATCCGCCAGCCGGTGGATTCGCGCGCCGACATCGCGACGGCGTCGGACATTATCGAAGAAGCACGCGCCGGCCGCATGTTCATTCTGGTCGACGACGAGGATCGCGAGAACGAAGGCGACCTTATCATTCCTGCGCAATTCGCCACGCCCGATGCCGTCAACTTCATGGCGACGCATGCGCGTGGCTTGATCTGCCTCGCGATGACACGCGCGCGCTGCGAATCGCTGGGCCTGCATCTGATGAGCCGGATCAACGGCTCGCGGCACGAGACGGCCTTCACGGTGTCGATCGAGGCGCGTGACGGTGTGAGCACGGGCATCTCGGCGGCCGACCGTTCCCGCACGATTTCGCTTGCGATCAATCCGGAAACGGGGCGCGACGAGCTCGTGTCCCCCGGGCATGTGTTTCCGCTCATGGCGCGCGACGGCGGCACGCTCGTGCGCGCAGGGCACACGGAGGCCGCGGTAGATATCGCCCGTCTGGCCGGGCTCGCGCCGGCCGGTGCGATCTGCGAAATCATGCACGACGACGGCACCATGGCGAGGCTGCCGGACCTCATCGCCTTTTCACGGCGACACAAGCTGAAGCTGGGCACGATCGCCGATCTCATCGCGTATCGCCGACGAACGGAAAGGCTCGTGGAGGCCGTCGAACACGGCAGCTTTACCGAGCCGAATGGAAGACATTGGCGGATCGTCGTCTACCGGAACCGGATCGATCAGGTCGAGCATATTGCGTTCGTCATGGGCGATCTTCGAGGCGCTGACCCCGTGCTCGTGCGCATGCATGCGATGGACACCATGAACGACGTCATGGGCGGTCACCACCTCGCTTCTCTACGCGGCGCCGCGCGATTGCTGGCGGACGAGAACCGCGGCGTGATCGTGGTGATCCGCGAGTCGCGTGCCACGGCCGTGTCGGAACGTGTGCGTTCGATGATGCATCCCAAGCCTGCCGAGCCGGAACTGCGTGACTACGGAATCGGCGCGCAAATCCTCACCGAACTCGGCGTGAAGAACATGATCCTGCTCTCCAATCACGAACGAGCGATCGTGGGCCTGGAGGGCTACGGTTTGAACGTGGTAGAGCAGAGAAAAATAGAGCGTATCCACGACTATCAGTAAGTTTGACGCCTTTCAGCCGCGCCCCGTGCCGATGAAGAGATCGGGTGCTCTCGTTCGAGTCACGGTGGCCTCGTTCCGAATGAAGTCGTGCCGCTCGTTTCAGAGCGTTTCGTGACCATAAAAGCAACTGGAGGAGAGATGAGACACGCAGAAAACCTGGGCATCTTCGGCGAGCGCGCGAGCGCCATAGCCATGGGGCGGCCCGCATGAAAACAACGGCAGACAATCCCCTGTACGATCGGACTCGAGCGCGACCCTGCGAACTTCGTCGCTTTGTCGCCGCTGACGTTTCTCGAACGCGCCGCATCTGTCTGGCCGGAGCGCACGGCCATCGTGCATGGCGCGATTCGCCGCGATTGGGCCGAAACGTATCGACGTTGCCGGCTACTCGCCGGTGCGCTGCTTGGGCGCGGCATCGGCAACGGCGATACGGTGGCGATGATCGCGGCCAATACGCCGGAACTGTTCGAGGCGCACTTCGGTGTACCGCTTTGCGGCGCGGTACTGAACACCATCAACACGCGGCTCGATGCCGATACGATCGCGTTCATTCTCGACCACGGCAACGCGAAGCTGCTGATCACCGACCGCGAATTCTCGCCGACAGTGAAGAAAGCGCTGGCGCGTCTTGGCCGCGTCATTCAGGTGATCGACATTGACGATCCGCAGTTTGGAGAGGGCGATCTGCTCGGCGAAAAAGACTACGAAGCGTTGCTGCAGGAGGCCGAGCACACGGAATTCTCTGTCGCGATGCCTGAAGACGAATGGCAAGCCATTGCGCTGAACTACACGTCGGGCACGACGGGCAATCCAAAAGGCGTGGTGTATCACCATCACGGCGCATATCTGAACGCCGTGTCGAATGCACTATCGTGGCATCTGGACGAGCACACGACATATTTGTGGACCTTGCCGATGTTTCATTGCAATGGCTGGTGCTTTCCCTGGACCATGGCGTTGGTGGCCGGCACCAGTGTCTTTCTGCGCCATACGCGGGCCGAGCGGATACTCGATGCCATCCGCACCGAGGCGGTTACGCATTTCTGTGGCGCGTCCGTGGTGTTGAACATGATCAACAACGCCGCGCCGGAGCTGAAAGCGGGCATTCGTCACGGCGTCAAGGTCATGACCGGCGGTGCGCCGCCGCCTGCTGCGGTGATCGCCGGCATGGAACGCATCGGCTGGGACGTGACGCATGCCTATGGGCTGACCGAATCTTACGGGCTGGCCGTGCAATGCGTGTGGCGCGAGTCGTGGAATGCGCTCGATCTCGATGCGAAAGCGCGACTCAAGGCTCGCCAGGGTGTACGCGGCCCGGTTCTCGACGCGATGATGGTGGTACACCCGGATACGCTGGAGCCCGTTCCACAGGATGGGCAGACGCTCGGCGAGGTCTTTCTGCGCGGTAACAACGTGATGAAGGGCTACCTGAAGAATCCGGGCGCCACGGTCGACGCATTTGCCGGCGGGTGGTTTCATACGGGCGATCTCGGGGTTTGGCATTCCGATGGCTACCTGGAAATCAAGGATCGCTCGAAGGACATCATCATCTCGGGAGGCGAAAACATTTCGTCGATCGAGATCGAGGACATGCTGTATTCCCATCCCGCTGTTCTGGAGGCGGCAATCGTCGCGCGTCCGGACGACAAGTGGGGCGAGACACCTTGCGCGTTCATCACGCTCAAGGACGATTCGGTCGTGACCGAAGTGGACATCATCGCGTTTTGCCGCGAGCGGCTGGTACATTTCAAGGTGCCCAAGACCATCGTCTTCACGCCACTGCCGAAGACATCGACCGGCAAGATCCAGAAATTCATCTTGCGGGAGCGAGCGCGCGAGCTGTGAAAGACGCGGCGGTGTAGCGCCAGCCGCCGCGTTTCGATCAACGCGAGGAAGCGTCCTTGTTGTCCACTCGAAATTTGCCGGGACTTTGTCCCATTGTCTTCTTGAACATGGTGATGAACGAATTGGGACCTTCATAGCCGAGTTCGAGCGCGACGGCGTGAACCGACGCTCCCGCCGACAATCGCTGAAGCGCAATGATGATATGCAGACGCTCGCGCCAGCGCCCGAACGTCATGCCGGTTTCGCTGCGCACCAACCGCGCGAGCGTACGCTCGCTCATCGCATATCGGCGCCCCCATTCCGCGATCGTGCTGCGGTCGGCGGGATTGTCGAGCAACGCCGAAGCGATCTGTTGGAGCCGCGGATTGTCGGAGATCGGGAGAAAGACGTCGTCGGGCGCCAGTTGCGCGAGCTGATCCAGCAACACTCTTGCGAGCCGACCCACCGGGCCGTCCTTCGGATAGTCGGGTGGAAATCTGGCCAGAGAACGGATCAGCTCGCGGATGAGCGGCGTGATCGTGAAGCTGCGGCAGTCGGTCGGCAGGCCGGCTTCGTCCGGTGCAATGAAGATGACGTATAGCTTCGCGAAGTCGGAAGCATGATTGCTGTGAGGAACGCCGCCCGGAATCCACACCGCGCCGTTGGGCGGGACGATCCACCATCCGCTCGGCGATCGGCACATGACCGACCCGCTCAACGCGACGACCATTTGCCCCTTGCGATGAACGTGCATCGGCAGCTCATCCTCTTTTCCACTCGTCTCCAGCAGGACGGAAATGACCGGCAAATCGACGGAATCCGGATCGAACGGCTGATAGTTGATCTTCACGTCGTCTGTCATGGCTGGCGAAGCGGACATACGGATTTCAGGCGTTTCGGGTTCCACGGTTCACTCGCTTTCTGCGCGTGCGCGGCCTCGGTGAGTTCATGAGTCGCCGCCCTCAGCGCAACATTCGGTGGGCCATCTGAGTGACGCGATTTTAATCCGCCGAATCAACGATGGCGCCGGCAAATCAAAATTAAATTTGGCCCCGCTGCATCTACACTGACCCAATCAAAAATGACGAGGCATCAGGTATGAAAACCGACGAACTGATTTGCACACACATCGATGCGGACCTCGTGCAGCTGACGATAGACCGGCCGCCGGCGAACGCGCTGAGCGAACCGCTCATCACTGCATTGATTTCGATCTTCAGCGACTTCGCGCAACAAAGCGTGCCACCGTGCATCGTGCTCACCGGGGCGGGAGAGAAGTTCTTTTGTGCCGGCGGCGATATCAATGAAGTGGCGGACCATGAACTCGCGCTGTCGCGCATGGAAGCGTTCCACGCGTTCCTGGAGCAACTCGAGCAGTATCCGAGCCCGCTCGTGTGCGCGGTCAACGGCTACGCGGTGGGTGCGGGATTCGAAATGGTGCTGCATGCCGATTACGTCGTCGCGTCCGCTGATTCCCGGCTGGGATTTCCCGAGATCAATCACGGCTTGTTGCCCGCGGCAAAAGGCATGCGCCACGCAGCGACGCTGCTCGGTCAACGTGCCGCGCGTTCGCTGCTGTTTTCAGGCGAACTGATCACTGCCGGCGATGCGCTCGCTATGGGCGCGGTGGACGCGATATCCACGCGTGACGAAGTGCTGCGAGACGCGCTTGCGGAATGCCGCGCGCTTTGCAGCAAGGAGCGGCAACTCTTCGCCGCCATCAAGAGAACGCTGCGCGAGAGCTCACGGATGAACGATGCAGCGCTGCTGCAGATGACGCTCGATGACCTGCGTGGATATCTCGGCAACGCGAAGACCGCGGACGCAAGATGCCGATTTCTGACCCGCAACAAGAAGGGCTGATCGTGAGCAATCTCCAACCACCGGAAACACTGCATCTCGCGCGGATGACGTATGAGGACGTGGCGGCCGTATTGGCCACGCAGTTTGATCGCGTGATCATTCCCTGCGGCGCGATCGAGCAGCACGGCCCCCATCTGCCGCTGAGCATGGATGCCGATCATGCTGACGCGCTGGCCGTCGAAATCGCCACGTTGCTGGGGCGAACCCTGATCGCACCGACGATCCAAGTGGGATGCTCGAAGCACCACATGGCCTTCCCGGGCACGATCTCGTTGCAGGAGCACACGTATGCCGCGCTCTGCCACGATTACTGTGTGAGCCTCGCGACACACGGATTCAAGCGCATCTACCTTTTTTCCGCTCATGTCGGCAACTTCAATGCCCTTCATGCGATGTTGCCGAGCTTGCGAGAGGCTGTCGGGCCGGACGTCCAGGTGCTTGCCTATACGGATCATCAGGCGTGGCTGCGCGAATGGCGACTGGCGGTCGAGGCAGCCGGTGGCGATCCGGATTCCGTGGGCGGACACGCCGACATCGCCGAAACCTCGCTCATGATCCATCTTCGCCCCGACAGCGTTCGACACGATCAACTCGTGGCAGGCCATGTGGGCGCCATGACGACCGAGCAATTGAACCGGATGTGGAAGGAGGGCGTGGCGTCGATCTCGCGAAACGGCGTGCTTGGCGATGCGCGAGGATCGTCACGCGAGATCGGCGAGACGTGCCTGCATGCCACGGCCAGACTTCTCGCGTCGGCATTTTCGGCCGAGTCGTCGACGTAGAAGGGTCGGTGCGCCAGCAGCATGATCTGCCGGTATCGACGAGGTGGCGGCATGAAAAGAATAAAAAATGCTGCGAGATCTGCGGCAATATTTATTCACGGAAACAACTAGGATTCAAAGCCGAAGCGACAGACGAATCGATAAGTATCCCTATCTACCTCCGCTGAGATGTTTAGAAGTCTAGCGCAAGGATGATGTTCATGGTTTTACGGCGAGAAACTGGCCGAACCTGGGCAACAGTTCGCGCGCGCCGTGAATTTGCAAACTACGACTATCAAGGAAAAGAAAATGCCATTGAAAATCGGTTTTTGGTCCGAGCAGGAGACGCAGGTCGGGCATAGCTATTCGAACAGGCTTCGTGAACTGGTTCGCGAAGCGCTTTTCGCGGAGCAAATGGGTTTCGACTTCGTTGCGTTGTCGGAGCAACACTTTGCGCTTGGCGGCGTGTCGAGCTCGGCGCCTGAAGTGGTCTTTGGTTATCTCGCGGCCGTCACGTCGCGAATCAAGCTTCGTCCCGCCGTGGCGTTGATGCCCAAGGCTATCAATCACGCACTGCGTACCGCGGAACGGCTGGCGGCAACCGACATCCTCTCCAACGGGCGGATGGAGATGTATTGCGGTCGCGCCAACACCACGATCGCCATGCGTGCGTTCAACGTATCGCCGGAGGAAACCCTGTCGCAGATGGAAGAGGGCATGGCGCTGCTGCGCAAAGCGATGCGTGAAGACGTGTTTACCTTCGAAGGAAAGTATTACCAGGTGCCGCCCCGGTCGCTCGTGCCGAAGCCGATGCAAAAACCGTATCCCGTGCTCGGCGTTGCCGCGACCAGCGCGAACAGCCACGCGTGGGCCGGCTCGGAAGGCCTTGCGGTGATGAGTCATGCGATTTATCAGGGATGGGAAAAACAGAAGGGGCTGCTCGATACCTACTGGAAGAGCTGGAAGCGCGACGCGACCGGGCCGTTGCACAAGCCGCGCGCCGGCATGCCGATCTTCATCGGTATCGGCAAGACCGACCAGGAAGCGAAGGACATTTACGCCGGCGCGATCATGAACTATGCACGCATCTCGACCGATGCGTATCCGCGGCTCGCCAAACTCGCGGACAACTACGCATACATGGCCGAAAGCGTGCCCGCGATGCAACGGGCCGCCGAAGATTGGGACTACCTGCTGAACGAATCCGCCACTACGGTGTGCGGAAGCCCCGATACCGTCATTCGTCAGCTGGAGCAATACGAGAAGCTCGGAATCGACGAGGTGCTGCTGCATATCGACTCGGTACCGCACGAGCAGATCATGTCGGCGATCGAGATGGTGGGCCGTTACGTGATTCCGCATTTCAACGATCGCAACAATATCGTCCGCCCGACCGACGAGTTGCTCGAGAAGATTCGCGCCATGCGCCCGCAGGCCGCCAACCCGCAGCAAAGTCAAGGATGAACCTACGTATGAATACGTCTTCGCGCTATCAGTATCTGAATGTCGAACAGCGGTCGTCCGGCGTCGCGATTGTCACGATGAATCGCCCGGAAATCCTGAACGCCATCAATTGGGACATGCACGACGAGCTGGAACAGGTATTCGTCGATCTGGATCACGACAAATCGGTCAAGGCGATCGTTTTGACCGGCGCCGGCCGCGGTTTCTGCTCGGGCGGCGACCAGAAGTCGATCGACAACGGCAATATCCCGTCGGCGACGCGTGGTGGCCGTCACCTCGTGAGAAACATGCTCGAGGTCGAGGTGCCGATCGTGGCGGCGGTCAATGGCGTGGCCGTGGGTCTCGGCGCCACGCTCGCGCTGTTCTGCGACATGATTTATGCGAGCCCGACCGCACGGTTCGCCGATACGCACGTCAATGCCGGTGTCGTCGCGGGCGACGGCGGTGCGGTGATCTGGCCGCTTCTTCTCGGGCCGGTCCGCGCTCGGCACTATCTGATGACGGGCGACTTCGTCAGCGCGGAAGAAGCGCTGGCGATGGGGATGATCAACAAGATCGTCGAAAGCGACAAACTGCTGGACGCGACGATCGATTACGCGGAACTGCTCGCGAGCGGCCCGCGCGACGCGATCGTCTGGACGAAATACTGCGTCAACAAGCTCGTCAAGCAGAATGCCCACCTGCTGCTCGATACGTCGCTCGCGCTGGAAACGCTGACTTTCAATTTGCCCGAGCGCCGCGAAGCGGTGGCTTCGTTCGCCGAACGGCGCAAGCGCTTTGGAGACCACTGAAAATGAGGGCGGCACCGTGGACTTCCGGCAGTCAATTCGCCACCACTACTATTCCAGCGTTGCTGATCGAGCGGGTGAAGAACGACGCCGACACAAACGCGTTCTTCCAGAAGCGTGCCGGCGAGTGGATACCCACCACCTGGAAAGGCTATGCGAACGCAGTCTGTTCGGTGTCTGCAGCACTCCGGGAGGCCGGTGTGGCACGCGGCGAACGGGTTGCGATCATGGGCGACGTATCGTGCGAGTGGGTCATCGCCGATATGGCGACGATCTGCTCGGGAGCGGTGACGGTGGGCATCTATTTCACCGCATCGGTCGAAGAGGTCCGCTACTACCTGGAGGATTCAGGAGCGAGACTCGCTTTTGCCGGAAGTGCCGAACAGCTTCGGATCGTGGAAGCGGCCGATACGTCCCGCAGGCTCGTCAAAATCGTGGTGCTCGATCCGAGCTGGAAGCGCACGCTCGGTGAAACCGGCACGAATGTCGTTTCGCTTGCCGAGTTCGCGTCGGATTTTGCCGGCGACGAAGTCGCCTATCTGCGTGAGCAGTCGCGGCTTGCGAAGTCGACGGACCTGGTGAGCCTCGGTTACACGTCGGGAACCACGGGGGCGCCCAAAGGTGCGATGCTCACGCATCTGTCGATGCTGGCGGGTGCGTTCACGTGGCCCACCTTCTGTCCGGCGATACTGTCCGAACCGCAGCGCATGGTGGTCCATCTGCCGCTGTCGCACACGGTCGCGCGCCTTCAGGGGACGACGCTGCCGTTGATCGCGAAGACGGTACCTTACTTCGTCGACGTGTCGGCCGATTTCGCGAAGTGCATTCAGGAAGTTAGGCCGACGTCCTATATGGCGCCGCCGCGCTTCTATCAGAAGTTCGCGACCCAGATCATCAACCACGTGAACGGCAGCAGTGAAGTCGAGCAGAGAAACTACAAGCTCGCACTTGGCATCGCTCGAGAAGTACTGGCCGATCGACTGGACGCAGGCACGAGCGACCCGTTCAAGGAAAAGCTCTACGCCACCTGCCGCGAGCTTGTTTTCAAGCCGTTGCTGGCCACAATCGGCTTCGACGATTTGCGTTATCCGTATACGGCGTCCGCTCCGGTGCCGCCTGAGGTCGTCACACTGTTCCAGTTGTGGGGCGTCAACCTGAAAGAGAATTACGGGCAAACGGAGATGGTCGGCGGAAACCTCGCGCAGGTCACTGACTGGTCGAGGCCCGGCAACTCCGGCGTGCCGATTGACGACCCCGCATGGGAAACACGCGTGTTGCCGGACGGCGAAATGATCGTCCGCGGGCCGGGACTGTTCATCGGCTACTGGAACAAGGAAGCCGAAACGAACGCCGCGTTGCGGGACGGCTGGCTGTATACCGGCGATATCGTCGACGTCGGTACGGATGGTTCGTACAAGCTGATCGATCGAAAGAAAGAGCTTATCAACACCGCCGCCGGCAAAACGATCAGCCCGGTGCAGATCGAAAACGAACTTCGCCAAAGCCCGTACATCACGGAGGCGTTGGTGATTGGCGAAGGGCGCAAGTATCTGACGGCGTTGATCGAAGTCGACGGCACGCTCACCATGGACTGGGCCAGGACGCGCGACCCTTCGATCACGCGCTACGCTGATCTGGCCACCTCGCCGATCGTGATCGACCTGATTCGCGAAGAAGTGGAAAAGGCCAACGCGAGGTTGGCGCGGGCAGAGCAGATCAAGGCGTTCAGGCTATTCCCCGAGGAGCTCACACCGGAAAACGGCGTGATGACCGCAACGCGCAAGAAACGCCGCAAGCCGCTGATTGCGCGTTACGAGGGCATCATTGCCGGCCTTTACGACGATGCCGAAGAACAGTTGATCAAAGAGCAGCTTGCCGGTTCGGGGCCCGCGGCTTCTGTTCGCCCGCAATAGGAAGCGTTGGCAGCGCAACTGGCAGCGAGAGTCCATTGACGGTGCGGCGCGGGCCATGACCGGTGCAATGCCACGGGTACTTCACCACGCTGCCTCGTGGAAGTACCTGTGGCGCACCGCCATGAAGCCGCACCGCTGTTCCGTCAACCGAGAGAGGTATCGCCGTGATAGCACTTTCCCCAGACCGCACGACCTTCCGCGAGGCCATGGCCCGTATCGGAGCCGCGGTAAATATCATCACCACTACGACACCTTCCGGTGATGTTGGCATGACGGTGTCCGCCGTGTGCTCCGTGACCGACGACCCGGCTACGGTGCTTGTTTGCATAGGCCGGTCCAGCCGCCAGTATTGCCACTTCAGCACGGCGGGCATCATCTGTATCAACGTTCTGTCCCACGAGCATGAGGTACTTGCGCCGATCTTCGCGGGCAAGGGCGATGTGCAGATGAGCGAGCGCTTCACGTACGGCGAGTGGCTCCGTCTCGTCACAGGTGCGCCGGTGCTGGCAACCGCGGCTGCGAGTCTCGACTGCACGGTGGAGCGCAGCATCGACATCGGCACGCATACGGTTTTCTTCTGCGCCGTGCAGGCGGTGCATCTTGGTTCGACGTGCTCGGGCCTCGTATATCACGGGCGCGCTTATCATCGGCTGTCGCAGCAGCATGCGTGACACGCGGCGCCCGACGCCTTGCCGGCATCCGCATGCGAGCGCGGTCTTGAGGGGATCATAGGCAAGCAGGTCGAAGCGCCGTATCGATCTCGCCGATCCGATCGCTGGATCACGCTCAAGTGCAACACGCGGCAGGAAGCGGATTACCGGAGAACGCGTTTTCGTGGTGTGGTGTCCATTCGCTACTGCGTACCTTCCGCGACCACCGCCCCCACCACGTCGATGAACAGCGACGTCGAGGCGCTCGGTGGTCGGCGCGACGCGCGTGACGATGCCGTAGGGACCGAGTTGGCACGGCAATTGTACCGGCACGATTTGCAGCAGGCCCATCCGTGTGATTTCGAGCTTATGAACCATCAACCAGAATCAGTCGAAGAACTCGCTTTGCAGCAAAGCACGATCCGTCGCATCGCGTCGTATGTCATTGAAGCCCGCCATCGGCGTCCCGCCGAAGCCAGCAGGGAAGCTGCGCTCAGGCACATCGTCGATATCATGTGCGCCGTGGGCGCCGGAATCAACGAGCCCGGTGTTATCGCCATTCGTGCGACGGCGTCCAGATACCTCAGCTCCGGTAACGTCCCTATCTGGTTTGCCGGCGTGAATAGGGCCATGTCAGCGCCCGCCATCCAGACGATCCCAGGCGTTTCCTCATAGCCCACGCGCTGCCGCCTGAATTGGTCACCGCGAACGACATCATGGAAGTGGCGTTCGACGGCGAGGTCCTGAGTGGAGACACGCGCAAGCCCTATCTTGAAAGATACATCCACGGGGCCGTTTATGAGGCCCTGCCGGACGTAAAGTCCGTCGTGCACAGCCATAGCCGCAGCGTCATTCCCTACAGCGTTACCAACGAAAGGCTCCGTCCCGTCGTGCATAGTTGCGCGACGATCGGCAGTCGGATACCGGTATGGGACGCACATACGGTTTTTGGCGACACCAATATGCAGATCGCCACCGTCGAAATGGGCAGGAATCCCGCGAAAAGCCCTGGCCAGAACAATTGCGCGCTGATGCGCGGCCACGGCTGCACGGTCATCGGCCGCTCAGTTCGTGAGGCGGTCTATACGGCCGTTTACCTTGAGGTGAATGCCGGACTGCAGATGCAGGCCAGCCGCTTCCCGCCGGTCAAAGTTCTGACCGAGGGTGAGATCGAGATCATCTGCGCGCGCCTCGCCGATGCCAAGCCCGGCGAAGGTTTCGACCGTGCGTGGGAATATTGGTGCCGGCATGCCGGCGTCGAAGCCGGCTTGCCGGTGCCCGATTCCGCCGGAGCCTAAGGGGACAAGCCAGTGAGCCAGATCGATCAATCGGGTGCGCATACGCCCATCTCTGACGACCGGGCCAGCAGGACATTCAGGGGGGGCGCTGTCGTATGACCATCGAACCCGCGTGCATCCTATCCGGCCCGGCAGGCATGGCTGTGCAGGCATAAACCGCAGACGCTGGTTGTTTAGAGACGCAATGATCTGTCTTTCGTCGCTGCAGGTGCCACGGCGTTTGGTCGTGACTTTGCGGATGCCGGGGACCATCTGCCCGTTCTCGCAGGGAGTGTGGTGAGCGTCGCTTCGAATCACCGCTTCATGTCGTTGAGCAGCGGAATCGCTTGCGCTGACGTACGTTACGCCGTTCGTCAGGCGGCTTGCCGCGGTAACAGCCCCATGGAGCCTTTTTTGAGACGGTCTCATGGTGATATTCATTTCGGCAGCTCAGGGTGTGTGGTGACAATGAATTTCCAGTCTGCGAGCGCGGCACGTCGATGCGGCACTGCATTTTTCTCGTAGGCTGGATTCTCGAGAATCCGGCGCAACGCCGCAAAGCTCGAATAACGGACGATCACGATGTCGTCCCACGCTTCGTTGTGAGTACCTACCAGCACGCCACGCACGCTCCCCACCCAGAAGACCGAGTAGTCCTCGCCGGCAGCGACTTGGTTGAAAGCCGGCGCGTAACGCTGAAAATAGGCTTCTCTGCCCGTGCAGGCGGGAAGCTCAGCCTTTCCACCATAGTCTGCTTCGGCGCGATACCGAACCAGGTTGATCATATAGACAGGCTCCTGGTTTCCAAGCGCCAGACTGGCTGCCTCGAAGGCGGCCGGCGTGTACTCGGTGTAGCTCATCGTTTTTCTCCTGATTAAAGTTGGTCCGGCAATGGATGACACGAAAATCAGTCTACAATAGAATACGTACAACCGTATTTATTGTTGTTCTACAGCACAGACTCAAATGGCGCGACCATCACTGCGGGAAAAAATCGTCGACTCCGGCGTCAGGACACTTCATGAGCGTGGGTTCGCCAGCGCAGGTGTGCGCGAGATCACGGCCGAGGCTGGTGTGCCGCAGGGCTGCTTCACCAACCACTTTCGATCCAAGGAGGCCTTTGGAATAGCTGTGCTTGATCGCTACCATGAGCGCACGCAGGCGATCATGGATGAGACACTTCGCGATCAGCGCCTCCCGCCAGTAGCGCGGTTACGCGCTTACTTCGATACGATCATGGAATGGTTGGACGCTGCCGGCTGGCGATATGGCTGCCTGGTCGGCAACCTGAGCCTGGAGATGCCTGAGCATAGCGAACTGCTGCGCGAACACCTGGTACAGGTCTGCCGATCGCTCACGGCGTCATTCGCTGAGGCCATTCGTGCGGGTCAGACCTCCGGTGAGATACGCTCTGACCTGGATGCCGACGATGCGGCGACCTTCCTGCTGGCGTCCTGGGAGGGGGCCATGATGCGCATGAAGGTTGATCGGAGTCCATTGCCCCTTGAGCAGTTCAAGCGAGTAATTTTCACCATGTTACTCATTCCCTGACAGTTTCGGTCCAACTCACCTTGACGATATAACGTGCTGCGATGTGAGGCGCCCCTGAGTGATGCAGTGTCAGTGACGCCTGTCACTAATGCAGTCGTACTGGTGCAATGGACATGTGCCTCTCACCGGAGATGTCGCTAGCGCTAGCCCGGAGCATAGGCTGCGTAATCATGACGCGGCTCGATGATCAAAATCGCGGCGCGCGTCTTCTACCGCGTGGAGATTCCCTTGCACTCGAAAATGGGCGAGGGCCCCGCCACTCAAGCTCCATGGGTAGCCGGAGTGGTAGCGTTCGGAGAAACCTTGCGCGCCGCTTCAAGTGCGCTTGCGATCGAGGCGCGGCGCACCTCCTCGCTGCGCCCGAGTCCTTCCGCGACGACGAATTCGATATCGGAGACGCCTATGAACGTGAACACCGAGCGAAGCAGGGTCTCGGCGTGCTCGAACGCCTGATACGGGGAGCCCTCGCTATAAACATTTCCGCGCGCCAGCGCGACGATCACGCGCTTGCCCTGGGCAAGGCCGATTGGTCCATTCTCGCCGCGTGCGAAGGTCTTGCCGCGCACGACGATATGATCGATCCAGGCCTTGAGCTGAGTAGGAACCGAAAAATTGTAGAAGCCCGCCCCGATCACCACGACGTCGGTGTTGAGGAACTGCTGCACGTCGTCGCCGGCGTCGAGCGCCATGAACGCGTCGAAGGAGAGATGCGGGAGCGGTTCGCGGGCAAGATCGCGATAGGTGACATTCACGGCGTCGTGTGTTTCGACGATCCGCTCGACAATGGCGGCAGAGAGCACGCGGCTCGCCGAGTTTGCACCCATGATACTGGAATCGAGATGGAGCAGGTTCACATTTGGCCTCTGGTCTGGATTTGTGACAAGCACTATGCTATGTAACTAGAGGCGATTCGCCAAGAACGCATATTTTTAGGACCAGGTCAAATGGATATGCCTGCCTCACCGGGCGTCAGCACCGAGTGCCATAAGGTTGGCAAGGTACTCGCCATAGTTGGCGACAAATGGACGGTGATGATTGTCAGGGTACTGATCGATCGGCCACGCCGCTTCAACGAGATCAAACGGACCATCGGCGGGATCTCGCAGCAGATGCTTACGCGTACCCTGAAGGCACTCGAGCGCGACGGCATGGTGAGCCGCACGGTCTACCCGACGGTGCCCCCGCAGGTCGAATATGCCCTGACGCAGCTCGGACAATCCCTCGCCGTGCCGGTTCGTGCCCTGGGTGCATGGGCGGGAGAGCATCTCGACGAGATCGAGAACAACCGGGCACGCTTTGATCGGGACAAAGATGCTCGCATCGATCGACGCGGGTCCGGGCGGGCCTGACGTTCGCTGGGGAAAGAGCGGCTCAGGTCGGTTATCTGCATGACTTCGGGGTCACGAGCGTGCGGGCAAAGCCTAACGCAGAAAAGGATCCGGGCGACGCGCAGATCGTGATCGGTTCAATACAGCTGAATCGTGCCACCATTGGATTGCTTTCGGGGTGCCTTTAATTTCCTGCGACAGCAGATAAGCGTTTAGCGCTGTCGGCGCCGGTCTTGCTCACGAGCCATAGCCCTTCATTCGTTGGCCAGCCATCGGATGCCCGGGGCTGATTCAACTTCAGGTCGTTGCGGACGAGATGCTGTGGCCCGCGGAGCAGCTTGCGTTGCAACGCCTGTTTTGGTGCCACCAATGCTTTCTGTGATTGGCCGCCTAGTTCCTCACGACGGATGCCTGGTCCGCCTGCCGATGAGTTCGCCATGCTGCGGCGTTAATGCAGAGAATTTCAGGCGGCTACTACCACTCTCGTCGCCGTACAAAATGAGTGACTTCTCTACATCAGCTTCAGGGTTTCCACCGCGATGTCCAGTTGATCGTGCTTCAAGGTGGAAAGGGCTTCGTGCATGTTTCATTTCGGACAATGACATCTTTCAACCATCTGCGCATCTTTCATTGGGTGGAATATTGAATGGATAGACTGGAAGCAATGTCGATCGTGCTGCTCACAATCGAAAAGGTGGCCTTACTGCGGCCGCGAATGCCTTGAGTTGCTGCTCCCGACCGTTAGCTGGAAGGTCACCGAACTCGAAGAGTACCTCGGCACGAAGTTGCTGCATCGTTCAACGCGCAAGCTGACCTTGACCGATGCGGGCCAGGCTTGCGTCGAGTCGGCCAAACGCATGATGGAAGACTTAAGGAAACCGAACGAGCTGCGGTTGGGCGAGTACATCACTCCGCGAGGAGCGCGGGCTGCTGCCGCTCAAGATGAGAGTCTTCCTCGATTTCGCAGTCGACCGGTTGCGATTGGCTATGTCGGAGCTGGCTAAGGCCTGACGGGCGTTCGCTCTACCAAATATAAGGAAGGGCTCGGACCGACGTGAAGCGGCATCGCGCTGTGTTGGGCCGATCCTTCAGCGCATCAAGACGTCCTCGATGCGTTCATGTAACTGGCTGTGACCGAACAGTGCCGTATCGCGGGTGCCACGCACCCCGAGCGTTACAACCCCCACACGTGGACCGACGAATACGCGCATCTGTCGCGGCCAGGACAGCGGGACATTCAGGGCGCGCGGCTGTATGACTACCGGACGAATGTCGTGTCGTATCCGGTGTGGCAGACGTGGCTGCCTGAGCATGAGCCGCCAACACTCTTCGTGTGGCGTCGCAACGATCCGTCTTGCGTGGGAGCCACCGCCTTCAGGCGCGATCTGCCGGATGCCGAGGTCCGTCTGCTCGACGCGGGGCACTTCGCAATGGATGAACAAAATGATGCGATTGCCACCTTCATCTCGAAGTTCATAGATATCCATCCCGGTTGTACCACGAATGCGATGGGAACGATGGACAGTACAGTCCAGGTGGAGATCGATGCGGAAACGGGCGGCCGCGGCGTAGCGGACGTTGTCGAGCGCTACCGCAACTGAATGGGGCTGAAGTGCAGTCTCGAGTTATGTATGATTGGTGCTGATTGATGATATGCCGATGCCACGCAAACCCGCGCCAGCAAAGGGTCTGCTTTTCTGACGGTAAGAGCGACGGTAAAGGCCTTTTTCAATCGCAGCTAAATCCTTTAACCATGCGGGTTTGGGCGATCAGTTGATGATCGAGTGGGTGAACACTCAGATAAGAAATAGAAGAATATTTCGAGTTAGCCCCACTGAGGCACTCAGTGCTCGACAATTACATCAGATGCTTTTTCCGGCGCACTAACACCCCGATGCTCTATGTGGCATAGTGCGGGCATTGGTACAACGATGGGGGGGGCGATGGCTACGCTAGAAGATATTCAGGCAAAGATTGGTCGGTTGCAGGCGGAAGCGGAAGCAATCGTTAGGAAGCAGTCATTGGTCGCCATTCGCAAGATCGCCGAACTGATGGAAAAGCATGGTCTGACGTTAGCCGACCTTGAATCACACGTCGGCGGGAAAAAGCGCGGCCGGCAGACGGTTGGCGTAAAAGCTGCCAGCAAGCTAAATGGTGGAGCAAAGTACGTTGATCCGAGGAGCGGCGCGACATGGACTGGTCATGGTCGTGCACCGGCTTGGATTGCTAACGCCAAGAATCGAGACAAATTTTTAACTGATGCCAGCGCACGGCATCCTGCGAGTGCTGCCGAAAGGGCAAGCAAAGCCGGAAACTATGTTCGCGGGCCGCAGATTCCGAAATATCGCGATCCGGAAACGGGTGCAACATGGAGTGGACGGGGGCGCGCCCCGGCGTGGCTAGCGGAGGCCAAGGACCGGGCTGTATTTCTGATTAAAGGCAAGGGCAAAGCGGTGCCGAAGGCGACCACCGTGAGCCAGTCCCAGCGAAGAAGCTCGTGACTAGAAAAGGTCACCGCTGGGAAAGCGATAGTTAGCGCAGCTCCTACAGGAAATCGTGCGGCGGGGCCGGCGAATTCGACCGCGAAGAAGATTGCCCCGAAGAGGGTAGTTGCAAAGGGGACGACAAAGCTGCGACGAGCACAGTAATGCAAAACGAGGAGGCGGTCGGCTCGGCAGTTCTGCTGTCGACTCATCGGTACAGTTCGCGTGTGCTAATGTCGGTCGGTGCGCCGGCCTCGCGGGACCACCGGTAACGGCGTAGTGTCATTTGGTCGTTGCAGAATGGAGACAGCGAGGCGACGTCGTCCGCGGGGCGCGAGAGTTGCGGGCAGCATTTTCCTGCTGGTCTTGCGATCCGTTTTGTTCCGCCGTTTCTTGGGGGTAGATCTGGGGGTAACCGGATAGCGCCACATCGAGCAATCCCTTGTTGGACGGACCTGAGCTGTCGTAGTGTGAACCCCACCCGGCCCAATTCTTTCTTGCCCGTCGTTGCCCCGCGCCATGACGCGCGATGCAAAACAGCCAGGCCGTAAATCGCCTGGCTGTTTTGCATTTGAAGGCCCAACTCAGCGACATCACTTCGGCGCACGCGCACGGTTTTCCGCGTCGCAGGCCGCGCGCAGCGCGTCGCCGAATTCCGGGGGCAGCGCCAGGACGCGCAGCACGTCGTCGACCGGCAGGCCGTAGCGCGCCGCGAGCGTGCCCGCCGTCGCGGCCGCCGCCATTCGGTTCATGCGCCGAACCGACTCGGCCGTGCTGAAACCCGCGACGAATCCCAGCGCGTACGCTTCCTTGAACTTCGACATTTCGGTCTTGTCGGGCGCTTCCGGCGCATTGGCGCCCGCCGCGAAGCCGAGCTCGACGATCGGTGGTGGTGCTTGCGGAATGCGCGTCATGCCTCGTCGTCTTCGTTCAGGGCCGGGTCGCTCAGGTCGAGTTTCCATTCGCCGGCCTGCACGCTGCCGACGAGACGGTACGGATCGTATTGATCGGGACCCAGATGAGCCGGAAAGCCGTTCTTGGTTAGCGTGGTGAGCGAGCGGCGGTTGGGCGCGTCGCCGAAATCGCCGGGCTGGCGCGTGTACTCCCTCGCCACCTGCACGGCGTGGTCGACGCGCTCGCGCGCATCCCGCGCGAGATGGCGATACACGTGCGGGCTGTTCAGCGGATCGCCCTCGTTGTCCCCCGGCGGGCGGCTGATATCTTTCAGGGGGGCGAGCGCGGCAATGACGTCCTTGATGGTCGGCGGCGCGAAATAGTCCATAGTCGTGGTCCTCGGTCGATACGTGGTTGGGTGAAGCTGCTATCGTTGCGAACAACACGCTCACGTTATCGGGCCAGCATGCCGGAGGCCACGACGAACAGGGTAAAACCAGTCCGGAGTTGACACTTGGTGAAAATCGACTACACGCTGTCCGAGCTCTATGAGAAGGAGACGCTGGAGCGGATTTTCTGGATCGAAATCGCGAAGCGCAAGGCACGCGTGCGTCAGCCCGCCTGCTGGGCGCGGCTCGTGGATCTGCGGCGGGCGCTACAGCAGTTGTGGCGCGAGAAAGAAGCGCAATTGCAGGACGTGACGGCCGAAGACGGCGTTGATCTCGTTTTCGATCTCGTGCAGTTCGACTGGCGCATCGACGAGCTGGGCTGCGCGCCCTGCGACGAGGACTTCGTCCGCCGCGCGGCAGAGCAATTTGGTGGCGACGTGCAGCGTTTGCTCGACGAGATGGTCGACTATCGCGGCTTTCGCCTCGCCGACTTTTCGATCGAGAACCCGCTCGACGCGCTCTACGCCTGGTGGACCTATATCCGGTCCGACGACGGCCGCAAGGCGCTCGGCGCGCAGGGGCGTTTTTCGAGCATGGGCGAACGCGAAGCGGCGACCACGCGGCAGCCGCCCCCCGACAGTGGCGCCGATCCGGCTGAGCGCACCAAGCCGCCCCCTCCGACGCTTCATACCTACCCAAATCCGTTGCGCCGCCCAGCGCGCGTCGTGCCAAAAAAATTCGACGTGTATGCGTCGGACCTGCAAGACATCGCGATCGACGGGCACACGCTCGAAAACCGGATCGTGCTCGTGTTCGACGCGTTCGAGCCGGTGCCGTCCGCAACCGCGATCGAGCTGGAGCTGAAGGCCGCGCGCGCGGGTCTGCGCGCGCGACGGATGATGGAGAAATTGGAGGCAGGCGACCTCCTCGATCCGATTTTCAGCGAAGACTCCGATCCCGATTCGGCGCTCGAGCCGCTGCTGCGCACGGCGATCCGGCCCGAGGCGCACGAACTGATGAGCGATTACAACCGCGTCGCACCGTTCATCGCGGGGTTCTACTGCTGGGATCGGATCGTCGTCGAGTCGTTTGGCATTTCCGCGGCGTACGACAAGACGATGGACGCCCTGCCGGGCGTGGGCCGCAAAACCGTGGCGGACGCCCGCAAGGCCGTCGGCGCGCGAATCGACGCCTACGAACCGGACCGGCTTCCGTGGCGCCGCGTGGCGGCGAGCGCCGGTTCGCCGGAGCCGGTTTCGGGAAAACCGACGTAATCGGCTAGATGCTATGTGGGAGGGCAGCGGCAGTAAGTCCGACTGGAGTAAAACGGGATTTGCACACTCGTTTTCTCCGAAGGCCCACCATTTGTTATTCCGTCAACTTCTGGGACGTTCCATTCGGATCTCCCAAACCGTTGCTGGGTGGTCACTTGAGACCATTTCCTGCTCCGTCGGTTGCTGTTGCGACCCGTTGACTTCCTCAGTTTCGCGGGGGTGGTTTTGGCGGTATGCCGTCCTTCTCGGCAGGAATAACCCCATGCCCCTCTTCGATACCACTATTCGCGGCGTCAAGCCGGTCAAGCTGTCCGATGCCGGCGGTCTCTATCTTCTTCTGACTCCAAGCGGACCTCGCCTCTGGCGTATGAAGTACCGTTTTGCAGGGAAAGAAAAACTGTTTGCGCTCGGCGCCTATCCGACCGTATCGCTAAAGGACGCCCGTGACCGGCTCGACGAGGCGCGGAAGAAGCTTGCAGCGGGCTACGATCCAGGCGAAGCCAGGAAAGCAGAAAAAGCGACGGCAAAGGATCGCGCCGCGAACAGTTTCGAAGTCATTGTGCGAGAGTGGTTCGAATTGACGAGAGGCACATGGGAGGCGGAGTATGCCAGCCTCATCATGCATTGTCTGGAGCGCGACATGTTTTCGTCTCTGGGAGCGCGTCCAATCGCGGAGATCACGGCCGTAGAGCTATTAGCCGCGCTACGGAGGATTGAAAAGCGAGGCGCGATCGATACGACACATCGTGCCTTGCAGAAGTGCGGCCAGATTTTCCGCTACGCGGTGGTAACCGGGCGAACGGACCGCGATTCAACCGCTGATCTTCGCGAAGCTCTCAAGCCAGCACTGAAACAGCACTACGCGTCGATCAAGGATCCGAAAGCTGTGCGAGCACTGATGTGCGCGATTCGGGACTATGTAGGTGGTTTTGAAACGAAATGCGCATTGCTAATCGGGATTCTCACCTTTGTACGTCCGGGCGAGCTTCGAAAGGCTGAGTGGTCCGAATTCGACCTGGACCATGCTGAGTGGCACATCCGCAGTCGCTAGCGGTCCTAAGGGATCTTCACTCGGTAACTGGGCATGGACGTTACCTTTCCCAAGTGTTAGAGCCGCTTCTCGGCCAATGAGCGAGAACACAGTGAATGCCGCTCTCCGTAGGCTTGGATACCTGCGGCAACACCGCAATCGACTAGTTCTGGCGCAGACTTGATGTGACGTTGCCAAGCTCGCCCAGTGCAGCACGGATACCACCGTGCAACGCAGGCAGTGTTCTTGCGTTTGCAGGGCTTTCTTACTGCCATATTCCGTTTGTATTTTGCGTAGGGACTGAGAAACCAACTCCAGCGGTAGTCAATCCGGGGGTGGCCCGCATAAGAAAACTGTGCTGGCAGGAGGCGTCGTCGAATCTCGGGGACTATTTGCACGCTGGCCGGCGCCCGCCACGTGGGCGAGACCCCGCAGATGTCCGAACTTCGTCACGACTAGCACACGGAAAGCCTTAGTGCTTTGCGTTACATCAATATGGCCGCTCATGTGTTCCTCGCCGAAAGCGGCTTGCCTGGGCTATTTTGTCAACCCTCCGGCTCAATGTTGTCGCGCTAAAGATGCTTGCGATGCGTACCCCGCAACTTACCGTGAGATGTTGCTGGATATGGCATTAGAATCGCCGCTGGCGTGCCCCTCATTTTCGACGAGACCCACTCGATTGTGTCGGGAGAGGCACAACGCGAAAATGTGACCGTAGAGGCGTAATGGCGTTGACGAAGTTTGCTGGGGCCTTTCTGGCACGCCCAACTCTTTTCATCGTAGGAGCGGCTGCAGCCGCTATAGCGCTGGCGTCCGTCGTTGCCTTGGCGCTCTACGATATGCGCCTGGATGCCTTTGCGCGCGCACGCGACGCCGCGGATAATATCTCTCTCATTCTGCAGCGCGATATTGAACGCAACATCGAGGTTTACGAACTGTCGTTGGAAGCAGTTATTGACGGCGTCGGCGACCCGGCCGTCGAGCAATTGCCACCACAGATTCGTCAGCGTGTCCTCTTCGACAGGTTAACCGACGCCAAGGACATGGGCTCTCTCCTGGTCACGAACTCTGCGGGTGACGTCGTTATCGATTCTCGCTCGGTACCACCTAGAAGGGTCAATGTCCGTGACCGGGATTACTTCACGATTCAACAGCAATCGGCGGACGCCGGGCTTTATATCAGCAAACCATTCTCACCGCGTATAACAAAGCCTGAGACATCTATTGGATTGAGCCGACGGCTGACGGACGGCCGCGGCCAGTTTGCCGGCATCGTTGTCGGGACACTCCGGCTGAACTACTTCCACCGCCTCTTTGAAGGGACGACGCTTGGTGACCACGGCTCCATCACATTGGTGCGACCCGATGGAACGGTCTTGATGCGACGCCCCTATAACCAGCGGGAAGTCGGACAAAGCATTGCAGGGCCCCCATCATTCAATCCACTCATTCAAGCGGACCGAGGCAGCTATGTTGGCACTGCGACGCTGGACGGTGCCAAGCGCCTGTATAGTTTTAGACATGTCGGGAAATACCCGCTAATAGTTGTTGTAGGCCTTGCGACAGAGGACATCTATGCTGAATGGAAACGGCGCGCCTGGGCCATCGGCGGGGTTGTGGCCGCACTCGATTTTCTCATCATCGCGATGTCGGTAATGGTCTCGTGGCAATTGCGCAAGCGCCTCGAAATGGAACAGCAACTCCATCGGCTCGCCAATACCGATAGCCTAACGGGCGTGGGCACGCGCCGTGTTCTGGATTCAGCGCTCGATGCCGAGTGGAGACGTGCCAGCAGGAATAAGCAGAGCCTCTCCCTCTTGATGGTGGATGTCGATAACTTCAAAAGCTTTAACGACAATTATGGGCACTCGACAGGAGACAGGGCGTTGAGAACCATCGCTCGCTGCATTGCTGAGAACATCTGCCGGCCCGGTGATTTCGTTGGCCGCTATGGCGGCGAAGAGTTCTGTGTACTGCTCCCGAATACCGAACTGCCAGACGCACGCCAGGTGGCTGAGAAGATTCGATCTGCGGTTTTTATGACGGACCCGGCAAACTTCGGCAGCCGATGCAGGAGACTGAGTGTAAGTATCGGCGTTGCGGTATTCGACGGCAACGCACGGCCCGGCGACGCACCCGACCGACTCGTGGATATGGCCGACCAACGGCTTTATGAGGCAAAAGCTGCTGGTCGCAACACTGTCATGCCGCAGCAGGAACATTCAGCGGTTGAGAGGGATGTGGCGCTTCTCGACAATGTTGGCGTGGGGCTGAGGTGAGTCACGAACTGATGGCGCGTAATCGCGTCGTTGGTCGGCGGGAGTAGGTCTAGGTCGACCCTTGCGCGCGTGCTGTACTTCCACGTCGGCAGCGGCTATGTGAGCAGCGCCACGCGCGCTTGATGCAGCGGAACTCACGGTCACCGTCCTTCCCGCAACCGCTATGCCTCGTTACTTCGCAGACTTCGAAGCACGCTATCGCGTCACGCTCATCGCCTCCATCTCGCGGATGGACTTCGGCGCACGGGGCGCAAAAAGGTCCGCCAGACTACCGGCCAAACCGAGGACGATAACCACGCGGACCATCGATTCAAGCGATACCTGCTTGGCGTGAGGCAGTGCACAGTCATCGCCCGTATTTTGTTGACACTGCCCGGTGCGATACACAGTGCGTCCTCGACACAATAGTCCAGCGTGCGTTTGTCTTTGGTAGATGTCACCTGAGTCATATCCGCCTCCGCTGCGTAACAAGCTCAGTGTGCTACAAGTGGCAGGCGCTCAAGCAAGGTCAACTTGAAAAAGCGAGGGCCGCCGCAAAAGCTTTCACCGAACGCTAGTCGTTAACCTCCGTGGCCGGGAGAGGCGGAGCTTGAGTGAGCCGCGTAATCGTGACAGTAGTCCCCAGCGTAAAGCTGCGATGGTGGCTTCGCTCGCTCGGCGCAGCCGCCGAAATTCTGGGGCCCTCCGCGTTACGCGAGGAATTCGCGCGCGAGGCGGCTGCGCTATCGAAGCGTTACGGCAATTCCGCTTGAATCGCGTAATCGACAAATCAAACAGCGTAATCGGGGGTAGCAGGTGGAAAGCGACATTGCAATCAGATTGGCAGCCGACTGGATTCGCGACGCAGATGGGCTGCTCATCACTGCGGGCGCCGGCATGGGAGTGGATTCCGGGCTACCCGATTTCCGGGGAACCGAGGGGTTCTGGCGCGCCTATCCAGCGCTGCGCCATCATGGATTCTCGTTCGAAGACATCGCCAACCCATCTGGCTTTGCGAGCAATCCGCGCCTGAGCTGGGGATTCTATGGGCACCGCCTGGCGCTCTATCGTGCCACCGTGCCCCATGCCGGATTCGGCATCCTTCTGAAGTGGGCGTCGGCGATGCAGCACGGTGCCTTCGTGTTCACGAGCAATGTCGACGGCCAGTTCCAGAAAGCCGGTTTTGATGTCGAGCGCATCATGGAATGCCATGGAACCATCCACCGGCTGCAGTGCGTCGAGGCTTGCACCGATAACACCTGGCCGGCGGATGATTTTTCTCCCGTCGTCAACGAATCGAGTTGCCTGCTCGAGAACGAGATGCCGAGGTGTCCGCACTGCGGTGGGCTCGCGCGACCGAACATCCTGATGTTCGGCGACTGGGGGTGGATAAGTAGATATGTGGACCGGCAGGAGGAACAGTTGAACGTATGGCTAAAGTCTGTGGAAAATCTAGCCGTATTTGAATTAGGCGCAGGCCAGGCTGTCCCGACTGTCAGGCGATTCAGTGAGCGGAATGGGCCTCGCGTTATCCGTATTAATCCTCGCGAGCCCGCAATTTCGTCGAAGGCAGGGGTGGGTATCGCATTCAGCGCGCTAGATGCGCTGCAGCGCGTAGATGAATACCTTGGCGAGACGGACGACTCATCGCCAGAAGAATGAATCGGTGTCAGGAAAAATGAAAATGCGAATTTCTCTATCCGAGTTGGTTCAGGTAGTTGACCACAATCAAGTTATGGGGCAGTCGTTTTCCTTCAATCCAAAAAATTGGGAGCGTTATCTTGAGGTCGATGTTGCTCTAGCTAAGCTCGGTTACACGGAGGAGCAACGCGCGTCTGGATTTTCTCTTAGCCGCCAAGCTGTGATTGGTATGCTGCAGTCTCACGACTTGGTACATGCGGCGGTACTAGTGCTTATCTGGGGCTATCCTCGTGGCGTTGTCGGTCCGGGCAATCAGGACACGGTGCGCGCAACCTTGCGAGCCGCCCAGAAAATTGGCGATGAAATGGCAACGGCGACTGGTGATTCGAAACTGGATGTAGTTATCTCAAAGCTCTTGATTCCTTACGTTGGCATCTCGACTCTTTCTAAGATATTGTATTTCGCGGGGCTGCAAACTCAGGAAGGCAGGGCTCTCATCTATGACCAGATGGTCATGCGAGCTCTTCATTACCATAGATTTGACGAGTATGGGGACTGGCCTGAATATAAGTCTGGCCAGCAACGACAGACATACGCACATTTTGTCCGTCGGACTAAGGCGGCTGCGGAGAAACTTGGCTGCAGCCCAGATGTTATCGAGTACGCGTTGTTTTCTGAGGGGCAGAGACTAGGGCCAGGTAAGAAAACAAAACGCAATATCTACCGGCCTGTGATTGAAGGCGGTCGAAATCAACTTTGTACGCTAAAAGAACAGGTACCGTTCGAATTCGAGAAATATGACGATGGATGTATCAAATTTTTCTATGGCCGTGACCTTCGGCTGAGCACTAAAATTCATGCTGATGACATTCAAGGTCTGAGAAGATGCTTTAATGGGATGTCAGTCCCTTTGACGTGCAAAAGCGGTGAGAGCATCGACGGATGGCTCCGTGAAAATGTGACGAAGGTGCGTGTTGCCTCGTACGTTGGGCCGGTACTCATTCATCTAGGGTACGCGAGCAGAGATGCGGATAATATTTCTTTTCCCGCACTCCCAGATGAATAGCGCGAAAGGGCTACTCTGCTCTTCCGGTCGGAGATCGAGCAGGCATACGCCCGTCTCGCTAAACATCCGAACATTGGATCTCCCCGTTACGCGTACGAGTTGGACATACCAGGCCTGCGATCGTGGCCGCTTGATCGCTACCCGCATGTGATCTTCTACATCGAGCGCAAGGATTACGTCGAGGTCTGGCGCGTGCTCAACGGTAAACGCGATATCCCGTCGTGGCTGTTGAACGATGACAGCGAGCTTCATTGACGCTTGCTGGGCGGTACCCGCGAGCGTCCAGCAAAATGGAGGTGGGTAGTCCACTTGACGATGAAGCTCGCGCCGAGCTGCAGTGCTTCCTTGTGGTCGGCGCAACGCTTTGCGTTCGCCGGCGAGGGTGTGTGGGCTCTCCTAAACTATGCCGCGTCGCGCTTCCCGGTGTTCAGCGCTTCGGCTTTGGCCAGCGCGTTTAATTCCCGCGGCTCCAGTATCGCCGTCGCCGCGCCGTGTCTCGCAACGGCGAGCATCGCCTGTCCGACGTCGGCGGTCGTCACCAGCCGGTCGCCGAGTGTCGCTCGCAACAGCGGCCAGACCGGCTTCATCAGCACATAGAGCGCGTGATAGAGGCGCGTCTTCGAGCGTATGCCTTCGAGCGGCTCAATCGCGCCGGGCCGGAACAGATACACCGCGCGAAATCCCGCGTGCTGCAACGCGTTCTCGGTTCGTCCTTTCACGCGCGCCCACATGCTGCGGCCGCGCTCGCTGCTGTCGGTGCCCGCTCCCGAGACGTAGACGAAAGTCATCGCCGGATTCAGGCGCGCCAGCGTGGCGGCGATCGCCATCGTGAGGTCATAGGTCACGCGCGAATATTCGGCCTCGGACATGCCGACCGACGACACGCCGAGACAAAAAAAGCATGCGTCGTAGCCCGTCAGTTCGGATTCGGCCGCGTGGATATCGGCCAGATCGGGCAACAGCGTTTCGCACAGTTTCGCGTGACGGACGCCCGTTTCGCGGCGTCCGACCGCGCGCACGAGTTCGACGTCGTCCGCGCGCAGGCATTCGCGCAGCACGCCCTGGCCGACCATGCCAGTCGCTCCGTAGATCAGCACTTTCATGAGGTTCCCGAATCACGGTTATTGTCGACGAGCGTACAGGACGCGCCTTAGCGCGGTCCTGCGCGCTCGCGGCGGCTCAATCGCGCGGCATGCCCGCAATCGTGCCCGCCGAGCCGAAATCAGTGGACAACGTGACGTCGCGCCAGCGTTCTCCCTCGGCGGCGCGTGCGGCGTCGGCGGCGTTCGAGAACTGTAGCGCATCGCTGCCGAGCAGCAGGTGGGCGGGCGGCGCGTTGTGGCGCGTCAGTTGCAGGACCACTTGCGCGACGCGCGTGGGATCGCCGCGCTCCTTGCCGATGTGGTCGGCGAAGAGCTTCAGCAGCGCGCCGATCGACGGCTCGTACTCGGGCAGCAGCGGGGGAATCCGGGAGCCGGCTTCGGTGCCCCAGTCCGTCGCCATGCCGCCGGGTTCGAGCGCCGTCATGTGGATGCCGATAGGCGCGAGTTCCTGGCGCAGCACTTCGGTAAAGCCGCCGACCGCCCATTTGGCCGACTGGTAAGCGGCGAGACCGGCATTGCCGATCCGCCCGCCCACCGACGAAACATGCAGGATATGCCCGGACTTCTGTGCGCGCATGACGGGCAGCACCGCGCGCGTGACGTTGACGACGCCATAGAAGTTCGTGTCGATCTGCGCGCGGAAGTCGTCTTCGGGGCTTTGCTCGAAGGGTGAGATGTGGCCAAAGCCCGCGTTATTGACGAGCACGTCGATGCGGCCGAACGCATCGACCGCGGCTTGCACGGCCGAGCGCGCCGCCGCGGGATCGGTGACGTCGAGCGCGGCGGTTTTAACGCGTTCGCCATAGCGGGCCGCGAGATCGTCGAGACGCCGTGGGTCGCGCGCCGTGGCGAGCACGCGTTCGCCCGCTTCCAGCGCGGCTTCGACGATATGACGGCCAAGGCCGCGGGCACTGCCGGTGACAAGCCAGACTTTCGACATGATGAGCTCCTTTGCTCAATAAATGAGTGTGTATTCACTCATTAATCAATTAAAAAAACGCGCACTCAAGTATGCGCAATGGCGTTCCAGAAAGCGTTGAAACCGGCGTCGCAGTAGCGATCGCGTTGCGCCGGTTCGCGCACGATGAAATCCATGGTCGTTTCGGCGAGCGCACCCATGATCGCCGAGGCGAAAGCCGGGGAGTGTCCTTGCAGATGGCCTTGCGCGGTGCAGTTTTCGATGAGTGTGCCTGCCTCCGCGAAGGCCTGCATGCCGGCGGCGCGCGATTGTTCGGTGACGCGTTCGGAGGCGCTCAGGACCAGCATGACCTTGCGTTTATCCGGGTTGGCGACACCCCAGCCCACGTAGCGCCGCCAGAGATGCTGTGCGCGCTCGCGCATGCTGGCGTCGCGCGGAAACTCGGGCACCAGTGCCTCGCGCAACTCGGCTTTGATGGACAGGTAGAGCGCGTTGAGCAGTTCGTCCTTGTTGTCGAAATAGGTAAAGAGCGTGCCTTCGGCGACGCCCGCCATCTTCGCGATCCTGGCCGTGGGTGCGCCCAATCCCTGTTCAGCCATTATGTGGATGGCGGCGGCAAGGATGGCGTTGCGCTTGTCTTCGCTTTTCGGGCGGGCCATGGGATACAGTATGAACAGAATGGATGAGTGATTGCTCAATCATACCTCATGTTCTCCATGTGCAGCCTCGACATGCCCGGGTTGCGCGCGAATAGACAGAGCATCTCGTACATCAGCGTGGCGGCCACGAGTGCGGTGTTGCCTGACGGATCGTAAGGTGGCGAGACCTCCACGACGTCGCCGCCCACCCAGTTCAGGCCGTCGAGTCCGCGCAGCAGCGCCAGCGTTTCGCGCGTCGTGAGGCCGCCGATTTCGGGCGTGCCGGTGCCGGGCGTGAAGACCGGGTCCAGGCCGTCGACGTCGAGCGAAAGATAGACCGGCGCGTCGCCCACGATCCGTCTTGCTTCGGCGGCGATGGCGGCGGGGCCGAGCGCCTCGAATTCCTCGATGAACACCACGCGCATGCCGTGGTCGAGCGAATAGCGCCACCCCTCGTCGGTGTTCTGCGCGCCGCGTATGCCGATCTGGATCGTGCGCGTGGGATCGAGCAGGCCGGCTTCCACCGCGCGTCGGAACGGCGCGCCGTGCGTGAATTTCGAGCCTTTGTACGCGTCCCAGGTGTCGGTGTGCGCGTCGATATGCACGAGCGCGAGCGGCGTCTGCGCGGCTTGCGCCGCGCCAATCGCCTGGAAGATCGGAAAGGTAATCGAATGGTCGCCGCCTGCAATCAGCGCGCGTTTCCCGGCGCGAAACACAGGCTCGAAGAACGCGCGGATATCGGCGTGTGCGCGCTCGATGTCGTAGAGATGCTCGAACGGCACGTCGCCGATATCGGCGACGCGGCAGGCCGCGAAGGGATTGAAACGCGTGACGTGATGGATCGCGCGCATCATCGTCGACATGTTGCGGATCTCGCGCGGGCCGAAGCGCGCGCCGGGCCGCGCGGTCACGCCGCCGTCGTAGGGCACGCCCGCAAGCGCGATGTCGTAGTCCTGCGGGTCGCGCGCGAACGGCACGCGCATGAAGGTGGGGATGCCGGCGAAACGCGGCATCTGCATCTGCGAGAGGTCGGTCTGGGTCATCTGCGGGAGTACTCAGAAGGTCGGCGGGGTGTTGATCCACAAGACGCGCGTGACGGTGTCGCCGGGATTGCGGTAGCTGTGCGGTTCGGTGCTCGGAAAGTAGAAAGAGTCGCCGGCCTGCAGACGCCAGGTGTCGTCGCCGAGTGTGAGTTCGAGTTCGCCTTCGAGCACGTAGCCGAGTTCTTCGCCCGCGTGACTGATCTGCTCGTCGCTGCGCGCTTGCGGTTCGAGCACGTGGATGTCGCCTTGCAGCAGACGTCCCGGCCCCGGCACGACGAGGCGTTCGAGCACGATCGTGCGTTGCGCGGAGCGACCGCGCGCGCCCTGCGCCGCAGGAAAGCGCACGGCGGGCCGTTCGCTCGCGCGCTGCACCGGCGTAGCGGATGCGGCCGGCCCCGAGACCAGCGCCGCGACGTTGGTGTCGAGCGCCAGCGCGAGCCGGTGCAGCGTGGCGAGCGAGGGCGTGGCGTGGCCGCCTTCGACCTTCGACAGCAGGCTCTCCGAGCAGCCCGCCTGTTCCGCGAGCGCCTTGAGCGTCATCTGCTGCACCAGGCGCGCGTGGCGCAGGCGCGTGCCGAGGCCGTCCGAGCCGTTCGACGCGGCGCCTTGCGCCCCGCCTGCCGCGCGCGTGGCGGTTTTGACCGCGGCCCTGGGCGCGGTTTTCGGCGCCACCTTTCGAGCAACCTTCACGGCGGCTTTCGGCTCCGCCTGCCTGGAGGTGGGGGCGGCGCGCGTACCCGCACCCGCGCGGAGGGGACGGGCGGCGCCCGTCGAGGAAGAACGTTTGTCGTTGGCCACGTGTGTGTTTCCGTCGATCGGAGAGATCAGGGCGAAGGCGTTATCGGCGCGATCGCCGCTATCGCCGGTATTGCGCGCGTTACGCGAACACCGTGAACTCGACTTCGAGCGGGTTGAGCGCGTTGATCGGAATGATATCCTGCGGGCACGCCGACATCGCCACCACGCAATCCATCACCGCCTTGATTTCCACGTAATCGCCGGCCTTCGAAACGGGCGGCAGCCAGTCGATCGAATAATCGGGCTTCACGGGAATATTCATCCACAGGTTGAACGGTTGCGGCACTTCACGCGTGCGCAGGCCGATGGCCTTGAGCGCGAGGCGCAGATTGTCGGCGCAATTGTCGTGATAGCCCTCCACGCCGAGATTGCGATAGCGATACAGGTCGCACGCGGCGATCAGCGTGTCGTGCACGCCGGGCGAGGTGTCGGTCACGAGTTCGGCGATCGGACGGCGCTGGTTGGTCACGAGCGGATCGCCCGGCTGCGGAATGATCTTGTCGAGATACGCGCGCGTGTGTTCGAACGAAAGGAATTCGTTCAGATGCTGCGCGTTGAAGATCCACGTATCGCAGACCTGCGTGCCGTGCGGATTCGCGATGCGGATGGTCTGGCCGGCCTTTACGCGCACGGCGCGGCCGCAGCGCGCGGGGACCGTGTAGGTCTTGCCCAGTTCGGGCGTGCCGTCCGCGGAAATCGGTTCGTGCAGCGTGGCGTTGATGCCGTTTTCGGTGCCGTTGTCGTCGGCGTGCGTGGCGGTGGCGGCGGGGAAATTCATGTGTACTCCTGATGTGGTGCGGGTGAAGTGGGTAATTCGCTCAGGCGTTGCAGAGCGTGGTGAGACTATGGGCGAGCGCGCGTGCGCCCAGCACGAGATGATGCGGGTGCGTGGCTTCGACAGGGTTATGGCTGATGCCGCCGATGCTCGGCACGAACAGCATCGCGCTCGGACAATGCCCGGCGAGATACATGGCGTCGTGAAAGGCGCCCGACGTGAGCCGCGCGGCGGGCGCGTCGAGCGCGCGGCACGCGTCGTCGAGCGTGGCTAGCACGGCGGCGTCGAAGGCCACCGGCGCGTGCGAGAACAGCGCTTCAAGGCGTGCGTCGTGGCGTTTCGCGAGTGCGCGCGCGGCGTCGTCGAAGGCGTCGAGCACGGCCGCGTCGGGATGGCGGAAATCCACGGTGAAGCTCACGTTCGACGGAATTGTGTTGATCGAATTCGGTTCGACGTTCCAGCGTCCGAAGGTCACGCGCGTGTGTTGTGTGCCCAGACGCCGCGCGATGTCGTCGAGTTCGGCGTGCAGCGCGAGCGCGAGCGTCATCGCATCGCGGCGCAGCGGCATGGGCGTGGTGCCCGCGTGGGCCGCCACGCCGGTGCAATGAAACGCATACCAGCGCACGCCCTGAATGCCGCTTACGACCGCGAGCGGCAAGTCGGCGCTTTCGAGTTGCGGGCCTTGCTCAATGTGCAATTCGACGAAGGCGTGCGCGGCTTCGTCGTTCGCGCCGGTATCACGCGCGGCGAGTTCGGGAAACGCCTTGCCGTGTGCCTCGAGCGCTTCGCGCAGCGTCACGCCTTGCGCGTCGCGCGCGTCGAGATAACGCATCATGCGCGCCGGTTCGACGAAGGCGCTCGAACCCATCGCGCCCGGTGCGAATCGCGTGCCCTCCTCGTTGGTCCAGATCGCCACTTCGAGCGGGCGGCGCGTTTGCGCATTCGCGTCGTTGAGCGCTTCGAGCACTTCGAAGCCCGCGAGCACGCCGTAGCAGCCGTCGAGTTTGCCGCCCGAAGGCTGCGTGTCGATATGGCTGCCGGTCACGACGGGCGCGAGCGCCTCGGTGCCCGCGCGGCGGATGAACAGGTTCGCGCATGCATCGACAGTCACCGTGCAGCCGAGCGCACGGGCGCGTTCGATCAGATAGCGGCGCGCGTCGAGATCGTCGGCGCTCAGCGCCGGGCGGTTCACGCCGCCGTCGTCGCGCGCGCCGAACGACGCGAGCGTTTCGACGGATGCGAGCAAACGCCCGGCATCGACGTGCTGCGCGATGCGGTTGGCGAGTTCGTGCGGCGCGTTCACGATGCGGCTCCTTGCGCGGCGAGCGCGGGTTCGGCGGCGAACGTCAGGCTGCGTTCGAGCCACGGTTTGAGAAACTGCTGCAAACGCGGCGTGCGCGTGTTGCCGAACAGTTGCGCGGGCGGACCGGCCTCGACGATGCGGCCCGCTTCCATGAACACGACCTTGTCGGAGATCTTCGCGGCGAAGCTCATTTCGTGCGTGACCATCACCATCGTCATGCCATCCTGCGCGAGCGAGCGGATCACGTTGAGCACTTCCTCCACGAGTTCGGGATCGAGCGCGGACGTGGGTTCGTCGAGCAGCATCACTTCCGGCTCGATAGCGAGGGCGCGTGCGATGCCCACGCGCTGCTGCTGGCCGCCGGAGAGGCTCGCGGGCCAGGCGTCGGCCTTGTGGCCCATGCCCACGCGTTCGAGCGCCGCCTGAGCCTTGGCACGCGCGTCGCGCTTCGGCATGTTCTTGGCGAGCACGAGCGGCGCGGCGACGTTGTCGAGCACGCTCATATGCGGCCACAGATTGAATTGCTGGAACACCATCGCGACCGGGCGGCGCACTTCGGCGATGCTCGCCTCGCTGTCGCGATCGCGCGGCGTGCGGCCCGTGGAGCGATAGCCGAGCAGTTGGCCCTTGATCCACACTTCGCCTTCGTCGTAGGCCTCCAGGAAATTCATGCAGCGCAGGGCGGTTGTCTTGCCCGAGCCGGACGGCCCGATCAGCGTGACGATTTCGCCGCGCATGATGTCGAGGTCGATGCCCTTGAGCACGCGGTTTGCGCCGTATGACTTGCCGACGGCGCGCAGCTGGAGAATCGGAAGAGCGCTCATGAGGTCTTTCGCAGAAAGGGAATGCGTGCCGTCGCGCGTTGCGCGAGCAGGGAGACGGCCTGGGTCAGCAGCCAATAGCACGCGATCAGCAGCGCGTATGGGCCGATATACGTATAGGTCGAAGCGACCACGTCGCTCGCGGTCATGGTCAGTTCGGGCACGGTGATGATCGACGCCACCGCGCTTTCCTTGATCACGAGAATCGTTTGGTTGGCGATGAGCGGTAACGCGAAGGCGAGCGCCTGCGGCAGTTCGATCGCGCGGAACATGGCGCGCCGGCTCACGCCGAACGCGGCGGCCGCTTCGAGCTGGCCGCGCGGCACGCTGGCCCACGCGGCGCGGAATATCTCCGCGAAATAGGCGCTGGCGTAGAGAGCGAGCGAAACGACGGTGGCGGCTACCGCGCTCATCGTCACGCCTGTCATCGGTAATCCGAAGTAAATAATGACGAGCTGCGAAAGATACGGCGTGCCGCGAATCAGCCAGATGAACGCGCCATACGGCAGCGCGAAGGCGCGTCCGAGCGCGAGGCGCAGCGCGTTGAGCGCGAAGCCGGCCATCACGCCGATGAGCGCGGCGAGCACGCTGACTTCGAGCGTGACGGCCGTGGCGGCGGCAAAGCGGGGAACGAGGGCAATCAGCGAGTCCATGGGGGCTCCGTGCGGGCTCAGGTGCGCCGCGCCGTGCGGCGCGCGAAGACGTGGCCGGCGCAGGCGAGCAGCGAAGTGATCGCCAGATAAAAGACTGCCGCGAGCGAGTAGACCTCCAGCGGCCGGTAGCTCGACGACGAGAGTTGCTGCCCCACGCGCATCAGGTCCGTGACCGCGATCACCGAGACCACCGCCGAAGCCTTGACGATGTCGATCATTTCGGAAACCAGCGCAGGCAGCGTGGCGCGCACGACCTGCGGCACCTCGATATGCCAGAGCACCTGCCGGCGCGTGAGATTGAAGGTGAGGGCGGCCTCGATCTGGCCGGGCGCGATGGCGCGGAAACCCGCGCCGAGAATCTGCGACTGATAGGCACCCGTGTTGAGCGAGAGCCCAATCGCGGCGGCCACGAGGCCCGGCAATTCGATGCCGAGCGCCGAGGGCACGTAGTAGAACACCAGCAATTGCGCGAGGACCGGCGTGCCGCGCAGCACGCTCACATAGGTGCGCGCGGCGCCGCGCAACAGGCGGCTGTGGCTGACCGACATGGTGTAGACGAACACGCCGACGAAGAAGCCGCAGCCCACGGCGACGGCCGACAGCCAGAGCGTCGTCAGCGCGCCGTCGAGAAGCTGCGGCAGATAGCCGGCGCAGCGCGTGAGCAGATCGGGTGCGTTCATGTTGCGCGAGGTCCGGTGAAACGTGGGTTAGAGCGTGGGGGCGGGCAGGGCGTCGGCGGGCACGTCCATGGTCGAGCCGAACCACTTTTCCTGGAGCTTCTTCATGGTGCCGTCCTTGTTCGCGCGGGCGATGCCGTCGCTGAAGAGTTTGAGCAGCGCAGCGCTGTCCGCATCCTTGCGCGCGACCCACGCGAAGTAGCTCTTCGGACCGATGGTTTGCGGCAGCAGCGCGAACACGCCCGGACGCGACTTCATGAGCGGCCCCAGGTTGGCGACCGATTGCGCGACGGCGTCGAGACGGCCCTCGGCGAGGTCCGCATATGCTTCGTCGAACGACACGTATTGCTTGATCTGCTTGATGCCCGGGCCGCCCGCTTCCTTGAGCTTCTTGTCGAGCGCGATGAGCGCCTGCAATTGCGCGGAACCCGTTTGCGAACCGACGACCTTGCCGTTCAGATCGCTCGGCGACTTGATGGCGCTTTCGTTCGCGCGCAGCAGCACGCCAGTCGTGGCGTCGGCCACGGGCAGCGTGAAGGCGAAGTGATCGGCGCGGTCCTTGTTTACGGTGACGGCGGTCACGACGATGTCGAAGCGCTTGGCGTCGAGGCCCGGCAGCAGGCCCTGAAACGGCAGATCGAGCTGCTTCACCTTGACGTCGGGCAGCGACTTGAGCACGTAGGCCAGGAGATCGGCGTCGTAACCGACGATCTTGCCGTTGTCGACATATTCGAACGGCGCATAGCGCGCTTCGGTGGCGACGGTGATTTCCTTGTTCGATTTGATGCGCGCGAGCAGATCGTCCTGTGCGAGCACGGGCGCGGCGGCGGCGAGCGTGAAGACGCCGCTCAGGGCGAGGACGAAACGGCGGACTGACTTGTGCATGATGTTCCCTGGAAGACCGTGGCGAGTGGTGAAAGTGACAGGAATTTTATTCAAGTAACTTGAATGAGGTTCAATTAGCATGATGCGTGCCAGCCGCGCAAAACACCTCTACACCAGGAACAACGTGAAAGCGCACGAAGGGGAATGCACCGCGGGAGTGAGCCTTGCGGCGATGTGCACCGCATAAAAGGCAGGATGCACCGCGATGGGGACGAGGACGGCGTGAGAGGTGCAGATGTGGCGATGCGGCGCTTGGCGGCGGGAAGCGGGATTCGGGCGCCAGTTGTCCTTCGCGAGCGCCGCGCCGCTCAGGTGATAGTAGAGACCGTCGCGCAACGCGCCGGCCCTGGTCATTCGTCGCCGCTTATTCGCAAGATGGCTTCTTCAATTCCCGCACCGTCATGCTCAGGGACGGCGCAGCCCATAACGCTGCATTTTCACGTACAGCGTGCTCTTCGCGATATTCAGCTGACGCGCCGCGCGCGTGAGATTGCCGTCGCTGGCCGCAATCGCGCGCCGGATCAGCGCCTCCTCACCCTCGGCGATACTCGTCACCTGGCTCGGCATCGTCGCGGTGGCCGTCGTCCCGCGAGGGAGGGCGTGCGCCAGCCCGGAGCCCGCTGCGGCCTTGACGACCATCCCGGCACCCGCTGCGCACGCGTCACGCAGCTCATACGGCAGATGCTCCACGTCGATCGGACCGCCCTCGCTCAGCAGCAGCGCGCTCTCGATCGTGTTGCGCAGTTCGCGCACGTTGCCGGGCCAGTCGTAGGTGTGCAGCGCGTCGAGCGCGGCGCGCGTGAGACCCGGCGGCGTGGCGCCCGGCGCAAAGCGCAGCAAAAAATGCCGCGCGATCAACGCGATGTCGCCGCGCCGCTCGCGCAGGGGGGGAATCGGCACCGTGCTCACCGCGACGCGATAGTACAGGTCCATGCGGAAGCGCCCTGCAGCCACCTCGGCGCGCAGATCGCGGTGCGTCGCCGCGATGAGCCGGAAATTCACCTTGCGCGGCACGTTCTCGCCGAGCCGATAGATCTCGCCCTGTTCGAGCACGCGCAGCAGATGCGGCTGCATGTCGAGCGGCATCTCGCCGATCTCGTCGAGAAACAGCGTGCCGCCGTTCGCGGCTTCGATCTTGCCGATCATGCCGCCCTTGCGCGCGCCCGTGAACGCGCCGTCGGCATAGCCGAACAGCTCGCTCGCGAGCAGCTCGCGCGCCATGCCGCCGCAATTGAGCGCGATATACGGCCCCTCGCCGGCCTCGTGGATGCCGCGCGCGAACTCCTCCTTGCCCACGCCCGTTTCGCCGAGCAGCAGGATCGGCACGCGCGAGCGCGCGAGCTGGCGGGCGCGCGCGATCGCGCCGCGCATGGCCGCGTCGCCGGTCACGATGTTCGCGAAATCGGGGCGCGCGCTCGCGGACCGTTCGGCGCCGCCCGCGCGCAATTCGTGCCCGCGCGGCGGATACGGCAGCACGATCAGCGTGCCGATATGCTCGCCCGCGACCATGAGCGGTTCGAGCCATTCGGGGCGCAGCCACGCGGGCAGCGTGTGCGCGTCGACGCTCGCCTGCAGCCGCCCGGCGGCCAGCTGCGGAATCTGCCGCAGATCGGCCGCCTCGACGGCTGCACCGTGTGCCGCGAGCCGAGCGAGCGCCGCATGCGCCGATTCGTTGAGCTTGACGAGATTGCCGCGCCGGTCGAACAGCACGAGCCCCTGCGCGTGCGCACGGTTCCAGTAGTCGAGGCTGTGTTCGAGCAGCGCGTTGCGCCGCTCCATCTCGCCCAGCGAGAGCCGGCTCTCGATGCGCCGCGCGGTGGTCACGACGAGCGCGAGACTCTGGCGATTGTAGGTCTGCGAAAGACCCGAAACGTCGACCGCGCCGATCACCTCGCCGTCCATCGGATGCCGGACGACCGACGCCGAACAGGTCCAGCGTTTGATGCCCGCGCAATAGTGCTCGGCCGAATGGATCTGCACGGGCTCGCCCACCGCGAGCGCCGTGCCGATCGCGTTGGTGCCGCACAGCGCCTCGCTCCAGCGCACGCCCGGCATCAGCGCGATGGTTTCGGCCGAGCCGACCGTCGGTGTGTCGCCTTCGACGCTCAGGATCGTCGAGTACGAATCGGCGAGCACCATCATCGTGCCGGTTTCGGAAAGGAAATCGCGCGCGCACGCCATGACCGGCGCGCTCGCCTCGAGCAGCTCGCGGCGCCGTTCGCGCAACAGATAAAGGTCCTGATCGGGCAGGGGCTCGGGGCCGCTGCGCTGGTTCGGGTCGACCCTGGCCGCCTGGCAGCGCTGCCACGAGACGTCGACCAGCGAGCGCAGCGACAGCGCGGGCTCCGGCGCCGCGTCGCCGCGCACGAAGGACTCCCAGGCCTGCATGACGCCCGCTTCGTCGCCGGGGTCCGAAAACAGCTCACTGGAGGGGGAAGGCATCCAGTTGTCTCCTTGACGCCGTGTATCCGGCATTCCTGTGTCGTCTGCGGCGCCGCGCGCGCGGCGCCACGCACCACATGATAGTCGCATCTATCGCGATGCGAGCAGATACGCAAGCAGCGATATGGCATCGACGGGCGCCGCGCCGGCCCAGCGCGAACAGGCCGTGCAGTCGCCTGCCCGGCCTGTGCCGCCCACGCGGCGCCGGTCAGCCCGGCGCCGCGCACGGCGCTAGTCGACGCGTTCCGGCACCGGCAGATTCACCCACTCGCTATAGAACGTGTCGATGTCGGGCTCGAAGTCGTGGATCACCGGATACCACGGCGTGGGCGCCTCGACGTCGTGCAGCGTGCCGCACTGCGGGCAGTAGTACTCGCGATACACCTGCCACTGCGTGTCGGGCGCCATCAGCTTCGGGTAAACCTCGGCCATCGCGTCCTCGGTATCGCGCACGTAGACGAGCGCATCGAGCTTCCAGTTGCTGCGCCAGCCGCAGAACTCGTGGCCGCAATCGCACTTCGTCACCCATTTCCTGCTGTCCGCCTTCTGCACGATGTACAGATGCGGGCCGAGCGGCAGCACGATCCGGTCGGCCCAGTTGAGCCGCTGCTGCAGCGCTGCCAGATACTGGCTGAAGCGCGCCGTATCCTTCGGCATCGACAGCATGCGCAGCGTGGTTTCCCAGTCGAGCGTGCCGTCCACGAGCTTGCTGACCTGCTCCTGCGTATAGGTCGTCATTTTCCTGTCTCCTTGTCAATCGTTGGCCGGGCCGGCCGCGCTCACTCGTCGACGAGCACGACGGTACGCACGTCGGGCATCTTCGAGAGGTCCATGCGGAACTTCGCGCCATAGGTCGGCACGGCCAGTTCTTCCTCGGTGAGCGTCCAGCTCTCGGGCAGCGACCAGAACGTGCGGAACTGCGTCTCGAACTTCTTCGAGAGTCCGAAGCTCGTCGCGAACATGTGCTGCACCTGGACCGCCGCGTCCTTCGCGAGGATGCGCTTGCGCTCGTCCTTCATCCATTCGCGGGCGGGACGCGCGCGCGCGATGCGCGCCTTGCGGATTTCGAGGCGGCGCAGCTGGCTCGCCTTTTCGTCGGCGACCCAGCGGCCGTTGTCGTCCTGGGTGGCCACCGCGCCGTACACCTTCGACGCGAACTCGGGCAGCAGCGCCTGGTCGTTGAGATCGCGCGCGATCGACGCGAGGTCGCGGTCGAGCGGATCGCCGAAGCCCGGGCCGCCGCGCAGATAGTTCAGGTACAGGTCGTAGTTGTCGTAGCAGTCCTCGGTCGTCATGCACTGATGATCGCGCTTGACCACGGCGCCAGGGTTCAGGCTCTTTTCGTAGTCCGGATGGTCCGGGTTCAGGTCCGCGCCGAGCGGCAGGCTCAGGCCCTTCGCGATGCGCTCCTTGAGGCCCGTGTTGTGCGCCTCGAAGCGGTAGCCGGTGGCCGCCGGATAACCGCCCATGAAGCCCCAGTCGCTGTTCATGTAGCCGTTGCCCATGAAGAACATGGTCCAGTCCTGCGCCTTCCACACCATGCGCAGGCTCTCGAAGCCGGTGCCGCCGCGATACTTGCCGTAACCGCCCGAGTTGCACTTCGCGTTGCGCCCGAGGTACAGCAGCGGCTCGGCCATCTCCCAGATTTCCATGTCGCCCATGTCGCCTTCGGGGTTCCAGATCGCCGCGCCGTGATTGAGGCCGTCGCGGATCGCGCCCGCGCCCGTGCCGCACGACGACGCCTCGAAGCTGTTGACCGCATGGATTTCGCCATCCTGATTGATGCCGCCGCCCTGCAGCCAGTTCGACGTGTTAGCGTTGCCCGCATTGACTTCCTCCAGATAGCCGCGGCTGAAGTACGCCTGACCGAGCCCGCGCCACAACGCGCTCCAGCCCGAGACGAGGAAGTGCCACGCATAGGCATGTCCGGTGCGGCGGTCGTCCGGGTTCATCCACGCGCCCTTGGGCAGATGGAACTCGGTGCCGTAATAGGCGCCGTCGTTGATGCGCTGCGTCGGCACGAGCGTCTGCGTCATCATCACCCAGATGCCGCTCGTGAACGCGACCTGGTGCGCGTTGTACGAGTGCCAGCCCCAGCGGCTCGCGCCCTCGAAGTCGAGCCGCCACGAGCCGTCCTTGCGGATCTCCATCTCCACGGGCGAGTGCATGATGGAATCGAGTTTCGCGAACGCGTTGGAGGTTTGCACGTCCTCGTGTTTGTAGGGCACGTCGACGAACGCCACCTTGCGATACTTGCCCGGCAGCGTGAGCGCCTTGATGCGGGTCTGCAGGCCGCGGCGGCCCTCTTCGATCACTTCGTACGCGAACTTCTCGTAGGCGTCGATGCCCTCCTCGGCGATGACCTCCTCGACGAGGCTGCGCACCATGTGGCAGCCGGCGATGCGGGTGCGCTCGTCGAGGATCCAGTACTTCGGTGTGCGTACCGAACGCTGGCTCTCGTGCAGCCAGTCGCGCAGCGGCGTATCGTTCACACCGGTCTTGCGGCAGGTGATCATGTAGCCGTCGCCGAAGCGCTGGGTCTGGCCCGTCGACATCGAGCCCGGCGTGACCGCGCCGGTATCGATCACGTGCGTGACGCCGCCCACCCAGCCGATCAGCCGGCCCTCGGCGAAGATCGGCACGATCGTCGCGATGTCGCACGGATGCACGTTGCCGATCGCGCAGTCGTTGTTCGTGAACATGTCGCCCGGATTGATGCCGGGGTTCTGCTCCCAGTTATTTTCGATCATGTACTTGATCGCCGCGCCCATCGTGCCGACGTGGATGATGATGCCGGTCGAGGTCAGTACGCAGTCGCCGGCCGCATTGTAAAGCGTGAAGCACAGTTCGCCTTCCTGCTCGACGATCGGGCTCGCCGCGATCTTCTTGGCCGTTTCGCGCGCATGCACGAGCCCGCCGCGCAGCTTCGAAAACAGCTTCTCGTAGCGGATCGGATCGCTCTCGCGGAACTCGAGCTTGTCGAGACCGTTGTAATGGCCCGTGGATTCGGTGCGCGCGAGGATCGCGTCGCGAAACTGCTTGAGCGTCTGGCCCGTGCCGAGCAGGTCGGCCAGGCCGACTTCCTGACTGGTCATGCGGTTCATGCGTCGTCTCCTTGATGGACTTCTTTCAGATGGAACAGGCGGTGCTTGTCGATCGTCGTGGCGAAGCCGAGCGGCACCACGAAGGTGGTCGCGTCCGATTCGATGATCGCGGGCCCGGCGATCGTGTTGCCGGGCTTGAGCGCCTCCATCTTCCACAGCGTGGCCTCGTGCCAGGTCTTGTGGCGATAGAGCCGGCGCGTGCCGAGCTTCGCGTCCTCCGGCGGCGTGGGGCCGGCCTCGGGATCTTCGGGCAGCACCGGCTTCTGCGTGATCACCATGCCGCGCATGATCGCGCCCGTCACCGAGAAGCCGAGCTCGGGCGAACGCGCCGAGCTGGCATAGACGCGGCCATAGGTATCCTCGAACGCCTCGACGATGCGGTCCCAGTCCTGCGCGGTGCCGGCCGACGCGATCGGCGAATCGATCTCGAGATCGTTTAGCTGTCCCATGTACTGCATGCGGTAGCCGGGCCGCAGGATTACGTCCCCGGCCTTGAAGCCGTTGATGCGGAATTCCTCGATCACCTTGCCCGCCAGTTCGGACCACGCCTGCTGGATCGTCGCCGCGGCCTGCGCCTTGTCCGCGTCCGACGCGGCCTGCGGCAGCGCGAGGTCGACGCTCTTGTCGTAGCGGTACTCGAAGTCGGCGCAGGCGCAGCCGAACGCGGAGAAACCCGCGGCCCAGGCGGGCACGATCACATCCTTGAAGCCGAGACCTTCCGTGTAGCCGTAGGTGTGTACGGGGCCCGCGCCGCCATACGAGAAGCACACGAAGTCGGTCGGGTTGTAGCCCTTCGCGCTGACGTTCGAGCGCAGGTACTCGTGCAACTGCAGGTCGAGCAGTTCGATCACGCCGGCGGCCGCCTCCTCGATCGAGAGACCGAGCGGATCGGCGATCTGATCCTTGATGTGCAGCCGCGCGCGGTTGACGTCGAGCTTGATCGCGCCGCCGAGGAAGTTGTCCGGATTCAGATAACCGAGCACGACGTGGCAGTCGGATACCGTGACGGTGTCGAGCCCGCTCTCGGGCCAGCAGGTGCCGACGCGATAACCGGCGCTGTCGGGCCCGAGCTTGATCGAGCCGCTATACGGGTCGAGCCGCACGAAACTGCCCGCGCCCGCGCCGACCGAATCCATCGCGACGAGCGGCAGCGAGAGCACGAGCCGGGCCATGTCGGGGTCCGAAGCGATCGTGAAGTTGCCCTTCGTGATGAGCGCCATGTCGAACGAGGTGCCGCCGATGTCCGAGCACGCGATGTTCTCGTAGCCCAGCGCGCTGCCGAGCAGCTTCGAGCCGATCACGCCGCCGATCGGCCCCGAAACGATCGTGCGCGCAAGCTCCTTGGCCTTCCAGCTGATCGTGCCGCCGTGCGTGGCCATCACGCGCAGATCGAACTTCGCGCCGTGCTTGTGGAAGCGCTCGCTGACCTTCCTGAGCGTCTGGCGCGATGGCTCGGCCGCGTACGCCTCGAGGATGGTCGTGTTCATGCGGTGACTTTCCTTGCGCTGCGGATAGTAGTCGACCGACGCGAACACGGGCAGTTCGGCGCCGAGCTGCTTGAGCTCGTCGAGCGCCACATCGCGCGCGCGCCGTTCGCTCGTGCCGTTCTTGTGGGACTGCAGCAGCACGATCACGAGCGCCTTGCTGCCCGCGTCGACGAGTTCGCGCACCGCCTGGCGCACCTCCTGCTCGCGCAGCGGGATCACGATTTCGCCCTGCACGTCGGTCCGTTCGGTCACGCCGCGCGTGCGCGCGAGCGGCACGAGCGGCTCGTCGTAGCGGTGCGTGTTCAGGTGGATGCGCTCTTCGAGCGCGTAGCCGAGATAGCTCTGGATCGCGCGGCCCATCGAATGCACGTGCTCGAAGCCGCGGTTCACGATCAGGCCCACTTCGAGGCCCTTGCGCTGCACGACGCGATTGAGCATCGCGGTGCCCGAATAAACGCAGGTCAGCAGTTCCGGATAGACGTCGTCGACGCCGCGCTGCCAGTGCGCGAGCGCGTCCTGCGACGAGTTGAAGATGGCGAGCGATTCGTCGGCCGGATTGCTCTGGGCCTTGCCGACCACGAAGCGTCCGTCCGAACGGACGAAGAAGGTGTCGGTCATCGTGCCGCCGGCATCGATGCCCATCACCTGCACGGGGGATTGCACTTCCATGAACCTGTCTCCGCGTTTTAGGAATCAAGGCGCGCGGGACTGCGCGCGCCGGCTGGGGCGGCCCTGACGGGCACTGCCGGCGCGTAGAAGTGCAACAGCCGTACCATCGTGCGGCGCAAAACCGCGCTGGAATGAGGTAAAAGCAATCTGCGCGGGTCAGGACGCTGTGCGGGAAGCGGCTGGGATGCCGGATTTGCCGTGCCGCAGCATGAGGTCGGCCGTCCGGTTTCCGGTCGGGGCGACCGGAAACCGGACGGGTGCGGACGGGGCCGCGTTGTGCCTTATTCCGTCACGTTCGGGTAATTTATGCTTTATCAATGGCAGGCCGCAGCGTAGCAACTCCTGACTCAGTCTGGACACCAGATTCTCATGCCGAGACCGTCGTTCTCCACCCAGCTCTATGCACTCTGGATCCTCGTGGCGATCCTGTGCAGCCTCTTGACCGCAACCGTGTGGCTGATGCTGTCGTCGGCGCTCGGGGAGCGCGTCGCAGCCGCGAAGCAGCAGGCGATCGCTACCTGCACGGCGGTCGCGTCGCGCTACGACCTGTCCATTCAGCGGCCGGGCGAAGCCAATGTCGATCTCATGCATGCCGTGCTCGATCTCGTGCTGATCCGCACGGAGGGTATCGAAGGCGGCTTCTGGACCTCGGCTCCCGCGCCCGGCGCAGCAGACGGGTTTCTCGCCTATGCGTTTCCCACCTATGAAGGCAGCGGTGTGAAACGCGACATCCCCGAGGCCGAGACGCCGCTCATTCTTCGCACGCTGAGAAGCGTCTCGGGCGGCGGCCAGATGCGCGCCGACGTCGTCTCGAGCGGTGCCGACGCGGTGATCGCCGTCGCCTGCCCGGTCCCGCATCACGCCGGCCTGCTGGCCTGGATGCTCACGCGCGCGCGCCCGCCGCTCGGGCCGTATGGGGCGCGCGCCGCGGCCTTCCTTGCGGGCGTGCTCGCGATCATCGTGGTGCTGGCCCTGTTGCTGGCGATGGCGCTCAGACGCTGGAAGCGCAACCTCATGCGGCTCGAACAGGCGCTCGCGCCGGACGGCAGACTCGAGCAGGGCAAGCAGATGGAGCGGCTCGGGGAGCGCGATCTGGACCATATCGTCGACGCGCTCAACCGCTATGTGGAGCGCGCAGACCGCCTGCAGCGCGAGGCGAACGAACTGGGCACGAAACTCGCGCAGGCGGAACGCTTCGGCGCCCTGGGCAAGATGGCCGCGCAGATCGCACACGAGATCCGCAATCCGGTGGGCGCCATGCGGCTGAAGGCGGAAAACGCCTTGGCCGGCGACGGCGCACGGCGCGAATCCGCGTTGAAGATCATCGTCGAGCAGGTGGGACGCATCGAGTCGCAACTCGCGAGTCTGCTTGCGCTCACTCAGCCCGTCACTGTCCGTGCGCAGGAAGTCGAGCTGCGCCCGTGGCTCGCCGAACTGGCGGGCGCCCACGAATCGGCTGCGCAAAGCCGGCGGATAACGTTGCGGGCGCAAGTCGCATCCTGCGCGGCGCAACCGGTTTTCGACGCCGCGCAACTGGCGCGGGCGCTCGACAATCTGATCATCAACGCGCTACGCCATGCGCCGCCCGGCGGGCACGTGACCGTTCGTGCACGCGCCTCGACGGAGGACGGCCGCGAGCGGCTCAGGTTCGAAGTGATCGACGACGGCCCAGGCGTAAGCGCGGCCGATCGCGAGCGCATCTTCGAGCCGTTTGTGAGCGGCCGGCCCGACGGATCGGGTCTCGGCCTCGCCGTGGTGCGCGAGATCGCATCGGCGCATGGCGGCCATGCGTGGCTCGCGGACCATTCGGAAATGACCTGCTTTGTCATCGACATTCCATGGCGACCATCCTGATCATCGACGACGACGACGCCTTCCGCGACGGCCTCGCGGAGACCGTCCGGGACCTTGGACACATGCCGCTCGAGGCTCGTTCGGGCGAACAAGCGTTCGAACGCGTGCACGGGCAGGCGCCGCCGGACTGCATCTTTCTCGACTTCCGGCTGCCGGACAGGGATGGCCTGGCCGTGCTCGAAGCGTTGCGGAGCACGGCCAGCCTCCAGCACGTGCCGGTCGTGATGCTGACCGGGTACGCGACCAGCGACAACACGATCGGCGCAATGCGGCTCGGTGCTTTCGAGCATCTGACCAAACCGGTCGGCCGCGACGAGATCGCCGCGCTGCTCGCGCGCATTCTCGCGACCCGCGCCGACGGGCCGGCCCCGCAGGCGACCCGGACGTTCGCGCACGAAACGCCGTCGCACGAGCCGCAATTGCTCGGCATCAGCGAGGCCATGCGCGACGTGCAGAAGCGCCTTGGCCGCGCGGCCGGCACGAACTCGACGGTGCTGATCACCGGCGAGACGGGCACTGGCAAGGAGGTGGCGGCGCGCGTGCTGCATCGCGCGTCGCCGCGCGCCAGCGGCCCGTTCGTCGCCGTGAATTGTGCGGCGATTCCGGCGGACCTGCTCGAGAGCGAGCTCTTCGGTCACGGCAAGGGTGCGTTCACCGGCGCGCATACGGAACGGCGCGGCCGTTTTGAAGAGGCGCACGGCGGCACGCTGTTTCTCGACGAGGTCGGCGACATGCCGCTCGCGATGCAGGCAAAGCTGCTGCGCGTGCTGCAGGAGCGGCAGATCACGCCGCTCGGCACCAACCGGACCGTGGCCGTCGACGTGCGCGTGGTGGCCGCGACGCATCGCGACCTGCCGGCGATGGTCGCGGCGGGCACGTTTCGTCAGGACCTCGTGTATCGCCTCAACGTGATTCCGCTGCACATGCCGCCATTGCGCGAGCGCGTGGCGGACATCCTGCCGCTGGCGGAGCATTTCCTGGCGAGCGTCACGGGGCCGTCCGGGACGGCGGGCAAGCATCTCTCCGCGGATGCCCAGCGCCTGCTCGTCAGCTTCACCTGGCCTGGCAACGTGCGCGAACTGGCGAACGCGATTGAACGCGCGAACGCGCTGGCGCCCGCCGCGCTGCTCACGCGCGAAGACTTCGCCTTCCTGTTCGATCAAGGTGGGGGCTGCGCTGCAGCGATCCCCGCGAGCTTTATCGATCTCCCGTTGAATGATGCCCTCGCACAGCTCGAACGTGCGTTGATCGCCCGTGCACTCGCGCTCGCCGGCGGCAATCGCGCCGAAGCGGCGCGTCGGCTCGGCATCAGCCGCCAGTCGCTTTACACGCGTCTGGCGCATTTCGGCCTGTCCGACGCCGACCCCGGCGCCTGACAACGCGCAGGTGTCAAGCAACCGGACGGCGGCTGTCCGGCTGCTTGACACTGCGGTCCCGCTCCGGCGCGTCGCGGCCCGCTCCACAGGACTTCCGCGCAATGGCATAAGCCTTGCAGATAGATCCACGCCAGATGAAGGAGTGGACCATGCAGGCGATCCCGAAGTCCCCGCGCCGCGGCGTCGCCGCGCGCGTCATGAACGCGATGGGCGTCGCGGCGCTCGTCGCGGCGGCCGGCGGATGTGCGGCGCAGACCCAGCCGGAGCCCCCGGTCGCGCCTGCTCCGCCGCCGGTCGCGACAGGCGCGATGCCTCCCGGCATTGCTCCGGTAGTGCCTCTCGCGCCGCCGCCCGGCATCGCTCCGATGGCGCCTCTCGCGCCGCCGCCCGGAGGCCCGTTGCCGCTCGCCGATGCGGGACCCGCCGTCACCGCGCAAGGCACGGTCTCGCGCTTTCTCATCAACCCGGATGGCGACGTCGACGGTTTTCTGACCGGCGATGGCCAGGTCGTGCATTTCCCGCCGCACATGGGCCCGCAACTCACCTCGATGGTTCGTCCGGGCGACAACGTGCAGGTCAGCGGGTGGCGCGACGCGGGTGGCAACATCGCGGCGCAACGCATCGTCGACGCGCGCAGCGGCCGGCAGTTGGAGGATCAGCCGCCGGTACCGGGCTCGCAGCCGTTGCCGCCCGCGCTGCGTGGCGCCGCGCTGTCGCGTCTGAGCGTGCAGGGCCGGGTGGCGCACGTGACGACCGCGCCGCGCGGCGAGCCGGACGGCGTCATTCTGGCCGACGGCACCGTGATCAAGCTCACGCCGCCGATCGCGCAGCAGTTTCCCGCGCTCCTGCAAACCGGTGCACAGGTTTCGGCGCAAGGCTACGGCACCCGCAACCCGTACGGCACAGCACTGCAGGCGACGGCGTTCGGGCCGCCCGGCAACCTCACGCGGCTCTACGATAGCCTGCCGCCGGCCCCTTGAATCATGGCGCGGACTTCAGCCGCTTCATCATCGAAAAAGGATCATCGACATGCATTGGATCGACCCGGACGGACTTCCCGAAACCCGCGGCACGGTGACGCGTTTTCTGCTGAACCCGCAGGGCGAGCTGGACGGCTTCGTGCTCGGCTTGCGTCACCCGCGGCAGGTCCATTTTCCGCCCCACCTGGTCTGCACGCTGCGTTCAACGACGGGTGTCGGAGCCTCGATCACCTGAAATGGCTACGGATGGTGAGTTGTCCATGAACCCCCGGTACGCGCTCGAAGGTCTGAACTTCTTCATGGCCGATGTGCAGGCGGGCATCGGGCCGTTTCTCGGTGTCTTTCTGCAGGCTCACGGTTGGCATCCCGACGCGATCGGCACCGTGATGACGCTCGGCGGCATCGCGGGCATGCTCGCAACTTCGCCAGCCGGCGCACTCGTCGACGCGTCCCATCACAAGCGCGGCATCATCGTGGCGGCGACTGTGTTGACCGTGCTTGCTTCGCTCGTGCTGTGGGTGGCGCACAGCTGGTGGATGGCCGCGGTATCGCAGATTCTTACCGCGTTGGCAGGTGCCGCGCTTGGGCCGGCAGTGGCGGGCGTGACGCTTGGCATCGTCCATGAACGTGGCTTCGACCGGCAGTTCGGGCGCAACCAGGTGGCCAATCATGCCGGCAATGTCGTGGGTGCGGCGCTGTCGGGCTGGCTGGGCTGGCGCTACGGTTTTGGCGCGGTTTTCGCGCTGGCAGGTGGCTTCGGCGCGCTGTCGATCGTCTCGACGCTGCTGATCCGTGCCGATGCGATCGATCACGACAGCGCACGGGGCCTCGCTGCAGTGTCGTCCATGCAGGAGCATGAGCAGTCGCGCGGTGTTCGTGTGTTGCTTACCTGCCGGCCGCTGCTGTTGCTGTCCGCCGCGCTTGCGATGTTCCACCTCGGCAACGCTGCGATGCTGCCGCTCTATGGCCTTGCGGTCGTCGCCGCGCACAGGGGCGATCCGAGTGCGTTCACCGCGCAGACGATCGTGGTCGCGCAACTGGTCATGGTCGTCGCGGCGGGCTACACGAACCGGCTGATCAAGCGCCTCGGGTACTGGGGCGTCATCCTGATCACCTTTCTCGCACTGCCGCTGCGCGGCCTGGTCGCGGCCCTGTTCATCACGCCCTGGGGCGTGTGGCCCGTGCAGGCGCTCGACGGCATCGGTGCCGGGCTGCAGAGCGTGGCCGTTCCGGCGCTCGTCGTGCGGCTCCTTCAGGGCACCGGCCGCGTCAACGTCGGGCAGGGCGTGGTGATGACGGTGCAAGGCATCGGTGCGGCGCTGAGCCCTGCGTTGGGCGGCATGCTCGCCCAGCGCTTTGGCTATGCGGCGGCATTTCTCGTGCTGGGCGCCGTGTCGACCGGGTCGCTCGCGCTCTGGCTTCTGTTCGGCACCTCTCTGAAGCAGGCCTGCGGCATCCGCCGCGATCTCGCCGACCCGCGCTCTCTGGCAGCATGAATCCGACCTTCCTCTCATGGGGCATTGCGCTTGCCGCCACCGCGGGCGTGGTGCTACGGCCGTTTCGCTGGCCCGAAGCGATCTGGGCCGTAGCGGGCGCCGTGCTGCTCGTCGCACTCGGCCTGCTGCCCCCGGGTCTCGCGCTGCAGGCGCTCGGCAAAGGCACCGATGTCTATCTGTTCCTCATCGGCATGATGCTGCTCTCGGAACTGGGGCGTCGCGAAGGGTTGTTCGACTGGATCGCGGTATTCGCTGTCAACCATGCGAAAGGCTCGCCGCGCAGGCTGTTTCTGCTGGTGTACCTGGTCGGCGTCGCGGTAACGACGTTCCTCTCGAACGATGCCGCCGCCGTCGTGCTGACGCCCGCCGTGTTCGCCGCCGCGAAGAAGGCAGACACGAAGCCGCTACCGCTGCTGTACGTTTGCGCGTTCATTGCCAACGCGGCGAGTTTCGTGTTGCCAATCTCGAATCCCGCCAATCTTGTGCTGTACGCGAATCACACACCGGCATTGGGCTTGTGGATGGCGCGCTTCGCCGTTCCTTCCGTGCTGTCGATCGTCGCGACCTTCTTCCTGCTGCGCTGGACACAGCGTGGGGATCTCCAGGACAAATGCGCCTGCGGCCTGCCGGTCGCCCCGCTCAGCGCAAACGGCAAGGTCGCGCTGGCGGGCATCGGCGTGACGGCAATCGCCTTGCTCGTGGTCTCCGCCTTCGACCTGCAACTGGGCCTGCCGACCGCCTTGCTCGGCCTGCTGACTACGCTGGCGGTGCTCGTCAGGGAGCGCGAGTCGCCGCTGGCACTGGTCGGCGGCATCTCGTGGAGCGTGCTGCCACTCGTTGCGGGACTTTTCGTGCTCGTGGAAATGCTCGCGCACACGGGCGTGATCGCTCAACTTTCACGATTGCTCGCGCACGCGACGCAGCAGAGTCAACCGGCCGCGGCCGCGACATCGGGGCTCATCGTCGCGTTGGGCAGCAATGCGATCAACAACCTGCCGGCCGGACTGATCGCCAGCGCGAGCGCCTTGCAGGCACACAGTCCCGAGAGGTTGATCGACACCCTGCTGATCGGTGTTGACCTCGGCCCGAACCTGTCGATCACCGGCTCGCTCGCGACGATTCTGTGGCTTCTCTCGATCCGCCGTGAGGGCGAAGAGGTGGGTTTTATGCAGTTTTTCAGGATCGGCACAGTGGTCATGCTGCCCGCGCTCGTGCTGGCCATGGGTGCACGGCTATTGGTCGGGCATTGAACAATGCCAATGGATGAGCGTGATGAGTACCGGGATCACGCTGGTTGCGAAACAGAAAGGAACCCGGTCTTATAGACGCTCAGTCGCAACCGCATTGGCAAAAACGACCGTGTTCCTGCCATGACGTTTGGCGGCGTACAACGCGGAATCGGCACTGTTCGTCAGTTCCGCGAGCGTGGAGGGAGAGCCTCGTCGACCGGTCGCACCGCCTATGCTCACCGTGAACGGGGGAACCGCCGCGGAAGATCCGTGGGGGCGCCCGCTCTCGACCTCGCAACGTATGGCTTCCGCTATCCTCATCGCGGCGGCTTCGTCTGTGTCAGGCAATGCAACGACAAATTCCTCTCCGCCGTAGCGTGCAGTGAGATCGCCGAGACGACGCACATGCCGTTTGATACACGCAGACAAGCGTTTCAACGCGATATCCCCCTGGGCGTGACCATGCCTGTCGTTATATTGCTTGAAGTTGTCCGCATCGATGAACAGCAGCGACAGGCAGCTATCGTTACGGTGGAGCCGAGCCCATTCGAGTGCCAGGAACTCGTCGAGCGCACGCCGGTTTTTGAGTCCAGTCAGCGCATCCGTCCGGGTAAGCTCAGTCAGCAACGCCTGCGCTTTCACGTGAGCCCGCAGTGAGAATGCGAGGAGCCAGACGACGGCGCAAAACGCGGCGCTGATGAATGCAGCGGAGATTCCAACCATCCAGGACATGCGGCGCGAGCCGGCCAACACATCGCTTTCCGCCGGTGCGACCACTGCAATCAGGGGGGTACCGGGAACGCGCTGGAAGGTATAGAGCCGTACTATCCCGTCTATCGATGACCGTGCCGCATAGAATCCGGAGTCCTGATTCACCATACGCTTGAAGTTCGATGATGTCAGAAGCTGGGCCTTGGTGAGTGGAGGATTTCTCGCTAGCACGGTGCCATCGACACGCACAATTGCAGTGACACCATGAGGACCTACGTCCAGTCTGGAAAGAAGCTGCGTGAAATAGTCGAGATCGATGGCAACCACTGCCACTCCACCGAAAGAGCCATCCCCGCGGTTGATCCGTCTGGACAATGCGATGGCCTCCACGCCTCCACGCGAACGGGCGCGGTAGACCGCAGACAGATAAAGACCCACATTCGCCGACTGACGATGAACGGTGAAGTAGTCCCGGTCGCTGAAGTTCCAATGGTGCGTGCGGCCACAGCAACCGTCGATCAGCTGTCCCTGGCTATCTGTAAAACCCATACCGGTAAAATACTCCGCCGGGGTATCGTCAAACAGCAGGTCGTGCCTGGACTTCGGATCGAGGTTCTGTACCGCGGGCTTGCTCAAGGCAGCAATCAATGTCCGCAGGGAATTATCAGACGTTTCAAAGGTCCGGGCGATATTGCTGACGAGAACGGCAGTAACGTTGCGCGAAGTCTCGTGAGCATGCTCCACCGCTTCGTTGCGTGCGGCCAGGAGCGTCGCTGTGCTGATGGCCATCACCCCCAAGGCCATCAAGGTGCCCAATATGCCGACAATCAAGAGATGACGTCCCGCCCAGGCAGCCAGTTTTCCAGTAGAAGTTGAAACGGACACGACAACAGTCTCACGAATACGCTGGGTTCGAGCGTCGCCCGCCCTTGAGACTATGGGACGAGCACGGCTCCGGGAAAGGCCCATTCCGCAAAGGCGCCGTCCGGCATCTGTAGTCGGCCGACATCTGGTTATCGGCAAGGGCAGCAGAAAATTAAATTATCTCATGGCGCTGTTTGGCGGCGCCTTTCGCGGAAAACCGGCAAAAAAGCGAGGCGGACTGAGCGGCGGCGTTGTGACGTGGTCCCGCCCCCCGCGTAGCGCTCCGGCGTCAGCAGCTCTGCCTGTTGCGCGATGGCATGACCCCACAAATCGTAGCCTTTGTACGTTTCTCGTTCCATCTTTCTGGTCCCCGAAGACGGGAGCCGTTGCCTGTCCCGCTCTCATCTTAACTTCTCTCATGGACGAGAACGTGCCGTCATGCGCCGTAGCGGCAGCGCGCGCTTGCGAATTGCCGGCCCGGCAAGGCTTTCGTCCTGTCGGCGTTGTTTAAGCCCGATTTAGGTGACCCTTCGTACTCGTCGAGAGAATCCTTGAGTGGACAACGACTCAGGCGCCCCCGGACAGAAAGAGGTTGTGAGATGGTGTACTTGATTACCGCACTGATCCAAACGAGAACGTCGGCCGACGCTCATCGCTCCACCAGCACGACTGACTAGTCCAGCGCGAAATCCGCCGGGGCCTCCGGTTCCCTCGCGTAGCGGAACACGTTCAAATCATCGTGCTGGATAGCGGGTTTTTTGCCTGAAATCAGGTCGGCGAGAAGTTGAGCCGAACCGCACGACATGGTCCACCCAAGCGTCCCATGGCCCGTGTTCAGGAAAAGGTTGGGCACGGCGGTGCGTCCGACAATGGGCGTGCCGTCCGGCGTCATCGGCCGCAGCCCCGTCCAGAACGTCGCCTTCGACGTGTCGCCGCCGCCCGGGAACAGATCGTTCACGCACATCTCGAGTGTCTCGCGCCGAGCCTCGCGCAGGCGCTTGTCGAACCCGACGATTTCGGCCATGCCGCCCACGCGAATTCGTTTGTCGAAGCGCGTGATGGCGATCTTGTAGGTCTCGTCGAGGACGGTCGAGACAGGGGCGCGTGCCTCATCCGCGATAGGCGCCGTGATGGAATACCCCTTGAGCGGGTAGACCGGAATCTTGACGAGGCCAGACAGGAAGTTCGTCGAATAGGAGCCAAACGCGACAACGAACGCGTCGGCATGAATGAGCCTGGTTCCGTGACGTACGCCAACGACCTTGCCGCCTTCGACAACGAGCGCATCGACGGTTGTGTTGTAGCGGAACGTCACGCCTGCCTGGGCGGCGAGAGCGGCAAGCCGGGTCGTGAACAGTTGGCAGTCGCCGGTCTCGTCGCCGGGCAAGCGAAGACCGCCGGTTAGTTTATGCGAGGTCGCAGCGAGAGCCGGTTCGGCCCGCGAGAGTTCGCTTGCAGCGAGCAACTCGTAGGGAACGTTCGCCTCTTTCAGGACGGCGATGTCCTTTGCCGCACCGTCGAATTGCTGCTGCGTGCGGAAAACCTGTAGCGTGCCGCCGGTTCGTCCTTCGTACTGGATACCCGTTTCAGCGCGTAGCGCCTTCAGGCAATCGCGGCTGTATTGGGCGAGCCGCACCATGCGGTTCTTGTTGATGGCGTAGCGCTCCGCCGTGCAGTTCTGCAGCATCTGCCACATCCACTGGAGCTGGAACTGCTTGTCCGCGTCGTCCGGACGGATGGCGAGCGGGGCATGCTTCTGGAACATCCACTTAACGGCTTTGAGCGGAACGCCGGGAGCCGCCCACGGCGCGGCGTATCCTGGAGAAATTTGCCCCGCGTTCGCGAAGCTCGTCTCTAGCGCAGGACCCTGCTCGCGGTCGATGACAGTGACTTCATGGCCGGCGCGTGCCAGATAAAACGCACTCGTTACGCCGACGACCCCGCTACCCAATACCAGAACTCGCATATCCGTCGTCTCTCCAGCCAGGAGGCCGCCAATACCTGATAAACGCTGCCGGTATTCGATCTGGCAGTCGATGAATGAATGCTACCGGCATGCGGGCAGTTTTCAATAATGTTTAGTTGACCCTTTCTGGTTGAAATAGCCATGCCGAAAGGAGGAGGGGCATGGAAGTTTCCAAACCAGTACCGAGCCGATTCGCAAACATCCCGCAAACATCGTCACAGCTGAGGAATTGTTTGCGAAATGCGAGAACAGTGTTGGAAAGAATCGGGACAAATTAATCTGGATGTGCATATACACTCTAGCCCATCGATATCATGGTGAAGGAAGCTCATGTCCAAGCTCTTTTCTGAAGTCAAAGTCGGCCCGTACACGTTCTCGCACCGGGTTGTTCTTGCACCGCTCACCCGTATGCGCGCTGAAAGCGGTGCGATTCCCGGCGCGCTCATGGCGGAGTATTACGCGCAACGCGCGTCGGCCGGCGGCTTCCTGATCAGCGAGGCCACCATCGCCGCGCCGAACGGCAACGGATATCTCGGCGCACCTGGCCTGTACGACGATAGTCAGATTGCTGGCTGGAAGCGCGTGATCGAGGCCGTGCACGCGAAAGGTGCGAAGATTTTCCTTCAGCTGTACCACGCTGGGCGTCAGTCGAACTCGGAGCTGCAACCCGACGGCGGGCGGCCCGTAGGTCCCTCGGAAGTCCCTCATGGCGGTGTCGCATACACGGATGCCGGCTGGGTCCCGAATACGCCGAATCGCGCCTTGGAGACGGATGAAATTGCGGGCATCGTCGAAAGTTTTCGCGCTGCGGCGGCACGTGGGGTCGCCGCAGGCTTCGACGGCGTGGAACTGCACGCCGCAAACGGCTATCTGTTCGACCAGTTCCTGCAGGACGGCAGCAACAAGCGGACGGACAACTATGGCGGTTCGTTCGAAAACCGCGCCCGTCTGTTGATGGAAGCCACGCGCGCTGTTATTTCCGTGTGGGGGAGCGACAAGGTCGCCGTTCGCCTTGGGCCGAGCGGGTCGTGGGGCGATATGTCGGATAGCGACCCTGTCGGTTTGTTCACGTATGTTGCGCGAGAACTCGCGAAGCTGAATCTCGCATACCTGCACCTCATCGAACCCCGCATTCTCGGCAATGTCGAAAACGAGGGCGCCGACCCGAATCCGGTTGCTGCGCAGCTCGTTCGCAAGCACTACGCGGGCACCATCATCGCGGCCGGCGGTTTCGACGGCGAAAAGGCCGAGGCTATCCTGCAGGCCGGCGATGCCGATCTGGTTGCATTCGGTCGCCACTTCGTCGCGAATCCGGACCTTCCGGAGCGGTTCCGCCGCAAGCTGTCGCTCAACCCGTATGATCGTTCGACGTTCTTTGGCGGCACACACATCGGGTATACGGACTATCCGTTCTATCGGGTCGAAGCGCAAGCGCTAGCCTGAACAGGGAGGACGCCCAATTGCGCGAACTCGACGCGATATTGGGCTCGTTTCGGGCAATTGGTGCATCCCGTCTGCGCCTACACTGTCTTTCATGGAGCGAGACGTTGGCTCCGTCCCAGGACTCCCCTCCTGCGGTCGAGTTGGACCATACCGTGTACCCGTTCCAGAACAGCAGTCCAGCAGTAGTAGTCGAATGTGGCAGAGTTGAGCAGTGAGTGCCGAGGCACCACGCTGTTAAGTCAATGAGGAGTGCAGGGCAACTCGTAGTTGAAGTACAGAGCACTGTGCAGTTGAAGGGCAGGGCATCACGCAGTTGAAGTACCGCGTCATCCAGGCATCATGTGATTGCAAGTCCAGGCCGCCCACATCGGAACGGATGTGAGCGGCCGCAGCGCATCGGCCAGGGGGGGCGTGTGCCGAGTGCCCGTTTGCGGCTGAACATTGATTCGCTTCGCTAATAGCGCTACCTTTACGTCTATCCTGGTCGTCGAGTTCTGGTCAACGAGGGGAGAGTCGTTTCGTGAAGAGAGCGTGGGTTTTCCCTTACGTCGTCGCCTTGGGCGCGATCCTTGGCGGATGCGGCAAGGAGAGTTCACGAAACGTCACCGAGGCGTCGGGCGCATCCGCGAGCCAGGCGCCGGGGCCGGTCGCAAGCGGCGCACCCGCCGCATCAGGCGCGCAGGTGCCGGGCGTGCTGGGGACCGTCACCAAGGCGCAGTTGCCGGGCGAAGCGGCTGAGGCACTGCGGCTGATCAAGGCGGGCGGCCCCTTTCCTTTCGCGGACGACGGCGTCTTGTTCCGTAACACTGCGCAACTGCTGCCGAAGCATCCGCGCGGTTACTACCACACATACACGGTGCGCACCCCGGGCACGACGGATCGCGGGCAGCGCCGGATCGTATGTGGCGGGCCGCGCAGGCAGACCAGCGACTGCTATTACACCGACGATTACTACGTCAGTTTCAAGCGCATTGCCGAGTAAAGGCGGCCTCCGATTCTCGGAATGCGCCGAGCTGCGGTTGGACCGTGACGAGTTCGGCATCCACCCTTCGATGGGGGATCGATCCGTTACGAATTGCCGAGGTAGGTGGGTGTTCATCGACCGCACGGATATGGGCCGACGCCGGACGGAACACCACCGGGTCACCCTTCGATTTGCGGGCCCCTCGGCGCGCGCGCCCGGGTCATCCAAACCGTTACGATATGGGCGCCTCTGAGATTAATCGGATAACTAAGCATTGCGACGCATCGGTGCATGCCGCATTGCGGGAACGAAGCCGAGTCGCCCCCGTATTTTTGTCACCATTTCTGCGCTGTTCCCCGTAAAATTACATGGTCCTGCTGTACCGGAGCACTACCATGGAACGAAAGAAAGCTGAACACATCCTGCTCGAAGCCGACGAAATCGCCGGCCTGGTTCTCAACGGCTTCGACATGACGATGGAAACCGTTGCCGGGCGCGCGCTCTACGAGCGTACGTTTAATGCCTATATCCACAACGAAATCGGCGACTTGCCTGTTGGGGAGCTGTACGACGCCTTGAACGGCTCGCCCGAAGCCTTCTCTGCAACTACACCGCATTAAACCGGCGCCCCGCCAGATAGTCACGAACGGGCCACACTGCGACACCGCAAAAAGTCGCAGCATGGCCTCATCTCATCGTTACACGTTCACTTCACGTCGAACGAGTAATGTCCGGTCGTGCGATGCCCATCGGCGGCAACCGCGACCCACACCACCGAATACTTTCCAGGTGCCAGCGGATTCAGCGCAACCGACATGCGCTTGTTGTTGCCCGCATCGACCCTGGCCTTCTCGCGAATGACGGATTTGCCCTGCGCGTCGGTTACGTCGATGGAACTGAAGGCGGGCTCGAGCCCGTCGTCGAAATCGATCACGACCGCGCCCACCGTAGCTGGCACGGTCGATCCCGCAGGCGGTTCCTGATGCTTCGGATAAGCGTGCGCCCACGCGAGGTGGGCGGCGAGCAGTGCGATCGAGGCGACGGCCGTGCGCAATGTAGCGAGTTTCATGGCGATATTCCTGTGTGTATGTGCGGGCTTACTGGAAAAGCGGCTTGCCGATCGTGCGCGGCGCGATATCGTCGAAGAAGATGTGCACCTGCGCGAGGATGCCGACGTGAGAGCCGCTGGCCCGGTTGATCGGGATCTGCGCTTCGATGCCGAGCTGGCCATAACGGTTCATCCAGATGAAGCCGGGGTTGACAGTCCCGGTCGTTTGTCCCTGGCTGCGCGAGAGGGGCACTTCGACCAGCGGGATGAGGTTGGAGAACGGCTGCGGCAAGCCGACGTCGTGTACGTGCTGTTGCAGGTAGGGCAGGCTGTACTGGAACGTGAAGCCATAGTCGAACGCGTTCGGCTGCCCGCCGCCGGTCGTGAACGACGGTCCCGCTTCGCCCGTGATGGCGATGGGCCGCAGCCATGCGAGCGAGTCGGGCAGGTCGCCCATGCCCTTGCCGGCGAAGACCGTGGGCGAGATCGTCGAGAAGTTGGCGGCGATCGCGCGGCTGCCCGTGCCGCCGAGTTCGGCGTTCACGCCCACCGAGGTCATGAATTCATGCGCGTCGTTCACGTAGAGCAGGTACTTGAGCCCCACGCCGAAATTGTCGAAGCCGCGCGCGCTCGGGTTGTTCTGCATGACGTAGCTGCCGTCCACCGAGAACGCGAGCCGCGGCGTGATGAGCTTGTCGTACTCGAAGCTGAAGGTGTTGATGCTTTGGTCGCCGGCGTCGCCGGGCACGCGTTGGTGCCCGAATTCGAGGTTGGCTTCGTCGCCTACGCCGGGGTCGTCGACGGAGAGCGTGGAGGGGAAAACGCGGTCGCCCGCGATGGCGTGAGCATGGGCCGCGCACGGTCCGAGCAGAAGCGCGCAGCCGATGAGCCGCGTCAACGCGCGAACGGGTGCAAGCACGTCCCGCGCCATGGGGCTGGACGGCGATTGATCAGACATGAGTTGTCCTGTCGAGAAGCGAGGCACGCGCGCGAGCCTCGGCGGCGCGCGTGCAGGCCCGGCGACACGCTGGGCGCGTCGTCCGGGATTGGCATGGTCGATCCAGTCAGGACAGGGGTGGGGCGCGTGCGTGGATGTGGGCCGCGGGCGCGACGAGGCAAACGCTCTCGAATCGCGCCGCGATGCGCGCCTGCACAAGCGCGCCGACGACAAACAGCGGCACCGGCACGCCGGACACGACGGGCAGGTGCGCGAAGAAGCTGCAATAGCCGCAGTCCTGCATGTCGCCGGACGTTGCGTTCGCTGCGTGTGCGCTCGCTGTGCCGTGCGCGCCGCGAACGTCGCGCTCCATCGAAGGCATGCCGCAGGGCGCGCGTTCCACCGTGCCGGGCGCCATCTGCATGGCCTGGGCGGCTAGCAGGTGCGAAACCACGGGCGCGAGCGTCGCCATGAGGAGCGCAAGCATCCCCAGTAGACTGCCCAGCCTGAGTTGGAATCGGCGCACGGTGTGAAGTGGCGGAAATATTGCGGGGATTATGCCACGCGAGCCGCAGCCCCGCCGCGCCGCTTACAGCAGCGCCCCTTGGCAAAGCGTCGCGGCCCCTACAAGACGGCATGAAGCCGGCAGGAAGCGATCAGCCGCGCAGGCCGACCGTGTGGCGCAATTCCTGGTAGCTGCGCAAGCCGGCGACGCCCAGTTCGCGGCCAATGCCGCTCACGCCGAAGCCGCCCCAGCACACTTGCGGAAAGATCAGTTGCGGGGTGTTGACCCAGACGAGCCCGGCGCGCAGCTGCGCCTTGTAGCGTCGCGCGGCTTTTTCGTCGCCCGTCACGACCGTGGCGACCAGTCCGTAACGCGTATCGTTGGCGATGGCGATTGCTTCGTCATCCGAACGGAAAGATTTCACGCACGCGACCGGCCCGAAGATTTCGTCGGTCCACAGCACGTTGTCCGCCGCGGGTTCCGCAATGACCACCGGCGCCATGAAGAAGCCATCGGCGCATGCGGGATCGAGCTGGCCCGCGAACGCGATCTGTGCGCCCGCTTCTACGCCTTGCGCCACGAGCGCCGCGACGCGTGCGTGTTGCGCCGCGCTGATGAGCGGTCCCATCGCGGCGTCCGCAACCTGAGGCGGCGCGACCAGGACGGCTCGCACCGCTGTCTCGAACGCAGCCATGAACTTGCGATACACGTTGTCGTGCACGAGTATGCGCGCGGTGGCCGAGCACATCTGCCCGGCGTTGGTGAACGCGCCGCCCACCGCGAGCGAGACGGCCTGCGCCACGTCGGCGTCTTCGCGTACGACCAGCGCGGACTTGCCGCCCAGTTCGAGCGTGAGGCGCTTCATGTCCTGCGCAGCGGCCTGCATGACTTTGCGGCCCGACGCCGTACTGCCGGTGAACGAGATCTTGTCGACTAGCGGATGCGTCGTCAGCCATGCGCCGACGTCGCCGCCGCCGTTGACCACGTTCACGACGCCATCGGGCACGCCCGCTTCGCTCACGATTGCGGCGAGCATGTGCTCGGTGGGCGAGGTGAGTTCCGAAGGCTTGATGACGACCGTGCAGGCCGCGGCTAGTGCGGGTGCGAGTTTCCAGGCCGTCGTGACCATCGGGAAATTCCACGGCACGATCAGCGCCGCGACGCCAACCGGTTCATGCACGCGCTCGGCGAGCAGCGCATCGTCCGGCACCGCGACCGCTTCGGCGGCGAACGCCGAGGCGTCTTCGCACAGGCCGGCGTAGTAGTTGAACGTCGCGATGGTGTCGCTCACGTCGAGGTCCGCTTCGAACGGCGGCTTACCGCTCACCTGCATCTGCATGGCAGCGAGGCGTGCGCGGTCGGCTTCCACCAATTCGGCGATCTTGCGCAGCAGCTTGCCGCGCGCGGCGGGCGTCGTGTGCCGCCACGCAATGAGCGCATCGTGCGCGGCATGCACGGCGCGATCGACCATCGCGGCCGTGGCGTGCTGCTGCCAGCCGATCGTTTCGCCCGTGGCCGCATTGCAGATGCGCGAGCACACTTCGCTGTCCGCGGCGCACAAGCTTTCGCCCGCAATCGTTGCGGCGGGCAGCACAAAAGCCTCGCCGTCGATCCGGCGTTCGGCGATTTGACGTTCGTTATTCGTAGCCATGAGGTGTCTCCTCGCGCCCTAGCGGTAAGCCACGCCGGGCATGATGCAAAGCATTTCGAAGGCGAGATTCGCGCCCACGAGCGCGGTCGTGCCGGCCTGGTCGTACGGCGGCGAGACTTCGACGAGGTCGGCGCCTACCACGTTGAGCCCCTTCATGCCGCGCACGATCTCGAGGCCCTGGTGCACGGTCAGGCCGCCCACCTCGGGCGTCCCGGTGCCGGGCGCGAAGGCGGGATCGAGCCCGTCGATATCGAAGCTCAGGTACACGGGCGTGTCGCCCACGCGTGCGCGCACTTCTTCCATCAGCGGCGCGAGCGAGCGGTTCCAGCAGGCCTCGGCTTGCACGACGGTGAAACCCTGCTTGCGGCACCAGTCGAAATCTTCCGCGTGGTAGCCGGTGCCGCGCAGGCCGATTTGCGTGACCTTGTCGCATTGCAGGAGACCATCCTCGACGGCGCGGCGAAACGGTGTGCCGTGCGCGATCTTTTCGCCGAACATGGTATCGTTCACGTCGGCGTGGGCGTCGATGTGGACGACGGCGACCTTGCCGTATTGCTTGTGCAGCGCGCGCAGGATCGGCCATGCGATCGTGTGGTCGCCGCCGAGCGTGATCGGCCGGCAGCCCGTCTCGACGATGCGGTCGTAGGCCGCTTCGATCAGACGAATCGAATCCTTCAAATCATATGGGTTCGTTGCGACGTCACCGATATCGGCCACCTGCAGCGAATCGAACGGCGCCGCGCGCGTGGCCATGTTGTACGGTCGCAGCAGCACCGATTCCGAGCGGATCTGGCGCGGCCCGAAGCGCGTGCCGGAGCGGTTCGAGGTGCCGATATCGAGCGGCACGCCCACGAAGCAGACGTCGAGGCCCTCAGTGGTCTCGGCCTGCGGCAGGCGCATCATGGTGGCGATGCCGCCGAACCGCGGCATCTCGTTGCCGCCCTGCGGCTGGTTGAACTGGCGCTCCATCTGGTGTATCTCCGATCGTTACAGGCAAATCGATCGGGCGATGGTAGGGGAGATCCCGCGCGGCCAAATATTGAAGTTGAGATGTTTACATCGATGGAATTCGATGTATGCAGGCTCTTAATCGACTAAACTCCGCGACTAAACCCCGCGATTAAACGGCCTGCTTAAACCGCGGCATGGCCCCAGGCGATCAGTTCGCGCTTGGTGCGCACGCCCAGCTTCGCGAAGGCGCGCTTCACGTACGACTCGGCGGTGGCCACCTGCACGCCCAGGATCTGTGCGGCTTCGGGCACGGTCTTTCCGGTGATGAGGTGTGCGCAGGTTTCGTATTCGCGCTTGGACAGGCGCACGCCGTCTGCCGCAATGCGCGCGTCGAACTGCGCGAGCGGATGCATGAACGGCGCCGCGTGGGCGATGCGCCGGGCCGCGCTCGTGGAGGCGTGCAGTTCGAGCAGCGGAAACAGAAACTCGCTCACGCTGCGAAAGCGGTTCATTTCCACGAGCGTAAACGGCGGTTCGCGCAGTCCGCGTTCGAGCGCGATGGAGTCCTGCGCGTGGCGCGTGCCGCGTGCGAGCACGCATTCGTGGGCGATGCGCGCCTCGTCGAAGAGCCGCTGGCGGAATTCGCCCGGCGGTATCGCGCCGATGTCGCGCACCACCAGCATCGTGCCGAGCTTGCCGCGAATGCCCGCGAACAGCGGATCGCTTTCGTAGAAGCGGTCGTAATACAGGGTCATCACGTCCGAGATCGCGCCCGAATCCATTCCGACCCCGCCACTGCCGATCCATTCGCAACGAAAGCCCGTAGGCATCGTGCTGTCCGCGCGCGAACGCTCGATATGCACGACATTGACGGGCACGACCTCGTTCACCAGCAGCGTGAGACGTGGCACGAAATCGGGCGTGCCGACGGCCTCGATCACGTTGCCGAGGGTCTTGAACGAGAGCGGAAAGTTCGGTTGATCGCGGTTGAGCGGGGGGACATTGAGCTGCATGGCACGCCCATTCGTGATGGCCGATTTATTATAGCCGAAGGCTATTGCGGCCAAAAAAGCCCAAAACCGGGCAGCAAAACACCGCTTGCCCCCCCTGAGGGGGGGCATACCGCGGCCGCGCCAGTCGGTAACTTTGGCGTCACTCGATCAACGGGAAGCGACGCAAATGAGCAAACTGATTCAGGACATCGTGCCGCTGGGCGCTGGCATCGGCGAATTCACCAGGCTGGAGTACGGCATGGACGAAAGCGACTGGCGCGCCACGGCCGGCAAGAACAACAACTACGTGATCGGCTGGTGGGAGGGCAAGGTCGGCGCGGTGGATTTCCCGGCCACGACCGCCGACGAAGCGGTATGGCTCGTGCAAGGCAAGATCGCCCTGACCGACGCGAACGGTGCCCGCAAGGAATTCACGGCGGGCGAGGGTTACCTCCTGCCCGCCGGCTTTGCAGGCCGATGGGAAACCCTCGAAGACGCGAAGAAGTTCTACGTCGTGCTCGAACAGGCCTAAGGACCATGGCGAACTGCCTCCCGTGGAAGGCGGTTCTCTTTTCTCCCGTTCCGTGCAGTGAAGCCTATGATGAGTATCCCTGCAGAAGTTGAAGTCGAATCGCGCCCGGGCGTCGCGCTCAGCGTGCAAGAGGCGCTTTCGCGCACGCGGTTCTTTCCGTACTGGCTCGACAACCCCGCCGAGCCGCCGACCGAACCCAGGCTCAGTGCCAACGCGGAGGCCGACCTGCTGATCGTCGGCGGTGGCTTCACGGGGCTTTGGGCCGCCGTGCAGGCCAAGGAGCAGATGCCGCATCTGAACGTCGTGCTGATCGAGGCGGGCAAGGTCGCGCATGGCGCGTCGGGTCGCGCGGGCGGCATCATCTCGACTTCGGTGATGCATGGATTGCCCAATGCCATGCGGGTATTCCCTAACGATATTGCGCAGCTCGAAGCGTTCGGTCATCACAACCTCGACGGCTTCGAGGAGACGCTCAAGCGCTACAACATCGACGCCGATATCGAATGGAACGGCGAAATGACCGTGGCGGTCGATCCCGGGCATATCGAGCCTTTGCGCGGCGACTATGAGCTTCACCAACGCTATGGGCACGATGTCGTTCTGCTCGATGGCGAAGCGACGCGCGAACAACTGGATTCGCCCTTGTTCGCCGGTGCGCTGTGGTCGCGCAATCGCAGCGGCATCGTGCATCCGGCCAAGCTTGCATGGGGTCTCAAGCGCGCGGCGCTTTCGCTCGGCGTGAAGCTCTACGAGCACACGCCGCTCATCGGCGTCGTCGACGAAGGCCAGACCGTCTACGTGAAGACGCCCGAAGGCAGCGTGCGCGCCCCGCGCGTGGTGTTCGGCAGCGGTACGGCAAAGGTTGGCATTCCTGACATCAACCGGCGCGTGCTGCAGGTGCGCGACCACGTGCTCGCGACCGAACCGCTGACCGAAGCACAGCTCGCGCGTATCGGCTGGAAGAATCGCCAGGGCATTTACGACACGCGCACGCAGCTCAATTACTTCCGCCTCACGAAGAACAACACCATCATCTTCGGCGGACTCGTGAGCTATCACTTCGACGGCGATCCGAATCCCCCGCAGGACCAGAAGGCCGAGACCTACTATCGGCTCGCGCAGGCGTTTTACCGCACCTTTCCGCAGCTTGCCGACGTGCGCTTCTCGCATGCGTGGGGGGGGCCGATCGACTACTGCTCGCGCGGCTCCGTGTTCGCGAAGCGCTATCTGAACGACAAGGCCGTTTTCGTGGCGGGCTACACGGGCTTTGGCGTGGCGGCGAGCCGCTTCGGTGCCTTCATGGGCCTGAATATCCTGTTCGACCGCGCGAGCCCCGAGCGCGCGCTCGATATCGCCAACCAGAGCCCGGCTTATATCCCGCCGGAGCCGGTGCGCTGGCTGGCCGCCAAGGTCACGTTCCATGCGTTCGACGGCGCCGACGCCGAAGGCGGCTGGAAGCGCGCGTGGATCAAGGGTATCAAGGCGATGGGCTTTCCGATGTGAGGGATGAGCGGCATGTTCTCCAATACCTCCGATCTCGACCTGCGGCTCATCCGCGTGTTTCTCGCCGTGGTGGACGCGCGCGGCATCACCGCGGCCGAAGCGACGCTAGGCGTGCGGCAGTCCACCATCAGCACGCAACTCTCGGCGCTCGAGGCGCGCGTGGGCTTCAAGCTCTGCGAGCGCGGGCGCGGCGGCTTTCGTCTCACGTCGAAGGGCGAGCGTTTCGTGCCTTCTGCGCGCGCGCTCGTTGCGGCCACCACCGAGTTCGTCGCGCGCGTGCGCGATATCGACCGCAAACTCGTCGGCACGCTCGGCATCGGCCTGATCGGCCAGGCTTCGCACGTCGAGAACGCGCGGCTCGCGGAGGCGATAGGCACATTCCGCAAACGCGATCAGGCTGTGCGCTTCACGATGAAGGTCGCGGCGCCTCGGGAACTCGAGGAAAGCCTCGTCAACAACCACCTCGACATTGCGATCGGCTACTTCTGGCATCGCGTGGCGGGCCTCGACTATACCGAGCTGTTCAGCGAGCGACAGGTGCTGTGCTGCGGACGCGGGCATGCGCTTTTCCATGGTGCGCCGAACGTGAACGTGGACGACCTGCGCGAGCACGACTGGGTCTGGCGCAGCTATCCGATACCTGAGGAGCTTGCGGGTATCGGCGACCGGCAGGTGACGGCGATTGCCGACAGCATCGACGCCGCCACGGTCCTGATCCTCTCGGGCAGCCATATCGGCTATCTGCCCGCGCATCACGCCGAGCCGTTCGAGCAGCGAGGCCTCATCCGGGCGCTCGGACGCGCCACCTTCGGCTTCGACGTGCCGATGCATCTGGCCGTCAAGCGCAGCGCCGCGGAAAAGCCCATCGTGCGCGCGTTCTGCGACGATCTGCTTAACGTCTATGGGCAGCATGCCGCCGTGCCCGAATCGCTGGGCGAATGAAAGATGCGGTGCGGGTCATACACAGGAGCAGCTACCTGCCCAAGACTGCGCCTTAGGCCGAATCGCTTGTCGCCCGCGCGGTTCGGCCGGCGGGCGCATTCGTATTGGCCGCCGCGCTGTCGTGCGCCGGCAGCCCGCTCACCGCAGCCGTGAGCCCGCGCCCGCCCGGGTTGTTGCGCAGCGTGAACGTCAGGCCATGACGCTGCGCGATGCGCGCCACGATCGAAAGGCCGAGCCCGCTGCCCGTACCCTGTGCATGATCGCCGCGAAAGAAGCGGTCGAGCACGCGTTCGAGATCGCCTTCGGGAATCCCGGGCCCGTTATCGATGACTTCGAAGCCGAGCGTGTCCTGCGAACGTGTGAGCACGAGATCGATCTTGCCGCCTGTCGGCGTGTAGCGAATCGCGTTGTCCAGCAGGTTGTTCAGCAGGGTGTTCAGGCCGTGCGCATCGGCGTTCACATTGCAGATGCACTCGGGCGTCACGGGCGGCCGCGACTCCAGGCCGAGGTCGATGCCTTTTTCCTCCGCGAGCAGCGAGAAGTCGCCGATGGCCTGCTCGCCCAGGCGCCGCAGGCTCACGACCGTGGCGGGCGTGCTCCCCTGCGCGTCTTCGCGCGCGAGCGTGAGCAATTGCTGCACGAGGCGGATCGTGCGGTTCAGGCGCGTTTGCATGCGCTCGAGCGTGCGCGGCTCGCCGCTGAGCGTGCCGTCGTGCAGCGCGGCCTGCCATTGCAGCTTGAGCGCGGCGAGCGGCGAGCGCAGTTCGTGCGCCGCGTCGGCGATGAAGGTGCGCTGCGCCTGCGAAGCCGCGTTCAGGCGGTCCAGCAGATCGTTTAGCGCGACGACTAGCGGGCGCAGTTCGACCGGCACCGAGCCATCGAGGCGCAACGGCTCCAGCTCGTGCGCCGAGCGCGAAGCGAGCAGCGCTGACAGCGCGCCCACCGGCGCGAGCCCGCGCGTCACCACGAACAGCAGGAGCACGATGGCCACCGGCACGAGCAGTGCGAGCGGCCACAACGTATGCAGCGCGAGGTGCAGCGCCAGCCCGTCGCGCACGGAAATGGGCTGGGCGACCTGAACGAAGCGGTTCGGTTGCGCGATACCGTACACGCGCCAATGCACCTCGTCGTGCTCGATCGTGCGAAAGCCCGTGGCCTGGCGCGGCAGCACCGGCGTTTCCTGCGAGCGATAAACCAGCTTGCCGTCCCGGTCCCAGATCTGGATGAGAATGCGATCGTCGGCGATCTCGTCGAAGCCGGGGCCGGACTGCTCGACCTCGCGCGCCATCGTGGCGTTCGCGGGCAAGGAAAGCGCTACGGCATGCAGCTCGTAATCGAACAGCTCGCCCGCTTCTTCGCGCGCGCTGTGAAAAATGCCGAAGCCGGCCATGACGAAAGCGGCCGCGAAACCGCAGATGAGCCAGCCCAGCAGACGGCGGCGGATGGAATTCATTCCGCTCTCTTGAGCCGGTAACCCACGCCGCGCACGGTCACGATCTGGTCGGTGCCAATCTTGCGGCGCAAGCTGTGCACATGCACCTCGATCGCGTTGCTGCCGACTTCCTCGCCCCAGCCGTACATGCGCTCTTCGAGTTCGGCCTTCGTGAACACGCGCGCGGGCTGCTCGATGAGCACGCGCAGCAGCGCGAATTCGCGCGGCACGAGCGCGACGCTTTCGCCGTCTTTCGTCACCTCGTGCGCGGCGGGGTCGAGCGCGAGACCGCCGTGCGTGTAGACGGGCTGTTTCTGGCCCGTGCGGCGGCGGAGCATGGCGCGCGTACGGGCGGCCAGTTCGTCGAGATCGAAGGGCTTGATCAGGTAGTCGTCGGCGCCCGCGTCGAGCCCGGCGATGCGGTCCGTCACGGAGTCGCGCGCGGTCAGGATCAGCACGGCCGCTTCGCCGCCCTTGCGGCGGTAGCCGTTCAGCACCTCGATCCCATCCTTTTTCGGCAGCCCGAGATCGAGCAGCACGAGGTCGTACACATCGTTGCCGAGCGAAAGCTCCGCTTCCCGCCCGTCGCGCGCCCAGTCGACGGCATGACCCTCGCGGCGCATCGAGTCGAGCACCGTTTCGGCAATCATCTCGTCGTCTTCCACCAGCAACAGGCGCATCGCTCGCTCCCCCAATTACTATCGTTACATTGTCGCTCATCCCGGCTTAACCGGTGCTTAAGCGGCACGACGAGGGGGAGCAGGGCAGTCAGTCGAAGCGTATTCGAATGAGGATTGCGAGAGCCGCGCTGAGTTCGTAACGCTTACAGACCGACGTCCGGCAGGGCGGGGCGCGTGGCGAGCGCCTTCTCGACCACCGCCTTCACGTGCGCGAGCGCTTCGCCTTCGAGCGCCAGGCGCGGCGGGCGCGTGATCGCGCTGCCGCGGCCCACCAGTTCCTCGCACAGCTTGATGCACTGCACGAGGTCGGGGCGCGCGTCGAGATGCAGCAGCGGCATGAACCAGCGGTAGAGCGCGAGCGCTTCGTCAAAGCGCTTTTGTTTCGCGAGACGGAAGAGCGTTTCGCCTTCCTTCGGGAATACGTTCGACATGCCCGACACCCAGCCTTGCGCGCCCACGGCCACGCTTTCGACCAATACGTCGTCGAGGCCCGCGAACAGCACGAAGCGCTCGCCCACGGCGTTGCGCAGATCGATGAAACGGCGCGTATCGCCCGACGAATCCTTGAAGCAGACGATATTTTCGCAATCCTGAAGAGCGATGAGGATGTCGGGCGTGACGTCGTTCTTGTAGATCGGCGGATTGTTGTAGACCATCACCGGCACGTCGGTGCTGGAAGCCACGGCGCGGAAATGCGCGGCCGTTTCGTGCGGCTTGGAGGAATACACGAGCGCCGGCATGACCATCACGCCGTCCACGCCTACGCGCGCCGCTTCTTTCACGGTTTGGCGCGCGAACTCGGTGGTGAATTCGGCGACGCCGGCAATCACCGGCACCTTGCCGCCTGCCGCGTCGCGCGCGGCCTCGATCACCGCAATTTTTTCATGCGTCGCGAGCGAGGTGTTTTCGCCGACGGTGCCGCACACCACGAGGCCCGACACGCCGTCCTTGACGAGGTTGCTCACCACCCGGTGCGTGGCGTCGATATCGACTGAAAAGTCCGCCTTGAATTGCGTGCTGACGGCGGGAAACACCCCGCTCCACTGGATCGCGCTCACTGTGACTCACTCCTTGAATGCGTAGCGGCTCGCGCCGGTACCTGTTGAATATGAGTGGAGTATCGCTGTCCAATTCGTTTGACGCTTGGGGCCTTTCGCGCTTCAAAAAGACGAAATCTGCATAGTCCTCCGCCGTGTTCAGCGGCCCGGGGACAATCCTCGGCACGCTGTCGCGAGGCTCAAGTACCCGGCGTCTGCGCGCTTTCCGGCGTTTGCAGCAACGCGCGATACTGGCTTGGCGTGACGCCCACCGTGGCCTTGAATTGCCGCGTGAACGCGCTGTGATCGTTATAGCCGCACTGCGTGGCGATGTCGGTGATGCTCAGGTCGCTCGCGAGCAGCGCCGAGGCGGCGTCCAGACGCGTTTTCAGCAGCATCTGGCGCGGCGTGAGGTGAAAGATCTTGTGGAAGTACCGCTCGATCTGCGCCACCGACATGTTGATGAGCTTCGCCAGATGCGCGAGCTTGAGCGGTTGCGCATAATTGTCCTGGATATACTTCGCGGCGACCGCGAGCCGCTGGTAAGCGGGGTGCGTACCTTCGGCGGCCTGCAGGTCGCGCGAAATGCCCGCCACGCCCAGCACGCGGCCGTGCGCGTCGTGCAGCGGGACTTTCGAGGTGAGACACCAGCCCGGCTGCCGGCCCGGATACAGATGCAGTTCGAGCTGGTCGATGAGACTGCTGCCGAGCCGCACCACGGCCTGGTCCTGCGCGGTATAGCTGTGGCCGAAGCGCGAGGGAAAGACCTGCTCGGCCGTCTTGCCGAGCAGCGCGCGTTTTTCCTTGAGGCCGCAGCGCGCGGCGAGCGTGGTGTTCACGATCACGTAGCGCGCCTCGTGATCCTTCACGAAGAACACCACGTCGGGCATGGTGTCGAACAGCGGTTCGAGCATGGTGAAATGCGCGACTATCTGTGCAAACGTGGCGTTGTCGAGGGCGGCGGGCAGGACCAGTTCGGGCATCGCGAGGCGCCTGGGGCGGGATCGGCGGAAATCACCATTGTGCCGATTTGCGCACGCCCGCGCATCTGCAAGAAAAAAATGCGTGTGGCGCTATGCCGTCATCTGTGCGTGCAGCAAGGTGTCGATGCGCGCGGGCGAGAACGGCGGGCGCTGGCCGTTTTGCGGCCAGCCGAAGCAGAACGCCGCTGCGTCGCCGCAAATCTTGCCCTGGCAGGGACCCATGCCGCAGCGTGTCTGCAGCTTGGCGTCGCGCCACGACGCGTGGCGCGCAACGTCGCGAAAGGCGACGTCCTCGCAACGGCAAAACACGGTGTCGGGCTGCGGGAGCGCCCGCAACGCGGGTGAGAGTTCGAACGCCGCGTGCAGGCGCATGGCGAAACGGCGGTAACGCTCGCGCCCGGCAAACAGGTGCCGGGCGTTCGCGTCGTCCCCGAGCGCAGCGTATGCCGCGATGCGTCCTTCCATCGCCGCGAGTTCCATGCCGCCCACGCCCGTGCATTCGCCGGCCGCATAAATGGCTTCGGCGGAGGTCTGCTGCCATTCGTTCACGGCGATGGCGGGAGCACCCGCATGGGTTTCGAGGCGGCAACCCAGCGCTTCGCCAAGGCCTGTATTCGGCACGAGGCCATAGGCGCACGCGATCCGGTCGCATTCGACCAGCACTTCGCCGTTGCCGCGCCGCGCGCGCGCGTGCGTCACGCGCGTCGTGCCGATCGCTTCGGCAATATACGCATCGCACCAGTAAGGCGTGGCGCGCAGATCGAAGCGCATGCGCAGTGCCTGTGCGAGTTTCGCGGGCGTATGGACGAGACCTGCCGCGAAGCGGCGCACCGCCTGGGGCGACGCCTGCTCGACGATAGCGGCGATCGCCGCGCCATGCTGGCGCGCGGTGACGGCGGCGGCCCACAGCAACGGCCCGCTGCCCGCGATGACGATGCGTTCGCCGCGCACGGGCATCCCGCCTTTGATGAGCGCCTGCAAGCCTCCCGCGCCCGTGATGCCCGGCAAGGTCCAGCCAGGATAGGGCAGGAAGCGCTCGCGCGCACCCGCGGCGACGATGAGCTTGCCGTAAGCGAGCGTGAGCGCACGGTCGGGACGCTGGGCGAGCAATCGCCGCCCGGGAAGCGCCTGCACGATGCGGGTTGCGCTTAGCAGCGCGACGTTGCTGCGCGCCGCGAGGGCGTCGAGCACGGCGCGCGCGGGGCCAGCTGCGCGATGACCGGGGCCCTGACGCCAGATCTGGCCGCCAGGCAGCGCATTGTCATCGACGATGCCGACGCTTGCGCCCGCCTGTGCGGCGGCGTGCGCGGCGTTCAATCCGGCGGGTCCGGCGCCAATGATCAGGATATCGAATTTCATGGCGCTGCATTCCCGGTGACGACCTTCATGCCCGCGACGCAGACCGTCTGGCATGCAAGCCGATGCGGCACGCCGTCGATGGTGACGCGGCACTCCTGGCAGATGCCCATGCCGCACAACGGCCCGCGCAGCGCGCCGCTCACCGAACGCCGCGTGACGGGCGCGGCGCGCTCTGCATGTGCGGCGATGGCGACAGCTGCTGCAACCGAGCTGCCCGGCGCGACGCCCACTTTGCGCCCATCGATCGTCAACGTCGTATTGGATTCAGGCATGCACGGCCCCATGGTCGGCGAAGCGGGCAGGGAGATAGGGCGTCGCGTCGATATCGGCGTCGCGTCCGAGCATCTGCGCGGCAATCAGCTTCGCGGTGCCGAGCGCCGTGGTCACGCCGAGGCCCTCGTGTCCGGTGGCGAGCCACGTGGACGGATGGCTGCCTTCATCGGCAAACGAGGCGGCCGGGCCGATCAGCGGCATGCCATCGCTCGATGCGGGGCGAAATCCCGTCCATGCGCGAATCGCATTGAGCGCGGGCAGTTGCGGCAGATATTCGGTCGCGCGGTGCAGCATGCGCGCGAGCATTGCCGGCTCGACGGCGGGGTCCGTGCTGTCGAACTGCCGCGACGAGCCGATCAGCAGTTGCCCGGTCGGCCGCGGCTGCACGTTGAACGCGACCGAGGTGCCGCTCGCGTTGTGCGCGCTCTTGATGTAGCCGAGTTCGAGAATCTGATGGCGAATCGTGCCGGGATAGCGGTCGGTAATGAGCAGGTGTCCCTTCTTCGCCTGCAGCGGCAGGCGCGGCAGCAAGTCGAGCGCCTGCAGGCCGTTCGCGATCAGGACAGCGTCCGCGCCGACGACCTCGCCATCGGCGAGGTGCACGCCCGCGCGATCGATGCGCGCGACCTGCGTTTGCGTGCGGCAGGTCATGCGGCCGCGAACCGGTTGCTCGAGCAGCCATGCTGCTACGGCAGGCGCATAAACCACGGCGTCGTTCTCGACGATCATGCCGCCTGCGAGGCCTTTGCGCAGGCCGGGTTCCGCTTCGCGCAACTGGCGTGCATCCTGCATCGAGCACGTCACGCCCTGGCGTTGCAGCGCCTGCTGACGTGTTTGCGCGAGCGTCAGTTCTTCTTCGTCGGCGGCGACCCAGAGCGTGCCGCAGCGCAGGAACGCATGGCGATCGTCGAGACGCGGCGCAAGCGCGTGCCATAGCCCCAGCGACCACGCACTCAACGCGAATTCGGCGGGCGTGTCGTCCATCACGACGAGGTGGCCCATGCCGGCAGCCGTCACGCCGCCGCCAGCACCGGCGCGTTCGATGACGAGGACGTTCAGGCCCTGCGCCGCGAGTTCATGCGCGCATGCGGCGCCCACGATGCCCGCGCCGATCACGACGACATCGTGTCGGCCGCTCGAACCTTGCGTCACGCGGGAATGCCCCAGGCGAACGGATCGTCGTCGTCGAAAATCAGTTTGGACTCCGCGCTAATATGCGCGCTGCCGCGTATGCTCGGGCGCACATGGCCGGCGGGGAGTTCGGGCGTGATTTCATAGCATGCTTCGAACACGCTGCCGATAATGCTTTCCTGGCGCCACCGCGCGCCGGGCGCGAGCGTGCCGTCCGCGGCGAGGCACGCGACCTTCGCACTCGTGCCGGTGCCGCACGGCGAACGGTCGTAGGCCTTGCCGGGACACAGCACGAAATTGCGGCTGTCGATGCCCGCGACGTCCGAGTGCGCGAACAGTTCGATATGGTCGATCAGCGCGCCGTCCGCGCCGGTAATGCCATTCGCCTCGAGCGCCTGGCGCATGGCCCACGTGGCTTCGGTGAGCGCTTCGACGTTGCGCGCTTCGAGCGTCAGGTCGTGATCGGCGACGAGGAAGAACCAGTTGCCGCCCCAGGCGATGTCGCCATGAACGCGGCCATAGCCGGGCACGTCGAGCGGCACGGCCTGGCGGTAGCGATACGCGGGCACGTTGCGCACGGTGACGCTGCCGTCGGCGTGCAGTTCGGCTTCGACGTTGCCGACCGGCGTTTCGATGCGATGCACGCCGGGCGCGATGCGCCCGAGATGCGCGAGCGAGGCGATGAGGCCGATGGTGCCGTGCCCGCACATGCCGAGAAAGCCGACGTTGTTGAAGAAGATCACGCCGGCGGAGCAGGACGGATCATGCGGCTCGCAAAGCAGCGCGCCGACCATCACGTCCGAGCCGCGCGGCTCGTTGACGACACCCGCGCGCACGCGGTCGAAGTCGCGACGGAAACCGGCGAGGCGTTCGGCGAGCGGGCCGCGGCCCAGCTCCGGGCCGCCGGCGATCACGAGGCGCGTGGGTTCGCCGCCCGTGTGGGAGTCGATAACGGTGAGGGTTTTCATGCCGACAATCGTAGGCCGCGCCATTTTGGCCGTCTTGCTCGAACGGCCCATGCGCGGTGACGATTTCGGCATAGTGCGCCGGGCGTGAAAGCACGCCGCTCCCGGGGGAACCATGGCGCGCGCGCTTTCTTTAGCGCTCTCTTCAGTCTTTCGCGAGCGCCAGTTGCTCCAGTTGGCGCACCACTTCGGCGCGCAGGCGCGTCGGCATGTTCTGGTAGCCCAGCAGGTCGGAGATCCACAGGCCGTCCGCCGCGAGCCGGCAGATCATGAGCCGGGCGGCGGCTTCGAGCGGCAGCGGGTCGGGGCGCGTCCACTTTCGCATGGGCGCGGCGTAGCGCTCGCGAATCGCGGGGTCGGTCATCATCGCGGCCACCAGCACGCGCAGGACGTTGGTGCTGGCGGCGGGGCTCGTTTCGTCGAGCGTGGTGCGCAGGTAGGCGCGCGCGGCGGCGCCGTGTTTCGGCGCGCCTTGCGCCACGCCTTCGGCGATGCGCATATGCATCTGCTGCTCGAAGCGCGTGAGCGTCTGCTCGAAGAGCGCATCGAGCAAGCCCTGCTTGTTGGCGAAGTGATACTGCAGCGCACCCTTGGTCACGCCCGCGCGTTCGGCCACGGCGTCGAGCGTCACGGCGGGCACGCCTTGATCGGTGGCGATATCGGAAGCTGCTTGCAGCAACTGCGCGCGCACCTGGGCCGGGGCTTTCTTGCGGCGCGTGCCGGCGGCAGGCGCCGCGTCCTTGCGCGCAGAACGAGGCTTCGGAGCCGAAGGGGCCGGTGGTGCCGCTGCGTCAGCCGCCTTCGCGCTGCGCCTTGTCGCGCGCGCGGGCGCCTTGACGGAGGAGTCTTTCATGGCGGCGATCATACCATTGCAGACGTCGCTGCTAAACATTCCGTACGGATGGTATGATCCGCCGATGCAAAATTCCAACCCGCCTTTTACCGCCTCCGCAGCCGCCATGGCGGCGCTCGACGCCTCGATCATTCGCGGCCGCGAGGCGCTCGTGCAGCAGCAGGACGCCGATGGAAGCTGGTGCTTCGAACTCGAATCGGACGCCACGATCACCGCGGAATACATCCTCATGATGCATTTCATGGGCAAGATCGACGTGGTGCGCCAGGAGAAGATGGCGCGCTATCTGCGCGAGATTCAGCGTTTGCAAACGCACGGCGCATGGGATCTCTACGTGGACGGCGCGCCCGATGTCTCGTGCAGCGTGAAAGCGTACTTCGCACTGAAGGCGGCGGGCGACTCCGAACAGGCGCCGCACATGGCGCGTGCCCGGGAGACCATTCTGAAGCTCGGCGGTGCGGCGAAGTCCAATGTGTTCACGCGCATTCTGCTCGCCACCTTCGGTCAGGTGCCGTGGCGCGCCACGCCGTTCATGCCGGTCGAGTTCGTGCTGTTCCCGAAGTGGGTGCCCATTTCGATGTACAAGGTCGCCTACTGGGCGCGCACGACCATGGTGCCGCTGCTCGCGCTCTGTTCGCTGAAGGCGCGCGCGGCCAATCCGCATGATGTGTCGATTGCCGAACTGTTCGTTACGCCCGCCGACGAGGAGCGCGAATACTTTGCGCGCGGCAAGGGTATCCGCCGGCTCTTTCTCGCGGCTGACCGTGCGCTGCGCCATATCGAGCCGCTGCTGCCGCGCGCGCTGCGCCAGCGCGCCATGAAGTACGCCGAGGCCTGGTGCGCCGAGCGCATGAACGGCGAGGACGGCATGGGCGGCATTTTTCCGCCTATCGTCTACAGCTACCAGATGATGCAGGTGCTTGGGTATCCTGAGGATCATCCGTTGCGGCGCGATTGCGAGAATGCGCTGGAAAAGCTGCTCGTCGAGCGCCCGGACGGCAGCGTGTATTGCCAGCCCTGTCTCTCGCCGGTGTGGGATACGGCGTGGAGCACGATGGCGCTCGAACAGGCGCGCTCGGCCGTGGCCGCCGATGCGGCGTCGGCCGCTATCGGCGACCAGGAACTGCAGCGGCGTATTGCGCGCGCGTACGACTGGCTCGCCGGGCGCCAGGTGGAAGACGTGCGCGGCGACTGGATCGAGAACGCGCAGCCCGACACGCCGGTTGGCGGCTGGGCCTTTCAGTATGAGAACCCGTACTATCCCGACATCGACGATACGGCCGTGGTTGCCGCCATGCTCCATCGGCGCGGCCGTGGGCAGGCGCGCAAGACGGGCGTGGACCCGTATGCGGCGCGTGTCGCGCGCGCGCTCGACTGGATGCGCGGCCTGCAATCGCGCAACGGCGGCTTCGGCGCCTTCGACGCCGATTGTGACCGCCTCTATCTGAACGCGATTCCCTTCGCGGATCATGGCGCCTTGCTCGACCCGCCAACCGAAGACGTATCGGGCCGCGTGCTCCTGTGCTTCGGCGTGACGGGCCGCGCCGAAGACAAGGCAGCGCTCGCGCGCGCCATCGAGTACGTGAAGGCCGCTCAGCAAGCCGACGGCAGCTGGTGGGGCCGCTGGGGTACCAACTACATCTATGGCACGTGGAGCGTGCTGGCGGGTCTCGCGCTCGCGGGCGAGGACCCGGGGCAGCCATACATCGCACGCGCGCTCGCGTGGCTGCGCGCGCGCCAGCATGCCGATGGCGGCTGGGGCGAGACCAACGACAGCTATATCGACGCGCGCCTTGCCGGCACCAACGGCGGCGAAAGCGCGTCGAACTTCACTGCGTGGGCGCTGCTCGCGCAAATGGCGTTCGGCGACTGGGAATCCGAGTCGGTTCGGCGCGGCGTGGCGTATCTGCTATCCGTGCAGCAGGAAGACGGGTTCTGGTGGCATCGCTCGCACAATGCGCCGGGGTTCCCGCGTATCTACTACCTCAAGTATCACGGGTACACGGCGTATTTCCCGCTGTGGGCGCTGTCGCGCTACCGGCGGCTGGCTGGCGACGCGGTCGTGGCGCGGGAGGTGGAAGAAGCCGAGCTGGCAGATTGATTGGGAAGCGGGGCGCAAGCGCGCCCCGCGTAGTTTGCTTACCGCGATTTCTCCAGTGTAATCGTTTCGAACAACTCATAATTGCCGGTCGGCGTTTGATCGGCGCCCGGCGCGTGATAGTAGTTCATCGTGATCGTGGTTTTGCCGCCGTGCGTGCCGGGATCGACGTCGAACACCGCAATGCCATAGCCCGTGCCCGTATCGCGCTGCGCCGACCAGATCGCGTCTTCGAGCGCGTCCGCCGTCGGGCGCGCGAAAGTGCCCGCGGTCGTGCCCGGCACCGGGTGGTTGGGCTTCGTGAACACCTGAGCCTGCGGGTTGCCGTTGCCGGCGTCCACGCCGTACACGTCGAGCGGTGCGCTCGTGCCGCCGCCGCCCAGGATCAGGTGGATCGTGCCGTGGCTCGTGTCGAAGGTGTTGCCCACCCCCTGGGCATGCGTGACGGGGCGCGGCTGAAGCGTGTCGACGCGCGCGCCGGTCTTCGCATCGACGCCCGCGTGATGATTGCAGCCGCGCACGGGGTAGCTGCGCTCGTAGTCGTGGTCGTGGCCGCACACCACGAGGTCCACGCCATAGCGGTCGAAGAGCGGCAGCCACGCTTCGCGAATGCCCTTGTCCGAGCCGTTGCCCGTTTTCGACGAGCTGAGCGCGTCCTGGTGCATCTGCACCACGATCCAGTCGATATCGTCGTCGTCCTTTGCCTGCTTCAGGGTTTGCTCGAGCCAGCGCGTCTGCACGCCGTTGCTGTAGCCGCGCACGTAGAACGAAGTGCCCGGCTGCACCGGCGCGTTGCCCGTGCTCGCGGCAGGCACGAGCGGCGAGGGACCGGCCACGAACGCGGCGGCGTCCTGGTAGACCACGTCGTCGGCGTCGAGCGAGACGAACAGCACGTTGCTCACGCGGAAGCGGTACCAGCGGCCCGAAAACTGCGTGCCGTTATGGGGCAGCGTATAGCGCGTGAGATACGAATTCAGGCCCTGCGGGCCGTTGTAGAACTCGATCTCGTGATTGCCGGGGCACGGCATCCACGGACGATTCGCCGACGAGGTCTGGTTGTTGTTGCCGAAGTCGCGCCACACATCGGTCTGGTGCGCGGGATTCAGGTTCGCGTAGCAGAGGTCGCCATTGAGCAGATGAAAGAGCGGCTGGAAGCGCTCCACGGCCTCGACGGCGAAGCGGCTTTGCGCAGACGACAGCACCCAGCCCGTGTTCGGCGTGGCGAGGTCGCCGTAGCTCGTGAAGCGGAACTTTGCGCGCCCGCGCGGGGCTGTGGTGAAGCTCGACGAAAACGGGCTGCTCGCGTGGCTGTCGTTGTCGGCGGTGACTTCGTAACGGTAGGTCGTCGCCGGGTCCAGAGCGCGCAGCCGTGCGTGATACGTGAAGACGACGCCGCCGGTGAGCCCGTCGGTATAGGTGCGTTGCACGGCGTGCACCGTCTCGCGTTTGCCGCGATCGGCGCTGTAGATCACGCGCGGATTCGTGGACGAGGCGAGCGACGCCCACGAAACGACGACTTCGCGTGTCGGATCTTCGCCCCAGGTGAGGTGGATCTGCTCGGGCGTGCCGTCGGGGGTGGCGGCGTCGGCTTTCGCGCTGCCCGCGAAAGCGCTGGCCGCGCTCGCGAAGCCGGACGCGCCGGCAAGCTTGAGGAAGCCGCGGCGCGAGACGCCGGCGCCGCTTTCGGTGGATGCATTCTCGGGGATGTCTTTATTCGTCATGTCGTCTCGGGAGCAGAAGGCGAAGCCTGCGCTGGCGGACTTGCATGACTGACGCGCGCGGGCGCAAGCATCGCAGGGTGAGTGTCTGCGCAACGATGGCTTGCCTGCATGACCTGGCGATGACACTGCCCTTGTTTTACGCAGCATGACGGGCCGCGCTTGCATCGCGCGACCCGCTGTTACCGCGCTTACCCTTACCCGTCAAGCATGGGCTTAGAACTTCAGGCGCATGCCTGCCGCGACGACCGCTTGCGTATCGCTGGACGAAGCCGCGAGGTTGTAGATCGACGCATTGCCGAGCACCGGAATGCCCTGGGCGCCCGAAACGCGCTGGTAGACGCCTTCGAGATAGACGTCGGTGCGTCGGCTCAGCGCATAGTCGGCCTGCAGCATGAACTGGTTCCAGTGCGGCGACGCGTTGCCTTGCGCTCGGCTGACCGACCCGTCCGTATACGTATAGGCGCCGCCGAGGCTCAGTTGCGGCGTGAGCGCGTAACGGCCGTTCACTTCGAAGTTATTGAACGTCAGGTAGTCGGCATCGAACGCGTTTAGCGAACCGCCCTGGGCGATCTGCGTGGGCTCGGCGACCATCGTGCGCGTGAACACGAGACCCACCTTCGCCGGCCCGATCGTATAGCTGCCGCCCGCGCCGAGCGTGCGCGTGCGTGCAGCGACGAACATCGGATCGTTGTCGGTGCCGCTGCCGGCGCTCAGTGCGCCGTTCGTGGTCGAGCCGGGCTCGTTGCCCTGGAAGTACGCCACGGCCAGGTTGATCGGGCCGCCGGTCCACGAAGCGCCCATCGTGTAGGCGTTATTGTTCGAGAAGCCCCCGCCCTGGTTGCTGAACGCGTAGGCGCCTTCCACCTGGAAGCCCGCGTAGGTCGCGCTGCGGAACTTGACGGCGTTGTTCATGCGCACGTCGTTGTTGAGGTTGTCGTTGTCGAACGGGTGCATCGCGATGTTGCCGCCGAAGCCGGAACCCGTGGCCGACATGGGCGCGATCATGTCCACGAGGGCGTCGTACTGGCGCCCGAGCGTGAGCGCGCCGTACTGGTCGCTGGAGAGGCCGACCCACGCTTGCCGGCCGAACAGATAACCGCCGTTGGAGCCCTTGCCGTTGACGACCGAGAAACCGTTCTCGAGGTCGAAGATCGCCTTGAGCCCGCCGCCCAGGTCTTCGGTGCCGCGCAGGCCCCAGCGGCTCGTGCTCACGTTGCCGGACTGCATGCCCCACGTCGTGCCATGACCGGTGGACGACTTCTGATTGCTGATGTAGTCGAGGCCCGCGTCGACCGTGCCGTAGAGCGTAACGCTGCTTTGTGCGTGAGCGCTCGTGCAGGCGGCGGCCGCCGCGAGCGCGAGGAGGTTCAACAACGCTTTTTTCATTTCGGTTCCGTAGAGAAGGAGAATGCTTCGTGTGTGGCGGAACCGGAAATTTAGGCGAGGGCGATTACGCAAACGTGTCGAAAATGGCCCGAAAAATGAAACTTCCTTTAGGTTATCGATACGTTCAGTTCATGGGAAAAGCCGGTCGCGGCAGGGGGGTGTCCGGCCGCTGATCAATCGACGATCTTCTTCGTGTGCGCTTACAGGTAGGAGGTTCCGTCGATGTAGGCCTTGCGCCAGCGAATGATCTTCACGCTCTCGAACAGCCCGACATGCGTGAACGGATCCTGCGCGATGAAGCGCTCGGCTTCCTCGCGCGTTTCGAGGTCGACGATATAGATGCCGCCGCCCGCGCTGCTGCCGTCGTCGTTGAGTTTTGCGCCGCAGGCCAGCAACAGCGCCTTGTTGCGCGCGAGAAATTCCAGATGCGCATCGCGCTCGCGTGCGCGCATCTCGGCGTGACCGGGCTTGTCGAACGTTTCGATGAGAAAAGGCATGGCGCGTCTCTCAATTGGGCACGATGGCCGAAGGATGCTGGGCGAGCGGCGTCACGCTGATCTTCAGGAACGGGAAAAGCGGCAGCGCGGCAAGCAGCGTATGGAGTTCGTCGTTCGATTCGACGTCGAACACGCTGTAATTCGCGTATTCGCCGGCCACGCGCCACAGGTGGCGCCACTTGCCTTCGCGTTGCAGCTTCTGCGAAAACGCCTTTTCCTCGGCCTTCAGGGCGTCGGCGTAGGCGGCGTCGGTGCCGTGCGGAATCTGCACCTGCATGTGCACGAGAAACAGCATGAATCGTCTCCGGTGAGGATGGGGTTCAATAAGTCAGCATGTAAGCGCCAATCAGCCCCACGCGAGAATCGCAATCGAATAAACGATGCCGATCCAGAACATCATGATGACCGTGTAGCCCATGATGTCCTTGAGCTTGAGCTTCGAAAGCGCGAGCGCGGGCAAAATCCAGAACGGCTGCACGAGGTCGTTCCATGCGTTGCCGAGCATCACGGCCGTGGAGGTATGGCCCACGGAGGCCCCGATGGTCTTCGCCGCTTCGATCATGAACGGACCTTGAATGACCCAGTGGCCGCCGCCCGAAGGCGCGAAGAAGTTGATGAAGAACGAGCTGATCAAGCCCCAGAACGGCAGCGTGCCCGGCGTCGCGACCTTCACGAATGCTTCGGAAAACGTATTGACGAGGCCCGAGGACGCCATGATCGCCATGATGCCCGCGTAGAACGGGTACTGCAGAATGATGCCGCTGATCGTGCGAATGCCTTCGTTGAGCTTCTCCACATAGCGGATCGGCGTGCCGAGCAGCAGGATGCCGAGGAACAGAATGAAGAAGTTGATGAGGTTCAGGTCGATCGAGCCGCCCTGTACGAAGTGCAGCGCGACATAGCCCATGCCGATCAGGCCGATCGCGTAGCTCAGAAGACGGCTGTTGTTGAGGCGGTTGGCGAGCGTGTTGCCTTCGTCGAGATCGACGCCGAGCGCGGCGGCCTTCTGCAGCTTGTCTTCCTGGACGCGATCGATTTCCTTGACCGGCTGACCAGGCTTGGGGTGCAGCCATGCGTTCAGGAGCGGCAGCGTGATGATGGTCACGAGGCTCGTGATGAGCATGGTGGGCGAGAAAATCGTTTCGGAGAGCGGAATGACGCCCATCTGCGCTTCGAGCGGATGCCCCTTCGTGGAGATCAGCACGGGAATGCTGGCCGAAAGCCCGAGGCCGTAGAGCGTAAAGCCGCTATACGCCGATGCGATGATGAGCGGGTAGTGCACGCCCTTCACACGCAGCGCGAGCTTGCGCGCGACGATGCCGCCCACCACAAGGCCGAAGCCCCAGTTCAGATAGCTGCCGATGCCGCCCACCAGCGTCGCGACGACGATCGCCATGCGCGGATCGCTCACGCGCGCCACCACGCGGTTCAGGAGGCGGTCGGTGAGCGGGGCGGTCGCGAGCACGTAGCCCATCGCGAGAATCACCGCCATTTGCGTGGTGAACGCGAGCAGCGCCCAGAAGCCCTTACCCCAGCTCGTGGTGAGGGCCGTGACGGCTTGCCCTTGCACGATCACGGCGAGGGCCATCGTCAGCAAGGTGAGGCCGATGGCGAACACGAACGGGTCGGGCAAATACCGGCGCATGAGCTCGGTAAAGAAAGCGGTGACTTTGTGCATGGAAGTGTCTCTGATTGAATCGTAATAGTTGTCGGGTCTCTTCGGCTCTCAGCGCGCGCGTTCGAAGCGCCTATGAGTCGTCGTGGCTATCGTGGCTGTCGTGGCTTGAGGTCTTGCGATGGCGGGCGAGATGCATGAGCTGGCGGTCGCGCCAGCCCACACGCTCGTCCCATTGATCGAGCGGCAGCGCCGCGCGTCGTGCCGCCTCGACCTGGGCGACGAGTTCGGGCGTCCACGGGTCGTGCTGGCCGCGTTCGGCGCCCATGCGTGCGTACGAAGGGCCCATCTTCTGCGCATGCGAGGCGATGCCGCCGCGCGTGTTCAGATCGACGGTCTCGAACGGGCCGATCACCGACCAGCGCGGGCCGAGGCCTTCGCGCATCACGGTGTCGATGTCTTCCACCGACGCCACGCCGTCGCGCACGAGGCAATATGCTTCGCGCAGCACGGCGCCTTGCAGGCGGTTGAAGATGAAGCCTTCCACTTCGTGCTTCACGCGCACGGGCTTCATGCCTGCTTCGGTATAGAGCGCGATCGCGCGCGCGGCTGCCGCTTCGGACGTGAACGGTGCGGGCACGACCTCGATCACGGGCACGAGGTAGGGCGGGTTGCCGGGATGGGCGACGAGGCAGCGCGCGCGACCGGGCAGCGTATCGTCGACGAATTTCGAAGCCGCGAGAAACGACGAGGCGCTCGCGAGTATCGCTTCGGGCGGCGCGGCACGGTCGAGCTGGGCGAAGATCTCGCGCTTGAGTTCGGCGCGTTCGGGTGCGCATTCCTGCACGAGATCGGCTCGCGCCGCAGCGGCTTCGAGCGTATCGACGATCGCGACGCGCGCGGCGATTTCCTGCGCGCTTTCGTCGAGCAGGGCGTAATGCGCGAGGTCGCCGAGGCGCTGCGCAATCTCTTCAGGCACGGTGGCGCGGCGTGCAGCGTCGGGATCGTAGAGGCGCACGCGCCAGCCGGCCCGCGCAAAGCAGATCGCGAACGCCACGCCGATGCTGCCCGCGCCGACGATGCCGGCGCGTCGCGCTTCGCATGCTTGCGCAGGCGTATCGAGGGCCGTCATCGTCAAACCCCCGCGACGCCGACGGTCATGCCGCCGCACACGTAGAGCACCTGGCCGGTCACGAAGCCGCTGCGCGCGTCGAGCAGATACGAGGCCGCGTGCGCAACATCGTCGGGCGTGCCTACGCGTTTCACGGGCACGGCGTTGATGATGGCCTCGGTGCGCGGCGCGCCGGGCGGATTGGCGCGGTCGAACAGTTCGGTGCGGATCGGACCCGGGCCAATGGCGTTCGCGGTCACGCCGAATGCGCCGAGTTCGAGCGCCCACACGCGCGTCATGCCGATCAGCGCCGCCTTGGTGGCCGAGTAGGCCGTGCGCAGCTCTTTACCGAGCGCGGCGCGCGACGACATGTTGACGATGCGCCCGAAGCCCGCGGCCTTCATGCCGGGCAACAGCGCCTGCATGCACTGCTGTGCGCAGCGAACGTTGAGGGCCCATGCGCGTTCGAGTTCCTGGAGCGTCTGGTGCCCGGCGTCGTTGGGCACGACTACGCCCACGTTGTTGATGAGGCGCGTGATCGGGCCGCCTTCGAGCGCGCGGGCGAGCGCGGCTGCCGTTGCTTCAGTGTCGGAGAGATCGGCGATGATGCCGCCGCCCACGCGGTCGATGACGACGGCCTCGTAGCCGTCGGCCTCGCAGCGCGCGGCGCACGCGGCGCCGATGCCGGCGGCGCCGCCGGTGATCAGGACTCGTTCTTTAGCCATGTTTTTCGGGAATGCGAATGAAACAAAGGATAGCGAATCAGTTCGTCAAACCGTGGCGACGGGCGTGACGGGCGAGCCCATGGCGCCCGGCAGCCGCAGCGGCGGCGCGGTGAGCATGAAGCGCGAGCGCCGGTGCTCGCGCAGCCACAGTGCGAGGTCCCGCAGATACCAAAGCTCGCCCAGCGGCAGGCCGAGCTTGAAGAGGCAGTGGTGATGCAGCGGCATGAGCGGGTGATCGCCGGGCGCCGCGGGCGCGCGCGCGGGATAACGTTCGACTGCGTAGTTGTCGGCGGCGAGCGCCGCGATGCCCGAGTCGGTAATCCATTGCAGCAGGCGCTCGTCGCGCCCGTCGAGTGCGCTGCAGTGGCTCGACAACACGGCTTCGTCGGGCTGGCGGTTCATGTCGAGCACCATCTCCGCAAAGCCGGTGCGCAGCACGAGCATGTCGCCTTGCTCGACTTCCACGCCGTCGGCCTCGATCACGCGCATCAGGTCGTCGTAGCCCACCGTGCGAAACTCGCGGCCAAAATGCGCGGCGAAATCGATCAGCACGCCGCGGCCTTGCATGCCCTTGACGGCAAGGTGCTCGATGCCGAGCACCTCGGCATGGCTATGCTCGCCGCCGCACGCGTGAGGCGCGAAGTTGTCTTCCGCCCGATATTCCATCGGGCCGACCACGTCCACGTTCGCGCGATAGCCGTTGTAGTAGACGCTCTCGGCCACGCCGTCGCCGTTGGCGTCGAAGCGCGCGCCCACGTGCGCGAGCGAATCCCACTGCGTGGAGTATTGCAGCGAGAGCAGCACCTGATCGTCGCTCACCACATCGGTCGCGCCCGCAACGTTGCGCGCGAACGGGAAGTTCACATAGGGCAGGCCGTCGCGGAAGGTGGGACGCAGCACCGGCGGATGGCGGCGTACGTTGAGCTTGCTTTCGCCGGGAAAGTCGAGCGGCAGCGAAAGGGTGAACGTGAGGCCCGCGCGAATTTCCTGCGCGCCCTTGAGGACCTGCTCCGCGCCGATGAGATTGGGGCGGCCCAATTGATCGTCGGGACCGAAGTCGCCCCAGTTCGAGCCTTCCGGCCGGTTCTTCCAACGCATGCTTGATCCTCCGCTTCAGGAATTCCGCGCTTCGCGTATCGCTGCATTCAGTGCTCGGGGCGCTTGACGTGCCTCACGCAGCAAGCAGCGTTGGCGGGATTTGCGCGTACACCTCGAGCAGTGCCTTCACGGCGTTCTGCTCGTTCTTGAGAAGACGCGCCTTGGGCGCGCCGATGACGAGCGCAAACGCCTCGCCATGAATCAGGAACCCGCGCGCGAGGCCGGCTACGTCCTCCACGCTCTCGCCCGTCGAGCGATGCCAGCCGTGGGTCACGCCCTGCTCGACGTCGCGCTCGAACGCGCCGCGCGCGATCACCGCGCCATTGGCCGAATGCAGCTGCGGCTCGCAACTGTCGAGCAGTTTGCGGCGCGCGGCGGGGGCGAGCGCGCCGAGCAGCGCCTTGCCCGCGGCGCTCGCAATGGTCATGAAGCCGCCCGGCTCGTCGCTGTAGCGGATCTTCTGGCGCGACTCCATCACGTCGAGATAGACCACGCGGTTGCCCGCAAGCGTGGCGAGCGCGGCGGTTTCGCCGGTCGCGTCGCGCAACGTGGAAAGCAACGGCTGGAACGTCAGCGTGAGCGGGTCCTCGCTGCAGATCTCGCGCGCGACGTGCAGCAGACGCTGCGTGGGGTAATAGCCGGCTTTCACGCCAGGCGCGTACAGATAGCCTTTGGCCACCATCGTCTGCAACAGCGCGTGGCAGCTCGACAGCGGGATCTCGGTTCGACGCGCAATCTCGCTGTAGATCATCGGTTGCCGGACTTCGGCAAAGAGGTTGATCACGTCGAAGACGCGCACTGCAGTTTTCACATCCATGAGAGTATTATCGGCATACCGATAGTCAGCTGACAATAAGGTTACGGGTAAACACCTAACGACTCGTTGCTCGAACACGCAGCGGAAAACGGCACCGGGCTGGCGCAAGAACGCGAATATCGGCGGCGGGATCTCGCCGCCGCAATGGGGAGTTCAGTGATGGAAGCGCTCGAAAGCGGGCGGCAGGAAGCGGCTCAACCCCGCGCCTTCTCCGCCTCCTGATACAGCTCGCGCAGCGACTGCCCGAAGGTGGCGTCGACATCGCGCAGCACGCCGGCGCGCGTGAACATCGCAACCGGCGGCAGCGTCCAGTCGAGCGTGTACGGCACGACCGCCACGCCCGCGAAGTGCACGAGTTCCTCGGCAATATCGGCGGGCACGATCGACACGGCGTTCTCGTTCGTGCTGATCATCTCGCCGATGAGGCGCGACGTGTAGCTCTCCACGATAGGCACGGGCGGCGCCACGCCCGCGTGCAGGAAGAGGTCGGATATCTGCTCGCGGATGGGCGTGTGCGGCGCGCCGAGGATCCAGTCCAGTTCGACCAGCTTTTCCCAGTCGAGCTTGCCGCGCGCGAGGCGCGCCGCCAGGCGCCGGCTGGCGATGAGCCGCGGCTTTTGCTGATGCAGCACCTCGAAGCGCAACTGCGAGACGTCGACGGCCGAAGAGGCGCGCCCGATCACGATATCGAGCGTATGGTCGCGAAGCTGCGGCAGGAGCGCGTCGCTCGTGCCTTCGTGAATCGTCATGGTGACGCGTTGCGGCAGCCGCGACTGCGTGAGGCGAATGGCGGCGGCGAGCGTGCGCCCCGAGATGAACGGAATCACGCCTACGTGCACCCGCGTGGCGTGGCCGGCCACCACGGCTTCGATGTCGCGCGCGAGGTGGTCGAGGTCGTGCAGCATGGCCTGGGCGCGCGCGAGCACCACGTTGCCGAGCGCCGTGGGCGTCATGCCGCGCGGCGTACGGTCGAACAGCGGCGCGCCGAACATGCTCTCCATTTCAGCCAGCGCGTTGGTGACGGCGGGCTGGCTCGTCGCCATGTGTTCCGCCACGCGCGTGAGCGAGCCGTGCTGGCGGATCTGCAGGAGCAGGACCAGATGGCGCATTTTCAGGCGCGTATTCAACCGCCTCGTCACGTCGTCAATGCTGAAAGACACGATTCCCCAAGGTATTACCAAAAAATGATGGCCCCATACTAAATCAAAATGAGCAGGTTATGAGGGCTCTCTAGAATCGCCTCATTCGAACACGACCGCCGCGCCTTCTGTGCGTGCGGCACACCATCAGAGTGAGGAACATGAACAAGACCGATCGTCAGGCCGCCCTCGAATATCACGAATTCCCCACCCCGGGCAAGATTTCGGTGACGGCCAGCAAGCCGCTCGTCACCCAGCGCGACCTCGCGCTTGCCTATACGCCGGGCGTGGCCGTGGCCTGCGAGGAGATCGTCGACAATCCGCAGAACTCGTTTCGCTACACGGCGCGCGGCAATCTGGTGGGCGTGATCACGAACGGTTCGGCCGTGCTGGGTCTCGGCAACATCGGCGCGCTGGCCTCCAAGCCGGTCATGGAAGGCAAGGCGGTGCTCTTCAAGAAGTTCGCCGGCATCGACGTGTTCGACATCGAAATCACCGAAAGCGATCCGGACAAGCTCGTGGACATCATCGCGAGCCTCGAAGCCACGTTCGGCGGCATCAATCTGGAAGACATCAAGGCCCCCGACTGCTTCACGGTCGAACGCAAGCTGCGCGAGCGCATGAAGATTCCGGTCTTCCACGACGATCAGCACGGCACCGCCATCACCGTCTCGGCCGCGTTCATGAACGGCCTGAAAGTGATCGGCAAGGACATCACGAAGGTTAAGGTCGTGACCTCGGGCGCGGGCGCGGCGGCGCTGGCCTGTCTGGATCTCATGGTGGATCTGGGCCTGCCGCTGAAGAACATCTGGGTGACCGACATCGACGGCGTGGTCTACCAGGGCCGCACGACGCTCATGGACCCGGACAAGGAACGCTTCGCGCAGGACACCTCGGCGCGCTCGCTTTCCGACGTGATCGAAGACGCGGACGTGTTTCTCGGCCTTTCGGCGGCCGGCGTGCTCAAGCCCGAGATGGTCAGGAAGATGGCGGACAAGCCGCTGATTCTCGCGCTCGCCAACCCCACGCCGGAAATCTTCCCCGAGGTCGCGCTCGAAGCGCGCCCGGACGCGGTGATCGCCACGGGCCGTTCGGACTTCCCGAACCAGGTCAACAACGTGCTGTGCTTCCCGTACATCTTCCGAGGCGCACTCGATGTGGGCGCAACGACCATCACCCGCAACATGGAAATCGCGGCGGTGCACGCGATCGCCAGGCTCGCCGAAGAAGAACTGAACGATTCGGTGGCGGCCGCATACGGCGCCTATGATCTGCGCTTCGGCCCGAAGTACCTGATTCCGAAGCCGTTCGACTCGCGGCTGATCGTGCGTATCGCGCCGGCCGTTGCGAAGGCGGCGATGGAAGACGGCGTGGCCACGCGCCCCATCGACGACTTTGGCGCCTACACGAACGAGCTTCAGCAGTTCGTGTATCACTCGGGCGCGTTCATGAAGCCGATTTTCGCGGCCGCGAAGCAGTTCGTGCGTGACGGCGGCAAGTCGCGCATCGTGTTCGCCGAAGGCGAGGAAGAGCGCGTGCTGCGCGCGGTGCAGGTGATCGTCGACGAGAAGCTCGCACGTCCGATCCTGATCGGCCGTCCGGAAGTGCTGCTCGCCCGCATCGAGAAGTTCGGTCTGCGCCTGAAGCTCGGCGAAGACGTGGAAGTCACGAACCCCGAATACGACGAGCGCTTCCACCAGTACTGGACGACTTACTGGGAACTGCGTTGCCGCGACGGCATTTCGAAGGAAATGGCGCGCGTGGAAATGCGCCGCCGCCTCACGCTGATCGGCGCGATGATGGTGCGCCTGGGCGACGCGGACGGCATGGTGTGCGGCACCGTGGGCGCGTATCACGACCACCTGCGCTTCGTCGACGAGGTGATCGGCAAACAGCGCAACGCGAATACGTATGCGGCGATGAACATCCTGCTGCTCGACAAGCGCACGGTCGCGATCGTCGACACGCACGTGAACGACAACCCGAACGCCGAGCAGATCGCCGAATTCACGCTGGCCGCGGCACGCCAGATGGAATGGCTGAATCTGCAGCCGAAGGTTGCGCTGCTCTCGCGTTCGAACTTCGGCTCGGGCAGCTCGGCTTCGGGCACGAAGATGCGTGAAGTGCTCAAGCTCGTGACGGAAAAGAATCCCGATCTGGAAATCGATGGGGAAATGCACGGCGACTGCGCGCTGGACGAAGCCCTGCGCCTGCGTATCCTGCCGCATTCGAAGCTCAAGGGCGCGGCGAACCTGCTCGTGTGCCCGAACGTGGACTCGGGCAATATCGCCTACAACCTGCTCAAGACGGGGGCGGGCAGCAACGTGGCGGTCGGTCCGTTCCTGCTGGGCGTGAATGCGCCGGTGAACGTGCTGACCTCGAGCTCGACGGTGCGACGCATCATCAACATGGCCGCCCTGACCGTGTTGCAGGCGAACCGCGACTGAGCGCAGGGACAGGACGCACGCCGTGCGTCCCGATGAAAAACGCGCGATGGCTTCTGGCTGTCGCGCGTTTTTTGCTTTGGCGGGTCAGGGCGCCGCTGCGGCGAGCTGTTCGTCGATCAGGCGGCGGGCTTCGCTGTAGCCGCCCATCAAGGCGTCGATATCGGAGTTGAAGGGCAGCCCGGCGGCGTTGTCGATTTTCAGGGGCGCGGGCGAGGCGGGCTCGTCGATCGCCGCGATGCTCACCACCGCCGTGTAACGAGGCCGTCCGGTTTCCAGGCGCTCGAGCGGGACCGTGCCATTTGTTTCGACGCCAACGCGGATTGCGTAGCCGCGATATTCATAAGTGCGATTCATGACTGCATTGCCGTACGGATTACCGCATGCAAGGGTACGGCGCGCGAGCTTAAGTCAACCTTACGTAGGCACTGAATGAACTGGAAGAGACCTTCTTACGTTGCGCATGAATCGAGGCAAGACGAAAGGCGTTGAAAGGCGTTGGTCGGCAAGGTGCGCAAAGCATTATCGTTCGACGATAAAAGGGCAATTGCAGGCGCCTTCCTTAAGGTTCTCTTCAGCTTGGAGCAGGCACGATCTCGTCACTCTGCCCAGCGTCGCGCGGTGCCATGCGCCTGACATTCGCCTGACAATCGCGTGGCGCAGAGTGAACCCGTCATGCCGGATATCGTTGTCCGCGCAACTTTCTGGAGTGCAGCCCGATGAAGCCGCCGACCGATCGCCTGCACGCCTACCTCTTCGTTGCTTCGCTTTCGGCGATCCTCATTCAGGTCGCGGTGTTCATTTCCATACTTCTGCTGCACGTGCCGGAACGCGCCTTCGAGTCGTCGCTGTTTCGCGTGGCCGTGGTCGCGGCAATCGTCTGCGTGCTCCTCGTCGCTCGCAGGCAGGCGCGGCGCGCCACGCGCGAGGCCGAGTCCCGCAACCGCAGTCAGGCGAAGCTGCGTGCCGCGCGCGCGGCGCGTGCCTCGAAGCGCGCGGCCCGCGCGCCGCTGCGGGCGCGCCATATCCGCAACGCCATGATTGCGGCTGCCGCCCGCTCGAGCACACGTTGAGGCGCCGGGCGCGCGAGCGTCAGCCGTCCACGGGCGGGGCGGGCATCTCCAGATTGAGCTGGTAAAACGCGGCGTCGAGCCAGCGTCCGAACTTGAATCCCACTTCCTTGATCGTGCCCGAGTGCGTGAAGCCCAGCTTGGCGTGCAGCGCGATGCTGCCGGCATTGGTCGCGTCGATGCAGCCCACGAGCACGTGAATCTGTTGCTCACGGGCGCGGCGGATCAACTCCAGCAGCAGGCTTTCGCCGAGGCCGCGGCCGCGCTGGTCGCGGTGCACGTAGACGCTGTGCTCGACCGTGTACTTGTTGGCGGGAAACGCGCGAAACGTGCCCCAGCTCGCGAAGCCGAGCAGCGTGCCGGCCTCGTCCACGGCGCCCACGACCGGAAAACCGTTCGCGCGCCTGGTGCCGAACCACGTGGCCATTGCCTCGGGCGGACGCGGCTTGTAGTCGTAGAGCGCGGTTGAATTGACGATGGCGTCGTTGAGGATCTCGAGAATCGCCGGCGCGTGGTCCGTTTCGTTGCAGTCGATGAAGCGTACGCCGTCGCTCTGTGAGTTCGAATTCATGTGGAATCCTCTTTAAATGAAAAGGGTGGAAGATCGAGCCGAATGACGCGGGTTCAGATACCGCTTGCGTCGCAAATGGCGACGACGTAGCGCGCAGCCTGTGAACCTGGATTGCTGAAGATCAGCGGCTGATCGAGCCGCATGGCGAGGCAGTCGCCCGCATGAAGCGCATGCCGTTCATTGCCCAGCTCCACGTCGATCCGTCCATCCATCACCCAGACCTGCTGGTGAATCACGTTCTCGCGGCTGCCCGTTTCGTAGGCTACGCGCGCGCCGGCCGGGAAATCCACTTCGACCAGCTGGATCGGCGAAGGCCAATTCGGCGGCGAGACGCTCCGGCGCGTATAGCCCGACTGCGGGTCGCGCCACTGTGCCTGCTGCGCGCGGCGCACTAGCGGCCTGGCGGGCGCGCTTTCGCTGCTTGCGCCGAAAAGGCTCGCCATCGAGACCGACAGTCCCGCCGCAAGCTTTTCGAGCACCACGGCCGTGGGGCTGGCGGCGCCGCGCTCGATCATCGAGATCATCGAACGGCTCACGCCGCTGCGCGCGGCCAGCGCGTCGAGCGTCAGACCGCGCGTGGCGCGCAAGTCGCGCACACGGCGGGCAATACGCTCGTTGATACCGGCGTCGGTCGGGTTGTCCATTGGGTTTGATTCCAGGATGATAGAGTTATTATCCAGTAAATTGGAAATTCAGGTCAATGAAAAGCGTACGGTGTCGGAGGCGCGCCCGCTATCCATTTGCATACGGCATGCATCGGCTTTCCCCTGATTCGGGAGGGCAAGCCCTTACAATAGGCCGGTCCTCACTTGCATGCCAAACGAGCCAATGACACGAGATCCTCGCCTCACCCTGAACGCGCGCCAGCAGGAAATGCTCGAATGGGTGCAACGCGACGGCTTCGTCACGGTCGACGATCTCGCCTCGCATTTCGACGTCACGCCGCAAACCATCCGCCGCGACGTGAACTGGCTCGCCGACATGAATCTGCTGCGCCGCTATCACGGCGGCGCGAGTCTGCCTACGAGTGCGGAGAACGTCTCGTACAGTGCGCGGCAGCACATGTTCCATGAGGAGAAGCGCCGCATCGCGGCCCTTGCGGCCCAGCACATTCCCGATCAGGCCTCGCTCTTCATCAACCTCGGCACCACGACCGAGGAAGTCGCGCGCGCGCTCAATCATCATCAGGGCCTGCGCGTCGTCACGAACAATCTCAACGTGGCGAGCGTGATGAGCGGCTACGCCGACTGCGAAGTGATGATCACGGGCGGCGTCGTGCGGCCCTGGGACAAGGGGATCGTCGGCGAGCACACCATCGACTTCATCCGCCAGTTCAAGGTGGATTACGCGATCATCGGCACCTCGGCTATCGAGACCGACGGCACGCTGCGCGACTTCGACACGCGCGAAGTCCGCGTGGCGCAGGCCATCATCGAGCATGCGCGCACGGTCTATCTCGTGGCCGACCATTCGAAGGTCGGCCGCCCGGCGCTCGTGCGCCAGGGGCATCTGAGCCAGATTCACGCGCTCTTCACCGACCAGCCGCTGCCTGAGGAAATGAACGAGGCGGTGCTCGCGGCGGGCACGCAGGTCCACGTCGCTGCGTAAGCCGCGGGATTTTCGTCCGCGCTTTTTCCGGACCGTGGTTCGCGCGTTTTCCCCATTTCCGGCCTGAATTCCAGCGCGTTTCGCGCGTGGGCGGGGTGTTGCCCACCGGAAGCACGCGGCAACCCCGCTCACGCCCCCGTTTTCGTTCGCGCCTGACGAACGTTCGGCCTTGTTCGATAAATGTTCGTTTGTGCACCATTTTCGATAAATCATCTGAAATTCGAACCTTTACTTTTTCGTTCATGTTCGATAAATTTCGAATTCGAACATTTTGAGGTTCGTTTTTCTTTTAGGGATACAGCAGGGTGACTCAACAGAACCGGTACGATCTGCTCGTCGTGGGCGGCGGGATCAACGGCGCGGGCATCGCGCGCGACGCGGCCGGCCGCGGGTTGTCGGTGTTGCTTTGCGAGCAGGACGATCTCGCCTCGCATACTTCGTCGTCCAGCACCAAGCTGATTCACGGCGGCCTGCGCTATCTCGAGTACAAGGAATTCGGGCTCGTGCGCAAGGCGCTGCAGGAGCGCGAAACGCTGCTGCGCGCCGCGCCCCACATCATGTGGCCGCTGCGTTTCGTCATGCCGCACATGCCGAATCTGCGTCCCGCCTGGCTCATTCGCGTGGGCCTGTTTCTCTACGACCATCTCGCGAAGCGCGAATTGCTGCCGGGCTCGCGCGGTATCGACATGCGCCGCCATGCGGCGGGCGAGCCGCTCATCGACTCGATCCAGCGCGGCTTCGTGTATTCGGACGGCTGGGTCGACGACGCGCGCCTCGTCGTGCTCAACGCGCTCGATGCGCAGGAGCGCGGCGCGCATATCCTCACGCGCACGAAGCTCGTTTCCGCCGTACGCACGAACGCCACGACCGGCGCGCACAGCGCGCATGGCGAATGGCAGGCGCTTCTGCGCCGCCCGGACGGCAGCACCTTCGACGTGCGCGCCCGCGCCATCGCCAACGCGGCCGGCCCGTGGGTGGGCGAGGTGCTGCATGGTGCGCTCGGGCGCGGCGCGCAGCACAGCGTGCGGCTCGTGAAAGGCAGCCATATCGTCACGAAGCGCCTGTTCGGGCACGACCACGCGTACATCTTCCAGAACCCGGACAAGCGCATCATCTTCGCGATTCCGTACGAGCACGACTTCACGCTCATTGGCACGACCGACGTGGAGTATCACAACGACCCCGCGAAGGTCGCGATCGACGGCGACGAAACGCGCTATCTGTGCGAGTCGATCAACCGTTATTTCAAGCGCAAGATTTCGCCGGCCGACGTGCAATGGTCCTACTCGGGCGTGCGTCCGCTGCTCGAGGAAGAGGGCGCGGAGAACGCGTCCGCCGTCACGCGCGACTACAAGCTCGAACTCGACGAAACCGCTGGCGCGCCGCTGCTTTCGGTGTTCGGCGGCAAGATCACGACCTTCCGCAAGCTTGCGGAAGAGGCTTCGGACATGCTGTGCCGTGTGCTTGGCCATGCTGCGCCTGCGTGGACGGCGGGCGCGCCGCTGCCCGGCGGCGATATTGCGAACGCGCGTTTCGAGCCCTTCGCACAGGACTTCGCCAGACGCCACGCGTGGCTGCCTGCGGCGCTTGCGCGCCGCTACGCACGCGCATACGGCACGCGTGCCGGGCGTCTTGTGGGTAACGCGCAGTCGCTCGCGGACCTCGGCGCCGAAGTTGTGCCGGGCATTTACGAGGCCGAATTGCGCTATCTGCGCAACGCGGAATGGGCCACGCGCGCCGAAGACGTATTGTGGCGCCGCTCGAAGCTGGGCCTGCATGTCGCGCCGGGCACGCTCAATGGCGTGGCCGCCGCAATCGATCACTGGTTTGCCGCAACAAGCGCGACGGCGACCGCGCAGCACTGAAGTTCGCCGGCATCACGCAAGGTAAGTCACGCACCCCCACGCGCCGTTCCCGCGGCGCGTCATCACAACTAGTACAGACGGAGATAAGAGACATGCAGGAACAGTACATTCTTGCGCTCGACCAGGGCACCACGAGTTCGCGCGCCATGCTTTTCGACCGCCAGGGCAACATCGTTTCGATCGCCCAGAAGGAGTTCGAACAGATTTATCCGCAGCCGGGCTGGGTCGAGCACGATCCGCAGGAAATCTGGTCGACGCAGGCGGGCGTCGCCGCCGAGGCCGTGACGCGCGCCGGCATGAACGGCACCAACATCGCCGCGATCGGCATTACGAACCAGCGCGAGACGACGATCGTCTGGGACCGCGAGACGGGCCATCCCGTCTATAACGCCATCGTGTGGCAGGACCGCCGCACGGCCGACTTCTGCGACTCGCTCAAGGCGCTCGGTCTCGAAGAGAAAGTGCGTGCGAAAACGGGGCTGCCGATCGATTCGTACTTCTCGGCAACCAAGATTCGCTGGATTCTCGACAACGTGCCCGGCGCACGCGAAAAAGCGCGGCGAGGCTTGCTCGCGTTCGGCACCGTGGACAGCTGGCTCGTGTGGAACTTCACGAAGCACGAACTGCACGTGACCGACGTGACGAACGCGTCGCGCACCATGCTCTTCAACATCCACACGCGTCAATGGGACGACGAACTGCTCGACGCACTCGAAATTCCGCGCAGCATGCTGCCGGAAGTCCGTTCGTCATCCGAAGTTTATGGTCCGACGAAGACCACGGTGTTCGCCTCGAAGATTCCGCTTGCCGGCATCGCGGGCGACCAGCAGGCCGCGATGTTCGGCCAGATGTGCACGGGCACGGGCATGGTGAAGAACACCTACGGCACGGGCTGCTTCCTGATGATGAACACGGGCACGAAGCCCATCGAGTCGAAGAACAACCTCGTCACGACGATCGCGTGGCAGATCGGCGACGAGGTCAACTACGCGCTCGAAGGCAGCATCTTCATTGCCGGCGCGGTGGTGCAGTGGCTGCGCGACGGCATGGGCATCATCAAGAGCGCGCCGGAAATCGAAGCGCTCGCCGCCAGCGTGCCGCATACGGACGGCGTATATCTCGTGCCGGCCTTCGCGGGCCTCGGCGCGCCGCACTGGAACGCGCACGCGCGCGGCACGCTGTTCGGCGTGACGCGCGGCACGACCGCGGCGCACCTCGCGCGCGCGGCGCTCGATTCGATCGCGTACCAGTCGCTCGACGTGCTGGCCGCGATGGAGGCGGATGCGGGCATCAGTGTGGGCGAACTGCGCGTGGACGGCGGCGCGAGCGCGAACAATCTGCTCATGCAGTTCCAGGCAGACCTGCTCGGCGTGGATGCGGTGCGCCCGAAGATCACCGAGACCACAGCGCTCGGCGCGGCCTACCTTGCAGGCCTTGCAACCGGCTACTGGCAGAACGTGGGCGAGCTGCAGAGCCAGTGGAAGCTCGACCGCCGTTTCTCGCCGTCCATGCAGGCCGCGCAGGTCGACGCGTGCCGCGCAGGCTGGCAGCGTGCGGTGCGCGCGGCCAAGGCCTGGGCGGACGACTCGCACTGAGCAACGCGCTCAGCTTTTCAGCAAACAAGCATAACTAATTAACATAACCCGCGGCGGGATTGCATGCGCTTCGTGCGCCTGCACCGCGCGGGCAGAGAGAGACTACGAAAATCATGTCACCCTATCTTGCGGAGTTCATCGGCACGGCCATTCTCGTGCTGCTAGGCAACGGCGCCGTTGCAAACGTGCTGCTGGCGAAAACGAAGGGCAAGGGCGCCGACCTCATCGTCATCGTGATGGGCTGGGCCATGGCCGTATTCGTGGCGGTCTACGTGACCGCTTCGTTCAGCGGCGCGCACCTCAACCCGATCGTCACGATCAGCCTCGCGCTCGCGGGCAAGTTCGCGTGGTCGAAGGTCGGCGGCTATATCGCGGCGCAGATGCTCGGCGGCATGGCGGGCGCACTGCTCGTGTGGCTTGCCTATCGACAGCACTTTGCGAACGAAGCCGACCCGGATATCAAGCTCGCGGTGTTCTGCACGGCGCCCGCCATTCGCAGCAAGCGGCACAACGTGTTGACGGAAGCGATCTGCACCTTCGTGCTGATCCTCGGCGTGCTCTATCTGGCCTCGCCGCAGGTGGGACTCGGTGCGCTCGACGCACTGCCCGTCGGCCTGCTCGTGCTGGGCATCGGCATTTCGCTCGGCGGCCCGACCGGCTATGCGATGAGTCCGGCGCGCGATCTCTCGCCGCGCATCGTGCACGCGCTGCTGCCGATTCCGGGCAAGCGCGACAGCGACTGGCGCTATGCGTGGATTCCGGTGTTCGGGCCGCTTGCCGGCGGTGCGGCTGCGGCCGGTCTCTATCATTTCCTGCACACGATGCACTGACCGCGCTCACCTATCTCGCGTCTGTGTCACGGGCGCGTTGCAGTGCACAAAGCCCGCGTACGCCACGGCGTTCGCGGGCTTTGTTCGTCTGCATGCCATGGCGCATCCGTACAAAGGGCGCAATCCGGTTTCGCTATCGCCTCATGCGGCTTTCGGATTGTTCGGCTATCGCGGCACACCTATATTGGCTGTCAACGATGCATTCCCATGCTGGGCGCGAGCGGCCTCGGCGAACCACAGCAACGCCTCGTGGCGGAACAAGGAGGAGGGCAGGCGCAATGAATCAACTGGATCTGAACAATCGCGTGATGGTCGTGACGGGCGGCGCGCGCGGTCTGGGCTATGCCGTGGCGCAACGGGCACTGCGTTCGGGCGCGGCGGTCTCGCTCTGGGACATCGACACCGGGCGGCTCGAACGCGCGCGCGCCGGGTTGTCGGAGCTGGGCAGCGTCTCGGTGGTGACGGTCGAATTGACCGATGAAGCCTCGGTCGAGGCCGCCGCGCGGCAAACCGTGAAGACGCACGGTGCGATTCACGCGCTCGTGAACAGCGCAGGTATTACAGGCGGCAATGGCCTCACGTGGGAACTGCCCGTGGACGTGTGGCGCCGCGTGATCGAAGTGAACCTGATCGGCAGCTACCTGACCTGCCGCGCCGTGGTGCCGGGCATGATCGGGCAGGGCTATGGGCGCATCGTCAATATCGCCTCCGTGGCCGGCAAGGAAGGCAATCCGAATGCTTCGCACTACAGTGCATCGAAGGCCGGGCTCATCGGGCTGACCAAGTCGCTCGGCAAGGAGCTTGCCACGAAGGGCGTCCTCGTCAATGCCGTGACGCCGGCGGCGGCCAGGACCGAGATTTTCGATTCGATGTCGCAGCAGCATATCGACTACATGCTCGCGAAGATCCCGATGAACCGCTTCCTCATGCCGGACGAGGCGGCTTCGATGATCGTATGGCTCACGACGGAAGACTGCGCGTTCAGCACCGGTTCCGTGTTCGATCTTTCGGGCGGGCGGGCGACTTATTGAGGCGGGGAGCACGACCCTAATCCTTTACCGAGGAGCTACGTAACATGGCCATGCCAACCATCAAACACGTGCGTGCCTTCACCGTGCGTGGCGGCGGCGCCGATTATCACGATCAGCCCGACGGCCACTGGATCGACGACCATATTTCCACGCCCATGGCGCGCTATCCCGAGTATCGTCAGAGCCGCCGCTCGTTCGGCATCGACGTGCTCGGCACCCTCGTCGTGGAAGTGGAGGCGAGCGACGGCACCGTGGGCTTTGCCGTGACCACGGGTGGCGAGATCGGCGCATTCATCGTCGAGAAGCATCTCGCGCGCTTTCTCGAAGGGCAGCGCGTGACCGACATCGAGAAGATGTGGGATCAGATGTACTACGCCACGCTCTACTACGGCCGCAAGGGTGTCGTGCTCAACACCATATCGGGCGTCGATCTCGCGCTGTGGGATCTGCTTGGGCAGATTCGCAAGGAGCCCGTGTATCAGCTGCTCGGCGGCCCCGTGCGCGACGAGTTGATGTTCTACGCCACCGGCGCGCGCCCCGATCTCGCGAAGGAAATGGGTTTCATCGGCGGCAAGCTGCCGCTGCTGCATGGTCCGGCCGAAGGCGAGGAGGGCCTCAGAAAGAACATCGAATGGCTCGCCACGATGCGCGAGCGCGTAGGCGACGACTTCTGGCTCATGTACGACTGCTGGATGAGCCTCGACGTGCGCTATGCCACGCGCCTCGCCCAGGCCGCGAAAGCGTACGACCTCAAGTGGATCGAGGAATGCCTGCCGCCCGACGATTACTGGGGCTATGCCGAACTGCGCCGCAACGTGCCCCGCGGCATGATGGTGTCCACCGGCGAACACGAGGCGACGCGCTGGGGCTTTCGGATGCTGCTGGAAATGGGCTGCTGCGACCTGATCCAGCCCGACGTGAACTGGTGCGGCGGCATGACCGAACTCATCAAGATCTCGGCGCTCGCCGACGCGCACAACGTGCTGGTCGTGCCGCACGGTTCCTCGGTGTACAGCTACCACTTCGTCGTGACGCGCCATAACTCGCCGTTCGCGGAATTCCTCATGATGGCGCCGAAGGCCGACAAGGTGGTGCCGATGTTCACTCCGCTGCTGCTCGACGAACCGGTGCCGGTGAAAGGCAGGCTCAAGGTGCCGGATGCGCCGGGCTTCGGCGTGCGGCTCAATCCGGACTGCAAACTTTCGCGGCCTTATACGCACTAAGCGTACTGAACGCGCGCTGATCGAGGCTCATGACAAGCTGCGAGGAGAGACACGTGCTGCTCAAGGACAAGGTGGTGATCGTCACCGGCGGTTCGCGCGGCATTGGCCGCGCCATTGCGATTGCAAGCGCCCGCGAGGGTGCCGATGTCGCGATCAACTACTGGGGCGACAACGACGCCTCGTACGGCCGCCGCTCGGCGATCGACGAGGTGCTGGGCGAGATCGGGCGGCTGGGGCGCCGCGCGATCGCGCTGGAAGGCAACGTGGCCGCGCCGCAAACGGGCGTGGATCTCGTGCGCCAGACGGTGGAGCGCTTCGGCAAGGTCGATGTGCTCGCAAGCAATGCGGGCATCTGCCCGTTCCATTCGTTTCTCGACATGCCGCCCGCCGTGCTCGAACGCACGATAGGCGTGAACCTGAACGGTGCGTTCTACGTAACGCAGGCCGTCGCGCGGCAAATGAAAGAACAGGGCTCGGGCGGCGCGATCGTGGCGACGAGTTCGATCAGCGCGCTGGTGGGCGGCGGCATGCAGACCCACTACACGCCCACCAAGGCCGGCGTGCATTCGCTCATGCAGTCGTGCGCGATTGCGCTTGGGCCCTATGGCATACGCTGCAATTCGGTGATGCCGGGCACCATCGCCACCGACCTGAACGCCGAAGACCTGAGCGATGCGGAGAAGCGCGCGTATTTCGAAAAGCGCATTCCGCTCGGGCGGCTGGGCGCGCCTGAGGATGTGGCCGAATGCGTGGTGTTTCTCGCCTCGGACCGCGCGCGCTATGTGACGGGTGCCGCGCTGCTCGTGGATGGCGGGCTGTTCGTGAATCTGCAGTGAGCCCTGGGCAAGCGTTTCAATGAGGAGCGAGCATGGCCGCGTGCGAACCATCGTGAGCGATATCGTCCATCTTGAAGGGCTGCGAAAAGCGCCGCAGCAAGCCGACGAAATGCTCGGCGGGCTCGGCAAGCGGCTCGTTCTTGCGCGTGAGCAAGCCGTAGCCCGGCAAGCTCTTGCCGATTTCGAGCGGCAGCACGACGAGCAGCTTGCCGCGCACATGGTCGCGCACGACCGACTCGGGCAGCATGGCGACGGCGTCGAAGCTTTCGAGCAGTTGCAGCGTGGCGAAGATCGAGGCCGACTCGGTGAGATTGGCGGGCGTGCCGAGACCGGCGCGCGCGAGCTCTCCTTCGAACAACTCGCGCGCGGGACTCGTAATGGGTTGCGCCACCCATGGCCAGTCCATCAGTTCCGCGAGCGTGACCTGTTCGCGCCGCGCGAGCGGATGACGCGCGCGCACCGCGAGCACGAGCGTTTCCCGCGCGATCGGCTCGAAGCTGAAATCGTTGTGCTGCAGCGGCGTGGTGAGGCGCCCGAGCGCGAGATCGACTTCGCGGCGATGCAGCAGCTGCACGACCTGGTCGCTCGTTTCGCCGAGGATGCGCACGTGCAGCAGCGGCCGTTCGGTCTTGAGCGTGGCGACGGCCTGCGCGAGCAGGTCGGGCGCGGCGCCCATGATCGCGCCCACGGTGAGCTGGCCGTGACCGCCGCGGCGCTTCACGTCGAGGTCTTCGGCAAAGCGCGTGAGTTCGGCGAGCGCGCGGCGTGCGTAGGCGAGCGTGACGACGCCGAGCGCGGTGGGCTGCATGCCGCGCGCGTTGCGCTCGAAGAGCCGGAAGCCGAACGCTTCCTCGATGTCGCTCAGCATGCGGCTCGCGCTGGGCTGGGCCACGTTGATGGCGTCGGCGGCCTGATGGACGTTGCGGGCGTCGTCGAGTGCGACGAGCAGGGCAAGGTGTTTGAATCGGAGCCGGTTGACGAGCGCGACGACGGAAGTTTGATGGTTCATGGAGCGATCCGGTTTGTGCATCGCCCGATCCCAACATCGGATTGGTTGGCTATCGATGCGGGAATTATAGTCGGATCACAACGCAGCTAACCACGTAAAAAAACGCGTGCAACCGCGCACCGCCAAGCCAGGGCAAACACCGAGTCGATGCGAGCCCACGGGTCACATAAGCGGCATGGACGCACGGCGTAACAAGGCTGGACGGAGACACATCATGGAGACAATTGCGTTTCGCACGCAGATCGATCCCGGCAAACGGGCCGAATACGAGCGCCATCACCGCGAAATCTGGCCCGGGCTGCCCGTCATGCGCAAATGGTGGGATGACATGGCCGACATCATGCAGACGGATGCACGCAACGTGCCGCTGCAACAGCCGCTCGTGCAGGTCTTTCATTTGCCTTGAGCACACGCGAGGAACACGCCATGCAGGTCGTCGATCCGCACGTCCACTTCTGGAACCTCGATACGCATCATTACCCGTGGCTCGCGAATCCGGGTACGTCTTTCGTAGGCGATGCGCGCGAACTCAAGCACAACTATCTGCCTGCCGACTTGTCGCGGGAGGCCGGCGACGTCGACGTGCTCAAGGTCGTGCACGTCGAGGCGAATCACGATCCGGACGATCCGGTGGAAGAAACGCGCTGGCTGGAAGGGCTCGCAGACATTGCCGCGCACGAGGGGGCGGCGCATGCGTGGCCCGACGCGATCGTCGCGGCCTGCGATCTCAGCTCGCCCAACGCGCCCGCGGTGCTCGAGGCGCACGCGGCGTTCGCACGTACGCGCGGCATTCGTCAGATTCTCAACGTTCACGAGAACAAGCTCTACGACTACGTGGGCCGGCATTACATGCATGAGGCGGCGTGGCGCGAGAACTTTGCGCTGCTGGAGAAGCACGGTCTTTCGTTCGACCTGCAGCTTTATCCCTCGCAGATGGAGGAGGCTGCCGCACTCGCGCGTGCGCATCCCGGCATTCAACTCGTGATCAATCACGCGGGCATGTTCGTCGAGCGCAACAGCGTCGCGGGCTACCGCGCGTGGCGCGACGGCCTGCGCCTGCTTGCGGCATGCCCGAACGTGGCCGTGAAAATCAGCGGACTGGCGATGTTCGATCATGCATGGAGCGTCGAGAGCCTGCGCCCTTATGTGCTGGAAACGATCGACGCATTCGGCGCGGATCGCGCGATGTTCGCCTCGAACTTTCCGGTGGACCGCCTGTTCGGCGGCTATTCGAAGCTTTGGCATGCGTATGCGTCGATCGTGAGCGGCGCGAGCGAGGGCGAAAACGCGGCGCTATTTCGCGGCAACGCCGAACGTATCTACCGCATTTGAGCGTGTGCGCAACGACAGGGAGACCGGCGTGGAAGCAGAAGCGAAAACCAGGGCCGACAACACTGCGCGGCTCGAACTGCGTAACGCGAGCAAGTCGTTCGGACGCGTGCGGGCGCTCATCGACGGCAGCTTGAAACTCATGCCCGGCGAGGTGCACGCGCTGCTCGGCGAAAACGGCGCGGGCAAGTCGACACTCGTGAAGATCCTTGCGGGCGTGTATCGGCCCGATGGCGGCGAAATGCGCGTCGACGGCGTGGCGTGCGCGTTTGCGACGCCCGGCGAGGCGCGCGACGCCGGTATCGCGGTGATTTATCAGGAGCCCACACTGTTCTTCGATCTTTCGATAGCGGAGAACATCTACATGGGGCGTCAGCCCGTGGATCGCGTGGGCCGCATCGACTACGACACGATGCATCGCGAGGTCGCGGCGCTGCTCCAGTCGCTCGGCGTCGAACTGAGGCCCGAGAGGCTCGTGCGCGGGCTTTCGATTGCGGACCAGCAGGTGATCGAAATTGCGAAGGCGCTTTCGCTCAATGCGAACGTGCTCATCATGGACGAACCCACGGCCGCGCTATCGCTGCCCGAGGTCGAGCGGCTCTTTACGATCGCGCGCACGCTGCGCGAGCGTGGCGTGGCGATTCTCTTCATCACGCACCGGCTCGAAGAAGTCTTCGCGCTCACGCAGCACGTGACGATCATGCGCGACGGCGCCAAGGTGTTCGACGCGCCTACCGCCACGCTCAAGACCCAGGACATCGTCGCGAAAATGGTGGGACGCGACCTCGCCACGTTCTACCCGAAGGCGGACGTGCATCCGGGCGAAGTGATGCTGCGCGTGCGCGGCCTCACGCGCCGCGGCGTGTTCAAGGACATTTCGTTCGACGTGCGCGCGGGCGAAATCGTCGCGCTCGCGGGTCTCGTGGGCGCGGGGCGCAGCGAAGTGGCGCGCGCGATATTCGGCATCGACCCGTGCGACGCCGGGCAGGTTCAGATCGCGGGCAAGCCGTTGGCCTCCGGCATGCCCGCTGCCGCCGTGAAGGCAGGGCTCGCGCTCGTGCCCGAGGACCGGCGTCAGCAAGGTCTCGCGCTCGAACTGAGCATTGCGCGCAACGCCTCGCTCACGGTGCTCGGGCGGCTCGTGCGCTTTGGCCTCATCTCCACGGGGCGCGAAGCGGAGCTTGCCGGGCAGTGGGGCAGGCGCCTGCGCCTGAAGGCCAGCGATCTGAACGCACCCGTGGGTACGCTATCGGGCGGCAACCAGCAAAAGGTGGTGCTCGGCAAGTGGCTTGCCACCGGGCCGAAGGTGCTCATCATCGACGAACCGACGCGCGGCATCGACGTGGGCGCGAAGGCCGAAGTCTACGGCGCGCTCGCGGAACTCGTGAAAGAGGGCATGGCCGTGCTGATGATTTCGAGCGAGCTGCCCGAAGTGCTCGGCATGGCCGACCGCGTGCTCGTCATGCACGAAGGCCGCATCACCGCCGACATCGCCCGTGCCGACGCCAACGAAGAGCGCATCATGAGCGCCGCGCTCGGCGAACCCAACATTCATCTGGGGCACGCCGCATGATGCGCCATTCCACTTCTCCTCACCCCCTGCACGGCGGCGAGCCGCGCCCGCAGCGGCGCAACGCGGGTGCGTTGGCCGAAGCGCTGGCGCGCAGCCGCGAGACCACGCTTTTCGTGGTCCTGCTGGCGATCGTGGGCGGCACGGCGCTCGCGCGGCCGCAATTTCTCAACCTGCAGAATCTGCGCGACGTGCTGCTCAACGTCTCCATCGTGAGCTTGCTCACGGCGGGCATGACGATCGTGATCCTGATGCGCCATATCGATCTCTCGATCGGTTCGACGGTCGGCATCAGCGCCTATGGCGTGGGCAGTCTCTACGTGGCGTTCCCGCATATGCCCGTGCTCGCGGCATTGAGCGCCGGGCTTGCCGTCGGACTCGTTGCAGGCGCAATCAACGCGCTGCTCGTGGCCGTGGGGCGCGTGCCGTCGCTCGTCGCGACGCTTTCCACGCTCTACATCTTCCGTGGCGCCGATTACGCATGGGTGCATGGCGGCCAGATCAACGCCACAAGCTTGCCCGACGCGTTTTCGCGGCTCGCTACAGGCTCCGTGCTCGGCATTCCGGTGCTGGCGCTCATCGCGATCGTGCTGCTGGCCGCGCTCTCCGTCTATCTCAAGCAATTCCGGCCGGGCCGCGAGTACTACGCGATCGGCTCGAACCCGGAGGCGGCGCGCCTTGCCGGCATCAACGTGGAGCGCCGCGTCGCGACGGGTTTTTTGATCAGCGGCGCGATTGCGGGCCTGGCGGGCGCGCTGTGGCTCGCGCGCTTCGGCACCGTGGACGCGAGCACCGCGAAGGGGATCGAGCTGCAGGTGGTCGCGGCCGCCGTGGTCGGCAGCGTGGCGATCACGGGCGGCGTGGGCACGATACTCGGCGCGACGCTCGGTGCGCTCGTGCTGGGCGTGATCAGCATCGCGCTCGTGGTGCTGCACGTCTCGCCGTTCTGGGAGCAGGCGATTCAGGGCGCGCTGATCGTGGCCGCCATCGCCGCCGATACGCTGCTCGCCCGCTCAGTGGCAAAACGCATGATGAGGAAACGCGACCATGGCTAAGAACGCCCCGAAACCCGACGCCGCGCTGCTCACGCGCAAGCCCGGCTTGCCGCTTGACTGGGAAGCGCTGCTCGTCGTCATTCTCATGGCGTCGCTCGCGGTGGGGCGCGTGCTCTCGCCTGTGTTCCTCACGGGTGCGAACATCAGCAACGTGCTGGCGGACCTCACCGAAGTCGCGCTCATGGCATTGCCGATGACGCTCATCATCGTCGCTGCCGAAATCGATCTTTCGGTGGCCTCGGTGCTCGGCGCATCGAGCGCCTTGCTGGGCGTGCTGTGGCACATGGGCTTGCCGATGCCGGTCGCCATGGCGCTCGTACTGGTGGCGGGCGGCCTGGCGGGTCTCTTCAACGCTCTCGTGATCGTGAAGCTCAATCTGCCTTCGCTCGCGGTGACGATCGGCACGCTCGCGCTCTTTCGCGGGCTGGCGTACGTGCTGCTCGGCGACCAGGCGATTGCCGACTTCCCGCCGGGTTATACGCTCTTCGGCATGAGCAACCTGGGCAGCACGTTCATCCCGTTGCCGTTCCTGATCGTCGCGGCGTGCGCCATCGTGTTCACGATATGGCTGCAGGCCACGGCGTTCGGCCGCAGCCTCTTCGCGATCGGTGCGAACAGTACGGCCGCGTCGTTCTCGGGCATCGGCGTGCCGAAGATCAAGCTGCGCCTGTTCGTGCTCTCGGGCGTGATGAGCGCGCTCGCGGGCATTGTGTATACGCTGCGCTTCACGAGCGCGCGCGGCGACAACGGCGAGGGCTTCGAGCTTTCGGTGATCGCGGCGGTGCTGTTCGGCGGCGTGAGCATTTTTGGCGGGCGCGGGTCGATGTATGGCGTGCTGCTCTCGCTCCTGATCGTCGGTGTGCTGAAGAACGCGCTCACGCTCGTCGATGTGTCGAGCGAAACGCTCACGATCGTGACCGGGGCGCTGCTGCTGGCTTCGGTGCTGATCCCGAATCTCGCTGCGCGCTGGCGCACGGTGCGCGACCGCCGCGCGCTGGCGCGGGCCGCTTGAACGTGGTGTGAAAACAGGCAAGGAAGTCAATAGGCGGTCAATCAGCCGGACGCGTCCGGTACCATCGAGGAGACGATTCATGAGAAAGCCAGTACGTCACGTGTGCACGGCCTTGCTGTGCGCGATGCTAATGGGAGGCGGTGTCGCGGCGCATGCGGCCGGCATCAAGGAGGGGTTGAAGATCGCGTTCGTGCCCAAGCAGATCAACAACCCCTACGAGGTGATTGCCGATAACGGCGGCATGGATGCAATCAAGGAATTCAAGGGCGACGGCAAGGTGGTCGGACCTTCGGATGCGGGCGCGTCCTCGCAGGTCTCGTACATCAATACGCTCACCACGCAGCACCAGGACGCGATCGTCATTGCGGCCAACGATGCGAATGCGCTCGTGCCGTATTTGAAGCGCGCGATGGATCAGGGCATCAAGGTCGTTACGTTCGACTCGGACACGGCGCCCGAAGGGCGGCAGATCTTCGTGAACCAGGCGAACGCGGAAAGCATCGGCCGCGGCCAGATCCAGCTCGTTTCGAAGCTGATGGGCGGCGACGGCGAGTTCGCGATTCTCTCGGCCACGCCCAACGCGACGAACCAGAATACCTGGATCAAGTGGATGCAGGAAGAGCTGAAGAAGCCCGAGTATTCGAAGATGAAGCTCGTGAAGATCGCCTACGGCAACGACGACGACCAGAAGTCGTTCGTCGAGACCCAAGGCTTGCTGCAGGCGTATCCGAACCTGAAGGCAATCGTTGCGCCCACATCGGTCGGTATCGCGGCGGCGGCGCGTTATATCTCTTCGTCGCCGGGCAAGGGCAAGGTGGTGGTGACGGGCCTCGGCACGCCTAACCAGATGCGCGCGTTCGTGAAGAATGGCACGGTGAAGGCGTTCCAGCTTTGGGATCCGGGTGCACTCGGCTATCTCGCCGCGTATGCGGCAGCCAATCTGGCTTCGGGCACGATCACGGGCAAGGAAGGCGAGTCGTTTGACGCGGGCAAGCTCGGCAAACGCACGATCGGCAAGGGCGGTGAGGTGATTCTCGGGCCGCCCACGACGTTCGATGCCTCGAATATCGATAACTTCAACTTCTGAGTCACGTTGCTGGTTCGAGGGGCGAGGGCTGAGGCTCGGCCGCCATCCCCTCCACTGGATACGGTATTCGGGACGGAAAATGGGAAGGGATCATCGTCGCCCATTCGTATGGCACGCTGAAATTTGGTTGTAAGTGGCCCTTGTTAGAGTCCACGAAAGCAGTTGTCCTTCGTGGCAGTCAATACAAGAGCGACTTCTCATGGCTATTGTCCGCGCATGCTGGTTCGTTCTGGCGCTGCTTTTCAGTGCTCCCGTCTGGGCCTACCAGACGCGTGTCGTTTCGATTCCCAGCGCCGCGATGCAGCGCACGTTCGACGCGACCGTCGTCTTGCCCGACGACTACGCGCGCGGCAACCACGCCGCGCGCTTTCCGGTGATCTACGTGCTGCACGGCTCGGGCGGCAGCTATGCCGACTGGACCTCGAACACCCGCATCGGCAAGCTCGCCGACCGCTATCACGTGGTGCTCGTGATGCCGGACGGCGGTCACGAGAGCTGGTACATCGACAGCCCGTTCGATCGGAGCAGCCGTTATGAAACGTATGTGGGCAGCGAGGTCGTGTCGTATATCGACACGCATTTCCGCACGATCGCCACGCGCGAGGCGCGCGCGATCACGGGTTTGAGCATGGGCGGATTCGGCGCGCTGCGCATCGCGCTGGACCGGCAGGAGACGTTCGGCGCGGCCGGCAGCATTAGCGGCGCCGTCGATCCGCGCAACTGCGAGGACGAACCCGGCATCGATCACGTATTCGGCGATCCCGCGCGGCACGCGTCGTTCTGGAACAGCAACGCGATCGTGGATAGCGCTCAGGACTTCGAACACGCCCATATCGCGCTCACCATCGACTGCGGCGTGAGCGACTTCTTCGTGCAATCGAATCGGACGCTGCACGAAAAGCTCGTCGAGCTAGGCGTGCCTCACGACTACGCGGAACGTCCAGGCGGCCATACGTGGTCCTATTGGTCGAACTCGATCCGCTACCAGGTGCTTTTCTTCGCCACGGCGTTCCAGCGCGCCGGCTGGCATCCACAAGTGGCGTAACGCGTCACGAAGCGCGCGCTTTTGCGGCGCGCGCGTGTTTGCCGACATCCTTCCAGTTCAGTTACACCATTCCCGCGAACGACTGCCCGGTCTCGGGCACCGCGCTTGCTGTCATGATCCTGCAGGCGCGGGCGCGTAGATCCGTCCTGTTCAACCAGATGCCGGGCATCGGGCGACCGCACGCGGCGCCGGGGCGCGGCGACCACCCTTGAGCCGGTTCGCACCGGATGCAGGAGGACGTCATGCTTCAATACGCTGTTATTTTCTTTATCATCGCGATCATCGCGGCCGTGTTCGGTTTTGGCGGCATCGCGGCGGGTGCGGCATCGATCGCCAAGATCCTGTTCTTCATCTTCCTCGTGATCTTCCTCGTCACGTTGCTGCTCGGCGTCATGAGAAGGGGCTAAACAGCGAGCCACGCTGGTTGCAGTCGAATCGCAGCCCGCCCGCGCGGGCTGCATTTTTGCATTCGACGGCTGCGTCTCGATGCCTGGTATGACGAATTAAATCATCTCGCTTGCAGCCGGGCACGTCACGCGATGGTATCCACCACGCCGCCGTCCACGCGCAGGGCCGCGCCGGTGGTTGCGGAAGCCTCTTTCGAGCACGCGTAGACGATCATGTTCGCCACTTCCTCCACGCTCGCCGCGCGCCGGATGATGGAAGAAGCACGGTGCGTCTGCACGAACTGCGCGGCGACTTCCTCGACAGTTTTGCCCGAAGCGGCCACTTCGTCCTTCAGCATGTGCGTCACGCCGTCCGAGAGTGTCGGGCCCGGCAGCACCGAATTGACTGTGACGCCCGTGCCCGCAAGGCGTTTGGCGAGGCCGCGCGCGAGCGCGAGTTGTGCGGTTTTCGTCATGCCGTAATGGATCATGTCGGCGGGAATGTTCAATCCCGATTCCGACGAGATGAACACGATGCGCCCCCAGCCGCGCTCGACCATTGAATTCGCATAGGCACGCGAGAGACGCACGCCCGACATCACGTTGGTTTCGAAGAAGCGCAGCCACTCGGCATCGGGAATCTCGAAGAAGTCCTGCAGCTGAAACACGCCGAGATTGTTCACGAGAATGTCCACCTGCGGATGCGCCTTCACGAGCGCGTCGCATCCTTGAGCGCCGGAAAGATCGCCGACGAAGCCCTGCACCCGCGCGCCGGGGGCAGCGGCGCGCAGCGCAGCCTCGGCTTCGCGCACGTTTTCGGTGCGTCGGCTGCTGACGATCACGTCGGCGCCCGCGAGCGCGAGGCCCTTGGCCGCGGCAAGACCGATGCCCGCCGCCGAGCCGGTGACGAGCGCGAGTTTTCCAGTCAGATCGATTTTCATGCGGGCTCCTTGAGGGGGGAGGCTGGCCACGCTTGCGAGCGCGCGTTGTACGCGTATTGAACGTTCTGGACGCAACGTCGCGCGCGGCCATCGTGAAGGGAACGGGCAGTGTACTGCTCAGGCGCTCTGGATGCTTGCTCAGGCGTCTCACGCACCCATCGCCGGATCGCTCACGCTGTCCCTGCCGGTTTCCACACGGCCCGCGAAGCGCCTTAGCACGCCGTTCTCCGCGCTCAGCGTGAAGTCGTACCAGCCGCCCGAGTCCGCGAGCGCCCAGTTCGACTGCACCTGTTCGCCGGCACGCAACGCGTAAGTCCAGGGCCCGTCCCTGCGGTAGGCATTGGCCGCCACGCTCACGTTCGAAGCCTCGCTCGCGCGATTCGCGATGCTCAACTCGAGTGCAAGGCTCGCGGGGTCGTACCGCACGCGCACTTCGGGATTGGGCCCATGTGCCGCCGCGCGCACGTTGCCCTCGAAGTTGCGATGAAAGCCGTTCGGGCCGAGCACCCACAGGCGGTACGCGCCGTCGTCGGCGGCGGTGGGCGTCCACGAGTCGCGCAGTGTCTTGCCTGCTTCGACGGTATAGCGGCGCGGTGACCTGTCGAGGTGAAGCGTGTCGTACACGTGAAAGACGGCACCTGCTTGCCCTTCGTTGCCGAACTCCAGTTGGACCTTGTGATGACGCCCGTCGACGCTCGCATCCACGTTGAGGCGGTACGGCAGTGCGCGCGAGGGCCGTGCCTTGCGCGCCTGTTGCGGCATGGTCTGCATGCCGGCCTGTGGCGCCGGCACGGGCTTGAGCGCGTTCTGCTGCTTGTTCAACGCATCGGCCTGCGCTTTCGTCGGCGCGGAAAACGCCTGCACGGGCTTTTCATTCGGCGTGCTGAAGTTGAATGCCGAAGTGAGGTCGCCGAATACCGCACGCCGCCACGGGCTGATATTCGGTTCGCGCACGCCGAAGCGCGTTTCGACAAAGCGCAGCACCGACGTGTGATCGAAGACTTCGGAGTTCACATAGCCGCCCGTGCTCCACGGCGAGACGACGATCATCGGCACGCGCGGCCCGGGCCCGAACGGCAAGCCGTCTGGCGCGACCGGCTTGCCGTCGCCTGGCGGGTTCGGCATGGTGAAGTATTCGTGGCGCGTACTGGCCGTGGATTTGCCTGCGTACTCACCGTCCTTGATGGGCGAGGGCGGACAAGGCGGCGGCATGTGATCGAAGAAGCAGTCGTTCTCGTCGAAGTTCACGAAGAGCACGGTCTTGCTCCAGATGTCCGGGTTGCGCGTCAGCGCTTCGAGCAGCTTCTGGAGATAGTACGCCCCCTGGCCTGGCGTCGAAACGGCGGGGTGTTCGGAGTAGGCCGGCGGCGCGATGATCCAGCTCACCTGAGGCAACTGGTTCGCCGCAATGTCGTCATTGAGCGCCTGCAGGAAGCCGCCATCGGGCATCGTATTGCCGACACCCTTATAGAGCGGCTCGCGCGCGTCGAGCGCCTGGGTCCACGGCACGTTGGGCGAGCCTTCGATCGCCTCGAGCACCGTGCGATAGCTCGCGAACCCGACGAGCGGATTGTCGGAGTAGTTATCGGGCTGGTTTTCGTACACCTTCCACGTCACGCCTGCGGCCTGCAAGCGCTCCGGATACGTGGTCCATTTCAGGCCCGTGGACGGCGCGCCAATGTTGTCCCAACCATTGTTGTCGACCACGGCATAAGACGAAGCCGTGGGGCCGTTCGTGCCGCTGAACAGAAAGAGCCGGTTCGAATTGGTGCCGCCGTGCAGCGAGCAATAGTAGGCGTCGCAGACCGTGAAGGCGTTGGCGAGCGCGAAATGAAATGGCAGGTCCCAGGCCTGAAAATAGCCCATCGAGGCCTCGCCCTTGAACTTTGGCCAATGCGTCATGCGGCCATGGTCCCAGGCCTCGTGGGCGTCGGCCCAGTTGTGTGCGCCGCCCGCGAGCAACGCGTTGCCCTTGCGGCTGTCCAGGTAGAACGGCAGCAGCATGCGTGTACCGTCGCTTTGCTGCCACACGTTGGCACCGTCGGGCAAGGGAATCGTGATGCGGTCCGAGAAGCCGCGCACCCCGGGCAGCGTGCCGAAATAGTGGTCGAACGCGCGGTTTTCCTGCATGAAGACGACGATATGCTGCACGTCTTCAATCGTTCCGGTTGCGTTGTTTGCAGGAATGGCCAGCGCCCGCTGGATGGCGGGCGGAGCCAGGCTGAGCGTCGCACCCGCAGCGGCGGCGCGAAGGAAATCACGGCGGTCCATCGAAGTCATGGGGGGGGGCGCGTTATTGTCGTTGTGTTCGCGACCATTAGCATGACACGTTGGCGCCGCCGCGGGCGCTCGATGAAGGGTTGCCGGTGCGCGTGCGCGCGCGTCAGAGCTTCACGCCTCCGGCCTCTGGCGGCTCCCGGCCCGGCTCGTCCAGCGGCAGGCTCGCGGCGTCGTTGCTCCAGTACGGCTGCCGGCCGTAGTACTGGTGCACGGAGCTGGCCCAGGTGCGGTCCGCCATCGAGGGCCATTCGCCCTTGTCGAAGCCCGGCGCGTTCTTCACGCGTTCGGAGTCGAGCGCGATGACGAAGCACTTGCGTGCCGCATCGAGCGTGAGGGCATTCCACGGCACCGCGAGCAGCTTGTCGCCAATGCCGAGAAAGCCGCCGCTCGACATCACCATGTAGGCAATGCAGCCGCTTTCCACGTCGAGCATGATCTCCTTGACCTTGCCGACTTCGTCGCCGTCCGAACTCAGCACGCGGTCGCCGCCCAGCGTACTGGCCGCCATCACTTCCGGGCCGGGACCCGGCGTTGCCGAGCGGTCGCGGCCGACGATACTTGCGCCGCCGCCGTCCAGGCCCGCTCCTTGGCGCCACACTTCCTTGCCTTGCTCAGAGAGCTCGCCGCTGCTGTGGGTGGCATCGGGCTCGGTGCCGTGCACGGCCATATCGCCGCCCGGCGGCTCCGTGGCGCCCTTCTTCTCGCGCTTGCGTTGCGCCACGCGCTCGTCGTGCGACCGGCCTGCGTATTCGCTCATTTCGACCTCCTTCGGATATGCGCATCGCATCACGTCGCGGTGCGGCCAGGGTTCGATACCATGCCGGTCCCTAAATGGACCGGCTACGCAGATTCCACAGCATCGGTCATGCCGTGGCGTGCCAGACGAGGTCTTCGATCAGGGACCGGTCAGGACACCGAATCAGGAAAACGTCCGCGAACCGGCGCGTCAGTCGCTACAACGATGATGTAAATCGTTCATGCGGTGAACGAGGCTCAAGCTTGTCAGGGCGTGGCGACCCGGTGGAGGATGTCGAGCAGTTGCGAAACCGCGAAGGGCTTGCGCAGGAAGCCCGCGACGTCGGCGTCGGGGGGCGGGGTGACAAGCGCAGAGACGAGCACGAGCGGCACGCCCGCGAGCTTGCTGCTGCGCCTCATTTCGCGCATGAGGGAGAGGCCGTCCATGCCCGGCATCATGCAGTCGGAGATCACGATATCGGGAGGGTCGTCGAGCGCGCTTCGCAGGGCATCCGAACCGTCTGCGGCGGTCCTGACCCGATAACCCTCCTGCCCGACCAGTTCCTTGAGCGCATCGAGCGCGTTCGTGTCGTCGTCGACTAGTAATACGGTTGCCATACGTTTCTTGCGTGAGTGGCCCGGCCAATCATGGCGGCTGTGCCTTTGTTCTTCGCGATCGCGTCGCGGCGGACCGGCGGTCTCCGGCGGCCGTCCACAGAACGCAATTCCTGTTCCCGCAGCACGCAATCGAGATCAGGCGCCGGCATCGTTTCAGTTTCGTTCGTCATCCTTGCGTCGCTGAGCCCCGTTGGGCGGTCGAGCCGCACACGCCCAACTGCGCCGCGACGATGAGCGCCGAGACTTCGGGAAAGCTGCCGAACGCCTCGTCGGGCAGGCGGCGCAAGGCGTCGATCACGTCGCGCGGCGCGCCGCTGCGCTCGGCGCTTTCGATCAGCGTGGCGGGGTGCGCGGGCCACGTGACGCGTTCGAGGGCGTGCAGCACGCGCCCGCTCAGCGCCGCTGCGTTCGAACGCGCCGCGTCTGGGGTATCAGCCCGGGTTGCCTCGCAAGCGGAACCAGGCTTCATCGGCTTCTCCTTCGAAGATCGCGACGCTTCCCGCAGGTGCCATTCCTGGCGCCTTTTACCTGTGCGCGCAGGCGCGCACGTCCTCTCGGGCAATCTGGCGGGAGTTCAGCCGGGAAGCTTGTCGGCGAGCACGTCTGCGCGGCGGATCTGTGGCGGCGCAGCCAGCAGCTCGCCCGCGCGCGCCATCAATGCCGCGGCCACCTGGCCGTTCAGATGCGCGTTGCGGCCGGCTTCGTCGTCGAAGGCGTCGAAGATCGCAAACGTCGTGGCGTCGAAGCGCACGCCGAACCAGGCCAGCGTGGCGGGTTCTGCATCGACCAACGGCTTCGCGCTCGCGAGAAATGCCGCCAGCTCCTCTTCCTTGCCGGGCTGCGCGTGCAGCTCGACGTACAACGCATGTTGGGTCATGACGTGGCTCCTGTCAGGTCGTGGCGTCTCAGGCATGGTCGCGGTCCTTCGGGGCGTTCGTCAAGCGTCGGGAGGGCGCGGCGCGTTTTTCCAGCCTGCCCCTGCTGGCCGGAACGAATGTTTTTCAAAATGATGCCGTAAACCCGGACATATCTTCAGACCACGCCGTACATGCTAGATCCGGTCAATATTCTTCTCGTCACGGTGCTTTCGAGCATCATGAGCCTCGCCATTCTCGGCTCGTTGCGGCCTGCGGGTATTCCCGGTGTCGGGCGGTGGATCGGCGCCTACCTGATGGCGAGCATCGCGATCCTGCTCGCCGGCATGCAACGGCTCGGCTTGCCGATCCTCACCGTCTTCGTTTCGAATACATTGCTGGCGCTAGCCGTGGTGTGCATACTCGAGGGCTGCCGCGAGTTCTTCGGGCTCAAGCCGCGTGTGCCGCTCGCCTACGCAGGAACCGTTGCGCTCGCAACGGGTATTGTGTGGTGGTACTGGGTCGCGCCCAGCCTCGGCGCGCGCGTGGCCGTCGTCTCCGCGTTCCATGCGGCCATTTACGCGTCGATCGGCTGGCTCGCATGGCGTTGCCGCCCGCCCGCGCGCCCCGTCTACAGTTACCGGTTCGTGACGCTGGCGGCCTGGCTGGGCGCATTCGCGCACGCGCTGCGCGGGGTGATGTACGGCAGCGGCTTCGTGAAGCAGTACGGGCTGCTCGACTCCACGCCGCTCAACGTCGCGTGGCTTGCACTCGGCATTCTCGTGCTGCCCGCGCTTTCGATCGGCATGGTTCTGCTCGCGCACGATCGCATGGCCGAACGGCTCGAACGCCTCGCGAACCAGGACGAACTGACCGGCGCGCTTACGCGCCGTGCCTTTCTCGCCCAGGCGAGCGCGTCGCTCGAAGCCGCGCGCGGGAAGGGCCAGCGGGTCGCGTTCGCGATTGTCGATATCGATCACTTCAAGTCGATCAACGACCGCTACGGACACGCCGCAGGTGACCGCGTGCTCGCGCAGTTCTGCCGCGTCGTGAAGGGCGGCGTGCGCGCGGGAGACGTATTCGGCCGCCTCGGCGGGGAGGAATTCGCATTGCTCTTCGTGGGCATGACCCGCGACGAGGTCGTGACGCGGCTCGATGAATTGCGCGTGTTGACGCTCTCCGTGCGCCGCAGCGCCGACACTCCCGCGGGCGAATCGGGCGAGGAGGCCCATGACGGCCTGACGTTCAGCGCAGGCGTAGATGAACTCCAGGCGCAAGACTCGCTCGTCACGTTGATGGCGCGCGCCGACGCCGCGCTGTACGTCGCCAAGTCACGCGGGCGCGACCGCGTCGTGGCCATCTGACGATTCCGCCGGTCTCTTTCGCACAATCTATGCACGATGAATCAACGCTCGCGCCCTTTCGCGGCGCGACGGGCAATCCTTGTCGAAACTCCATGCGCTACGCATAGTTGCGCACTGCGAAGGGCTTAACAGCGCTGTTTTTAAACGATAATTATCAATGGCGCGACTGACGTTGCGTGCAGCGTGAAGGCGCTTTCGCTGCATGGCGTGGGTCCAGGTGGCCTCTCGTGGCGCGCCTCAAATATTTTCGGGCGGGCGTTTCTTCCCTTGTAACCAGTGGCGATCACGCGAAGCGGGATTCGTGCGGATATGAAGGCGCCTGCTCCCGGCGCCACGCGCCCGCATTGGTTTTCTCTCAAGCGCGCTCTGGCGCCGCCGGCCGTGACCGCTCCCCGCCGCGCGCCGCGACTCACGCGCTCGCCAGTCATTGCATCACCCACATTCGAAAGTCCGCTGCCGGAATGCGCACGTCAGGCCTCATCGCGCGTGTCGTTTCGCTGCGGGCACATTACGGGCCTGCCTTTCGGAATCCACCCTGACCAGACAAGTCGCCTCCGGGGCCGGCCTTTAACCACAAGGAGCCTGAGATGAAAGTTGGCAGCAACTGGCGTAACGCACATAACAACGACGCGGCATTGCCCGCATTCCTCGCAGCACGTGTCGATCGGTACTACACCGAGCGCGTGCAGGAAAGCTGGGCCGGGGGGCACATCATGAAGGGCCGTGTTGCCGATGCCGATGCGTTGCACCTTTCGAGTAACGACTACCTTTCGATTGCGCGTCACCCCGAGATTCTCGATGCCATGTGCATGAGTATCCGCTCGGAGGGCAACGGGCTCCTGATGTCGGGCGTGTTCCTGCACGGCGACGATTGCCCGCAGCTCGCGCTCGAAGACCGCTTCGCGTCATACATGGGGGCCGAAGCGAGCGTGCTGTGCCAGTCGGGTTTTGCCGCGAATACGGGGCTGATCCAGTCGATCGCCAATGCGCAGACGCCGGTGTACGTCGACATGATGGCGCATATGTCGCTGTGGGAAGGCATACGCAGCGCCGGCGCGCGCGCGATCAGTTTCTTCCACAACGATGTCGATCATCTCGAGCAGCGCATCCAGCGTTACGGGGCCGGGATCGTGATCGTCGATTCGGTGTACAGCACGAACGGCAGCGTGGCGCCGCTCACGGCGATTGCCGAGGTGTGCGCCGAGCACGACTGCGTGCTGGTCGTCGACGAGTCGCATTCGCTCGGCACGCACGGCCCGCACGGTGCGGGCATGGTGGCCGAACTCGGGCTCATCGACCGCGTGCATTTCCGCACCGCGAGTCTTGCGAAGGCGTTTGCCGGGCGCGCGGGCATCATCAGCTGTTCGCGCCGGTTTCAGGAGTATTTCAAGTGCGAGGCGCTGCCCGCCATTTTCAGCTCGACGCTGCTGCCGCATGAAACCGCGGGTCTCGCGGCGACGCTCAGCGTGATCGAGCGCGAAGACTGGCGGCGCGCGCGCGTCGCGGCCAACGCGCGTTACGTGCGCTCACGGCTTGCCGAGCTTGGCTACAACCTGAATGGCAGCGAAACGCAGATCATTGCGCTCGAAGCCGGGCCGGAACCGCAGACGATCGTGCTGCGCGACGCGCTCGAAGCGCGCGGCATTTTCGGTTCGGTGTTCTGTGCGCCCGCCACGGCGCAGAACCGCTCGCTCGTGCGGCTCTCGCTCAATGCGGCGCTGTGCGAGGAGGAACTGGAACGGCTCGTGCAAGTATGCGCGGAGATTCGCGACGAGGTGCAGATGTGGAACTGGCCGTCCACGCGCCGCAACGAACGCAACGCGGGCCGTGCGCGCGTGCGTATGCCGCAGGCTGTGGTGAACATGCCGATGGTGGCCGTGGCGGCCTGAGCCGCGCGCGGTTGAGGCGGGATGGAGCGAGGCAGCGACAGCGTGGGGTGCGCCCGATTTACGGCCTGCGAAAAACGTAGTGTCAATCAGTGTCGTCAATCAGCGCCGTAAATCAGGGCGAGTCCCACGCCGCCTGGATTTCCCGGTCCAGCTGGTCGAGATGCCGGTCGTAGGGCAGCACGTTGTCGAGCGCGAGCCCCGCCGGCTTCTTCACCACTGCGTAGAGATAGCGGCGGTCGCCGTGAAACTCCGATGCGGGGTGCATATACGGCTGCCATTCCACGCACTGTGACGGGTAATAGCCTTCTGTGCGCCAGAAGTAGGGAAGGCTGCGGCGGCTGTCGAGTTCCGCGAGAAAGCTTGTGGGCGCACCTTGTTCGACGGCGATTTCGCGCACGCCGCGCAGCGATTCGTCGGTGTGAATGACGAGCAGGTACGCGGTGCCGACACCGTCGAACATCAGGAGTCCGTGCGGTTGGTACGAGAGATAGTGCTCGACGATGCCCAATGAATCGGCAATGCCCTTCACGTGCGCGGCGAGCGCATGATCCTTGAGGAAGGCATATTCGGAAACGGCGAGCGCGTCGAGCACCGTGCTGCAGCAGCGGTCGAAATACGCGCGCTGCATGTCGCCGATCGCCTGGTTCAGCGTTTCCACCGCATCGACTTCATGCTTGCGGATGAAGCGGTCGATCAACCCTTCGTTGAAGCTCTTCACGGCCACGTGCTCGTCGGCTTTGCCGGTCAGCACGATTTTCCTGATCGACGGGTCGGTGATGCGGCGGCAAAACTCCATGCCGTTGAGTTCGGGCATGTCGTAATCGACCACCACGACCGAAACCGACTCGAAGCGCGAGGCGTTATGTACGAGGCTACGTATCGCATCGACGCGCATGGCGATGACCTGGTGCGCATCGTTTTCTTCGGTACGGTCCAGATAGGGGCTGAAGATAGGCTCTGCCGTGCGGTCGTGCGGCGCACGGCCATTGAGGAACTTCAGCGCCTCGGAGGGCGAACTGAACAGGCGGAAGGCCAGGTCGGGGTCGAGTTGCAGGCTCAGGTTCGAAAGGAACGCGGCGCTGTCGTCGACGAATGCGACGGTGGTCGGGTAGGAGAACGGCTGAATGGCTTTCGTCATGGCGCAGGGAATGTCAAAACGAACTCGGTATATTCGCCTTTTACGGAAGAGCAGGTAATCGCTCCACCCATCGCTTGCATGACATCGCGGCAGAATGCCAGCCCGATTCCTGCTCCGAGCGTCACGTCATCGGTGGCGGTTGTCGAAGTATAAAAGCGCGTGAAGATGTGCGGCAATACCTCAGGGGAAATACCTGTGCCCGTATCGCTGAAAATCAAACGATTGGCCCTTTGCCCTGATTCAAGACGAATCGAAATCTGCGCGCCTTCGATGCTGCCCATATGCCGGAAGGCATTTTTGAGCAGATTGAAGAGCACGTGAACGGTAAGCATTTCAGATCCGTGAAATTCGAAATCGGGGCGCAGATTGCAGATTACCCGGCGCCGGTCGCCTTCGCGAAACGGAAAACGCGCGAGCGCGGTTTCCACGCAATGTACGATCGAACATGTCGTTGCGTTTTGCATGTTACCGCCCGTGAAGCGCGCCGTGGCGAGCAGCATGTCGATGATGGCATTTGAATGTAGCGCTTCCTGTTCGATGCGGCCTACCACGCCTTGCAGGGAATGCAGATGCGCCACGCGTATTTTGGGCACGGGCAAGCGGCTGCGCTGGGCGAGTTGATAGGTGTCGAGCAGCGCGGGCAAATAGCGCATGAGGCCCGCGGCGCCCACGCGTATCGCCACGAGCGGCGTGCGCAGTTCGTGCGCCACGCTGCCCGCCGTGGCCAGCATGGCGCGCTCCTGTTCGATCTGAATGCGGTCCTGATCGTAATTGGCCACCGCGCCGATCGCCACGGCGAACGAAAAAATCGCCAGATGCGTGAAGTAGTTCGGCCCGAGCACGATGGGGTAGGTGGTGAGGCAGTACGCGATCACCGCGAGGCTGATGCCCACGAGAAACTGCAGCACGAGCATGAGCCAGTCGAGCAGCAGCACCATCACGAACGCCGCGATCAGTGCGCTTTCCACCCACACTTCGTTGCCGTTGTTCTTGAGCAGCATGAACGTGAAAAAGAACGGCAGTGCGTAGAGCGTGCAGAAGTACCAGTACCACGGCAGCAGCTTTTTCAGCGCGGCGGGCCAGCGCTCGAACGCGAGTATCGGCACGAACAGCAATGAGCCGATCAGGCGCAGCGTGAGATTTTCATACGGCTGAGGAAAGAGGTCTTTCCAGACGTAGTAGTAAAGCGGGAAACCCACGCTCGCCACCACGGCGAGCGGGCGCATGCGGCGCTTCACGTATTGCAGGTTGCGCAGCGCGGGCGCGAAGGCGCGCACGAAGCGCGGACGCATCGACGCCCAGGCCCGCCTCAGCCGCACCGAGGTTCTTGACACGTTCATCAGGATGGAATCGCTCATCGTTCTGGCCGGCGCGCGTGATCCGGCCGGTCTTCTTGCGTCTCGCTTTTTTGGTGCCCCGTTTTACCGTTGGGTTCGCGTGATCGGACCCCGTCTCCCGCTGCGCAAAGAAAGACAATATCACCAAAGGATTGCGGCGATGAGGCTGGTTTGGCCCTGGATGGGCTTCGGCGCTGCGTTGGCGGGGGAGTGTTATGCGCAGTGCATCGATTCGCCCCTGTCTGGAGGCATTCGATGGGCGCCGATGGGGGCTTGCAGGGCGCTGGGGTTTGCCTGTGCGGCCTTCAGTTTGCGGGCTTGCGCTGCGAGCAGACGAATTGTTCGATGACGTCGTCCAGCGGCTGCGGCGCGTCGCGATGCGGGCTATGGCCGCCTTGCACAAGCGCGTGGACGCGCGCGTGCGGCACGGCCGCGCCAATCGCCTCGACTTGCGCCATCGTGCCGTAGTGATCATCGAGCGCCTGCACGGCGAGCAACGGCGCGCGAATCGACGCCAGTTCGTCCTCGATGTTCCAGGACCGGAAGGCGGGATCGAGCCAGATATCGTTCCAGCCGTAGAACGCCGAATCGACGTCGTCGTGATAGCGCGCCAGCCTTTCGCGCAGGCGGGTCGTTTCATACGCAACCTTCGTCTCGCCGATGCTTTCGATCGAAATGTCTTCGACGAATACGTGCGGTGCGATTGCCACCGCGCCCGCGAGTGCTTCGGGGAAAGCGGCGGCGTAGAGCAGGGCGATGGATGCGCCGTCGCTATGACCGATCAGCCACATGCGCGCGCGTTCGGACGCGCTCACCCCTAGCGCGTCGAGCAACGCAGGCAAGACGGTGCGCGCCTGCGCCGACAGGAAATCGACCGGCCATTGCACGCCTTGCGCGCGCGGTGTGGAGCGCCCGTAACCCGGGCGCGAATAAACGAGCCCGCGCATGCCGAGGCGTTCGCAAAGCGCGGCAGGCCAGTCTTTCCACATGGCGATCGAGCCGAGACCCTCGTGCAGGAACACGGCGAGCGGCGCCTCGCTCTCGGCTGCGGCGATCCAGCGATATTCGATACGCAGTGCATCGCGCGCAGGCGTGGCGGGCAGATCGGCGAATTCGCTTTCGTTCATGGTGCTTGTCATTGTCGCGACTGAAACTGCTGGCGCAGCCGGAAACGCTGGACGGCCGACGCCGGCACCGTGCGCGCAGAAAGGCGCGCGCTAGATCGCCGCGCGCGCCTTGTCCTCGATGAGCCGCACGAGCGTCTGCAGCATGCGGTTCGCAGGCGTGGGCACGCCAAGCGCCGCGCCGCGTTGCACGACATAGCCGTTGAGGTGATCGATCTCGCTGAGCTTGCCGCGCGCGAGATCTTGCGCCGTGGACGAGTACTGGCCCGGCATGGTCTGCGCGATACGCGTCACCGCGCTGTCCATGTCCGGCGGCAGGGTCACGCCGTCGGCCTGCGCGACGGCCATGCATTCGCCCACGATGTCGCGCATCGTGTCGCTCACGCCCGCACCCTTCACGAGACGCCCATAAGGCAATTGCGTGATCGCCGAAAGCGCGTTGTACGCGCAGTTTACGATCAGCTTCGCCCAGAGCGCGCCGCGCACATCGGCTGAGATTTCCGTGGGCACGCCCGCGTCGATGAGCGTGCGCGCGGCGGCGTCGCTCGCGCGCGTTGGCTCGATCACCAGCTCGCCGCGGCCGTGATGGCGTACATGGCCGGGTCCCGCCATCTCCGTGGCGACATAGACCACGGCGGCCGCCACGTCCTGCGGGATCACGGTGCGCAGACGCTCTGCGTTATCCGCGCCGTTCTGCAGCGTGAGCACCAGCGTGTCGGCACCCAGATGCGGCTTGATCGCGGCGCCCGCGCTCTCGGTGTCGGTCGACTTCACGCAGAACAGCACGAGGTCCGCGCCCGCCACGGCGGCGGCTTCGGTGCTGGCCGTGAGATGCGGCGCGCCGATGCGCTCGTCGAACCGCTGCGCTTCGAGGCGCAGCCCGTCGCGCGTAATGGCCTCGACATGCTGGGGCCGGCCGATCAGGACCACATCGTGTCCCGCGCGCGCGAGCATGCCGCCGTAAAAGCAGCCTACTGCGCCTGCGCCCATGACGGCGACTTTCATTTGCGTCTCTCCTGTGTGGCGTGGGTACTTCGTTGCCTGAAATGTTCCGCGGCGTGCCGGCGCGTTCAACGCAGCTCGAAGCCGAGCGCGCCCAGCGCGTCGCGCAGGCGGTCGCGGCCGTGCAGCGACTCGCGGCTGCGCCAGCGCGCGAGCGAACGCACGGTCCAGCCCGCCGCGCTCAATCCCTGGGCGGTCTGAAAGCCGCCCATGACTTCGTCGTACCGGGCAATGGCGGCCGCCTGCGAAGGCGCATCGTATTGCTCGCGATGGAGCACGACTTCCTGCGGCAAGCGCGGCTTCACATCGGCGGGGCGCGTTTCGTCGGCATAGCCCACGCACAGACCGAACACGGGAAGCACGCGCGGCGGCAGACCCAGTTCCGCGGCGACCTGCTCGGGCCGATTGCGGATGCCGCCGATATACACGGCGCTCATGCCGAGCGATTCGAGTGCGACCACGGCGTTTTGCGCGGCGAGCGCCGCGTCGATCATGCCGACGACCAGGGTCTCCATGTAATGCAGACCTTCGACGCTCGCCCCGCTGCGCGCGCCGGCGGCTTCGAGGCGCGAGAGGTCCGCGAGCCACACGAGAAAGAGCGGCGCGGCGCGAACGTGCGACTGGCCGCCTGCAAGTTCGGCGAGGCGCGCCTTGCGTTCGGGGTTTTCGATGGCAACCACGCTCCACGTTTGCAGGTTCGACGAGGTCGAGGCCGACTGCGCCGCGGCGATCAACGTTTCGAGCGTGCCGTCGGGCAGCGGGCGGTCCGCGTAGTTGCGCACCGAGCGGTGCGCGAGCAGCGTGTCGAGCGTATCGTTCCAGGCCGGCAGCGGCGCGGACCACGGCGTGCCGTAGCGCGCTTCGAGGGCGCGCACGGCATCGGCGAGATCGGCAGCGGGGCGTACGGGCGTGGTGACGTTGGACATCGGGCTTCTTCTCCGTGACAGTTGATTCATGGCGCGCCGCAATCGATCGCCGCGCCAGACGCCGTATGGTACATGGCTCGGGCGATTGGCACAGGCGTTCAACGGCACAGGCTCAAGGGCACAGGCTCGAGGGCACAGGCTCAAGGGCGCGCCAGCAGAGTTCGCGCGTGACCGGTATCATCGGAGGCTGCGCACGCGTTCGAACGGGCTCAGCCACCTCACAGCGACCCGCTTCGTGCGGCGGCGCCATCTTCCGCTTTCCCTGTCTTCGGCAGCCTTGTCTGCCCCTTCTTCCCGGAGGCCGTCCCATGTCCGTTGATTCCCCGAATGCGTCCCCGGTCTGGTTCGTGACCGGCTGTTCGACCGGCTTTGGCCGCGAGCTCGCCCGAGCGGTGCTCGCGCGCGGCTGGCGCTGTGTCGCGACCGCGCGCAACAAGGCGTCGCTCGACGATCTCGCGCCCGAGGCCGGCGATCGCCTGCTGCCCGTCTCGCTCGACGTGACCGACGCCGCGCAAATCGACGCCGCCGTCGCGGCCGCGCAAAAGCAGTTCGGCGCGATCGACGTGCTCGTCAACAACGCAGGCTATGGCTATCAGAGTTCGATCGAGGAGGGCGACGAACGCGAGATCCGCGCGCAGTTCGATGCCAACGCGTTCGGCCTGTTCGCGCTCACGCGCGCGGCGCTGCCGGGCATGCGTGCGCGCCGCAAGGGCCACGTCATCAACATTACGTCGGTGGCGGGGCTCGCGGGCTTTCCGGGTTCCGGCTACTATGCGGCCTCGAAACACGCCGTGGAGGGATTCTCCGATTCGCTGCTGACGGAAGTCGGCCCGCTAGGCATCAAGGTGACCTGCGTGGAGCCGGGGCCGTTTCGCACGGACTGGGCAGGCCGCTCGCTCGTGCAGACGCCGAGCCGTATCGACGATTACGCCGAAACGGCGGGCGCGCGTATGCAGCGCACGGCGCAAGGCAGCGGCCATCAGCCGGGCGACCCGGTGCGCGCGGCGCAGGCGATGATACGCATCACGGAAACGGAAAAGCCGCCGCGGCATCTCGTGCTGGGCGCATTCGGCGTGGAGGCGGTGGCGAACCGCTTGCGCGCGGCGCTTGCCGATATCGAGGCGTGGCGCGAGTTGAGCCTCGGCACCGATTATCCGGCGGGGAGTTGAGTTAGCGGCTCACGCCGTTGCGATCATCAACGTTCCGGTCGCGACTAGCGCCCCGCGCCAGAGCCAGTCGAAGTTGATCCAGCCTCGCCGCAGCACGCCAAGACCGAAATACTCGTAGGCGAGCAGCGCGACGATGGCCGTGGTGGCGAGCGTCGTGACGGTATGCAGCGCGGTGAACGCAAACGAAAGCGCAAGCGGGTTCGCAAGGCCCGCTGCGGCGCCCGCCCCACCGCACAGCGGCAGCATGGCGGGCATCAGCATGAGTCCCGCGCCGTGCAGCGTGGCCATCAACGCAGACCACGCCGCGAGCCCGGCAAAGCCCACGGTCATCCCCACGCGCACGCGGTGCCGGTGGCCATACGCGTACTGCCACGCGGCCCACGCGATCAGGAGCGCGCCGAGGCAAGCGTGCAGCGCAGCGCCCGGCAGATGCGTGCCCAGCGCCGCGGTGGAACTCGTGAACAGCAGAATGGAGGCGGCGTGACCGAGCGCGATGGGCGGCAAAGCGAGCAGCAGCGCCGTGCGGCTTCCGCGCTGCAAGCCGAGCGCGGTCGCGAAGAGCCAGCCCATCGCCGGATTCACGCCGTGAAAGACGCCGCTGCCCACCACGGCTGCCCAGGCGCCCCAGTGTGCGCCGAAGACTTCCTCCATATCAAGCTCCGCGCTTATGGGTAGCAGTACGAATCGGACGAGCAATCGCCGCCTTCGAGCCGGATCTGGTGCGGCCGGTGCGACTTCGGCCATTCGACGAAGAAGCGCTCGTCGAATTCGAGGCCGCCTTCGGGCGCGGCGTCGAGTTTCACCATCCAGCCGTCGATGCCTTCGGGGTAGAACTGCGCGTCGATTGCACCATAAAGCGAGTTGCTGAAATAGACGCGCCGGCCGTCGCGGCTCACTTCCACCATTTGCGGGCCGCCGTTGAGCTTGCGCCCGGGCGCGAAGGGATGTGCCGCGCGCGCCGCAATGCCGCCGATGCGCACGCAACCCGTCAGGCGCGCGCGTTCGGGGTCCGACACATCGTACTGGCGCAAATCGCCCGTTCCCCAGCACGCCACGTAGAGATAGCGGTCGTCGAGCGAGAGTGCGATATCGGTGACGAGCGGCGGCACGGCCGCGAATCCCTTGAGCATGGGCGGCAGATGCTCGGGATCGGCCGGCTCGGCCGGAATTTCGATGATCTTGCGTGCGGCCCACTGGCCGCCGTCGAGATACCACTGCCAGATCGACGCCGAGAGGTCCTTCAGGCTGATCACGGAGTTCACGAAACCGTAGGGGCGCGTGGGGTTGTGCGCGGGGCGCAACTCGAACACGAGCTGGTTTTCCGCGCCGAAGTCGAGCACCTGCTTGTGCTGGCGCGTGTGCAGGTCCCAGAAGTGCAGGCGATGACCATACTGGCCGCCGAGCAGGACCTCGGGCACGAGGCCGTTTTCGAAGGCCGCGGGCAGTCCCCACTCGCTCGTCACGAGCGTATCGTAGCCGAGGTGCCACCAGCCGTCGTAGGCGAGCTGTTGCGGGCCGCGGTCGATCTCCCACTGGCCGAGAATATCGAAACTCTCGTGGTCCATCAGGAAGACGCCGCCGGGCGCCTCGCCCTGTGCGTTCGCAAGCGACGTCACATAAATGCCATCCGGCCCGCAATGCACGGTGTGGGGGCGCGTGTAGCCCGCGCGTTGCGCGACGCTCTCGGGCTCGTGCACGCGTGCGATATGGGGGCGGCGCGCGTCTGGCTTCGTGTCGATAATATGAATGCGCGAGGAGCGCAGCCCGGGAACGATGAGATAGCGGCGCTCGGTATGCGCATGCGGGGCGTTGGGGCACAGGCACGAGCTGCAGGCATTCCAGCCGAAATGGTGGAGCTCGTCGCCGACGTTGGGCATGGCCAGCCGGTGCACGATGCGCCCGAATTCCGGCGAGCGGGGGTCCAGATCGACCACGTCGAGCGAATCGGGCACGCTGCGCGTGGGGTCAAAGCTGGCGACGTATGCCAGTGTCTCCGGCGGGGCTTCGCCTGCCATGCGCGCAGACGGGTAGAAGGTCGGGTCCGGTTGCCACGTCGCCATTGCTGCCCCCTTATCGAACACTCGGAAGATTCGGAAGAGCCCCTATCATGCATCAGAGTGGCGCAGCGCGTTGCACATCTGTTCCATATTCCTTGCGCATAGAAGCTTATGCATTGAAGCAATGAAGGCCGATTAGCTGCATTGCGGGAATAGTCAATTCGCTTTTGCCGCATTTATTCGCGAGGCCAACGTTCCTAGACTTCTACTCAACGGATGCAGACAAGCCGCTGCGCCGATTCGATCAAGTTATTGGAGGTTAGTCATGAGAACGCTCATCAAGGCTGTTGCGATCGCTGCCGTGCTTGCGGTGCCGGCCATTTCGTTTGCACAGTCGCAAGGCAGCAATGGTCCTGTGACGCGTGCCCAGGTGCGCAGCGAGTTGGTGCAGCTCGAAGCCGCGGGTTATCGTCCTTCGGCGAACGACCTTTATTACCCCGTCGATCTGCAGCAAGCCCAGGCCCGCGTGAATGCGCAAGGCGGTGCGCCCGTTGCGCAGGCAACCGGTTATGGCCCGGCTACGAGCGGCTCGTCGCAAAGCGGTTGGCGTACCGATGGCGCCGTAAGCAGCTATTCGCCGCCGATCTATAACGCACATTGAGTTTTACGGCGGCATGAAGCCGATTCATGCCGCATGATGAATATCGGCCCGCGACTGCGCGAAGGCGCATCGCGGGCTGATTTATTTGCCGTCTGCGTAGACGGCGCTCAAAACGCCCACGTTCAGTCTCAGTCCCGCGGAGCAGCACGCTCGCCAATCCACATGCGCGTGGACTCGAGGATCTCGTCCGATAGCGCGGGGTCGTCGCACAGCCGCGCAAGCACGACCGCGCCCACCATCGCGGCCCAGCCGCCAATCGCCGCCTGGCGCGCCGCTGCGGCGCCGGCGCCGTTCATGCCCCCGCTCAGGCGCTCGATCTGACGCTCCAGACCGGCTGTCATGACGGCGCGCGCTTCGGGCGTTTGCCGCGCGGTTTCGGCGGCGAGCGCCGCCGTTGGACACCCGTCCGCCACGTTGTCGCGATGCCCGGCACTGAGGTAGCGCGACGCATAGCGCGCCAGATCGGTATCGCCGCCTTCGCCCTGTGCAAAGACGTGGGCGAGCGTTTGCGCGATCAACTCATCCTTCGACTTGAAATAGCCGTAGAAGCCGCCGTGCGTCAGACCGGCGGCGCTCATTACGTCCGCGACGGTCACCGCATCGTAGCCGTGCTCGCGAAAAAGCCGGCTGGCGGCTTGCAGGATTTGCTGGCGATTCACTTCCACCTGTTCGCGACTAACCCTCATTGTTCTCTCCGCTTCCCATCATGCGATGCTTGACATTATACATGACGGTCATCATTATTCCGTTTACATGACGTTCATCATGTAAAAGACATCCCCACGGAGAAGTTTCTATGTCTGCTAAATCTGCTGTCCTGATCACTGGCGCGTCCACGGGCATCGGCGCCGTCTACGCCGACCGTTTCGCGAGGCGCGGCCATGACCTCGTGCTGGTGGCGCGCGATCGCGCCCGCATGGAAGACCTCGCTGCGCGCCTGCGCGAGCGCGATGGTGTGAACGTGGAAGTCGTTCGCGCCGATCTGGCTTCGCACGCCGACCTTGCGCTGCTGGAGGCGCGACTCGTCGACGACGCACGCATCGGTGTGCTGATCAATAACGCGGGTGCGAGCCTGCCGGGCACATTCGTCGAGCAGGGCCCGGACGCCGTCGCCAGCCTCATCGGTCTGAACGTCACGGCGCTCGCGCGCCTCGCCGCCGCAGTCGCGCCGCGTTTTGCGCGCGAAGGCAAGGGGGCGATCGTGAATATCGGTTCCGTCATCGGCCTCGCACCCGAGTTTCGTTCGAGCGTGTACGGCGCGACTAAGGCGTTCGTGCTGTATTTCTCGCAGTCGTTGAATCTGGAACTCGGCGGCAAGGGCGTGTACGTGCAGGCCGTCGTGCCCGGCGCAACGCGCACCGAAATCTGGGCGCGCTCCGGCAAGGATGTGAATGCACTGCCGGCCGTGATGGAAGTGGACGATCTCGTCGATGCCGCGCTCGTGGGCTTCGACCGGCGCGAGACGGTGACGATCCCGCCGCTGCCCGACGCGCAGCAGTGGGACGACTACGAAGCCGCGCGGTCCGCAATGTTCGCGAACTTCGGGCAGTCGCAGCCGGCGGCGCGGTATCGCGAAGCCATGTAGTCCGATGGACTGCGGGCGGCCAGCGGCCGCTCGCGGTCCATGGCCAGCCGCGCGGCGCGGCCATGGACCGCCGCATCTTCATTACGCCTTCCCCTCGTCTCTCATCGGCTCGCGCCCGCGAGTCCGGCCAGCATCTTCTCCGCGGCTCTCTCCTCGTATCACGCCTCGTATCACGCCTCGTATCACGCTTCGTCCCAGCCCGTTCGCAAATTCAGCGATTTCCGATATCGCGAATTCCCGATTCACGCCATGCTGCGCGCGGGCGCTCGCACTCGGCGCGAGCCGCACGCGTGAGCGCGTGGCCGGCCGTTCCTGGCGCGCGAGCGCGCGGCGCCCTGTACCATTCACCGCACGCCGCCCGGCAACGGCCACGCGGCGCGCGCAAACGAGGACCGGTCGATGCAACGAGTAACACGAAAAGCTGGCGGGTGGTGGACGTTGGCGCTTGCCCTGGTGCTGGGCTTATGCATGGCGTGGGCGTGGCGCGCCTATGCCGCGCGCGCGGTGAGCGTGTCGCCGCAGGGGACCGTGGCGCAGGTGCGCCAGGTGGTGGTGAAGTTCGACGAGGCCATGGTGGCGTTCGGCGCGCCCGACGCGAAGGACCCCGCGCGCCTGCAATGCAGCAACGCGGCTGCCGGCGCCGGTCAGGGCCGGTGGATCGACGGCAAAACGTGGGCGTATGATTTCGCCGCCGATCTGCCGCCCGACGTGCAATGCAGCGTCACGCTCGTCGACGGGCTCAAATCGCAGGCGGGCAGCGCAGTGACGGGCCTGCGCCGCTTCACGTTCTCCACGGGCGGCCCGTTCCCGCTGAGCGTGCGCCCTTATGGCGGCGAAATTGAGGAAAACCAGGCATTCGTGCTGAAGCTCAATGGTCCCGCCACGCCGGCTTCCGTGCGCGAACACGTGTGGTGCGAGTCGGGCGGACTCGGCAACCGCATTCCAGTGCGGCCTGTCGATGCGCCCACGCGCGCGGCGCTGCTCAAGCATTTCCGGCTCGAAAAGGACAGCGCGAGCGTGCTCACGCTCACCTGCCAGCAAACGCTGCCCTCCAGCGCGAAGATGCAGCTCGTGTACGGACGGGGCGTACTCGGGCCGAACGGCACGCCCAACGACGTGGAACGACGCTTCGATTTCACGGTGCGCGAGCCGTTCACCGCGAGCATGAGTTGCGAGCGCGAGAATGCGAAGGCGCCATGCACGCCGCTGCGGCCCGTGCGTATCGATCTGAGCGCGCCGATCGCGCGGGCCGACGCGCAGAAGTTCCGTCTGCAAGGGCCCAAGGGGGAAGTCGCGCCGACTTTCCGCCCGGATGACAAGAACAACGAAGTCAGCTCGATCACGTTCTCCGCGCCCTTGCCCGAGCGCGCGACGCTCACGGTCACCGCACCCGCCGGCCTCGAGGACGTAAGCGGGCGGGCGCTCTCGAACGCCGATCTGTTCCCGCTGCATACGGCGACCGCGCCGATGCCGCCGCTCGCGAAATTCCCGTCCTCGACCTTCGGCATCATCGAGCGCCATGCGGAGCCCGGCACGCCGCCGCTCGTGCCGGTCACGCTGCGCAACGTCGAAGCCGACCTGCACGTGCAGGGGCTCAACGCGGGCGAGGCGAAGTTCGCAAGGCTCGCGGTGCAGTCCGATACCGACATGCGCCGCTGGATGCGCCTCGTCGACCAGTTCGACACTTTCGGCATGAGCGAAACGTCGATCAACAGGCTGATGCCAGGGCTGCTCGCGCGGGCGAAGTCGCCCGTGGTGATTCCGCGCACGACGGGCGAGGGGAATGACGACGCGAAGGAGCGCATCATCGACGTGCGCTCGCTCTCGCTGCTCGACGGCCAGCCCGGCGTGCAAACGCTCGCGCTGCCCAAAGCCGATCCAAAGGCGTTGCGGCCGTTCGAAGTGGTGGGCATTCCCGTGCCGAAGCCGGGTTTCTACGTGATCGAACTCGCCTCGCCAACGCTCGGCGCCTCGCTGCTCGGCAAGCCGGCGCCCATGTACGTGCGCACGGCCGTGCTCGTCACCAATCTGGGCGTGCACTTCAAGCAGGGCCGCGAGAACAGCGTGGTGTGGGTCACCTCGCTCGACAAGGGCGAGCCTGTAGCCGGCGCCGACGTGCGCGTATCGGACTGCAATGGCGAGACGCTCGCCACGGGGAAGACGGATTCCAATGGACTCCTGACGATAGACGGGCCGCTTGCGAATCGTCGCGACTGCGGTGAAAACAGCTTTAACGGGCTGTTCGTTTCGGCGCGCATCGACGACCCGAAAACGGGTCCCGACATGGCCTTCGTGCAATCGGACTGGAATCGCGGCATCGAGTCGTGGCGCTTCAACGTACCGACCGACACGAGCCTGCAGCCCACGGTGCGCGCACATACCGTGTTCGACCGCACGCTGCTGCGCGCGGGCGAGACGGTGTCGATGAAACACTTCATTCGCGCCCAGACGATGCATGGCTTCGCGCTTGCGCAGCAGTACCCCACGCGCGTGACGATACGCCATGCCGGCAGCGGCCAGACCTGGCATCTGCCGCTCAAGTGGGCCGCGGACCACACGGCGGACTCGACCTTCGAGTTGCCGCCCGAAGCGAAGCTCGGCGAATACGACGTCTCGCTCGACGACGGTGACGCGAACGCGGGCACGGCAAGCGACGGCAATGACGAAGCGGACGACAGCGCAGACGTGGTTCATATGAGCTACGACAGCGGCAGCTTCCGCGTCGAAGCATTCCGCTTGCCGGTGCTCAAGGGCACGATCGCCGTACAGAACGAGAAAACGTCGCCGCTCGTCGCCGCCACGCAGGCGAGCGTGGCGGTGCAGATCGATTATGTATCGGGCGGCGCGGCTTCGAATCTGCCCGTGCGGGTATCGGCGCTCGTGAAGGAAACGACGCCGTCGTTCGCCGGCACATACGGCGATTTCAGTTTCGCGCCGTATGTGAGCGCGGGCGAGGCCGACGACATGTCCAACGACACGTCCGGGGATGAGGACAGCGGCCCACGGGAGGACAACGAGGTCGCGAAGCTCGTGGCCGACAAGGCGCCGCTCACGCTCGACCGCAACGGCGCGGGCACGCTCGTGCTGAAGAACCTGCCGGCCGTGGATGCGCCGAAGCGCCTCGCGCTCGAAGCGACCTTCGCGGACCCGAACGGCGAAGTGCAGACCATCAGCGGCGCGGCCACGCTCTGGCCTGCTGCCGTGGTGGCGGGCATCAAGTCGGGCCATTGGGTCTCCGTGGGCAGGACCGTACCGGTCACCGCGCTCGCGCTCGACCTGCAGGGCAAGCCGCACGCGGGCGTGAAGCTCGACGTGCGCGGCGTGGCGAAGATCACGACGACTTCGCGCAAGCGCATGGTGGGCGGATTCTACGCCTACGACAACCACACGCAAACGCGCGATCTCGGCACGCTGTGCAGCGGCACGAGCGACGACCACGGCTTGCTCACGTGCGACGCGAAACTCAAGGAAGCGGGCAACATCCAGCTCGTGGCCATGGCGCGCGACGGCGACGGCCATACTTCCACGGCGACGACCTCGGTATGGGTCACGCGCGAGGACGAACTCTGGTTCGGCAGCGAGAACACGGACCGCATCGACGTGTTGCCCGAGAAGACGAGCTACGAACCCGGCGAGACCGCGCGCTTCCAGGTGCGCATGCCGTTTCGCTTTGCGACGGCGCTCGTGGCCGTGGAGCGCGAGGGCATCATCGAAACGCACGTGGTGCAACTCGACGGGCGCGATCCGACCGTCGAGTTGAAGGTGAACGACGCCTGGGGCCCCAACGTCTACGTTTCGGTGCTCGCGCTGCGTGGACGCATTCACGAGGTGCCGTGGTATTCGTTCTTCACGTGGGGGTGGAAAGCGCCGCTCGAATGGGCGCGTGCGTTCTGGTACGAGGGGCGCCAGTACGAGGCGCCCACGCCGCTCGTCGATCTTTCGAAGCCGGCTTTCCGTTACGGGCTCGCGCAAATCCGCGTGGGCGACGCGGCGCACCGCCTCGCGGTGAGCGTGACGCCGGACGCGAAACGCTACGCGGTACGCGCAACGTCGCGCGTCCAGTTGCGCGTGCAGCTTCCGGGCGGTCAGCCGGTGCCCGCGGGTACGCAGATCGCCGTGGCGGCCGTCGATGAAGCGCTGCTCGAACTCATGCCCAACCGCAGCTGGGATCTGCTCGACGCCATGCTGCAGCAGCGCGCTTATGGCGTGGAAACGGCCACGGCGCAAATGGAGATCGTCGGGCGCCGCCACTTCGGGCGCAAGGCAGTGCCGGCAGGCGGCGGAGGAGGCCATGGCGCGACGCGCGAACTCTTCGACACGCTGCTCTACTGGAACCCGCGCGTCACGCTCGATGCGAAGGGCGAGGCGCAGGTGAGCGTGCCGCTGAACGACTCGATCACGCGTTTTCGCATTGTCGCGATTGCCGCGAGCGGGGTGGCGCGCTTCGGCACGGGCAGCGCGACCATCGAGAGCACGCAGGACCTTCAGCTGATCTCGGGCCTGCCGCCGCAGGTGCGCGAGGGCGACACCTTCCGCGCACAGTTCACGCTGCGCAATACGACCACGCGCACGATGAAAGTGCTCGTCACACCGAACGTGCCGCCGCTCGCGCTTGCCGCGCAGACCGTGGACCTCGCGCCCAATTCGTCGCGTGAGATCGCGTGGACAGTCGCGGTTCCCGACGATCTCGCCGAAGCGGAACGGCCCGCGCTCGCGTGGAACGTGAGCGCGGCGGAGCAGGGCGGCGCGCATGCGGCGGACGCGGTGAAGCTCGCGCAGCAGGTGCGCGCGGCGATCCCCGTGACGGTGCAGCAGGCCACGCTCGCGCAGGTGGACGGCACACTTTCCATTCCCGTTGCGCCGCCGGCCAGCGCGAGCGTGACGCGTGCAGGCGCGGTGCGCGGCGGCATTGCAGTGTCGCTGCAGCCGAAGCTCGCGGACGGCCTGCCCGGCGTGCGCCGCTGGTTCACGCGCTATCCGTATTCCTGCCTCGAGCAGCAGACGTCGATCGCGATCGGCCTGCGGGACCCCGCGCGCTGGCAGGCGGAACTTGCGCGCCTGCCGGTGTATCTGGACCGCGACGGCCTCGCGAACTACTTCCCGCCCGCAGACGACAGCGCGAGCCGTGGCAGCACCGCGCTCACCGCGTACCTGCTCACGGTGAGCGACGAGGCGTCCAAGCTCGACCCGCGCTTCGCGCTTCCCGACGCCTTGCGCAGCAAGATGGTGGAGGGCCTCACGGGTTTCGTGGAAGGCCGCATCGAGCGCCATTCGTGGGCGCCGCGCCGCGATCTCGATCTGCGCAAGCTCGCCGCCATCGATGCGCTGTCGCGCTACGGCGCGGCGAACGCACGCCAGTTCGGCTCGATCGAGATCGCGCCGAATCAGTGGCCCACGTCGGCGGTGATCGACTATGCGGAAAGTCTCGCGCGCATGCGCGATGTGCCGGATCGCGCAGAAAAATTGGCGCAGCTCGAACAGATCCTGCGCGCGCGTCTCACGTGGCAAGGCACGCAGCTGACGTTCTCGACAGCCGCCGAAGACGATTTGTGGTGGCTCATGACGGGCACGGAGGTCAACGCCGCGCGCCTCGCGCTGGCCTTCGTCGACAACCCCGCATGGAAGGAAGAAATGCCGCGGCTCGTGGCGGGCCTGCTCGCGCTGCAACGCAACGGCGCCTGGAGCACGACGACGGCGAACGCGTACGGCTCGCTTGCGGTCGAGCGCTTCTCGCGCGTGTTCGAGCACGATCCGGTGACGGGCGCGACGAGGATCCGGCTCGGCGATATGTCTCGCATCGTCGGCTGGAACGCGGCGGCACCATCGGCGGCGCAAGCGGCATCGCAGTCGGCGGCGCGAGCGGTATCGAGTGCCAGCGCCGCCACGGCGGCGACACGCAACGCGCCCGCGCGCAGCATGCTGCTCGCATGGCCAAGGCAGGGCACGGCCGCGCCGCTCACGTTGACGCAGGAGGGAACCGGCAAGCCGTGGGCCACGGTGGAAAGCCTCGCCGCGGTCGCGTTGCGCGCGCCGTTCGCGGCGGGCTATCGCGTCGCGAAGACGATCACGCCGGTGGACGCCGCGGTGAAGGGCGTGTACACGCGCGGCGACGTCGTACGCGTGCGCCTCGACATCGACGCGCAGACCGACATGACGTGGGTCGCCGTGAACGACCCGATTCCTTCGGGCGCGACGATCCTCGGCTCCGGGCTCGGGCGCGATTCTGCCGTGGCGACGCAAGGCGAGAAGCAGGACGAGAACGGTCCGTGGCCCGCGTTCATCGAGCGCGGCTTCGACGGTTATCGCGCCTACTACGCGTTTCTGCCGAAGGGCAAGGTCTCGCTGGAGTACACGGTGCGTCTCAACAACGCCGGCACGTTCGGGCTGCCGCCCACGCGCGTGGAGGCGCTCTACGCGCCGGCCACGTTCGGCGTCGCGCCTAATGCGCCGATGGTCGTGAAGGCGGCGCCATGAGCGGCCCATTCGCGCTACGGCATCGCGCAGCGGGGGCGCTCGGCGTCGCCACGCTGTGCCTCGTGCTGCTGCCGCGGCCCGCGTTCGCGCTGCCGACTTTCGACGACGTGCGCAGCCAGTGGCAAAGCTCCGACTGGGTGCTGCTCGCGCGCGACGGCACGCCGCTGCAGCGCACGCGCGTGGAGCGTACCGCGAGGCGCGGCGACTGGGTCGCGCTCGCCGACGTTTCTCCGGCGCTGCGCGAGGCGATCGTCGTTTCGGAGGACAAACGATTCTACGAGCATGGCGGCGTGGACTGGCGCGGCGCGGCTGCCGCCGCCTGGGCCAACCTGTGGAATACACGCACGCGTGGTGCTTCCACGGTCACGATGCAGCTCACGGGCCTGCTCGACGACGACCCGAAGCACTCGGGCCAGCGCTCGCTCGCGCAGAAGGCCGTACAGGCCGTGGATGCGCTGCGGCTCGAACGCGCCTGGCGCAAGGACCAGATTCTCGAAGCGTATTTGAACCTGGTGCCGTTCCGTGGCGAGACCGTGGGTCTTGCCGCGCTTTCGCAGACGCTGTTCGGCAAGACGCCGTCGGGGCTCGACGAACGCGAATCGGCCGTCGCCGCCGCGCTGATCCGTGCGCCCAATGCGCCCTATACGAAGGTCGCCACGCGTGCGTGCCGCATCCTGCGCGACATGCGCGCAGCGAACGTCGACGGCGGCTGCCCGAATCTCGATGCCTTCGTGCAGATGGCCTTCGCGCGCCCGGCCATCGCCGCCGACGATCCCTCGTTCGACGGCCGCAGCGAAAATTCGCCGCAGCTTGCGCCGCACTTCGCGCGCCAGATCGCGAACGCCGTGCATCCCACGCCCGGCATGCGCGTGCGCTCGACGCTCGACGCCAGCCTGCAACGCTACGCGCGCGACACGCTCACGCGCACGCTCATCGAACTCAATGCGCGCGCGCATCCGCGCAACGTGCAGGACGGCGCGGTCGTCGTGCTCGATAACGCAACGGGCGAAGTGCTCGCGTGGGTCGGATCGTCAGGAGGCCTGTCGAAGGCACGCGAAGTCGACGCGGCGCTCGCGCTGCGCCAGGCGGGCTCGACGCTCAAGCCTTTTCTCTACGCCGAGGCCATCGACGAGCGCCGCGTGACGACCGCTTCGCTGCTCGACGACGCGCCGCTCGATCTCGCGGCGGGCGGCGGCCTGTACATGCCGCAGAACTACGACAAGGGCTTCAAGGGCTGGGTGAGCGTGCGCACCGCGCTCGGCTCGTCGCTGAACGTACCGGCCGTGCGCACGCTCGTGATGGTGACGCCGCATCGATTCGCGAGAACGCTCACGGCGCTCGGCCTGCCGCTCACGCAGGCGGGCGACTACTACGGCTTCAGTCTCGCACTGGGCAGCGCGGACGTGAGCCTCGTCACGCTCACGAATGCGTATCGGGCGCTCGCCAACGGCGGCGTCGCGAGCCCGATCGCCGAATTGCCTGCGCCTGCGCAGCCCGCACAAAAAGGCGCGTCGAAGCACATATTCAGCCGCGAGTCCGCGTTCATCGTCGCCGACGTCCTCGCCGACAACAATGCGCGCACACGTACCTTCGATTTCGACAGTCCGCTGGATACACGCATGTTTTCCGCGGTCAAGACGGGCACGAGCAAGGACATGCGCGACAACTGGACCGTGGGCTTCACGTCACGCTATACGGTAGGCGTGTGGGTCGGCAATGCGGACGGCTCGCCCATGTGGGACGTGTCGGGCGTGACCGGCGCGGCGCCGGTGTGGGCTGCCATCGTCGGCTATCTGCATCGGCGCGTGCCGAGCGTCGCGCCTGCCGCGCCACCTGGCGTCGAGCACGTGCGCGTGCAGTTCGCCGATGCCGTGGAGCCTTCCCGCAACGAGTGGTTCATTGCGGGCACGTCCACGCCGCAAGTGGGCCTGGCATCGAATGCCGCCGATCTCGCGCGTGGACCCGCGCAGATTGGCAGCCCCGTCGACGGCACCATTTTCGCGCTCGATCCCGACATTCCCGCGCCGCGTCAGCGCGTCTGGTTCGAGCGTGCAACGGGCTCGAATGCGCGCGTGAACTGGCGCCTGGACGGCAAGGCGTTGGGCGGCGCCGCACGCGTCGCGTGGCTGCCCTGGCCTGGCAAGCACACGCTCGAACTCGTCGATGCGCGGGGGCGGGTGACCGATACCGTGCACTTCGAGGTACGCGGCGCGGTTGCGAAGCCGCCGAAGTCGATGCGCGCCGACGCCGCGCAAGGCGGCGCGGCGCGCTGAAGCAGAGGCGAGTTCTTACTTTGTCGGCGCAGTCGCTGCGGTTGCCGCCGGTGCCGGCTGGCCGCCTTGCGCCCCCTGCTGCTGCAGCGTTTGCCGATTGCCTTCCCAGCCGCCGCCGAGCGCGAGGAACAACCGTACCTGATCGAGTGCGACCTGGCCTTCGGCCGCGGCGACCTGCGCGTGCACGCTGGTTAGCGTGCGAGTGGCGTCGAGGTCGGAGAGGAACGGTTCGCGGCCCGCAGCATAGAGACGATGCGTTTCGTCCGCCGACTGCTGCGCGGACGTGTAGGCCGTGCGCAACGCATCGGCGCGCTGGTCGTCGGCGGCATAGGTCGCGAGGCTCGATTGCGTTTCGCGCAGCGCGTTGAGCACCACGCCGTCGAAGTGCGCGAGCGCGCCGCCCGTCGCGGCCTCTGCGGCGCGCACGCGGTCGCGCTGGCCGTTGACCGGGAAGGTCCAGCTGATCAGGGGGCCGAACGACCAGGCATTGGTCGCGGGCGTGAACAGATCGCTGGTCAGGCCGATCGTGCCCACGCCCGCGCCGAACGTGACGTCGGGGTACATCTCGGCGATCGCCACACCAATGCGCGCCGTCGATGCCGCGAGCTGGCGTTCGGCCTCGCGCACGTCGGGGCGGCGTTTGAGCAGCGCGGCGCCGTCGCCGACGGGAATCGGCTGCTTGAGCCGGGGCAGACGGTTGCACGCGAGCGCGGCGGGCGGCAGGTCCTTGGGCGCGCGTGCGAGCAGCATCGCGAGCTGATACTGGGCCACGCGGCGGCGTCCCTCGAAGCGCGGGATATCGGCGGCGATCGTGTTGGCCTGGGTCTGCCCGCGCGTCACGTCGGGCTGGTTGCCGCGCCCCGCGTCGCGCAGGCGCTTCGTGAGCGCCACGCGCTCTTTTTGCAGCTTGAGCGATTCCTGCGCGATCTCCAGTTCCTCGGCGGCCGAGCACGATTCGACATACGCCTGCGCCACGTTGGCGACCACCGTGATGCGCGCGAGATCGGCCGCGGCTTCCACGGCTGCGTCGTCGGCGCGCGCGGCTTCCACGCCGCGCCGCAGCTTGCCGAACAGGTCGAATTCATACGAGATGTTGACGCCGAGGTCTCCCAGCGTCGCGACAGGCACCTTTTCGAACAGGAGGAACTGCTCGCCCGACACCTGCGCGCGCTCGACGCCGGCATGCGCGTTGCCCGAGAAGCCGCCCTGCGCGTTGGCCACGTCGACCGCCGCACGCGAGCGCGCAAGGTTTGCAGCCGCCACGCGCAGGTCCGTGTTCGACTTCAGCGCTTCCTGCACCAGTTCGTTGAGCGTGGGGTCGTCGTAAAGCTGCCACCAGTTGGCGGGTACGCCCAGTTGCGAGACCGGCGCATGGTCCGCGCCTTCGATCGGGCCTTGCGCGAGCGGCGAATTGACCACGGCTTCCTGCGGCACGTGGTAGTCGGGGCCGAGCGTGATGCATGCGCCCAGCGCGAGCGCGAGCGGCGCGAGCGCGAGGTTGGGCCAGGCGTTGGGGCAAAAGCGGCGGCGCCAGAGACTGCGGCGTGTCATTGCGAAGCTCCGGCAGCCTGGGACGCGGCGGGGGCGCTCGCACTCGTTGCGGGCTGCGGGGCGGCGGCGCCGCTTGCATGGTTCGCGGGCGAGGCCTGGCGGCCGTTGTTCGCTTCGGTGCGCACGGCCACGGTGGCCGTGCGGCCCGCGATCATGCGGAAATCGGCGGGCACTTCGTCGAGCGCCACGCGCACCGGAATGCGCTGCGCGAGACGCACCCAGCTGAAGGCCGGATTCACGTTGGGCAGCAGGTTCGGCGCCGCCTGGCGGTCGCGGTCCTCGATCGCTGCGACGATGCTTTGCACATGGCCACGCAGCGCTCGCGTCTCGCCCATCACCGTGATTTCCACGGGTTGGCCGATCTGAATGCCGTGCAGGCGCGTTTCCTCGAAGTAGCCATCCACGCGGAACGAATGCATGTCCACGACGGCGACCACCGCGCGGCCTGCCGTGACGTACTCGCCGACACGCGGCGCGCGGTCGTTCAAATAGCCGTCCACGGGGCTCACGATCGTGGTGCGCTGAAGATTGAGCCTGGCGGTGTCGACCTGGACCTGGGCATCGGCGGCCGCGGCTTCGCCCTGATCGACGCGCGTGCGGCTTTCCTCCAGCGTTTCCGCGGCCACGAGATTGCCGAGCGCGAGATTGCGCGCGTATTCGCGCTTCGCCTGGGCGAGCGTGGCCTTGCGCTGCTCGAGCGTGGCCTCGGCGAGACGCAGCGCGAGCGCGTAGCGTGCCTGGTCGATCACGAACAGCACCTGGCCTTGCTTGACCTGCTGGTTGTCGGCGACGTCGACGCGGGTGATGAGGCCGCCTACGTCGGGCGCGACCTGGATCACGTCGGCGCGCACACGGCCGTCGCGCGTCCACGGCGAGAACATGTAGTAGTTGACGATGCGCCACAGCACGAGGGCGGCGACCACGACGACGATGAGCGTCAGCAGGATCTGTCCTGCGGAGAACCAGGTTTTTTTCACGTTCACGTTAATTCACGAAGCGATGCGACACGATGATGACGGCAGCCAGCACGAAGACATAGATGCCGAGATCGAAAATGGAACGATGCCATACGAGCCGATAAAAGCCGACACGCGTGAGCACCTTGCCGATCACGACATTGATGAGGTATGCGATCAGCATCAGCACGAGCACGGCGGGCACGAACACGCCAAAGATATCGATTTCGCCGATCATGATGCGGGTTTCGAAAAAGGATAAGAGGGATGCGCGCTCATGCCGTGGCCTCGGGGTTGGACGGCGATTGCGCCGCGAGAGCCGGATAGAGCGCGATGCGCAGGCCCACCAGCGCGTGCAGCGTGTCGCGCAGCCAGCGCTGCGAGACGAGCGCGCGCGGTGCGGGCTGGACATCGGCGTCGGCAACGGTGGCGGGCGGCAGTTGCGCGCGCGCGCGGGCCGCGACGCGGCGCATGGCGTCGTCGATGCTGGAGAGCAGCGCGGACGGGGCGTCCTGGCGCACGCGCGCACGCGCGCAGCGCGCATAGTGGTCGCTTATGCCCGCGAGCACGCGGTCGATCGCGTCGGGCACGTCGCCGTCGAGTTTGTGGCGCGAGCGCCGCAAATCGAGCGAATTGAGCGCGATACGCAAATCGCGGAAGCTCTCGATCGACGGATGGCGGTGCTCGTCGGAAGCCGCGAGTCGCGGAATGAGTTGCATGAGGCGATCGACCATGCGCGAGGTGAGATTGCGCTGGTCCGCGATAGGCGTGGGCGATGCCGAGAGCGCGACGTCGCTCCAGCTCGAGCGCAACAGGCGCCGCGCCGCGAGTTCGGCGCCGAACGGACGCGTGACGCGCGTCCACAGATAGGCGAACAGGAGGCCCGCCACGCCGGCGATATTGCTGTTCAGGAAGACGAAGAAGTCCGACTCGTAAGCACTCTGCACGCTGATGAAGGTGGCCGTGTTCACGGCCACGAGCATCGTCACCATGTTGAAGGCCGGGCGCGGAATGAGCGTGCCGATCAGGATGAACGGGCCCGCGAACAGCAGCACGAGCATCGCGAAATCGTGCACCTTGGGCAGCGCGACGAACAGATAGAGGCCGGCGAATACCACGCTCGCCGCGGTGGCGAGGAAAAAGCGGAACACCAGCGGCGCGGGCTCGTCGGATGCCGCGAAAAAGCAGCAGGCCACGGCCGCAAGCGTCACCGCGCCCGCGCCGTCGTGCCAGCCCGAGCTGACCCAAAGCCAGCAGGCCACGAGAATCGCGCTCATCGGCACGAGGCACGAGAACAACATGAGGCCGCGATCGTAGAAGCGTTCCGTGCCGCCAAGGCGCCAGTGACGATAGCGCGGCCGCCACGTGCCGATTTTCGCTTCGTGCGCGATGAGCGCGCGCAGCGCGCGGCAGTCCTGCCACACGTCGATCACCTGGCCAAGGCGCCAGAGCGCGTTCGAGAGCAGCGCGCCTTCCCAGCTCGAGAGTGCATCGCGCGCGGGCTGCAGCGTCGCGATGCGCTTGCGCAGATTTTCTGCGCTCGGGTCGCCCGCGTCGTCGCGCATCTCGGCCGCGCGCGTGGGCAGCGGCTCGTCGAACCAGCGCGCCGCGTCGGCGAGCAGGCTATCGAGGCCCTCCGGCCACGCGTGCAGATCGCGGCGCAGCGCGACGAGCGGGTCGGCGAGCGCGGAGATCATCGGGAGGAAGAGTTGCATGCGTCCGCGCAGCGACTCGGCGCGCTCGAGGATCTCGGGGTGCGTGTGGTCGTAGCTCAACTGGCTCAGCAGGAATTCGAGCTGGTTGACCGTGGCGGCGAGACGTTGACGGCACGCCGAAAGCGCTTTGCCCGCAATATGGCCCGAGAGCGTTTCGCGGCCGTACCAGGCGGCATCGCGGAACCAGGCGTCGGCGCGCTCGATGAGCGTGGGCGCGAGGCGGCTAGGCAGGATGGTGCTGCCCACCACGCTCGCGCAAATGATGCCGACCGTGATTTCCTGCGTGCGCGCGATCGCCACGTCGAACACGGTAGTGGGATCGGTCACGGTGGGCAGCGCGATGAGCGGCATCGTATAGCCCGCGAGCATGAACACGTAACTGCGCGCGGTGCGGTCGGAGATCGCCAGATAGAGCAGCGTGCCCGTCCAGGTCGCGACGATCGCGCTGAAGAGGAGCGGCGTTTCGACGAAGGGCGGCACGAGCGCGATGGCCGCGGCCGCGCCGAGCGCGGTGCCGAGCGCGCGGTAAAGCGCCTTCGAGCGCGTGGCGCCCACGAACGGGTTCGAGACGATGTACACGCTGGCCATCGCCCAATAGGGGCGCGGGAGCTGAAATTTGAGCGCGATATAGAGCGCCAGCATCGACGCGGCGAAGGTCTTGACCGAAAAGAGCCAGTCGCGGATGGTGGGGTAGGTCATGAGTCCGCTGTCTGCTTTCAGTCGTGTAAGGGCCGGTCGGCCTGGTCCGCGGGGGAGGCTGCATTGAACGCGTTGAGCACGCGCAGCGTCGCTTCGAGGTCGGCGCGGCTCACGCCCTTGAGCACGCGGGCGCGCAGCGAGCGCAGTTCGTCCTCCATGCGCTCGGTCACGGCGCGGCCTTCGCTCGTGAGCGAGATCGTTTTTGCGCGGCGGTCGTCGGGGTCTTCGTCGCGGCGCACGAGGCCCGCGGCGCAGAGCTGGTCGAGCAGACGCACGAGCGACGGGCCTTCTATGCCAACGTGCTCCGCGAGCGTGACCTGGCGCACGGCTTCGCCAAGGCGCCCGGCGGTGAGAAGCGGCGCGGCGCATGCCTCGGAGACGTTGTATGCGGTAAGGGCGCCGTGCGTCGTGCGCCGCCATTTGCGTGCTGCCACGACGAGCGTGCTGCTGACCGCAAGGCGTAAAGTATGAAGATTCGACATCGGCGGATGATAGCCCAAAGCGATTCGATAGCAAACTATCATTTTCTTTCGCGGCGCCACGAACCGGATGGTATTCGACTCGTGGCCGGTCTGCTTTTTATATGGTGTGCGGTGATGCGTACGGCCAACAGTGCCCGACGAGCGCGGCTGTTTCGGCGTTGTTTTATATGCGCTTAACTATTTGACCGGCCGGAAAGCAGGGCGGGAAGCTGCATCATGTCGGTGAATACGTGCGCAACGCCGGCCGCGAGGAGTGCCTGCGCGCTGCTGTGGCCGGGCTCGGGCGGGCTGTAGCCGAACACGGTGGCGCCCGCGGCGAGGCCCGCGCGGGCGCCCGTGACCGTGTCCTCGATCACGGCGCAGCGGCCGGGCTGCACGCCGAGACCGGCTGCCGCCGCGAGATAGACATCGGGATGCGGCTTGCTGCGCGGCATTTCGTGGCCGCTGTAGATGTGGCCTGCGAAGCAGTCGAGCAGGTCCACCTTGCGCAGCTGCAACTCGACCTTGCGCCGGTCCGCACCCGAGGCGACGGCGATGCGCCCGTTCATGGCCGCGTGCACCGCGCGCACGGCTGCGGGCGCGCCCGGAATCTCGACGAGATCGCGCGCCAGCGCTTCATTGCGGCGCGCGCGAAAGCCTTCGAGCCAGGCATCGGTAATCGCGAAACCCGTATGCGCCTCGATGCGCGCGGCTTCGTCTTTCACCGCCTTGCCGACGAAGATGCGCATGGCTTCGTCCACCTCGAGCGTCCAGCCGAGTTCGCCCAGCATCTGCGTGAGCACCACGTGCGTAATGCGTTCTGAGTCGACGAGCACGCCGTCGCAGTCGAAGAGGATGGCGTCGAAAGGGATGGGGGACATCTTCGCTTGGGTTTGCCTGCGGTTGCTTTCAGTTGCCTGCGGTTGCGTCATGCGGCGCGCATCGGGATCGCGCGCGCAGGAGCGCGATGATAACCGGGGTCGCGTTTGCGTGGGCGGTTCGCTTAACGCCGCGCTTCGCGCGAGCCGGCCGAAAGCGACTCTTCGAGCGCGGCAACCCCGGCGGGCAGATCGACCCTCACGCCGAGATCGCTCATGGTGCGGCCAAGCGCGTGCACGGTGCGAAAGAGGTTGTGCTCGCGGCACTGCTCGCCCATCTGCCCGATGCGAACGATCGGGAGACCGAACGATCCGGCGATCTCCACCTGGTACTGCTGCGAGATGTGATTGCACACCTCGCGCGCAGTGACGCCCTCGGGCAGCCCGATGCCGACCACGGAATTCAGGCGGCACGATTGCGGCGTATAAAGCGCGAGGCCCAACGCGCTCACGCCGCTTTGCAGCGCGAGCGAGCAGCGCAGGTGGCGCGCAAAGCGTTTTTCGAGCGTTTCCGTGCACACGAGGCGCAGCGCTTCGTGCAGCGCCAGCACGCCCGAGACGGGCGCGGTGTAGTGATAGCCGGCGTTGTGCCAGAAGTTTTCGGCGAGCATGGCGTCGAGGCACCAGTGCGTGTTCGGCGCGGTGCGTGTGCGCACGCGCTCCCAGGCGGCGTCCGAAAAGGCAATCAGCGAAACGCCCGGGATCGAAGAGAGGCCCTTTTGGCCGCCCGTGATGACGACGTCGATGCCCCAGGCGTCCATTTCCAGCGGCATGGTGCTCAGCGTGCAGACGGCGTCCACCACCACGAGCGCCCCGGCGGCCTTGGCGAGCTGCACGATTTCCTTGAGTTCGCGGTTCCACACCGTATTGGAGGTTTCGCCGTGCACGATCGTGACGACAGCCGGGCGCGTGCGCTCGATGGCTTGCGCCACGGCTGCGAGCGAGGCGATCTCGCGGTCGGCCACATCGAGTGTGGTGACTTCGGCGCCCACGCGGCCCGCCATTTCGGCCATGCGCTGGCTGAAGAAGCCGTTGACGATGGAGAGCACGCGGGTGCCTGGCCACGCGAGGTTCGAGATCGCCATTTCCATGGCCGCCGAGCCCGGACCGGCCACGCCGAGCACCCAGTTCGAGCGCGTCTGGAACACGTAGCGCGCCATCGTCTTCACCTGGTGAATGACGCGCGCCATGGTGTCGCCGAGGTGATTGATGACGACGGTGTTGGCCTTGGCCACGGCGTCGGGAATCGGCACGGGGCCGGCACCCATCATGAGGAGCGGCTCCTCGGGCAGGATGCGGTCGAGCGTTTCGACGATGGGGCAAGGCACGGGCGCGGCCTCGGCCGCTGCCGCCGCTGTGCGCGAAGTGGCCAGCGGGTCGGGGTGGAGCGCGTTGTCGTTCATCTTGAGTACCTGGTTTTATCCTGGAAGGGTTTGCGGAGGACGCGCGCCTCGCGCGCCTTCAGGCAGTGTTGTGCGGCGCGGCAGCGCTGGCCATGTACAGTTGCGCGGAATTTCGCTGAACAGTCGTACGGGCGGCGCTGCGGCACGCTGTGGCATTGGGGCAGCCACCCTATAATCAATCGCATCGCCCGATAATGCAAGGAAGACCGCGTATGCCGCAGTTCGCCGTGGACAACCCGTTTCTTGAAACGCTCGGCGTGAGCGTCGCGCAGTGGCGCGAGGGCTACGCGGAGCTTGTCATGCCCATCGACGCTTCCAAGCTCAATCGCCAGGGCGTGCTGCAAGGCGGCGCGATCGCCACGCTGCTCGACGCCGCCGCCGGCTACGCGGGACTCTTCGCGCCGGTTGGCGCCCCGCCGCGTCATGGCTTCACGCTCTCGCTCACGACCCACTACCTCGACAAAGGGCTTGGCCAGTTCGTGCGGGCGAAGGGGTTTCTGGAGCGCGGCGGCCGATCGATCTTCTTTGCGCGCGCCGAGGCCTGGGTGGACGACCGCCTGCTGATCGCGAGCGCGCAAGGGACGTTCAAGTATTCGTATCCGCAGAAGGCATGATCGAGGCGACTTCTGGTTTAATAGGGATCCGAAATAATCTGGCTGACAAGAAAAGGCCCGCCGCTTCGACTCTCGTTTTCGGATTGGAAGACAGAAAGCGGAACGGATGCGGAATTTATGTTGCCCGTTCAACGAGTGTAAAGTTTTTATTTTAATGATTTCGTAATATTTATTCTTTCAAATCAATGATTTGGCGCATTTTGCATTTAGGGTATTCCCGATTTCCGAATAATGAGATCGGCGAACTTTTTGCAACGGAGAATTGATCCTTGATTATCTCGTCAGACGCGATTCGCCGATCAGATTTCGTCGAAATTAAAATGACGATCGGGAGCGCGTAAAAACCAAAAAGAGCCGATAATTCCATAACCCCGCGCCAGTCGGCCATCTCAGCCGGGAGGCGGTCCACCAACCGCCTGAAAAGCTATTTTCATGAGCATTCTCAGACGCTTTCCAGCATTCCCCTCTATTGATCGATGTCAAAACTCAACCCGATATCCGACCAAACCCCTGGTTGCGATAAAACGATATTATTGATAGCATCCGCGGGTCGCTGATTCAGACCGGTCCACCTTTCCGGTATGAATTGCAGCGAACGGGGCAGGCGGATCGCTTGCGCAACAGAGTCTGTAACTCAGCAGTCTCTCCGAACTCAGCCGCCTACCAGGGCGCTGATACACGCCGGGCCCCGTCACGTCTTTTTCTCTGGTGCTCGTCGTCGTTGTTCCCCATTGAAAATCATTGGGGCGCTGTTCGTTTGCGCAGGTCATTCCGTCTGACCGGTTGACCCGAAAACAATCGAGGAGCTCCTGATGATGCCGCTGTTCTCTCTTAACCGCCTTACCTCCGTTTCCGTGGCCGCCGCGCTGCTCGCATTGGCTGCAAGCGCGAACGCCGACACCGTGAAGATCGCCATTGCCGGCCCGTTCAGCGGCCCGGTCGCCCAGTACGGCGACATGGTCAAGGCGGGCGCGCTGACTGCGATCGAGCAGATCAACGCGGCTGGCGGTGTGAACGGCAACAAGCTCGAAGCCGTCCTCATGGATGACTCGTGCGAGCCGAAGCAGGCTGTCGCCGTCGCCAACAAGATCGTTTCGCAGCACATCCAGTACGTGGTCGGCCACGTCTGCTCGGGCTCGACGATTCCCGCTTCGGACATCTACGAGAACGAAGGCGTCGTGATGGTCACGCCGTCGGCCACCGCGCCGCAGCTGACCGAAGGCAAGAAGCGCCAGTTCATCTTCCGCACCATCGGCCGCGACGACCAGCAAGGTCCGGCCGCCGCCGCCTACATCATCAACAAGGTCAAGCCGAAGAAGGTCGCGATCCTGCACGACAAACAGTCGTACGGCCAGGGCATTGCCACGTCGGTCAAGGCCGCGCTCGACAAGGCGCACATTCCGGTCGTCGTGTTCGAAGGCATCAACGCCGGCGATTCGGACTACTCGGCAGTCGTCACGAAGCTCAAGTCGCAGGGCGTGGACTTCGTCTACTTCGGCGGCTACCACCCGGAAATGGGCCTGCTCATGCGCCAGTCGCGTGAACAGGGCGTGAAGGCCACGTTCATGGGTCCGGAAGGCGTGGGCAACAAGGACGTGACGGCCATCGCCGGCCCGGCTTCGGAAGGCATGCTCGTCACGCTGCCGGCCGACTTCGCCTCGGACCCCGCCAACGCGAAGCTCGTGAAGGCCTTCGCCGACGCCAAACGCGATGCGAACGGCCCGTTCCAGATGCCGTCGTACGCGGCCGTCGAAGTGATCGCCGACGGCATCGCCGGCGCGAAGAGCACGGACCCGGCCAAGGTTGCGGCCTACCTGCACAAGAACGCGTTCAACACGCCGATCGGCAAGGTCGAGTACGACGCCCAGGGCGACCTGAAGTCGTTCCGCTTCGTCGTCTACACGTGGCACAAGGACGCTACCAAGACCGCCGCGAACTGATCCCGGCGCTGCACGCTGCAAACGCCCCGTCTTGTCCTGGGGCGGGGCGTTTTCATGGCGGTTGTGCGCGCAACTCAAGAAAGGGTTGGTACGGTTCCAAAGGTCTCTCATCGGCTTCATGGCCGCGGGGCTTACGCATGAATGATTTTCTTCCTCAGTTCACCCAGCAGCTCGTCAACGGGCTCACGCTGGGTGCGATCTATGCGCTGATCGCCATCGGCTACACGATGGTCTACGGCATCATCGGCATGATCAACTTCGCTCACGGCGAGATCTACATGATCGGCGCCTATGTGGGCCTCGTCACGCTCACGGCCATCGGCACCTCGGCGGGTTATCCGCTGCCGCTCGTGCTGGGCGCGGCGCTCGTCGTTTCGGTGGCGGTCACCGGGCTCTACGGTTTTGCGGTCGAGCGCGTGGCGTACCGGCCGCTGCGCGGCGGGCCGCGCCTCGTGCCGCTCATCTCCGCCATCGGCATGTCCATCTTCCTGCAGAACTACGTGCAGATCGGGCAGGGCGCGCGCGACGTGTCCGTGCCGATGCTCATTTCCGGCGCGCTCGACTTCAACATGGGCGGCAACTTCGAAGTGACGGTTCCGTACTCTCGCATGCTGATCGTCGGCGTGACGCTCATGCTGATGATCGCGCTCACGCTCTTCATCTCGCGCTCGCGCATCGGCCGCGCGTGCCGCGCCTGCGCGGAAGACATGAAGATGGCGAACCTGCTCGGCATTGACACGAACCGCGTGATCTCGTTCACCTTCGTGCTCGGCGCGATGCTCGCGGCGGTGGGCGGCGTGCTGATCGGCCTCACGATCGGCAAGCTCAACCCGTATATCGGCTTCATTGCGGGCATCAAGGCGTTTACGGCCGCGGTGCTGGGCGGCATCGGCAGCATTCCGGGCGCGATGCTCGGCGGCGTGCTGCTCGGTCTCGCCGAAACCTTCGCTTCGGGCTACATGCCCGCGGAGTACAAGGACGTCGTGGCCTTCGGCCTGCTCGTGCTCGTGCTGCTGTTCCGTCCCACCGGCCTGCTCGGCAAGCCGGACGTCGAAAAGGTGTGAGGTCGAAATGAGTCAGACTGTTTCGGTACGGGTGCCCGCACAGGGCGCCACTTCGTCGCAAACCGTGAAAGGGGCGCTGGCCGCCGCCGTCGCGACCATCATTCTCACGGCGCCCATTCTCGGCCTGCAGCTCACGCTGGACGGCTATCAGGTCGTGCTGCAGCAGCACTGGCGCCCCGTCTGGATCGCGGCCGCCGTGGTGTTCGTGTTCCAGCTCGTCAAGCCGATGTTTGTGCGCGCAACGCGTGGCGTGCGCCTGCCCAAGGCGCCTGCACTCGGCGCGCGTCAGCAGCGCGCGGCGATCTGGGTGCTGCTCGCGTTCGGTGCGGTGTTTCCGTTCATGGGTTCGCGCGGCGCGATCGACGTGGCGACGCTCGCGCTCATCTACGTGATTCTCGGCCTGGGCCTGAATATCGTAGTGGGTTTCGCGGGTCTGCTCGACCTGGGCTATGTGGGCTTCTACGCCGTGGGCGGCTATACGTATGCGCTGCTCAACCAGTACTTCGGCTTCACGTTCTGGGAATGCCTGCCGCTCGCGGCGCTCGCCGCGGCCGCCTTCGGTTTCGTGCTCGGCTTCCCGGTGCTGCGTCTGCGCGGCGACTATCTCGCCATCGTCACGCTCGGCTTCGGCGAGATCATCCGCTTGCTGCTCAATAACCTCACGAGCATCACGGGCGGCCCGGACGGCATCTCCAGCATTCCCAAGCCCACCGTGTTCGGCTTCGAAATGGCCCGCCACGCGAGCGTGGAGGGTGCGAAGACGTTCAATGAGCTGATCGGCGTCGAGTACAGCGGCGAGCACATGGTGATCTTCCTGTACCTGCTCGCGCTCGTGCTGGTGGCGTTCACGCTGTTCGTCACGAGCCGCCTGCTGCGCATGCCGATGGGACGCGCCTGGGAAGCGCTGCGCGAAGACGAGATCGCGTGCCGCTCGCTGGGTCTGAACCCCACGCGCATCAAGCTCTCGGCATTCACGCTGGGCGCGTCGTTCGCGGGTCTCGCCGGCGCGTTCTTCGCGGCGCGCCAGGGGCTCGTCACGCCCGAGTCGTTCACCTTCATCGAGTCGGCGCTCATTCTCGCCGTGGTGGTGCTGGGCGGCATGGGCTCGCAACTGGGCGTGGTGCTGGCCGCGATCCTGCTCACGGTGCTGCCCGAAGTGGCGCGCGGCTTCGCCGAGTACCGCATGCTGATCTTCGGTCTGGTGATGGTGCTGATGATGATGTGGCGTCCGCAGGGCCTGTTGCCCGCGAGCCGTCCGCACGTGGAGTTGCCGCAATGAGCGCACAAGCTTTGTTGAAAGTGGCAGGCCTGCAGATGCGCTTCGGCGGTCTGCTGGCCGTGGACGGCATCGACTTCGACGTGCGTCCGAATGAAGTCTTCGCGATCATCGGGCCGAACGGCGCCGGCAAGACCACGGTGTTCAACTGCGTGGGCGGCTTCTACAAGCCCACCGCGGGCGACATCGTGCTCGAGGGCCGCGCCATCACCGGCCAGCCGAGCCACCAGGTGGCGCGCCGCGGCCTCGTGCGCACGTTCCAGAACATTCGCCTCTTCAAGCAGTTGACGGTGCTGGAAAACCTCATGGTCGCGCAGCACCTGAAGGTGAACCGCAACATGCTGAGCGGCCTGTTCGCGACGCCCGCGTATCGCCGGGCCGAGCGCGCCGCGCTCGAACGCGCCGCGTACTGGCTCGAGCGCGTGGGCCTGAAGCCGGTCGCGAACCGCGAGGCGGGCACGCTGTCGTACGGCCATCAGCGCCGGCTCGAAATCGCACGCTGCATGATCACGGATCCGCGTCTTCTCATGCTCGACGAACCCGCGGCAGGCTTGAACCCGCAGGAAAAGGTCGAGCTCCAGCAGATGGTGGACGGCCTGCGCCACGAGTTCGGAATCTCCGTACTCCTGATCGAACACGACATGAGCCTCGTGATGGGCGTGTCGGACCGCATCCTGGTGATGGAGCACGGCAAGCCGATCATGACCGGCAAACCCGACGAAGTGCGCAACGACCCGCGCGTGATCAAGGCCTATCTCGGAGAGGACTGATGCTGAAGCTGGAAAAGGTCCATACCCACTACGGCGCGGTTCAGGCGCTGGCGGGCGTGTCGATCGAAGTGAACAAGGGCGAGATCGTCACGCTGATCGGCAGCAACGGCGCCGGCAAGACCACGCTCATGATGACCGTGTGCGGCACGCCGCGCGCTTCTGCGGGGAACGTGACGTTCGAAGGCGAGGACATCACGCGCACGCCCACGCATGAAATCATGCGCAAGGGGATGGCGATTTCGCCGGAAGGCCGCCGCGTGTTCCCGAGCCTCACGGTGCTCGAAAATCTGCAGATGGGCGGCTTCTTCGCCTCGCAGCACGAGATCGATGCGGGCATCGAGCACGTGTTCAAGCTGTTCCCGCGCCTGAACCAGCGTGCGAAGCAGCGCGCGGGCACGATGTCGGGCGGCGAGCAGCAGATGCTCGCCATCGGCCGTGCGCTAATGAGCAAGCCGCGTTTGCTGCTGCTCGACGAGCCCACGCTCGGCCTCGCGCCGCTCGTGATCGCGCAGATCTTCGACATCATCCGCACGATACGCGAGGAGGGCGTGACGGTGTTCCTCGTCGAGCAGAACGCGAACAAGGCGCTGCACGTGGCCGATCGCGGCTATGTGCTGGAAACCGGACGCGTGGTGCTTGCCGACAGCGCCGACAATCTGCTCGCCAACGACAACATCAAGCGCGCCTATCTGGGCGGTTGATCGACGCGGACACGACCGCGCTGCGGCCCGCACGATTCGCGCTCATCGAACGCGGGTTGCGCGGGCCGTTGCTTTTTGCGTCGACGAATCCTGAATCAATCGCCGCGTACAATCGCGAGCTGCGCGATCAAACCCATCAGCTCGGCCTGGCGGCGCGTGGTGGTTTTCGCGAACACGTGATGCAGATGCGTGCGCACGGTCGAGGGCAGCACCTGCAGCGCTTCGGCCACGTCTTTCGGGTTGAGGCCCTTGCCGACCTCGCAGGCCACGCGTGCTTCCGCGGGCGTGAGGCCGAACAGCGCGACGAGACGCGTTTCCACGCCGCGCCGCGACGATTGCGGATCGATCACGATAAGCATCGCCGTGGCGGCGCGTGCGCCGTGGGCGAAGCCGTCGGCGTGACGGTGCTCGCCTGGCGGCGAAATGAGCACCTGGAGCGGCTCGTCGGGCGGCTGGCGGGCGATCAGCATGGCGCCGCCGCTGCGCCCGCGCACGTCGCGCCCGGCCGCACGCGCGATCAGCGAGCGCAACTGCTGGGTGGCGCAAGCCGTGGTGGCGCCGAGCACGGCGTGTTCGGTGCGCAGCCCGTTTGCGCGGGCGAGCTGCGCCGCGGCGGCGCGATTCGCGAACACGATGTGCGCGTCGGCGTCGACGATCAGTACGCCATGCGCGAGCGCGTCGAGTGCGTCGGCGGGGGCATGGTTGCCGTCGTCGCGCGAGGCGAGGGTGCGGGCCGTGTGCCGCTGCACGCGCAAGGCATTGCGCAGATGCGGCAGCAGCGAGCGCAGCGCATCCAGTTCGTCTTCGCTATAAAAGCGCGTTTCATGGCGCAGCGCGCCGAGCACGGCGGCCATATCGCCTTCGCGCAGCACGTTCGCGAAGGCCACCGTGTAGAAGCGCTGCGGGCGCACCCACTCCTGCACGAAGGCGCTGCGTTGCAGACTCCCCTGCGGGTGGATCATCGTGTCGGTGACGAGCGTGCCGGCGGCCCAGCGGCGCACCTGCGGCACGAGCGGATCGAGGCCGCCGTAGTGCTGCGCATACGATTGGGCGAACGAAGCGTCGATGCCGTCCCACTCGGCGAGCGAGAACGTGCTTTCGGGCGGCAGCATGGTGAGATTGACGTGTTGCGCGCCGATGCGTCGTGCAATGCGCGCGCATACATCCGGCCAGCGTTGCGCGTCGAAGCCGGCATCGTAGATCGCATCGATCAGGGCGCAGGTTTCATCCGGCTCGCCATACCGCACGCGCGCGCTGTGAGCAACCGTGTCGATAGCCGCGGCGTGCGCGGCCGTTGTGGGCCCCATGCTGGTCTCCTGGCTGGAATTTATCAACGGCAGAAGGCCTCGGGCACGCCGTGCGCGGTTGCATATAGGGCCATGTGGCACTGCAACGACGCGAGCGGGCGCTCAGGGCGCAAATCCACGTTTGCAAACGGCCGGCGGGAGGGGATGCAGTGCAACATCCCGGGTACCTGTTCTGAATGAATAGACGATCAAGCCTACGATTCGCTTTCGTCGGGAGAGATTTTGGGTTTCGTTACATCCGATGCATTCCGGGTACTGGACAAGCGCGCCGCGCTCACGATAATTGAGCGTCCCCACAGGCGCGCCGCACGGGGAAAATGCGGTTCGCACAGTGAAAGTCAGAGAAAGCGGAGAGTCCCTGGATGTCTGAAGAGTACGAAGTGCACGGCCCGCACGACCACGCGGTCGAACACGCCGCGGCGGGCCATGGCGGGCACGGCGAGGGCGATCCGTTCCCGGGCCGCATGGCGGTGATGACGGCCATCCTCGCTTCGATCGGAGCGATCTTTGCCTACCAGAGCGGCAACAGCGAGAACCTGGCGCTCTATTACAAGAACGAAGCGGCGATCCGCAAGACCGAAGCCGCGAATCAATGGGCTTACTATCAGGCGAAGGGCGAGAAGCAGAATCTCGCGGAGCTGGGCGCGCAACTCTCCGCGCTCGCGCCGAATTCGGACGCCGCCCAGAAGCGCTTTGCCGCCGACGCCGACCGCTATCGCCAGCAGAAAGAGCCGATCCGCGCCAAGGCGGAGGCGCTCGAAAAAATCGTCGAGCAGGACGATGCGCTAAGCGAGCACGTGCTGCACGGCCATCATCGCTGGGCCCAGGCCACCACGCTCATCCAGATCTCGATCGCGCTCACGGCGATTACGCTGCTCACGCGGCGGCGCTGGCTGCTCAATACGTCGGTGGGCGTGGCCATCGTCGGAGTGGGGCTGGGCGCGTTGGCGTTCTTCGGCGGCTGAGCTTCACCCGCCGCACACGATCGCCGTGAGCAGCAGCGGCACGACCGATTGCACGGTGGCGTCGCTGTTGGCGTCACGCACGCGCGAGCGCACCTTCTCCGCGGGCGCGGACACGACCACGCCGTAAAGCGGCGAGGTGATCTCCTTGCCGGCGCCGCGCTTGAAGAGCGTGTCGTCGCGGTCGTAGCCGAGCACCACGTATATCGGGAAGCCGAACGCGCTCAGGCGGGTGCCGCGCACGGGGCTGAACGCGTTGACCGAATTCGCTTCGACGCGGCTCGGCTCGGGCTCGATGGATTTTTCGTCGATGAGCGACGATATGAACGTGTGCGGATCGGACTTGCAGTCGAACTGCTGGTCGCGCGCGGCGGATTGCGCGGATTGCGCATGCGCGGCCACCGGAACCAGCAGGGCGGCAAAAGCGGCGAGGCCGCTCAGTGCGTTGCGCAGCGTGGTGGCCGGGAACGCGAATATCACGGGAGTGTGGTGCTTGGTCATGGCTAGAGCAGCAATGCCGGGTGAAGACCGGTTGATTCCATTCGACAGCCGGACTTCGTTCGTGTTCAAAGCTTACGGCACATAAATTGCGCGGGCCGTGCGCCCGCGCACATCTGCATGCCGGATCGGGGAGGTTACAGCATCGACTTCGCCTGGCTCAGGATCTTGTCGCAGACCTGCTTTGCGGCCTCCTCCTTGAGGCCGCCGCCCGTGAGGTCGAGCTTCTGTCCGTTGCCGGCCGTAAGGATGCCGCCCGTGCCCTGCGTATAGCCGCTATCGGTCGTGTTCGCGCCGCCGGGCAGCTTGCTAAGCAGCGAGTCTTTCACGCTGCTCGCGGCGTCGGCGTTCAGGTAATTGTTCTTGATGCAGTACTGCAGCACGCCGGTGACGTTGCCGAGACTGTTCGAGGTGAGCGAAGGCGCCGAAAGCGGGTTGCCGAGGCCGCCCAGGTTGCCGAGCGCACCTTGTGCCGAGCCGCCGCTGTTGGCGCCACCGCTGCCGCCCTGGTTGAGCAGGTTGCCGAGCTGCGCCTGTGCGGCGCCCCAGGGGGCGAGCAGCGCCAGGGTCAGGGCGGCCGTCAACGCCGTGGCGACGCCCGGCGTGGCGACGCGCGGAACAGAGGTTTGCATACACGAATCTCCGTGGTGGTTCAGTGCGCCCTTACTATAGACGGATTCGTTTTCGCGGCCTCGCTACGTGACGCCGCACGAGCGTTCGGTTGGCGGCGGTGCAACCGGTGCGAAGCGCGCAACGGTTTCGCTGTGACCGTTTCGTGTTGCATCGGATGATTTCATCGGCGTGTCATTTGTTGCGGGCACAACAATGACGGCGCAGGAGCGAATCGGGGTGTCTGGAGACGGTGGTGTCTCTCAAGTGGTATGCATGCGTTCGGAATCGTGCGGGGCGCGGACCCCGCGCCGGCGACGCAACGAATGAACCTGTTACAACTGTATTGACGCTGTAAAACACCACGTTTACAGGCCTTTTTTGGCAGTATTCCCGGCGATTCAAGGTGGAGATTGTTTCTAACCGTAACACTTATTACGGCCCTCCTCATCGGCTGGTTTCAGGTGGTATGCTTCCTGCACAAATTCTCCCTTGCACGAGTGAGACCACGTTTATTGCGTCAATACAGTGAAAGAACGCACTGCCAGAGTGCGCCTCGCGACGCAAATGAACACGTCATATAAGCATATGGTGCAACCGAGCTAGCCAACGCGGGCAACAAGATCCGCGAGCCAGTGCTCCGTCAATGCAGCCCCGGTCCGGCTGCGTGGAGAACAGCATGAATTTCGAAGAACTGAGCGACGACGAGTGGATGCAGGTGTCTTCGCTCGTGTCAGATGAACCTCCAATCAGGCTTAACCGGCGCGGCCGCCCTCGCGCCGAGCCGCGCGTCGTGGCCAATGCCGTCCTCTGGATTCTCACCACCGGTGAGTCGTGGTCGCGCCTGCCCGCGCGTTATCCGTCCGGGCCTACCTGCCGCCGCCGTTTCGAGGAATGGCACGGCAACGGCACGTTGATCGAGCTGGTCGAACTGCTTTCGCAGCGCGGCCGCAAGTTCGTTTATGTGCCCCAGCCCGCGCAGGCCGATGCCCAACCCGTTGCAGTCGCAGTCGAAGAAGTCGCCGAGGACGACGGCCAGCCGGCCGTGTTCTGGAAGAGTCCCGAGGCCTGGCAGGCGCCCGCCGCGCTCGCCGACGCGCCGCTTGCCGATCCCATGGAAAGCATGATGCGTCAGCTCGCGGGCGGCGAACCGGCATGGCCCGCTTCGCTCGATGCGCCTGTCGTGTCCAACGCCACGACGGCAGCGAGTGCGTCGACCGTTGCGAGTGCGACGCGTTCGCAAAACGATGCGCCGTTCGCACCGTTCTCGCCTTCCCGCGTGAGCAAGCCTGTTGCGACTCGCGCGATGCCGCGCGACGCGTCGCATCGCAGCGTGCACCCTGCGGGCGGCGTGGTGCAGGTCGCGGAATGGCGCGGCTATACGATGAACCTCACCGTCCAGCCCGTGCGCAACCGCATGTTCCGCGGCGCCGTGGAAATTCTCAAGGACGGCAAGCGCATCGAGCGCTCGGGCCTGATCGGTCCGCCGTTCCAGGATCGCGAATCCGCGCGGAATTTTGCCTTCGACTGGGCGCGTGAATGGCTCGAGCGCGAAGGCATGGCCGAGTCCGCGTCCGGCGCTTCGTGGCCGGGTTCGCATCCCGCGAGGCATGCCGCGTCGAACGGTGCGGCACAGAGCGCTTCGCAAACGGCGTTGCCCGGCGCCGCACCGCACGCGCCCATCCAAAGCCCAGGCGTCGCGCGCGGCGATCCGTCCGATGCCGCCGCCGCGCGTGCGTTGCCTCCGGCCGTGGGCAGTGTGCGGCTTGCGCCGCTGCAAGCGCCGGTACAGCGTTACACCGCCACCGGCGCACTGCTCTCGGGCAGCGAAGCGCGCGAAGCCAATACGGCGTCGTCCGGCACCGCCGAACGCCGCACGGCCGACGTCGCCGGAACGCGCTACCGCACGCTCTCGCGCTGATCCTGCAAGGCCGCGCGCGGTGCGCGCAGCCTTCCTGCATTGCCGCTACTGCTTTCTTCACTGCCTGCCGTACTGATCGTCGAGACGCACGATATCGTCTTCGCCGAGATACGAGCCCGACTGCACCTCGATGATTTCGAGCGGCATCTTGCCGGGATTTTCCAGTCGATGCGACACGCCAAGCGGGATGTACGCCGACTCGTTTTCCGAAACGATGAAGCGTTCTTCCCCACGCGTGACGAGCGCGGTGCCGCGTACGACGACCCAGTGCTCGGCGCGATGGTGATGCATCTGCAGCGAGAGGCGTGCGCCCGGCTCGACCACGATCCGCTTGACCTGGAAGCGCTCGCCGCTGTCCACGCTGTCGTAATGACCCCACGGGCGATGCACGAGGCGGTGCGCCACGGCTTCGGTGCGGCGTTCCTGCTTCAGGCGTTGCACGATCTTCTTGACGTCCTGGGCGCGCGAGCGGTCGGCGACGAGCAGGGCGTCCGGGGTCTCCACGACCACGAGGTCCCGGGTGCCGAGGCAGGCCACGAGCCGGCCGTCCGAATGCGCGAAGGTGTCGCTGGCGCCTTCGAACATTACGCGGCCGTGCGCGACGTTGCCTTCGTCGTCCTTGGGCGAAACCTGCCAGACGGTGTCCCATGAACCGAGGTCGGTCCAGCCGGCCGTGAGCGGCACGACCACGCCGCCTGCGACCGTCGGGTCGCCGGCGAGCGGCTCCATCACGGCGTAGTCGATGGAGTTCGAAGGCGAACGTGCGAACGCTTCGCTATCCACGCGGAAAAAGTCGCCGTCTGCCTTGCCGTGCTCGATCGATTCCGCGCATGCGGCGTAGATGGCCGGATGAAAATGGCGAATCGCCTTGAGCCAGGTCGATGCGCGCACGATGAAAATGCCGCTGTTCCACCAGTAGCGCTGCGAAGCGACGTATTGCTGCGCCAGCTCGAAATAGGGCTTTTCGACGAAACCGTTCAGACGCCGCGCACCGTTGGGTTCGGCGTTCGCGAGCGGCTCGCCCACGTGAATGTAGCCATAGCCCACTTCGGGATGCGTGGGCACGATGCCCATCGTCACGATCTGGCCGTTCGCAGCATGACGCACGCCTTCGGCCACGGCGTTCTGGAACGCTTCGAGGTCCGCGAGCGCATGGTCGGCAGGCATGACCACGAGAATGCCGTCTTCCTGCGAGGCGGCCACCGACATCGCGGCGATCGTGAGCGCGGGCGCCGTATCGCGGCCCACGGGCTCGAGAATCAGACGTGCGCGCTTGCCCGCCGCGCGAACCTGCTCGGCGGTGGTGAATCGATGTTCTTCATTGCAGACGATCAGCAACTCCTCTGCGAGCGTCACGCGCTCGGCGAGCGCATCGAGGCGGCCCGCAGTGCTGGCCAGCAGCGACTGCTCGCCAACGAGGTTGATCATCTGCTTCGGATATTGCTCGCGCGACAGTGGCCACAACCGCGAGCCCGCGCCGCCCGCAAGCACCACAGGGCACACCTGCAATGCACTGCGCGTTTCGGCACGCGTCTGGGACGCTTTCGCCGATGCCGTAGCGGAACCCGTATCCGTCATCTCGCTCTCCTGTAAAAGGTATCGGTGATGCGATTTGTAGCATGCTTAAAATCGTCATAAATAGCGCCGTAAAGAAGAAAACGGAAAATATTCGAATTAAATTTAAATCACGCTTCCGTCACATCGGAATTCGGATAAAAAATTCAATAAAAATTCCGTTGCCGGTCGCCGCAATTTCCTGCCGGAACCCGTAATCGGGCCTCCTGCCCGGAAAAATCTGCCGGAACGATCGGGATCCAGAGCCGGTTCAGGAGGGCACCCCGGCAATCTTTGCCGACAAAATTCACAAAAAAAATGACCCGAAAGGGGCGAAACAATTGGAGATACTTTTGAGGCTTGCGGCCTGAATTTTTATCGCGCCTTATTAGGGTTTATTCGGATCAGAATTAGCGAAGCCGGACGCTTTTTTGCGGCGACGCAGTCCCAGAAACTTTTGCAGCGACCGGCCATGATTTGCAGTGCGTGGCCGCGATTCATTTTTTAAACCCGAGGTGCCGGACATGCTCAGCGTTCTAGCCAGAATTTTCGACGTTGCCGCCATTGCCGCTGGAGCGCTGCTCGCGGCCGCCTTGCACCGTGGCCAGTTCGTGCCGCTCACCGACGCGGAGAGCGTGGCGCTCGCGTTCAACTGCGTGCTCGCGATCTGGATGTTCCCGGCATTCGGGATCTACAAGTCGTGGCGCGGCAAGTCGCTGTACGTCCTCTTTGCCCGCGTGTGCGCTGCCTGGCTTGCCGTGGAGGGCACGGGCATCCTGCTGAGCTTCAGCCTGCACCGCGCCGATTCGCTTTCGCGCCTATGGCTCGCGTACTGGGTCGTCGCCTCGGTGGCGCTCCTGATCGTCGCGAAGGCGCTCGTGCACATGGTGCTGCGCGGCATTCGCCGCGAGGGTTACAACCAGAAGGCCGTGGCGGTGGTGGGCGGCCCGCGCTATGGGCGCTTCCTGATCGAGCACATGCGCTTTCACCCGGAAGCGGGCTTTCACCCGGCGCTCGTGTTCGACGAGGACAGCGACGCGGACGGCGCCGCCGCAATCGACGGCGTGCCCGTGGAACGCAACCTCCAGGCCATGCTCGAGTTCGTGCGCAAGAACGAGGTGCGCGAGCTGTGGCTCGCCTTGCCGATCACCAAGGAGCGCACGATTCATCGCATCGTCACCGCCTTGCGCAACGACTTCGTGAACATCCGTTTCATTCCGGACGTGCGCAGCCTGTCCTTCTTCAGCCAGCCCGTGGTCGATCTGCTCGGCGTGCCGGCCATCAATCTCGCGGCCTCGCCGGTCACGGATCTGCGCGTGCTGCCCAAGCGCGTGTTCGACATCGTGTTCGCGGGCGGCGTGCTGGTCGCGCTGGCGCCGCTGCTCGCCGCGATCGCGCTTGCCGTGAAGCTCACGTCGAAGGGCCCGGTGTTCTTCAGGCAGCGCCGCAAGGGGCTGGATGGCAACGAGTTCGAAATCTACAAGTTTCGCTCGATGAAGGTCCATGCGGAAGTCGCGGGGCAGGTCACGCAGGCGCGCCGCAACGATCCGCGCGTAACGCGGGTGGGCGCGTTCCTGCGCCGCACGAGCCTCGACGAGCTGCCGCAGTTCATCAACGTGCTCAAGGGCGAGATGTCGGTGGTGGGTCCGCGTCCGCACGCGCTTGCGCACGACGACATCTACAAGGACCTCGTGCGCGGCTACATGGCGCGCTATCGCATCAAGCCGGGCATTACGGGCTGGGCGCAGGTCAACGGCTTTCGCGGCGAAACCGATCGCGTGGAAAAGATGCGCGACCGCGTGCGCTTCGATCTGCACTACATGCAGCACTGGAGCTTCGCGCTCGACCTGCGCATCGTGGCGATGACCATGTGGAAGGGCTTCGCCGGCCAGAACGCATATTGAGGCGAAGCGAGCGCGCGCAATGCCGGTGTGCGCAACGTTTCGAGTGACATGAAGAACCAATCACTTTTGAGGTGGGCATGAATCTGACGATCATTGGCAGCGGTTATGTGGGTCTCGTGACGGGCGCCTGTCTTGCCGACATTGGCAACGACGTGTTTTGCCTCGACGTCGACGAACGCAAGATCGACCTGCTCAATCAGGGCATCGTGCCGATTCACGAGCCGGGCCTGAAGGAAATCATCGAGCGCAACGTGCGCGCGCGCCGGCTGAAGTTCTCGACCGACGTGGAAGCGGCAGTCGCGCACGGCGACGTGCAGTTCATCGCCGTGGGCACGCCGCCCGACGAAGACGGTTCCGCAGACCTGCAATACGTGCTGGCGGCCGCGCGCAACATCGGCCGCCACATGACCGGTTTCAAGGTGGTGGTGGACAAGTCCACGGTGCCGGTCGGCACGGCCGCGCTCGTGCACGACGCGATCGCCTCCGAATGCGCAAAGCGCGGCGAGAGCCACATGTTCTCGGTGGTTTCGAATCCTGAATTCCTCAAGGAAGGCGCGGCAGTCGAGGACTTCGCGCGGCCCGACCGTATCGTGCTCGGCTGCAACGACGACGTGCCCGGCGAGCGCGCGAAAGAGGTCATGAAGCGACTCTATGCGCCGTTCAACCGCAATCACGAGCGTACGCTCTACATGGACGTGCACTCCGCCGAATTCACCAAGTACGCGGCCAACGCCATGCTCGCCACGCGCATTTCGTTCATGAACGAACTCGCGAATCTCGCCGACCGCGTGGGCGCCGATATCGAGGCCGTGCGCCGCGGCGTGGGCTCGGACCCGCGCATCGGCTACGACTTTCTCTATGCGGGCTGCGGCTATGGCGGCTCGTGCTTCCCGAAAGATGTGAAGGCGCTGATGCGCACTGCCGAGGATTTCGGCGAGCCGCTGCAGATCCTGCGCGCCGTGGAGTCCGTCAATGAAGCGCAGAAGCAGGTGCTCGCACAGAAGATCGTTACGCGCTTCGGCTCCGACCTCACGGGCCGCACGTTCGGCGTCTGGGGGCTCGCGTTCAAGCCGAACACCGACGACATGCGCGAGGCGCCGAGCCGCACGCTCATCGCCGAACTGCTCGCACGCGGCGCCACGGTCAAGGCATACGACCCGGTCGCGACCCCCGAGGCGAGGCGCGTACTCGCGCTCGATCTCGCGCACGCGCCGGAACATCAGGCGCGGCTGTCGTTCGTGAGCGACGCGATGGAAGCTGCGAGCGATGCGGATGCCGTGGTGGTGGCCACCGAATGGAAGGTCTTCAAGGCGCCCGATTTCGAAACGCTCAAGCAGCAGCTGAAAATGCCGATCGTGTTCGACGGCCGCAATCTCTACGAGCCGTCCGCGCTGCGGGAACTCGGCATCGAGTACCACGCCGTGGGCCGCGCGAGCGCGACGCAGGCAAGCCGCGCGCGCGCCGAAGCCGCCGTGACGCAGGCGCTGGCCTGAGCGTTGCCGGGCTACGCATCGTGCATGTCTGGGAAGGGAGTCACGCGACCATGATCAAGAACGTGCTCATCGTTTGCCACGCCAACGTTTGCCGCTCCCCGGCGGCGGAGCAGCTCTTTCGCGAGCGTCTGCGCGAACAGAAGGGCGCGCGGGCGGAATCGTTTCAATCGGCGGGCCTGCGTGCGCGCGACGGCGACGACATGGACCCCGTGATGCAGTGGCTGCTTGCCGAGCGCGGCATGAAGGTGGGCGAGCACCAGTCGCGCCGCCTGACCAGCCGCCTCGTGCGCTCGGCAGACCTCGTGCTCGTGAGCGAGCGCCGCCAGGTCGCCGCTGTCGAGCGCATTGAACCCACCGCGCGCGGCAAGGTGTACGCGCTCGGCAACTGGGAAAACTCCGATGTCAGCGATCCGCATGGGCTTCACGAGTCCGCGTATCGCCAGAGTCTTGAATTGATGGATCGCATGGTAAAGGGATGGTTGAGCCGAATATGCCAATGACAAAACTGAAACTGACGGCGGTGGTCGCGTTGAGCGTCTTCGTTTCCGCGTGCGCAACGGCGCCCGGCAATTATCTCGACACGTCGAGCCTGAAGGAACAGCCGAACAACCAGCCGCAGCAGCAATTCAACGTGCAGCTCATCACGCAGCAAGTCGTGCTGCAGCAGGCACAGGCGGCCGCTGCGCAGCCGAAGGCGCCCCTGCCGCCCTCGAAGTTCGCGAGCGCTGCCGACTACGTCTATCACATCGCGCCGCAGGACATTCTCGGCGTGACCGTGTTCGACCACCCGGAACTCTCGACGCCGCAGGGCTCGACGTTCTCCACGGGCGGCAACACCACGCAGACGGTAGGTCAGGCGCTCACGCAGCCGTACACCAACGCGCTGCCCGGCCAGGCCGACCCATACGGTCAAACCGTCGCCAAAGACGGCACGATCTTCTTCCCGTTCGTGGGCCGCATCATGGCTGCGGGCAAGACGCCCGGCCAGATCCGCGACCAGCTCGCGGCCGGCCTTGGTCCCTACGTGAAGAACCCGCAGGTGGACGTGCGGGTGCTCGCGTACCGCAGCCAGAAGGTGCAGATCACAGGCGACGTGAAGACGCCGGGACCGCTCTCGATGAGCGACGTGCCGCTCACGCTGGTGGACGCCATCACGCGTTCGGGCGGCACGACCGACAACGCCGACATCAACCGCGTGCGTCTCACGCGCAACGGCAAGCTGTACATCCTCGATGCGAACCGCATGCTCGACGGCGGCGATTCGACCCAGGACGTGCTGCTGCAAAACGGCGACGTCATCAATATTCCGGATCGTTCGGATAGCAGAGTATTCGTGATGGGAGAAGTGAAGACGCCCCTGCAGACGAACCTCATTCGCGGCAACCTCACGATCGCCGACGCGCTTACCCAGGCGGGCGGCATTCTCGATACCGACGCGAATCCGCGCCAGATCTTCGTGATGCGCGGCATGAAGGACAACCCGACGCAGCCCGAGATCTACCGTCTCGACATGACCAAGCCCGACGCGATCATGCTTTCGTCGCAATTCCAGCTCAAGCCGCTGGATGTGGTGTACGTGGGCACAGCCGCTTCGACGACCTTCAACCGTGTATTGCAGCAGGTGCTGCCGACCATCCAGACCGTCTTCTACCTGAAGCAGATCACGAAGTAAGCGCGCGAATCGCAGCGCTTCGAGAGAAGACGCAGGAGCAACACCTAAACAACGGGATTGAATCGTGACCATACAAGCCAATAGCCAGGCCGCTCCGGCGGTCCGCACCGAGGAAGAGGACGTCGTTCTCGGCCAGTTGCTGCGCGTCATCATCGACGACATCGGCTGGCTCATCGCGATCGCGGCGGCGGTGATCGCCATGGCCGTGTTTTACTGCTTTATCGCCAAGCCGGTCTATACGGCCGATACCCAGGTCCGCGTGGAGCCCTCCGACTACACGTCGCAGGCCCTCACGCAAACGCAGACGGGCGCGAACATCAGCTCGGGATCGTCGGCGGGCAGCTTGCCCACCGACGCCGAGATCCAGATGATCAAGAGCCGCAGCGTGGTCGAGCCGGTGGTGAAGCAGTTCAAGCTGAATACCACTGTCACGCCGGTCATGCTGCCCCTGATCGGCAGCCTTTCCGCACGCCTCGCGACGCCGGGCACACCCGCGCGTCCGTGGTTCGGCTTCAGCAACTGGCTCGGCAGCTATGCGTGGGGCGGCGAGGTCATCAACGTCGACTCGGTCGAGGTCACGCCCGAACTCGAAGGCAAGAAGCTCACGCTCACCGCGCTCGACCACGACCGCTATGTGATTTCGACGCCGGACGGCGCACGCCTGCTCGAGGGCACGGTCGGCCAGGTCGAACAGGGCGGCGGCGTGAAGCTGCTCGTGAGCAAGCTCGTGGCGCGTCCGGGCACCCGCTTCAAGGTCGTGCGGCTGAACGACCTCGATGCGATCAGCGGCTTCCAGAACGCGATCCAGGTGCAGGAGCAGGGCAAGCAGACGGGCGTGATCGACATCTCGCTCGAAGACAACGATCCCGAACATGCGGCGGCAATCGCCAACGCGGTGGCGCAGTCGTACCTGCGCGAACACGTGGCGACCAAGCAAGCCGACGCGAGCAAGATGCTCGACTTCCTGCGCAGCGAACAGCCGCGCCTGAAGGCGGACCTCGAGAACGCCGAAGCGGCGCTCACGGCTTACCAGAGCAAGTCGGGCTCGATCAACGCGAGCGACGAAGCGAAGATCTATCTCGACGGCAGCGTGCAGTACGAGCAGCAGATTTCGGCGCTGCAACTGCAGATCGCTTCGCTGCAACAGCGGTTCGGCGACCAGCATCCGGTGCTGATCGCGGCGCGCCAGCAGCTCGCGCAACTGCAGGCCGAGCGCGCGAAGTACGACACGAAGTTCCGCGACCTGCCGGCGACGGAAGTGAAGGCCGTACAGCTGCAGCGCGACGCGAAGGTGGCTGAGGACATCTACGTGCTGCTGCTCAACCGCATTCAGGAGCTTTCGGTGCAGCGCGTGGGCACGGGCGGCAACGTGCATATCATCGATCCGGCCCTGCGCCCCGGCAACCCGTCGAAGCCCAAGAAGCTGCTGATCGTTTCGGCGGCGTCGCTGCTCGGCATCATTCTCGGCACGGGCTTTGTGCTCATGCGCCGCAACATGTTCAAGGGCATTGTCGATCCGGACCAGATCGAGCGCTCGTTCCAGCTGCCCGTGTACGGTCTCGTGCCGCTTTCGCCGGAGCAGATCGCGCTCGAAAAGCGCGGCCCGGTACCCGGCGGCACGCGTCTGCGCGACGTGCTCGCCAACGCGCGCCCCAAGGACCTCACGGTCGAAAGTCTGCGCAGCCTGCGCACCTCGCTCCAGTTCAGCGTGATGGACGCGCGCAATCGCGTAGTCATGCTGACCGGTTCGGTGCCGGGCGTCGGCAAGAGCTTCTTGACCGCGAACCTCGCCGTGCTGCTTGCCCATTCGGGCAAGCGCGTGCTGATGATCGACGGCGACATGCGCCGCGGCGCGCTCGAACGTCATCTGGGCGGCCCGCAGGAGAACGGCTTTTCCGAGCTTCTCTCGGGGCAGATTGCGCTGGACGAGGCGATTCGCGCGACCGAAGTGGACAACCTGCACTTCATTTCGTGCGGCCGTCGTCCGCCCAACCCTTCCGAGCTGTTGATGTCGCCGCGCCTTGGCCAGTACCTCGAAGGTCTGTCTAACCGCTACGACGTGCTGCTCATCGACTCGCCGCCGGTGCTCGCCGTGACCGACGCCGCCATCATCGGCGGCCACGCGGGCTCGACGTTCCTCGTGCTGCGTTCGGGCATGCACACCGAAGGCGAAATCGCCGAGGCGCTCAAGCGTCTGCGCAACGCCGGCGTGCGTGTGCAGGGCGGCGTGTTCAACGGCGTGCCGGCGCGCACGCGCGGCAACTACGGCTATGGCTACGCGAACGTGCGCGAGTATCTGAGCGCATGACGACTACGTCCTCATCCAGCACAGCAAAGGAGAACACGCGATGAAAGTGACCGTGCTCGTGCCGACCTATCGGCGTCCTGATGATCTGTCGCGCTGTCTTTCGGCGCTGCTGCGCCAGCAGCGCACGCCCGACGAGATCGTAGTGGTGGCGCGCGCCGACGACGAGGCGACGCACGCGTGCCTCGCCGAACACGTCACACCCCGCGTGCTCAACGTGGAAGTGGCCATCGTCGAGGAGCCGGGGCAGGTGGCGGCGCTCAATCGCGGCATCGAGGCCGCGACGGGCGATGTGATCGCCATTACCGACGACGACGCCGCGCCGCGCGCCGATTGGGTCGCGCGCATTGCGGCGGCATTCGAGTCCGATCCGAAGCTCGGTGCGCTGGGCGGGCGCGACTGGGTGCACGAAGGCGGCCGCGTGATCGAAGGCGAGCGCACGCTGGTGGGCAAGTTGCAGCGCTCGGGCCGCATCATCGGCAACCATCATCTGGGCGCGGGCGGCGCGCGCGAAGTCGATCTGCTCAAAGGCGCGAACATGAGCTACCGGCGCGCGGCGATCGGCGGCCTGCGCTTCGACCGCCGCCTGCGCGGCACCGGCGCGCAAACGCATAACGACATGGCGTTCAGCATGAGCGTGAAGCGCTCGGGCTGGAAGCTCGTGTACGACCCGCTCGTGGCGGTGGACCACTACCCCGCGCCGCGTCCGGGCGAAGACCCGCGCAACGCGCAGACGCTCGCCTCGATCCGCAACGCCGCCTACAACCTGCATCTGATCCTGCTCGGCCATCTCACGCCGCTGCGCCGCGAGACCGCGTGGTGGTGGTACGCGCTCGTCGGCACGCGCGTGTATCCGGGCCTCGTGCATACGGGCCTGAGCGCCGTGCGCGGCGGTTCCGCGGCCGCGGCATTCGCCCGCTGGCGCGCGGTGCGCGGCGGCGCACGAGAGGCGCGCCGCGCGCTCGTTTGAGCGGCGTGGCCAACGACTACACGGAGGACCCCGAATGAGCGGTACGCAAGTCCACGTCCACCTTTTCTATGGCGCCGATCCGCGCCGTTATCGCAAAGGCGAGAACATCGGCAGCCTGTATGGTTACCATCACGCGGAATCTGCGGAATTCGCCCTCAATTACGCGCAGGATGCGAGCGAGAGCACGCCCATGCGCTTCATGCGGCGCGCGCTGAAGGCCGCGTGCGGCTTCGACTTCATTCATGCCTGGCGCAACCGCCGCGCCATTCTGCAGTCCGACGTCATCTGGACGCACACCGAGCAGGAGCATCTGGCCGTGGCGCTGGTGCTGCTGATGAACGCGAAGAAGGGCGGCGCGCGCCCGCTGCTGCTCGCACAAAGCGTGTGGCTGCTCGACCGCTGGCCGGGCTATGGCGCGCTGCGCCGTGCGATCTACAAGCGGCTTCTCGAGCGTGCCGACCTCCTCACCACGCTCGCGAGCGAGAATGCCGCGCTGTGCGGCGAGTACTTTGGGCGCGAGGCGCGCCACGTGCTCTATGGGCTCAATACCAGCGATTTTCCGCTGCGTCCGCCCGCGGAGTGGGCGCCGCACACGCCGGTACGCGTGGCCGCGATCGGCAACGACCGCGACCGCGACTGGACCACGCTCGTCAGCGCGCTCGGCAACGATTCGCGCTACCAGGTGCGCATCGCCACGCGCCGGCGCATGCCGGCATCGGCTCGCGCGGACAACGTCGACATCGTGCGCGTTTCCGGCATCAAGCAACAGCATGCGCTGTATGACTGGGCGGACCTTGTCGTCGTGCCGCTGCGGCCCAACACGCACGCTTCGGGCATCACGGTGATGCTGGAAGCCGCGGCGCTCGGCAAGCCGATGATCGCGACGAAAGTCGGCGCGCTCGAAGACTACTTCGACGACAAGGCCGCCTCGTATGTCGAGCCGTTCAACGCCGAGCAGCTGCGCGACGCCGCGAATGCGCTCGTGGCCGATCCCGCGCGCGCGCTCGCACAGGCGCGCGAAGCCTGCGAGCAGTTGCGCACGCGCGATCTCACGACGCAGCACTTCGCCCGGCAGCACGCCCAGCTCACGCGCGAGATGCTGCACGAGCGCGACGCGCGCAACGGCGAGTCGATCGCGGGCGAACCCCAGGGCCGGGGCGTCGCCGCGCGCGGAATGTGAGCATGGACGTCACGACCGCTATTCCCGCACCTGCACCCGCGCCGGCAAGCCCGCAAGGCCGCCGCCGCGGCGGCCTGCGCACCCTGTTAGGCCGCGATACACTGCCGCCGCTCGCCTTGTGGGTGTTCACGGCGCTGCTGATCGGTGCGCACCAGGGCACGGTGCTCACGCTCGCGTTCCCTGTGCTTTCGATCGCAGTGGGCTTCTGGCTCTACTTCGTGAACCCGGTGCGCTATATCGGCTTCATGTGGTGGCTGTGGTTCCTGAGCCCGGAAGTGCGGCGTCTGGCCGACTACGGCAAGGGTGGCTTCACGCCCACCAGCCTCATTCAGGTCGCGCCGCTCGCCGTGACGATGATCAGCGGCATTTCGCTGCTGCGCTACTACCCGATCCTCGGGCAGCGGCGCGGCCTGCCGCTCCTGCTCGCGCTGCTAGGCATCGGCTATGCGTTCGTGGTGGGCGTGGTGGGAAGCGGCCCGGCCGCGGCGGTCTATGACCTCGCGAACTGGATCTATCCGTTCCTGATCGGTTTTCACATCATGGTGCTCACGCGCCAGTATCCCGAGTGCAGCAAGACCATCATCAACACCTTTATCTACGGCATGCTCGTGATGGGCGCGTACGGTCTCGTGCAGTTCTTCATCATGCCGCCGTGGGACGCCATGTGGATGATCGGCTCGGACATGAACTCGCAGGGCGACCCCGTGCCGCTCGGCGTGCGCGTGTTCAGCACGATGAATTCGTCGGGCCCGTTCGCGTTCGCGATGATGGGCGCGATGGTGTTCGTGATGGCCGCGAAGCATCGCGTGCGCTGGATCGCAGCGGCGTTCGGCTTCTTCTCGTTCGCACTCTCGCTCGTGCGCTCCACCTGGGGCGGCTGGGCGATCGCCATGGTCATCCAGTTGATGAAGTCGAGCAACAAGGTGCGCATCCGCATCATCATCAGCGCGGTCGTGCTGGCGGGCGTGTGCGTGCCGCTGCTCACGTTCGGCCCCGTGGCCGACCGCATGCAGCAGCGCCTGAATACGCTCGTGAACCTGAAGGACGACCAGAGCTACGAGGCGCGTAACCAGTTCTATGCCGACTTCGCGAAAAAAGCCTTCACGGATGTGACGGGCGAGGGCCTCGGCGCCACCGGCGCATCGACGAAGCTCTCCAGCAACAACGGTCAGCTCGGCCAGTACGGCAGCTTCGACAGTGGCGTGATGAACATTCCGTTCGTGCTCGGCTGGCCCGGCACGCTGCTCTATATGTCGGGTGTGCTGTGGCTGCTCGTGCGTGCGGTGCGCGTATCGTTTCGTCTGTCCGACGACCGCTACGTTTGCGCGTGCCTGAGCCTCGCGATCTCGATCTTCGCCATGCTCGTGTTCACCAACTCGCTCGTGGGCACCGGCGGCCTGCTGCTCTTTTCGAGCGTGTTTTCCATTCTCAGCGCGGGACATTGGACGAAGCTTCAACGCCAGTCCAATGTCCGTACCACGGAGGTCTCCGATTGAGAGTCGCAATCGTCACGCATGTCGTGCGTCACAATGACGGCCAGGGCCGCGTCAATCATGAAATCGCGCGCGCCGCGCTCGACGAGGGGTTCGAGGTGACGCTGGTCGCCTCGCATGTCGCGCCCGAATTGCTCGCCCATCCCAAGGTGAAATGGGTGAGCGTGCAGCCATCGCGCGCATGGCCCACCAACCTGCTGCGCCAGCAGGTGTTCGCGCTGAAGAGCGCGCTGTGGCTGCGCCGCAACCGGCGCGAATACGATGTGCTGCATGTGAACGGCTTCATCACCTGGGCGCATGCCGATGTCAACACCGCGCACTTCGTGCACGGCGGCTGGGCGCGCAGCAAGTATTACCCGTTCGGTCTCACGCGCGGCGTCTGGTCCGCATACCAGTTCGTCTACACGCGCGCCAATGCGGTGCTGGAGCGCTGGGCATACCGGCGCTCGCGCGTGATCGCCGCAGTCTCCCGGAAGGTCGCGGACGAAATCCGTGCGTCGGGCGGCGACCCCGTGGAGCGTCTCGACGTGATCTACAACGGCGTGGACACGCGCGGCTTCTCAACCGCGAGCGCGGACCGCGCGAAATTCTCGCTGCCCGCCGACGCGTTCCTGCTGCTCTTCGTGGGTGACCTGCGCACGCCGCGCAAGAACCTTGGCACGGTGCTGCACGCGCTCAAGCAGATGCCCGGCAACGTGCATCTGGCTGTGGCCGGCTACCTGCCGGGCAGCCCGTATCCCGGTCTTGCACGCGAGCTGGGCATCGAGTCTCGCGTGCATTTCCTCGGCCTCGTGCGCGAGATGCCGACGCTCATGCGCTCCGTCGATACCTACGTATTTCCTTCGCGCTACGAAGCGATGAGCCTGTCGCTGCTCGAAGCGATGGCGGCGGGCCTGCCCGTCGTGACGGCGCGCACGGCAGGCGGCGCGGAAATCATCACGCCCGAGTGCGGCATCGTGCTCGAAGACCCCGACGACGTGCCCGCGCTCGCCAACGCCGTGAAAACGCTCGCCGCCGACACGCCGCGCCGCCTCGCGATGGGCGAGGCCGCGGCGGAGCTTGCCACGCAGTTCGGCTGGGCGCGCATGGCCGCGCAGTACATCGCGCTCTACCGGCAACTGGCCGGCGACGCGAGCGAGGCCGTGCGCCGCGAAGAACCCGCGTTCGCCGCTGCGACGCTGCCGGGCGGTCAATCGCTCCAGCGCGCAGAAACCCCCTGATAACCGCATACGTGCAGAACAAAGGACACGCGATGACCACACACTCCATTCAGTCGCTGCAGATCGGCATGCACTGGTTTCCCGAGCGCGCAGGCGGTCTCGACCGCATGTACTATTCGCTCGTCGGCGCGCTGCCCGGCGCGGGCGTGCGCGTGCGCGGCGTCGTGGCCGGCTCGCCCAAGGTGGCCCAGGACAGCGGCGGCGCGATTCACGGCTTCGGCTCCGCTTCGCGCTCGTTGCCGTTTCGCCTCATGGATGCGCGCCGCGCGCTGCGCAGCGAGATCCGCCGCCACCGTCCCGACGTGATTTCCTCGCACTTCGCGCTTTACACCTTCCCTGGACTCGACGTCACGCGCGGCATTCCGCAGGTTTCGCACTTTCAGGGACCGTGGGCCGACGAAAGTCTCGTGGAAGGCGCGGCCACGCTGAGCCAGCGCATCAAGCACTCGCTGGAGCAGTCGGTGTATGAGCGCTCCTCGCGGCTCATCGTGCTGTCGAAGGCGTTTGGCGACATCCTCACGCGCCGCTACGGCATTTCGCCCGAGCGCGTGCGCATCGTGCCGGGCTGCGTGGATACGGCGCATTTCGACCCGGCCTGCACGACGGCGGAAGCGCGCCTGAAGCTCCAGTTGCCGCAAGGCCGCCCGATCATCCTGGCCGTGCGCCGCCTCGTGCGCCGCATGGGCCTCGAAGATCTGATCGACGCGATCAAGGTAGTCAAGCAACGCCACCCGGACGTGCTCCTGCTGATCGCGGGGCGAGGCCGTCTGGAGTCCGAACTTCAGCAGCGTATCGACGAAAGAGGACTGGCCGACAACGTGAAGCTGCTCGGTTTCGTGCCCGACGCACATCTGCCGTCGCTCTATCGCGCGGCCACGCTGAGCGTGGTGCCGACGGTTGCGCTGGAGGGCTTCGGCCTGATTACGGTGGAATCGCTTTCCGCCGGCACGCCGGTTCTGGTGACGCCGGTGGGTGGTCTGCCCGAAGCGGTGGCGGGTCTGTCGCAAGATCTCGTGCTGCCGAGCACGGGTGCGAACGCGATCGCCGATGGCATCGACGGCGCGCTCTCGGGCCGCATCAAGCTGCCGGATGAAGAGGCGTGCAAGGCGTATGCGCGCGAGCACTTCGATAACGCCGTGATCGCGAAGCGCGTGGCCGCGGTTTACGCGCAAGCCATCGCCGCTCACTGACGCGGGCCGTCAGGCCAAAAGGAGACCGCCGCTCGGGAGAGTGGCGGTTGTTCGATAGAAGAGAGAGGCAGTAAGCGGCGCGCTATTGCGTTTCAGGCACGCGTTCGCGGGCTTCTTCATACATCCAGCGCAACGTGTCCTCCAGATGCTTGCGCGAGCTGTCGCCGACGATGGAGCGCAGTTTCGCGTTCGATCCGATCAGCTGACGCACTTCGTTGGCGCGCACGAAGCGCGGATCGACGTGCACCTCGATCTCGTAGCCGGCGATGCGCGCAAGCATGCCGAGCAGCGCGCCAAGCGTCTGGCCGCTGCCCGAGCAGACGTTGACGGTGACGCCGCGCGGCGCGACTTCGACAAGCCGCGCATAGGCGTTCACCACGTCGCGCACATCGGAGAAGTCGCGGGCCACGTGGAGGTTGCCGAGCGAAATCTGCTTTGCGCCGCGTGCGTAGTGCTCGACGATCTTCGGGATCAGGAAGTCGGGCGATTGGCCCACGCCCGTGTAGTTGAACGGGCGCGCGATGATGATCGGCAATTGCGCCTGAAAGCGCTTCGCGACGTATTCCATCGCGAGCTTGCTGACCGCGTAGTCGTTGGCGGGTTGGGGCTCGACGTGCTCGTCGATCACGCCGTTCGTGGCGTTGCCGTAGACGTTCGCACTGCTCGCCAGCAAGACGGCGCGCGGCACGTGCTTTTGCTGCGCGAGCGCATCGAGCAGATTGCGCGTGCCGACCACGTTCACGACATAGGTGCGCGCCACGTCGCTATCGGCCACGTGGGCCACCGCGGCGAGATGCACGACCACGTCGGGCTGCACGGATTCGAGCGCATGGGCGAGGGCGGCGCGGTCGAGCAGGTCGGCTTCGATCGCCGTGGCGCCGAACGGGAAGGCTTCCGCGCTCAGCGATTCGCCGGCCCGCACGGTGCCCCACACGCGGTAGCCGTCCGCCGCGAGCCGGGCGGCCATGTAGCGGCCCGTAAAGCCGCCGATGCCCGTGACGAGCGCGCGCGGACGGCTAGCGGGATCAGAATGTGTCATGGCGTTCGTTGCGCGCAAGGTCGGCCGTGACCATCATCTGGCAGAGCTGCTCGAGCGACGTCTGCGGCTTCCAGCCGAGTTTTTCCTGCGCTTTGGCCGGGTCGCCGATGAGCAGATCGACTTCGGCGGGGCGGTAGTAGCGCGGGCTCACGCGCACGAGCGTGCGGCCCGTGGCGACGCAAATGCCGGTTTCGCGCTCGCCCTTGCCCGACCATTCGAGCTGGATGCCTGCCGCGGTGAAAGCCATCTTCACGAAGTCGCGCACGGTTTCGGTGCGGCCCGTGGCGAGCACATAGGTGTCGGGTTCGTCGGCCTGCAGCATGCGCCACATGCCTTCGACGTATTCGGAGGCGTAGCCCCAGTCGCGCTTGGCGTCGAGGTTGCCGAGCTCGAGCATGTTGAGCTTGCCGAGCTTGATCTTGGCGACGCTGTCGGTGATCTTGCGCGTGACGAACTCGCGCCCGCGCAGCGGCGACTCGTGATTGAAGAGAATGCCGCTCGTCGCGAAGATGTCGTAAGACTCGCGGTAGTTGACGGTGGACCAGTGTGCGAACAGCTTGGCCACGCCATAGGGGCTGCGCGGATAGAACGGCGTGTCCTCGCATTGCGGAATCGCCTGGACCTTGCCGAACATTTCGGAGGTCGAAGCCTGATAGAAGCGCGCTTGCGGATTCACCACGCGAATCGCTTCGAGCATGTTCAGCACGCCGATGCCGGTGACTTCGGCGGTCGTGGCGGGCTGGTCGAACGAGACACCCACGAAGCTCTGGGCCGCGAGGTTGTAGACCTCCTGCGCTTGCGCGCGTTCGACGAGGCGCAGGGTCGAGCCCGCGTCCGTGAGATCGTGTTCGACGAGTTCGAGCGACGGATGGTCGAGGATTCCCAGCTCGTTCATGCGCCAGAAGTTGACGGAGCTGGTGCGGCGATAAGTGCCGGTGACGTTGTAGCCCTTGTCGAGCAGCAGGCGCGTGAGGTAGGCGCCGTCCTGGCCGGAAACACCGGTGATGATCGCTTTGCGACGTTCGTTCATGTGATGTGCCTTTGAAGTATCGAACGGGATTCAGGAATTACGATTGCGGGCTCGACTGGCTCACGCGCGCGGCGAGGTCGACCGGCGCAACTGCAGAGCGGCGGCGCGGACCGCGCGTGAGGCGGCGCTCGAAGAGGAACCAGCTCGCGCTTGCATAAGCGAGCGTGAGAACGAGCGCGATCGCGGCGCTCTCGATGCGGCCGTAGTGGAGCGGCCACACGGCATAGAGAATCGTGAGGTGAATGAGGTAGATCGTGTAGCTGATCGTGCCGATATACACGAGCACCGGGTTCGACAGCAGGCGCCGCACGATGCCTTTCGATTGCAGCGCGAACACGACGATGGAAGTGCAGAGCACGAGTGAAACGCTGTAGAGCATCGCGTTCGAAAGCGGCGTGTTCATGGCGCGAAAGCGCGGGTAGTGCAGGTGCAGCCAGGCGAGCACGCCGAGCGCCGCGAAGAAAAGCACGGCGGCGGGCCACTTGAAGGGTTCGAGCGCGTTGCGGTCGCGGCGCACGAGCACGGCGAGCAGCGCGCCGGCGGCCAGCAGGTCCATGCGGAACGGCGTGAGGTAATAGATCGGCCAGTACGAGTCGAACCACGGCGTCGCGACGGCGCGCAGCACGGGCACGAGCAGGATGAGCGCGGCGGCCGCCGCGGCCATGAGCCGTTGCGGCAGGAGCAGCACGACGAAGGGCCAGACGATGTAGAACTGCTCTTCTACGGCGAGCGACCAGAGGATGTTGAGGCTGTCGTGCCCGCTCTGGCCGAGTGCGTCGCCGATATTGGTGGCGAAGAATGCATACCACGGCCAGTAGTGCGCCCAGCCGAAGCCGAACAGCAGCGACGAAACGATGAGCAGCAGCACGTAAGGCGGCAGGATACGGCGTACCCGGCGCGCATAGAAGTAACTGAAATACGATTGTCCGCGCGCCTTGCGCTCGAGCAGGATGCCGGTGATGAGAAAACCGCTCAGCACGAAGAACAGGTCGACGCCCATCCACAGCGGGGCGCGCAACGCGTGCTGCGCGAACACGGCGAGCACGGCGAAAGCACGCAGACCGTCCAGCTGGACGATGCGGTGGGAATGGTCGGCGGGGCCTTGTTGACTGACTGGGCGGCTGACGGTCATCGGTTCTCCGGTGGATTCATGCATGCACAATGGCTTCGCGGTTCATTCTAGAAAGAATTAAATGTTCAAAAAGCCAAAATATATTGGGCATGGATTTTTGAAATTAAATACGGGAATTTGCGCGATATGAAATGCATATGGCATTCCGAAAATCGGGCTAGGCCTTGCTGAGTAAGGCCTGTTGGCTTCGCATCCGCATTCTGGAATTTATTTCCGTTTCATTCGGAAACGGGTCATAAATACTGAATTTTTTTGAATTATTTTCCCTTTTTTGGAGGCGATTTTTCACGCGGTTTGTACGGCATGATCCTGGCAGATTGCCGTCACCAGACCGGAGGAATTGCCTTGCCGTTATCGAATCCCGATCGCCGCTTGCGCAGGACGTTGGCACTGGCCGCGATGTGCACGTTTATCTGCACGTCGTCGGTTCAGACCATCGCCGCGCCGCAACTCAATGTGACGACCTCGTGGATCGGCAACAGTTTTGGCAACGGCCAGGGCACGTGGATGCAGATCAACGTCACGGCCATCGCCGTCACGCCCGAAGGCAAGGTGTTCACCAACGCGCCGTGGGACGAGAGCGGTGCCGAGATCAGCGCGTACCAGGACGGCAAGCCGCTCGGCTTCGCCGGCGGCACGCATGGCTGGGGGGGAGCCGGCGGCAACGCCGTGGCCGTGAATCATCGCTATCTGTATGCGGCGGTCGGCGTGGGCAACGAGAAGGGGCATCTCGTCGGCAGCGGCATCTGGCCTGCGAAGGGCAGCCAGTGGTACGGCATTACGCGCCGGCCGCTCGACGAGCCCAAACGCGCCGCCGCGTTTCAGGCTTCGCCCGATCCGCTCAATCCGCATGCGCAGCTTTCCGCATCGTTCCTGAAGATCAACGAAGTGCCGGCCGGCACGCATGCCGACATTGGCGGGCTCGCCGCGACGGACTCGACGCTCTATGTCAGCAACACGCCGATGAACCGCATCGAGGTGTACGACGCGAACTCGATGCAGCGCAAGACGCAATGGGATGTGCAGGCGCCGGGCCGTATCGCGCTCGCAGCCGACGGGTCGGTGTGGGTGCTGAGTGGCTCGGGTGGTGCTCATGCGCGCGTCGAGCACTATTCGGCGGAAGGCAAGCGCCTCGACGATACGCTCGCGCTGCCCGACGATTCGGTGGCGGTGGATCTCGCGTTCGATCCGCAGCAACGCCTGCTGATCGCCGATAACGGGCCGCGCCAGCAGATCCTCATTTTCACGCGCAACGGCAGGACGTGGACACAGAGCGCCGCGCTCGGCGAGCGCGGCGGCATCTTCTCGGGCGTCGCGGGCCGGCCGGGGCCTGGCCGCTTCAACGGCCTCACGGGTGTCGGCACCGATGCGCGCGGGAACATCTACGTCTCGACCAATGGTGTCGGGCCGCAGCACGACGACAGCATCGGCGCCGGTCTTGGCGCGACACTGGAAGCCTATACGCCTGCGGGCAAGCGCCTGTGGAACCTGGAAGGCCTGCTGTTCGTGGATGGCGCGTGGGTGGACCCGCAGCGCCCCAACAGCGTCTATACGGGCAACAAGCGCTTCGAGCTCGACTTGTCGAAGCCGCCGGGCCAGGACTGGAAATATGTCGGATTCCTGTCCAATCGTTTCCGCTATCCCGACGATCCGGTCTTTCACACCGACCAGTGGCCGGGCCTGCCTACCGCGCGCGAGTTGAACGGGCACACATTCCTGTTCCTCACCGACATGTACGCGGACCATCTGAAGATCTACCGCTTCGATGCGCAGCGCGACGGCGAGACGGCGATTCCCTCGGGCTTCATTGCGGGCCGCGGCCGCGGGGTGCAGAACGTGCCGAACGCGCCCAGGGTACCGGCGGGCGGCGACTGGATCTGGCGCGATGCCAACGGCAACGGTGCCTTCGACGCCGACGAATTCACGCGCAATCCAGGCCGCGACCATCTGGCCGGCGGCTGGGGCTGGTGGATCGACACGGGCGGCGACATCTGGCGCGCGCGCGACGACAAGGGCATCTGGCGCTTCCGCTTTGGCGGGCTCGACGCGAAGGGCAACCCGATCTACTCGTACGACAAGCTCGACAAGTACGCGATTCCCGCGCCGTTCACCGAAGTGCATCGCGCGATCTACGAGCCGCAGACCGACACGCTCTACGTGACGGGCTATACGGCCGATGCGCCGCACGATCCCGGCTTCTGGAAGGAAGCGGGGCGCGTGCTGGTGCGCTACGACAAGTGGTCGAGCGGCCACCCCGGGCAGCGCTACGTGCTGCGCCTGCCGTGGGACCCGAAAGCGAAACCGCCTGTCACGCCGGCGGGGCTCACGGTGGAAGGCCAGTACGTGTTCGTGGTCGAGCCCGCGGGCAACGTCCACGTGTACGACAAGGACAGCGCGAAGGAGATCGGCACCTTCGGCCCGGGTGCCGAAGTGGGCAATACCTCGGGATGGGTCGACGTGCCGTTCGGGATCACCGCGCATCGCGAAGCGAACGGCGAATACCTCGTGTTCGTCGAGGAAGACGCGCGCGGCAAGGTGCTCATGTACCGCTGGAAACCGGCCTGACCCGCTACGGGCCACGCAACTGGATGCCTGATGGATAAAGGAATACTGCGCAACGTCGCAATCAATCTGTTTGGTCTCGTGCTGCCGACCTTCGTGTCGCTCGTCACGGTGCCTTCGTATATCCGCCTGCTCGGCGTGGAGCGCTACGGCGTGATCGCGCTCGTCTGGACCCTGATCGGCTACTTCAGCGTCCTCGACCTCGGCATGAGCATGGCAGCGCAGAACCAGATCTCGAAGGCATACGCGTCGAAAGACGCCGATGCCTGCGAGCGCGTGTTCTGGAGCGCGTTCTGGCTGAACTTCACGACCGGCGCGATTGGCGGCCTGCTGATCTATTCGGGCGGCGCGCTCTATACCGCGTACTTCACGCACGTCACGCCCGAATTGCGGCGCGAAGTCTATCTCGCGCTGCCATGGCTCGCCGTGGCGATTCCGGTGGCGAACGTCTCGTGGGTGTTCGCGGGTGCGATCAACGGCGCGGAGCGCTTCGGCATCTACAACACGAACCAGACGCTCGGCACGTTCCTGTTCCAGTTGCTGCCGCTCGCCGCCGCCTGGGCGTACGAACCGAATCTGCAGACCGTGCTGGCCGCCGCCGTGTTCGCGCGTCTCGCGGCCGCGATCCTGCTCGGCCGCTCGGCGCTGCGCGTGCTCGGTATTCGCAAGGTGCGCGGGCCGCGCCTCGATACCTCGAAGGCGCTCTTCAATTTCGGCGGCTGGATGCTGGTCGCGAGCATCACGACGATGGTCGCGGATTCGCTCGACCGCATGATGCTGGGCGCGGGCCTCGGTGCGCGCTTCGTCACGTACTACACGGTGCCGCAGAACCTCGTCACGCGCCTGAACATGGTGCCCAACGCGCTCGTGCGCACGCTGTTTCCGCGCCTGTCGGCACTGGGCCGCGAGCATGCCGATGAAATCGCCGCGCAGTCGCTGCAGTTTCTCAATGCCGTGTTCACGCCCATTGCCATCGGCGCGATCGTGGTGCTGCAGCCCTTCCTGCATGCGTGGGTCGGGCCCGTGATCGCCGGACATGGCGCGCCGGTCGGGCGCGTGCTGATCGTCGCCGTGTGGCTCGTCGGGCAGGCGGGCGTGACGCGCATTCTCATCCAGTCGCAAAACAATCCTGCCGCCGCCGCGCGCGTCGGGCTCGTGGAGCTGCCGCTCTTTGCCGGTCTGCTGTGGCTCGGCATTGCGCGCTTCGGCTTGCCGGGCGCGGCCGCCGCCGTGCTGTTTCGCGCACTGTTCGACTATGTCGTGCTGCTGTGGCTTTCGCGCATGCATAGCCGCACGATCATCGTCGATATGTTTGCACACCTGAGTTTTCTCGCCGCTGCGATCGCTCTTGCGTGGTGGCTGCCGGACGCGCTGTACGCAATCGGCGCCGGTGTCGTGCTGGCGCTTGCCAACATGGTGTGGTCGGTTGCGACCACGCCGATGCTGCGCGGCTACGCCCGTTCCCTTCTCTTTCGCCTGAATTCACGGAAAAGCGCATGAGTCACGAACTGATCGACGAAGCGGCGCCGTCCGAAAGCGCCGCCGCGCCCATTCAACGGCGCGACGCCGCCAAACCGCGACGCCCCGAAACGGGCGCCGTCATGCCGCTGCGGCCACGGCGTCCAGCGCTCGCCGCAGGCCGTGCGCCGCGCGTGGCCGTCGTGCACGACTGGCTCGTGACCTATGCGGGCGCGGAGCGCGTGCTCGAGCAGATCCTTGCCTGCTTTCCGGATGCGGACCTGTTCTCGGTCGTCGACTTCGTCGATTCGAAGGACCGCACGTTCCTGCGCGGCAAGCGCGCCACGACCTCGTTCATCCAGCGGCTGCCTGGCGCGCGCAAGCGTTATCGCGCGTACCTGCCGTTCATGCCGCTCGCGATCGAGCAGCTCGACGTGTCGGGCTACGACGTGGTGATTTCCAGCAGCCACGCGGTGGCCAAGGGCGTGCTCACGGGACCGGACCAGTTCCATATCAGCTACGTGCATTCGCCGATCCGTTATGCATGGGACCTCCAGCACCAGTACCTGCAGGAGTCGAGCCTCACGCGCGGGCCGAAGTCGATGCTCGCGCGCCTGATCCTGCACTACATCCGCAACTGGGACGTGCGCACGGCGAATTCGGTGGACCAGTTCGTCGCCAACTCGGAGTTCATCGCCCGACGCATTCAGAAGGTGTATCAGCGCCAGGCGGAAGTGGTCTATCCGCCCGTGGATATCGACGCGTTCGAGCTGGAAACCACGAAAGAAGACTTCTATTTGACCGCCTCGCGGCTCGTGCCGTACAAGAAGATCGACCTGATCGTCGAGGCGTTCGCACGCATGCCCGAGCGGCGCCTCGTGGTGATCGGCGACGGCCCCGACATGAACAAGGTACGCGCGAAGGCGACGCCCAACGTGGAAGTGCTGGGTTATCAGCCGTTCGCCGTCCTGCACGACCGCATGAGGCGCGCCAGGGCGTTCGTGTTCGCAGCGGAAGAAGACTTCGGCATTTCGGTGGTCGAGGCGCAGGCTTGCGGCACACCCGTGATTGCATTTGGCAAGGGCGGCGCACTCGAAACGGTGCGTGACACCGGTTCGCGCCCCACGGGCCTGTTCTTCGACGAGCAAAAGGCGGACGCGATCATCGAGGCCGTCGAATCGTTCGAAAGCGATCCTGGCCGATTCCGCGCCGAGGATTGCCGCGCGAACGCCGAGCGTTTTTCTTCGCGGCATTTCCGCGAGCAATTTTTCGCGCGTGTGGCGACGGCGGTGCCGGCGATTGCGCAGGCGGGCTCGGCACACGGTGCGGCACCGTTCGAGATCGAAGCCGACGCAACGCCAGCGCCGCGCGTGCTCGCCATCGACCAGAGTGGCGTGCTGGGCGGCGCCGAGCTGTCGCTGCTGGAAGTGGTGAAGGGATTGCGCTCGCGTATCGACGTGCTGCTCTTCAACGACGGACCCTTCAGGGAGGCGCTCGACAAAGCCGGCGCGCGCGTGGAGGTGCTCGATTCGGGCGCTTTGAGCAACGTGCGCCGCGATGGCGGCACGGCACCGCGACTGGGCGTGCTAGCGGGCATTGCCGCGCTCGTGCGCGAGACGCGCCGCCGCGCGCGCGAAGCCGACGTGCTTTACGCCAACACGCAGCGTGCGATGGTGATCGGCGTGCTCGCGGGCAAGCTTGCGCGCAAGCCGGTGGTCTGGCATTTGCGCGACATCGTGAGCGACGCGCATTTTGGGCGCGTGCAGCGCGCCGTGATCAAGGGTTGCGCGAAGCTGGGACTCGCGCATGTGATCGCCAATTCGCATGCATCGGCGAAGGTGTTCGCGCAGCTCACTCGATTCGACACGAAGCGCATCGATGTCGTGCACAACGGTGTGGATGAAGCGCCGTTCCGTGCGCTTGCGCGTGTGCCGCAGGCGCAATTGCGGGCTCAGATCGGGTTGCCCGGGGACGCATTCCTCGTGGGTGCGTTTAGCCGGCTCGCGCGCTGGAAAGGCCAGCATGTGTTGCTTGAAGCGTTGCTCGACGAGCCGCGGGCGCATGCGGTTTTTGTGGGGGCGCCGCTATTTGGCGAGGATGCCTATGCTGCTGAGTTGCGTGCGTTTGTCGAAGCGAACGGGTTGCAGGAGCGGGTGCATTTTCTGGGCTTCCGGCATGACATTGCGGCGTGCATGCGTGCTGTCGACGTGATCGCGCATACGTCCATTACGCCTGAGCCGTTTGGGCGTGTGGTCGTTGAGGGGATGCTGGCGCAGCGGCCTGTGGTTGCTTCGCGCGATGGCGGTGTGACGGAGATCGTCGAGCACGGCAAGAGCGGGCTGCTCTGTACGCCGGGCGATGCGAAGGAGCTGGCTGCTACGATCGCCAGGTTGCACGATGATGCTTCTTTGCGCGAGGCGCTTGCCGCGCATGGGCTTGCTACCGCGCGGGAGCGGTTTGGGAAGCAGCAGTATGTCGAGGCGGTCGAGCGTGTGCTCGATGGTGTTGTTGCTCGGCTCAGGAAGCGGGGTAGCACCGCTTGATCGCCACTCATTGCTGTTTTTTGGCCTTTCCTTGAATTCGCGTCGGGACGCGGGCGTTGCCCCTGTGCGGGGCGGCACCTACTTTCTTTGCGGCGGCAAAGAAAGTAGGCAAAGAAAGCCGCTCA